>DATMWA010000085.1:0-157966 GCA_035562755.1 Anaerolineales bacterium
GATAGAATATTGATTGCATGCTTTGCCAACCATCGAGTAATACCATTTTCGGTTAAAAGTCCCACAAATTTTCCTTTCTCATAAATAGGAAATTGGGAATAATCTTTTTCATTAATAATTTTTAAGACGGAAATTAATTTATCGGTTGTTTGAAATAGCTCAACATTTTTCTTGAATTTTGGATAGATTTTAAATGGTTTTTCTAAAGAATCTCTTATTTTTTCAAGCTCTTCAACGACGGGTTGAACGGGAACTGCAAAATGGTCCCCATCTTTCTCAGGATGATGAGTATATATATTTCGAACTTCAGCCGCCCTTGTAAGAAAAACTTTATGTTGCCAGTTTGGATTACGCTCAGCAAAATCCAAAACTAACCGTGTAAAGCTTGTTTTATTTTCAACCTTAAGATTTATTTTAAGGTGTTTTTCAATAGAATTGTAAGCATGTAAAAATCGGTTAATTAAATCTTTTTGCTCCTCAGAAATTTTAATATTATCCATAATTCCTTCTTTCCTTTACTGTGAAAGATCTTTACTTATTTTGCAAAGAACCTTGATTGTAATATTTTTACTAAATTTTGTATCCAATTATGAAGAAATGTTAATCAATGTAGATACTGGTCTCCGTGGCTATATAGTTGCAGTTGCCTCCTCTAAAGCGCCGGCTTGGATCGAATGCAGTTGGATAAAAAAAGATGATGGAAAATTTAAAAAATTAACGCTTAATTGTTTTCCCATTCCTTGTAGCCTATGTTTTAGAAAATGTTTTTTTATGTTCTATAAATTAATCTTACTATAAATCGCACTTCTGCGGTCATGATGAAATTGGTCTGCGTCCTTAATAAAAACGACAGCCATAGCTCTTGAATGCAAAAAAGAGGTCAGAAATCGGCTTAATAGATTATTTACAATAATGACACAAGAAATTATTGATGATGCTTTTTTCGAAAATTTATAACCGGATTTTGGAATAGACTAATTTTACTCCGCAAAATAGTCGGGGCGCTGGGATTTGAACCCAGGGCCTCTTGCACCCCATGCAAGCGCGCTAGCCGGTCTGCGCCACGCCCCGATACGAACAATTTGTCTCGCGAAAAAGTATTATATCTTTATCTCTCCAATTTGGCAAACAATTCAGACCTGTGGATATGGGAAAACAATCTCCCGCACGCCGCGCAACTCATAAATCAGTTTTCCGGCAAATAAATTGGCACAACTGCCTAAAAATTCATCCAACCTTGAATTTAGGATTGAGCATTGAATGGTCACATCCACTTCAAAATCCTCAGAAATATCTTTCCCATCAAATTTATGGATTTCCTTTTTCAAAGTCTCAAACTGATCATAACCCGCAATAAATTGAATATCGGTTACCAATGCTGGGTAACCTCGTTCGGTGATCGCGATCACGGTTTGAGCCGCGTTAGTATAGGCTTTTACCAGTCCGCCTTTTCCGAGTAATACCCCGCCAAAGTATCGCGTAACGACGACCGCCACATCCCCAAGGCCACTTCCTCGCAATGTCATCAGGACTGGCATTCCAGCTGTTCCGGAAGGTTCACCATCATCAGAACAATAATCGATGATCTGATTTCCTCCACCGATCAGGTATGCCGGCACATGATGATTCGCGTCGGGAAACTCCGAGCGAATTTCCCGGATAAAATCGCGCGCCTGTTCAATAGAACGCGTCTGCGCCAGGGATGCGATAAATATTGAATGTTGTACTTCTACTTTGACTCGGGCTTTTTTCAAGGGAATCACATGATGGATGGGCATAAATTGATTTTAAAACAAAAACCCGCCAATGGGCGGGTTGTGTGCCGAGGGAGAGAATCGAACTCTCGACCGAGCGATTATGAGCCGCTTGCTCTGCCGCTGAGCTACCTCGGCGTTTCGGCTTGTTAAGCGCATCGAATTTTAACGTGTGCGATTGAAATTGTCAAACGATCTAACCAGTTAAATGTTCTGTCGCGCTTCCAATTTCATTTTTTGCATTATTTTTAGGCTTTCAAAGAAAATTTTCAAATTAATTACAAAACCAACCGGGGCGACTGAAAGTAGGATAAACCGATAGGATGGACCAAATAAATCAAAATAGCTTATAACGGCATCGAAAATCACCAACAAAACAAAGGTTGAAAAACCTACCCAGAACCATAAAAAAAATACTTTTGCGGTTATCCAGCCTCTATCCACGGCAATTAAGAACAAAGGATAGAATAATAAGTTCATTTCAAAGTGGGAGTGTACGGTAATTAGAGTAGTAGCTAAAAATATCAAGAAAAAGCCTAGTAGGTTTTCCTCCGGGTATTTCATATCAAAATCTCGAAAATTTATTACAAGCAACCAAATTACAAAGCCGGCTCCGAGGAGCATAACAAAATTAACTACATTGGTGTCGAACAAATAATCAATTACACCACCCAACATCCGCCAATTCGCCATTCTTAAAACGTTTGCGGCAGAATCACCAACAGCTGACCCTGAAAGGATCTCCCAAAAATCAAGTACACCTTTTGTACCAACCAACCAATAGGATCCGCCTAAAAGTACAAAGGTCCCCACTGTGAATGAGAACAAGGATTTAAAATTTTTTGTGAACAATAGGAATGGAACAACGAGAATGAGAGTCTGAAACTTCAACAAAAGCCCAATTAACCAAAGACCTGCTAAAAATCGCCTGCCTTTTATTGAGTTGCGAACAAATTCCCCAGCAAAAATGCCTAACCAAACATTTAATTGCCCAAATTTAATATTATTAAAAAAAGGCGCTGAAAGTAGTAATAATAGGATGATCATCCAAGGATAAGGTCGATTTCCACTCACAGATCGATAGAAAAATAGAAAATAAGTCAGGAGGGCGGCAAAATTTAATGCGGACCAGAGCAAATAACTTTGTTGGATCGGTAATTTCGCGAATGCCAAAAATGGTAAGCTGAATACAGGAAGATATGGAAATGGAAGATATTCATAAGGCGCGGTAGGATCAAACATTCGCGGATAAACTGCTTTTTGGTAATTTCTTAAAATTTCCAAATCGTAAATACCACCAACCCCATTTTCGAGAGCGGCTTTTCCAGAACTCCAATAGGCGCAGAAATCAATTCCGGTTGACCAGCAATTAATCCCATAAACCAAATCTACCCCTAGGAAGATGGAGTAGGTGATGATTACAAAGGCGAGAGACCAGGTTAAAAGGCGGCGGTTTTGGAGAAATAAACTCATAAATTTACCAATGTTTCCTGTTCGGGTTATATCAAAACTATTAAAATTACGGGTTCTGTGGTTTATCCCCCGCTAACCGGAGGGAACAGAGCTAATTCATCCCCATCACGAATAATCTGGTCCTTAGCCGCGAATTCCTTATTTACCGCAACCAGCAAGGTTCCCATGGAAGGTCCGATTTTAGGATAACGACGTTCAACCTCATTTAACAGGTCTTGTATTTTGGGCTGATCAATATCCAAATCAAATTCCGCATTCGATACACCCGTGCGAAGTTTTACAGTAGCAAAAAATAGAACTTTAAATTTCATATTTTCTAAGTATAGTTTAAATCCGATTACAAACCAACCAAAACCCAAGCTAACAGAACTGAAAAGAGCGAGCAACTAAAATTTACCATATCGTTATTCAGCCAGAAAAATCCTCTGATTTGATTGGTGGTTGTTCCACAGCTGTGAACCGGATGTTTCTCAGTTTCCTTATTACATACCGGACAATAATAAATCGCCTGTACCGTAGCTCCAAGCAGGGAATCGAATATTCCTCCGCAGAAGCCGGTAAAAGTAATGAGCGCAGTAAAGGTCAGCCAGTCATGACCATATGGAGACAACAAAGCCCCTGGAAGAGCTACCACAAACGCGCCAGCAATTGAACCTATTGAACCAACCCACGACACCCCGCCAGAAGTGCCTTTTTCAACGCTCTTAGTCAGGTTTAATATATGCCGAGGTTGAGTAGGGCTCAGTACCCCGATTTCGGTTGCCCAGGTATCAGCATTAACTGCCGCCAGTGAAGCTACAAATAATAACCAAATGAGGCCGTTGTCAGGATAGAAACCATGCAACAGCGCCGTCAACCCCGCCAAACCACCGTTTCCAAATACTTGTGCCCAATCCCTTCTACCACCTTTGGAAAACTTTTCATCCAGACCCGCTTTTTTTCTTTTAAACGCTTTAGAAAGACCGCTGGAGGTAATGAAAAAAATCAGCAATATGATCGCCCATTGCCAACCGCCAACTCCGAAAATTATCGTTCCCAAAAGTGTAGCGGAAATCGCGCCAGACAAGTCCAATGAGCGTAATTTAAATGCCGCCAGGCTGACAAGTAGCGCAAAAACAAAACCAAGAAGGATCGAAGATGTCATGCGTGATATACCCCGGTTTGAAGTAGGAAGAAAATTGAAAGGATGAGCAAAAAAGTGGTTGAGAGATTACTCATCCAAAGCATTTTTGCCAGGTTTCTTTTTTCATTGAATTGATAGAGTACCATCCCTAAGAAAAACGAGAAAAGAGAAAGTATCCAACTGAGAATTGGAATCAGGATAATTTGTGATCCAGCAACCGGCTCCAAGGGCGTAAGGTCCGCCCCAAAGCCAAGCGATACCAAATTAAGTTTTGGAGCTAAATATGTAACCCATACCATAATCCCAATATTAAGAAAAAAAATAAGGAATAGTACAATTCTGTTCAAATCTGAGCGTAAAATTTCCAAAAATACCAAATTGGCGTTTTCAGATCTTCCTCCACTCTTTTCGAGCGATCCCATTTCAACCTGGCGATTAAAAGTATTGATGAATCTGTTTGGTTCATTCGGAGAAATTGCCAATATTCTTTTTGAAGTCCCAATAAAAATCAAAGTGCTAACCTCGGACGCGAAGTATTCGATAGTCCCGAAGTTATGATCAAAAACTGAACCTAAAATTTGACCAGGAAACCGAATTAAAGGTAATGGAAATTTCTGTTGACTCTCGGCTTGCCCCCTCATCCATTCAATGTCCGATAATGGAATTTTTTCCTTACGCAGTCCCCAATCAATTAATAGATAGTCACGGTCTATTGTATAACGCGCGGTATATAAACCGTAAGTCCGCGACCCGATCAGGAATAACAGAAAAATACTCCCAAACAAAACCAACAGGCTAATCCCTAATCCAATATCGACCTCACCTTGAAGGATATTTATGGATGAAAAAATAACCAAACCAACCAAAATAAGGATCAGGATAGATGCGACGATGAACCCATTTCGGCGATTTGGAGGAAAGGCATTATTCAATCTGCCAATTCCTCTCTTAAACATTGACCGACCTGTTCAACCTGAGATTCAGTCATCACCCCGCTAAATGGTAAAGCCAATCCGCTCCCGCCTAATTTTTCCGTAAGTGGGTAATCCCCAACCCGGTAATCAAAAAGATCGATCATGTAAGGTTGGAGGTGAATCGGCAGAAAATAGGGACGCACCGGAACTCCCCGATCTGCCAGGCGTTTTGCCAGGCTTTCTCTATGTATTCCCTCGTTAAGTTGAATTACATAAACAAACCAGGACATGCGAGTCGTCTCCGGGAGAATTGCGGGAATTCGAATTCCAGCAATATCCTCCAAAGCTCTTGAATACCATTGGGCGACCTTCTCCCTTTTATTCAATAGTTCATCAATCCTGGTCATCTGAGAAGCGCCTAAAGCGGCAGACATTTCATCAAGGCGATAGTTATAACCAAGGTACGTATGCGACAACCAGGTATCACCCGGAGCACGGCCTTGATTACGCAACGCTCGGATGAGATCTGCCTTGCCGTCATCGTCGGTGACCACAATACCGCCTTCGCCGGTGGTAATTTGTTTGTTTGGATAAAATGCAAAAACACCGTATTTCCCAAAAGTACCAGCGGGACGTCCTTTGTAACTACCTCCTAGCGCTTCACAAGAATCCTCAATCACAGATAGGCTGTATTCCTGCGCAATCTGCAGAATCCGATCGTAGTCAGCGGGTTGTCCAAAGACATCAATTGGCATAATCGCTTTTAATTTCCCGTTTCCGGAATTTTTTCGTGGCAGCCATTTTGCGGCTCTCTTGCCCCCTGCCATCAAATCCACAACCGCTTCCTTCAATTGGGCTACATCCATATTACCAGTGCGCAGGTCGATATCCACAAAAACAGGAACCGCTCTCTCAAAGAGGATAGCGTTGGTGGATGCGACAAAAGAGAAAGGTGTTGTGATCACCAAATCTCCATCCCGAATATCCTCAGCGCGGATGATGGTATGCAAACCAGCCGTACCAGAATTAACGGCGATAGCATGCTTGCTACCCACAAAATCTCGAACGGCTTCTTCAAATTTTTGAACCTTTGGGCCCATGCTCAAAAATGGTGTATTAATTACATCCCAAACAGCCTTGCGGTCCTGATCATTTAAATCCGGTGACGACATAGGTATCGACATTTTCAAATTCCTTCTGCGGCGATCGATTGAACAAAATCAGCCAAATCATCGATCTTAACCATGGTGAACTCTGCGGCGGTCCGCCTTTTCAGTTCTACAGATCTTTCTTTTTGCGCTCGCTCTCCTACCGCAATTCGTATCGGACAACCAATCAAGTCCGCATCATTAAATTTCACTCCTGCACGCTCATTTCGATCATCTACCAAAACCCTAAAACCTGCCATATTCAAAGCTCGTTCAATGTCTGCAAGCGGCTGAACCGTATCCAGTTCTTTTCCTGGAATATTCATTAAGGAAATATCAGCCGGTCCACAGGAAGAATTAAAGGTTAGGCCACGGTCATCGTGCAAATTTTCAGCGATTCCAATCAAAAGATTGGTTATTCCATCAGCATGAGAATATGCCCTCGCGGCCGCTAAACTACAGCCGCATTTGGGACACTGATCTTCGGTAGTAGCCACCGTCAAGTCCATTAAAATATCGGCAGTATAATCCCGCCCATAATTCGTATTCAGGAGATGAAAGCCCTCCTCATTCGCGCCGGCAACCAGATTGGAGGAATTTTCGATTTGTTGATCGACAACAATCAATGCCTTTGTGAGCCCGATTGGCGAGGCAAACCCTGGAATGGCTCCAATATCTCTGATTTCTTCTTCTGACGCAAGCCGAACTTTGCCCAGCCGGTTTTCCAATTTGGTGAGGCTCAATTGCTGATTACCCCGAATTACGACGAAAACTACCTTTCCATCCGATTCACGTGTATAAAGCAAGGCCTTGGCGGTTTTTTTCTCAGATATATTCAAAAACTCAGCCAGGGACTTAATCGTGTTGCAATGCGGAGTAAGGACCTTTTCAAGGTTGGCAGGAATTTCCTGGTCGGAAGGATGTGGATTAACTGGTATCTCAGTTGGAGAATCGCCATAAAAGCAAGAGGGACAATAAAGAAGCTCCACCTTACCATTTTTGCTTAAATAATAAGAGTTATTCTTTAAATTCTGGGCAATAACCAGACCACCAAATTCTGAATAAATACCAGGTATAAGTCCGGCTTGATATTTATGATTAATTTGGCTGGCTAAGAATTTCCCAAATTCTGTCAGGTTAAACTCGCGATCAATGTAACCTGCCCGAAATAGGAGTTCGGCTCCCTTACTTCGAAAGTCAGCCGGAGCCGAACGATATGTTTGGATATTAAGATCTGAAAAATTCATTAACTTATTCCTCTAAGGGTGTCTGGTCCGAAGATCCTAATTCCAGCTCAACGTTTTCTTCCATCCGCATTTGGCCTCTCAAGAATGCGCCCTCTTCAGTGACAAAGGCTGTTGTCACCACATTGCCATAGACCCTGCCAGTTGATCGAATCTCAAGTTTTTTGGTGATAATATTCCCCTTCACGGAACCGGCTACAATCACGTGCATCGCGTGAACATCTTCGCAAGTCACTTTCCCGCTTTCTCCGACGATCAGCATGCCATTCAGCTCAATCTTTCCCTCAAATGTACCCTCAATGCGAACCCCGCCTGTACCGCCTATTTTCCCCTCCCATATCAAGCCTGGTCCGAGAATGGAATTAATCCGCTCAAACGAGCGGATGGCTGGTTCAGTTGTTTTGGGGGGTTGGTTTCTTTTAAACATGTTACCTTCTATCTTGATCGCCTTAATTTTACCTTTAAACAAAAAAACACGCCCAGGTGGGCGTGTTCATCTTGAAAAGTGAGCTTATCCTTCCCCACTCTTTACCGGTTCAAGAGCCATGATGTTGTAACCGCTGTCAACATAATGAATTTCTCCAGTTACATGAGAAGCCATGTCTGAGCACAAATAAACTGCCGCGTTTCCACAGTCCTCAATGGTAATATTTTCTCGCATTGGAGACATTTCAGCAAACGATTTGTACATATCCCGAAAACCTGCTATCCCCATGGCAGCCAGAGTTCGAATCGGTCCAGCGGAAATTGCGTTCACTCTTATACCCTCAGGTCCAAAATCCGCGGCCAGGTAACGAGTACTTGCCTCCAGAGCGGCTTTCGCGACTCCCATCATATTATAATTTGGCGCCACTTTTTCCGAACCATAATAAGTAAGCGTCAGGAAAGCGCCTCCCTTGTTCATCAATGGCTGAAAAGCTCTGGCCAAAGCCACATAAGAATAGACACTGATGTCCATGGCGAGGTGAAAGCCTGCCCGGCTCGTATCGTAATATTTTCCGCTCAGTTCTTCTTTATTCGCAAAGCCAATAGAGTGAACCACGATATCAACTTTGCCAAAGGCTTTTGCGGCCTTTTCCGCTACAAAGTTTATCTGTTCGTCGGATGCGACATCACACTGTTCAACAAAGCTAACTCCCAGCTTTTCGGCCAATGGTTTGACTCGTTTTTCCAATGCTTCACCCGCATAACTGAAGCCAATATTCGCACCCTCTCTGGCGAATGCTTCGGCAATTCCCCAAGCGATGGATTTATCATTGGCAATTCCAAAGATCAAGGCATTTTTGCCGCTCAATAGTCCCATAAGTCCTCCAGATTTGTCTTTCGCGTTACCAGAAACCGCCATGGAATTGATTTCCAAGGTTCAGGTACATTATATAAACCCACTCGCGGGCGTATAGTAACGCTTTCATCTGGAATCAGTCTTCCCTCTTCAATCCAAATACCACTCGCTGGACTGGTGATATCCGCATTATGTTGACGGCCAGTGATTTCCATTGCCTGGGTTAACTTGCCAGGGCCATCTGTCCAGAGTTTTCTTGTCACATGGCCACGATTTCGACGTACAATTTCCAAACCCTGGTCGATGACAACTGCCCTTACTAACACCGCGGCTGGAATTCCTTTGGTTTCAGTAACCGCGCAGAACATCCAATGATTGCCGTAAGTAAAATAGATATAGGACATCCCTGATTGGCCGTACATTACCGCGGTTCGTTTGGTTAATCCTGATTTGGCATGACAACCGAGATCTTCCTCGCCGATATACGCTTCGGTCTCGGTAATGATTCCACTGATCGTTTGTTCACCCACCTGATTACAAAGCCGCGCACCAATTAAATTCCGGGCAACTTCCAAGGTGGGTTGATCATAAAAGTTTCTTGGGAGCGGGTTCCTCGCGCTCGATCCGGCTTTCACTTTTCCAAATGTCCGTTATCACCGATAACATGCACATTCCAACGGTGTGCTTTGGGAAAGTATTGAAAGGAGGAGAATGAGGTATTCGGTAGATTAAAACGAGGAGATCGTTGTTTGTTTTGAGGAGTCAATCCGAGGATCGAGTAAATCACCATGTTTAAGATCGCCCCATGTGAGACGATCAGGTATTTTGCCGGTTTTCTTTTAAGTACACTATATAAAGCCGCGCCAGCTCGCAAATAAAGAGCCCAATCACCTTCCTGATTCTCATCCAGGCTCATGAAAGGATTCGTTGTTGAGAATGGAAAAGCTCGATTTTCCAGCTCAGAACGAAGCATTCCGGAAAGTTTGCCCATCTCTCTCTCCATCCAAATATCATCGTACTCGAGGGATGGCAGTTTCATGCGGGAGGTAAGAATCTGGGCGGTTTCCTTTGCTCTACTTAGCGGGCTGGAAATAACATAATCGAATTCTTTTTTTTCTTTAAGCCAGCGATTCGCAAGCCGGTTGGCTTGATCCTTGCCAAACGCGGTTAAAGGGTAATCGCTTTGACCTTGAATTCTATCCTCAACATTACCTACTGATTCAGCGTGCCGAAGCAGGGTAAGTTCAAAGACTGGCAGAGTTTTATAAATATGTTTCTTCATCGATCTGGTGTTTTTTTTACTAAATAAATCGGTCGAGATTTTACCTGCTGGAAGATATACCCAATGTAAACACCCAGAAATCCGAGCAGAATCATGATTATTCCGCTGGCGATCAGCAGCACCGCCATTAAGGAACTCCAACCTGGCACGATTCTTTCATCCAAGCCAGCCATCCAAAGGTATGCTACATAAATCATTTGGACAAGCGCAAGAATGATAAACAAGCCTCCGATACTCAAACCAATATAAAGCGGTACTAACGAAAAGGAGAAAACAGCATCCGAAGCCAGGCGGATCATCTTGCCAAAGGAATATTTGGAAACCCCCGCAGTTCGAAGTGGTTCTTCATAAGGCAAAATAATACTTTTATAACCCATCCATGCGATCATCCCGCGAAGAAATCGATGATATTCAGGCATTGTCTTCAGCCCATCCAATGCCTGACGGGACAAGGCTCTGAAATCCGCGGAGTTTGGTTGGATGTAAGTTCCGCTGATTTTATTGATGATTTTGTAGAAAAAAGCGGAAGTTGAGCGCTTCAAAAAAGGCTGTGTCGAACTTTCAATTCGTTGGGTCTGTACGATATCATAACCAAGTTCAATCAGGTCAATCATATGCGCTAACATAGCTGGTGGATGCTGCCCATCACTATCCATCGATATAATCACATCGCCTTTGGCAAGATCTAATCCTGCCGTTAGCGCTGCCTGATGGCCAAAATTGCGACTGAGGTAGAGCGGAGTTATTCTGCTGTCAGTGGAAGCGAGCGATTCCAGTAGTGCTCCGGTCCCGTCCGATGACCCGTCATCAACATATATGATTTCCGCTTCCAAATTCATCTCAGTCACAACCGAAATTAGGGAAGCATGGAAGGCGGCAAGACCTTCAATTTCATTAAAGACAGGAATGACGATTGAGCACAGTTTTTTCATCATGTTTCCAATTATATATATTTTAACGTTGATTAGTTCAAAGGTCAGTAGTTAAAAGTGCGAACACATCATCCAAACCGGGCTCCGCAAGGTTAAGTGGATCTGCTCGAAACAAAGTATCTTGTACTGCTCCACGCAGGTCGGTAATTTTATAACCATCCGCCAAAATAACCTTAAGATGATCTCCGCTGAGGGATGAATGACGGATCATCGTTTGGGTTTCAGTCCAGGTGAGGCAAGCGGTGAGATGAGAAGTGGTAATTTCAACCACCTCTCCATTAACGATTGACTTTTTCAAGCCGGACGGGGTGTCCATCGCCAATAACTTGCCATCCCTCATGATCGCTACCCGACCACAATATTCCGCCTCATCCATGTAGTGGGTTGTAACCAGAATTGTCACTCCTTGATTGGCCAGGGAATAAATTAAATCCCAAAACAATCTTCTGGCATTCGGGTCTACGCCACTGGTCGGTTCATCTAAAAACAAAAGACGTGGTTTATGGATGAGGGCGATTCCGAGAGCCAAACGTTGCCGCCACCCGGTTGAGAGATCCCTTGTCAGAACATTAATCTGGGCTTTGAGTCCAATCAGGTCACATACTTCAACAACTCTGCCCGGGTCGTGAATCCCATATACACCCGCATAAAATTCAAGGTTTTCACGAACGGTAAGGTCATCATAAATCGCAAATTTTTGGGACATATACCCAACCCTGGAGCGAACCTCTTCGGATTGTTTGAAAGAATCATAACCAAGTACCCTAGCTTGTCCCGCGCTGGGAGATAACAAACCAAGCAATAACCGGATGGTTGTGGTTTTACCAGAGCCATTAGGACCTAATAATCCAATGACCTCCCCTTCGTAAACTTCAAAATCAATATGATCGAGGGCGTAAAATTCAGCAAATTTTTTTGATAGGCCTTTTACTTCAATGACGGTATTGGTCATGGACGTCCCTCATCATAAGCGGATAAAGAGATGAAAGCGTCTTCAAGGGTCGGGGGGATTTTTCTCAACGACTTTATCTGAAAACCTCTTTTTTCAATCTCTTTCGCAGCCAAGCTGCTGATCTGATCGACTTCGTTTAACCTGACAATTAAGTGAAGTCGATCTCCAAAGGTTCGAACATCCTCAACTCCCACGATTTTTGATAGGATATCTTTAATTTGATGCCCACCGTCGACCTGTACCTCGATCACTGAGTTCGCAAAACTTTCCCGCATCTGGGTTGGAGTTCCTTCCCGAATAATTTTGCCAGCTTTCATAAAACCGATGCGATTACAGCGGGCAGCCTCATCCATATAAGGGGTGGTTAACAAAACGCTGTATCCGCCGCTGCCGTTTTCCGTCGATAGCTTTATGATTAATTTCCAAAAATCCTGTCTCGTCACAGGATCAACCCCAGTGGTTGGTTCATCCAATAATAAAACCCTCGGTTTGGCAACCAAGGCGGTTGCCAAACCGAGCTTCTGCTTCATCCCGCCCGACAATTTTCCGGCAAAGCGTTCCTTAAATTCAGACAAGCCCACAAAATCAAGAATTTCATCGCTGCGTGGCTGCCATTCGGATCGGGGCATACCGCGAACCTCAGCGAAAAAATGAATATTTTCCAATACCGTAAGATCTTCGTAAAGAGAAAATTTTTGGGAAAGATAACCGACTTGTGACCGGGCTTGTTCTAGCTGACTTCCAACATCAAAACCGCAAATTTCTACCGTCCCCGCGTCCGCCTTTAGCGCCCCAACCAGTAGACGCAATGTGGTTGTTTTCCCAGCCCCATCTGCCCCGACCAATCCATAAATTTCGCCAGGTTGGATATCCAATGAAACATCTTTGACTGCTTCGAGAGTTCCAAAAGACTTTTTTAAACCACTCGCCTTTATCATCCTAATAAAACCTCATGGGAGGAAAACAACATCAGCCGGCATTCCTGGTTTAATCAAACCATCTGGGTCGGTTACATGGATCTTGATCGCGAAAACAGTCGTTTTGCGGCCATCGATCGTTTGTACATTACGGGGTGTAAATTCGGCCTGATCAGCAATCCGGGTAACCTGTCCTTCAAAAATAACCTCAGGAAAGGAATCAACCTTGATCTCAACTTTCTGATTTAGTGATACTTCACCATACCGATCCTCGGTTACAAAAACAGTAAGGGTAAGGTTACTTAGGTCCAAGAGCGACAAGACAACCGTGCCAGGGTTTACTACTTCGCCAATCTCCACATTTTTGGTTTGGACAACGGCGCTTATCGGGCTTTTAATGTCGAGTTTGGCGATCTGGGCATCGATCAATGCCAGATTTGCCTCAGCTGTGGCGATGGATTTCTCCACACTTTCCAATTGGGCTCTTGCCTGCCGCGCCCCAATCTCTGCCATTTCCAATTCCAGGGAATGATCTCCTGTTTGAAAGCGCATGATTTTGCTTTGAACTGTGTCGAGTCGTTGTTGAGCCACATGCAATTTTGCCCGTGCTTCCAGAACATCCGCGGCACCATCAGTAGTCAAAGAGTCCAGATAATCCCTTTCAGCGCTTTCGAGTTCCAATTTTGCATCATCCATATTTAACTTCGCGGTATCAACCAGAATCAGATCCGCTCCGCTGACATTCAATTTATCAAATACCGCCTTCGCGACTTCATATCCAATCCGCTTGTTCTCTAGATTCCGTTCGATCTCGATGAAACCACTCGCCCCAACCCGTTGAGCAATGGATGTCACTTCCTCCCTTGTGCTGTTCAAATCTTCAATGGCGGCTCGTTCCTCTTCCAGCAAGGAGTTTAATGACTCATCCAAATCAAAATACCATTCAGCTTGTTGGTATTCAGGTGTGTCATTCTGCAACAATTCCGAGGTACGTAAATTACGGGCATCCGCTTGGGCTTTGTCATACGCGGCTGCGTAGCGTGCTTCGGCTAATTCGACTGCCAATTGCCCGTTATCCCTGGCGGATATGGCAGATTCCAGAGAAGCCGCCGCGACTGCCCTTTGGGCAGCCAGGTATTGTCCATCCAAGGATAAAAGTAACTCCCCCTCGGAGATCGACATGCCCTCCTCAACATATGATGTCGCGACCTTGCCAGAGATTTCCGGAGAAAGATTCAATTCTAACGCCTCAACCGTGCCGGAAGCAATCAAGGGGCCATCCTCACCCTCTTGTAACATTGTGATGGCATACAAACCAACAATCGCAAGGATGATTACACCTACTGTGATACGTACAGGAAGCGGAATTTTATGCGCCATAATCATTACTCCTGACTCAATTAATCTAAACGTTTATGAAAGCGAAGCGAGGCCGCTCCCATAATAAACACACCAAATAATAAAATCGCGATGAAATCCCCCATTATCATTTCGATCCCAACGCCTTTCAATAAGAGCACCCGAATACTGCTTAAATAATATCGGAGAGGAATTCCATAGGAAATCACCCTCAAAATCCAAGGCATGGCTTCGATCGGAAAGAAGAAACCGGATAAGAATATACTTGGAAGAAGCAGCATCCAAACCGAAAGCATCGCTTCCTGCTGGGTATTGGCGATTGTAGACGCGAACAAACCAATTCCAAGGCCAGAGAGGAGAAAAAGTCCAGAGACCAAAAGGATCAAGAAGATGGATGAGCGAATAGGAACACCAAACCAGTAATGCCCAACATAAAGAACCTCGATCGCGTCAAATAATCCCAATACCGTATAAGGCAGAATCTTCCCAACCACCAATTCCCAAGACCGAATCGGCGTCACAATAAGCTGTTCAATCGTTCCTCGTTCCCGCTCCCGTACAATAGCTGTAGCTGTTAAGATCGCGGTGATCGCGAATAAAATCATCCCGATCACACCTGGAATCATGAAATAAGCCGAAATCATATCCGGGTTGTACCAGACCGTTGTCCTGATCTCCATGGGTGGCTGAATCTCAATTCCAGCCCCGAGCCGATTAAATTTTTGAGAAAGAAGTCTGGTAGAAAAATTCTGTCCGATGAGCTGCGCCGCGGATAAAGCGGTGGAAGCAATGGTAGGATCTGAGCCGTCTAATACAAAAGATACCTTCGCATCACCTCTATCTAATGAAATGGCATAATCAGGAGGAATGACCAAAGCGGCCTTAGCCAACCCTTTATCAATGACTTCGGTGAGTTCAGCATCAGAATGAAGATCATAGGTGATCTTAAAATAATCCGCCGCTCTGAAAGCGTCTACCAAAACACGAGATTCAGCTGATCTGCTTTGATCAAAGATCGCAATTGGAATATCCCTCACGTCACTAGTGGCAGAGTAGCCAAGCAAAAAAAGTTGCATAATCGGGATTACCAGGATGAGAACTAAAGTTCGTTTGTCCCGAAAAATTTGAATAAATTCTTTGCGGATGATGGCAAACAGTCGGGAATTCATAGTACCTCCTGATGATCGAGAACCCCATTCATCATTACCTCAATAAACGTTTCAAAAGAATTTTCTGTTAAGCCTTCCACAGGTACATTTTTAATTAAGGACTCACTCAACACAAAACCAAAAACCATACTCCAGATCGTACGCAATAAAGCTAAACCATTCACGCGGGCATTAATCCCCTCAAATGATTGCAAACGGAAAGCAAGCTTTTGAAACTCTGGGAGCAGACGATTAATCAACGATTTTGCGTGCACACCCTTAAATTCGGTAACTTCGATCATGAATAAATTAATGATTTTTGGGTCATGCTCAAATAGATCAATAACACTTTGGGATATCCGGATAATGAAGGTCCGCAGATCCTGCGCCTCGATTAAATTCATCGCGGGCAGTAAACTAACGAAAGGGTGCCGCGAATAGATAATCGCCAGAAAAATATCTTCCTTGGAACTGAAATGGTTGTAAATACTGCCAAGGGAAACCCGGGCAGCCGAGGCAATTTGTCTCATTGAAGTCGCGGCATAACCCTGGGAGCAAAAAAGCTCAAAAGCGCTATTGAGAATCGATTGAATTGAGTTGTGAGATTTGGAGGGGGTCATGTTTCCTAATTATTGAACGAACGTTCGTTTTAATATTATTCCTCCCAGTGGGTTTGTCAATCCCTAATTTTTATAAAAACATCATTGTTCATGTTGAATTTTTATTAAAGTGACCTATAATGTTTAAAAGTTGTCTTACAATTTGAGAAAATATGCTAAACATCACTAATTTTCAAAATGCTTATGTGCTATGATATTTGTGATTTGACCATGGTATAATCATGAAGTTGTTCAGACAACTTCATGCCCGCCAGCAATGGCAATAAACTCATTCACGAGGAGAAAGATATGCGTACGTCAAAAGTTTTAGTTTTTCTCGTAGTAGTGCTTTCCCTGGTGCTTTCTGCTTGCAGCACACCAGCCGCCGAAGCACCAGCTGCCGAAGCACCAGCTGCTGAAGCCCCTGCCGCTGAAGCACCTGCCGCTGAAGCCCCAGCTGCCGAAGCTCCCGCTTCTGAAGCTCCCGCTTCTGAAGGTTTCCAGATTCCAGATGTAGTGGACGGAAAATTTAATGTTGGTATGGTTCTCATTGGACCACATAACGATGGTGGTTGGTCACAATCCCATTTTGAAGGCCTTGAATACATCGCCGCGAACGTTCCTAATGTTCATATTGCGTACATCGAAAACGTTCCCGAAGGCGCTGACAGTGAACAGGTTTTCAGAAGTCTTTCTCGAAAAGGTTTTGATTTAATCTTTGGAACCTCTTTCGGCTTTGGCGACGCGATGGAAGTTGTTGCTGAGGAATTCCCGGACGTTATGTACATCCATCTCACCGGCATCAAATCCAATCAAAAGAACTTTGGTAACTTGATGGGCGCCATGGAAGATATGAAGTACCTTGCCGGTATGCTGGCTGGTGCACGCGCCAAACAAGATGGCGTATATAAGCTTGGATATATGGCTACTTTCCCGATTCCAGAAGAAATTCGCCTTGGTAACGCAATTGCCCTTGGCATGAAGAAAACATGCCCTGAATGTACCATGGATGTTCGCTGGATCAATACCTGGCACGATCCTGTCATCGAAAAAGAAGCTGCCGCTTCACTTTTTGATGCTGGCGCGCAAGTTGTATTTACCGGTGCTGACACACCCGCCGTTGCTGACGTTGCTCAGGAAAAAGGCAAATGGGGCGTAACCTATGACTGGTATGGTTCCTGCAAAGTTGACGCTTGTCTCACCGCTCCCTACTGGGTCTGGGGACCTGTGTATGCTGACATTACTGAGAAAATTATAGCCGGCACATACACCCCAGGTTGGGATTACTTTGACGCCGAAACTGGCGCTCTTGGTCTTTACGGTTTTATGGAAGGCCAAGAATTAACACCCGGCGTAGCTGATCTTGATCCCGCCGTTGTTGAAGAAGTACGCGCTATCCTTGCTCAGATGTTGGCTGGTGAGTTTAACCGCTTCGATGTATTTAGCGGACCCATCAACGACAACCAAGGCAACGTCGTCGTACCTGATGGTGAAAAATTGGAGCAGGTTGACCTCGACGCTTTCCCAGAATACGGTTTGGACTGCAAATATTGTATGAAGTGGTGGGCTGAAGGCATTACCGCTGAGCTTCCACAATAAGAAAATTTGAAATGAATAGAGCCAGATCTATCGATCTGGCTCTATTTTAATAATCTTATGTTACCAAGGGTAACAAATTTCGTAAGACGGACTTGACCATGAATTTACCCGCAGAACTCAAAGATTCTTCACCGAATGTCGTGGAAATGAAGGGCATCACCAAGGAGTTCCCAGGTGTCCTGGCAGCGGATCATGTTGATTTTTCTCTCAGAAAAGGCGAGATTCATGCCTTGCTCGGCGAAAATGGTGCTGGTAAAAGCACTCTCATGAATATCCTCACCGGTTTATATAAACAAGACTACGGCGATATCTTTATTAATGGATATCGAAAAAGCTTTTCATCGCCAAATCAGGCAATTGCCGCCGGAATTGGCATGGTTCACCAACATTTCATGCTGGTGCCAACTCAGACCGTCACAGAGAATGTACTCTTGGGATTGGATGAACCAAAATTTCATCTCAATCTAAAAAAATACGATCTCAAAATTAAGCAATTAGGTGAGCAAATGGGTTTGCCCATCGAGCCTACCGCAAAAATTTGGCAATTATCGGTTGGAGAACAACAAAGGGTCGAGTTAATCAAGATGCTCTATCGTGGTGCTGATATCTTGATTTTAGATGAGCCAACCGCTGTTTTAGCGCCCTCAGAAATTGAAGCCTTTTTTCAAACCTTGCACAAAATGACCGAGCAAGGAAAATCGATCATCTTCATCAGCCACAAACTGCACGAAGTATTACAAATCGCGGATCGTTTAACAATTATGCGGCGCGGCAAGGTCACAGCTTCCGGAGTGGACCCGACCGGGATGAGCATCAATGATTTGGCAAAACTTATGGTCGGACGTGAAATCGCTTTTGAGATTCATAAAAAAGAAGTTGTGCCTGGCCAGGTGGTTCTGACCGCGACAGATCTTGAATGTTTGAATGACAAGGGACTTCCAGCCTTGCGCGGTATCGATCTGCATATTTGTGCGGGGGAGATCGTGGGCCTCGCCGGGGTTGCGGGTAATGGCCAAAGAGAGTTGGCGGATGTACTTACAGGATTAAGGAAGGTCACCCGAGGCCAGATCAAGGTCAATGGTGCCGATATCACCAATAGAGATCCAAAAAAGATCATCGAAAATGGTGTTTCTCACATTCCTGAGGACCGACATCACGTAGGTTCCTCCCCAAACCTGAGTATTACCGATAACGTAATTATGAAGAACTATGTGAAGAAACCAATCGCTCAAGGTATGACTGTGAATCAGAAAGCATCTGAAACATACGCCGCGAACTTACGAAATGCTTACGAAATTCTTTCCCCTTCGATTAATACACCCGTACGCTTACTCTCTGGAGGAAACCTGCAGAAAGTAATTCTCGCCAGAGAAATTTCCGGTCAACCTGGAGTCATGATCGCTATGCAGCCAACCCGAGGACTTGATGTCGGCGCGATCGAAGGAGTGCAAAAGCTAATCTTAAAACAACAAGAAGAAGGAGCGGGAATTTTGCTCGTTTCCGAAGAGCTGGAAGAACTTTTATCCCTCAGTGACCGAATTTATGTGATCTTTGAAGGCAAAATAATGGGCGAAGTAACCGACCGGGATGTGGAAAAGATTGGAATGATGATGACAGGCACAAGCTTGGATCAGATCAATGTGATGGAGGGCGGAAGCCATGTCTAAATCAAGCTCCAACATATTTACCAGATACAGAATTACCTTTGAACCCCGCTTAACAGAGATTAAATGGTGGCAATCCTTACTCATTTCAATTTCCGCCTTGGTATTTGCTTTGATCATCGGAGCCATCATTTTAATGGTCGTTGGCGGTGATCCATGGAGAGCATATTCCCACATCGCGAAGGCTTCTTTTGGGGATATTGGGGTGTTTTCCGATACGATGGTGAAGGCCATCCCGCTGATGTTAGTAGGCTTGGCAAGCGTTGTCGCTTTCAAGATGAAATTATGGAACATCGGTACAGAAGGCCAATTTTTCCTTGGGGCTTTTGGGGCGAGCATGGTGGTTCTATTGCCTATCCTCCCTGAGAATTCTCCTCAATGGCTATTCATATTAGTGATGATGATTTTTGGAATCACTTTTGGCGCGTTGTGGGGATTTATTCCCGGTTATCTTAAAGTCAAATACAACGTAAACGAAATCATCTCCACCTTGATGATGAACTATATCGCGGTGAAATGGAATGACTTTTTCATATACGCGGTCTGGTCTGAGGGTGGTTTTCAATACTCAAAAGTATTTCCAAAAAATGCCTGGCTGCCGAGATTGACTGATTTTGGTCAATACTTTCCAGAGCTTCGCGGTCTTACCACCCACATGGGACTTTTCTTCGCCCTTGCAGCCGCGGTCATTGTTTGGTTTATTCTGTATCGTAGCCGTTGGGGTTATGAGATTCGCCTGATTGGTGATAACCCAAAAGCTGCCAATTACGCGGGCATCAAAATCAAAAACAATATCATTTATGTAATGATGCTTTCGGGCGGTTTGGCTGGTTTGGCTGGCATGGCCGAAATTACAGGTGTGGTTCATCGGTTACAAGGCGCGATCTCTCCAGGTTATGGTTACACAGGTATTATTGTGGCCTGGCTTGCTAAATTGAACCCATTTCTGGTGGTCATTGTTTCCATTCTTTTTGGCGCTCTCATTCTAGCTGGGCGGGAAATTCAACCTTCTGGTGTGCCCAAACTAATCCAGGGAATTATTCTCGTCTCCCTCATAGCGAGCGATTACCTGGTTCGCAACCGAATTCGTATCATCCGAATGATTGAGGAGTAAACATGGATCCAATCATCATCTTAAACGCTGGTGTGGCAACCGGAACCGTTCTCCTCTTCGCAACGCTCGGCGGAATATTTTCAGAACGCTCCGGAGTAATGCAATTAGGACTTGAAGGTATGATGTTACTCGGCGCGATGACCGCCTTCAGTGTAACTGTCAATACAGGCAACCCCTGGTTAGGTTTATTGGCGGGGATGATCGTCGGTGGATTACTCAGCATGGTACATGGTTTTATCACAATCACATTACATGCCGATCAAGTTGTCAGCGGTCTCTCGCTTACTTTTGTTGGTACCGGAATTGCCTTGGTATTTGGTGAACAGCTCAGCAAAGCTGGCGCGATCACCCTTATTCCAAAAATTTCAATCCCGCTACTTTCTCAAATTCCTTTTCTGGGGACAATCTTCTTTACAGATCAGAGCATCATGGTTTATATCGGGTACCTCATTGTGCCGATCTCATGGTACTTTATTTACAAAACACGCCCTGGCATGCATCTGCGAGCAGTGGGTGAACAACCTTCCGCCGCGGATTCACTCGGAATTAACGTCTATCTCACCCGATACGCGTATGTCTTTGTCTGTGGTATGTTCGCGGGCCTCGCGGGTGCTACGATCAGCCTGGCGATTTCACCGGGCTGGTTTAGCGAACTCACAACCGCCGGTCAGGGATGGATCGCGATTGGTTTGGTTATCTTTTCCCAATGGGATCCCGTGCGAGCTTTGGTTGGTTCCTATGCCTTTGGTGCTTTGCGCCGTCTGACGCTTGATATTCAAGGACCTATGCTTTTGTTAGGTTTTCGAAATCCGTTTTATTACAACCCCTATCTCGGCATGTTCCTGGCAATGGTTCCTTACGCTTTTACCATCATAGCCCTCATCTTCGGATCAGTATCCGCCAATAAAAAACGAATTGGCGCGCCAGCCGCACTCGGAATCCCTTATATCCGCGGCGAGCGAGGTTTATAGAAAATTATCCGTTTGAACTAAAATCCCCTCCTTTTGGCAGGGGATTTTTATTTTAATCTGATTTTTCTCACTTCCCAAGAATGATTAAGTTGTCGTACAATTAATAGAATCTTAATCTGTCCGTAAAGACGGTTCAACGGTCGTTCACCAATGAACGGCGTGGGGTATGCTCTCGAAAAGTGCCGTAGACCAATAATATCTATTGTTATTGAAAAGGAGCACATTTATGAGTCTCTGGCAACAGTATTATCTGCCCCAAACAATCTCCGAAGCCATCATCTTGCTGAAAACAAGTCCTCAACCGAGCAGCATCATCGCGGGAGGCACCGATCTCATGTTAGATCTCAATCAGGGAAACCATGAACCGGTTTTTGCCTTGATCGATATTACTGGGATTGACGAACTGAAAAAAATAGAACAGATCGGCAATGAAATTGCGATTGGGGCTTGTGTAACCCACAACCAAATCGTTAAAAACGAACTCATCCAAAAAAACGCGGATGGCGTAATTGAGGCTTGTGGCCTAATTGGCGGTCCGCAAGTGCGAAATTCGGCTACCATTGGCGGAAACATTGCGCATGCCTTACCTGCCGCTGACGGAACAATCGGAATTCTATCTCTCGACGCAAGATTGGAAATAGCTTCGGAGAATGGAACCCGCGTACTTGCCATGACCGAATTCTTTACTGGGCCAGGAAAATCCATTCTTGCCGGAAAACCTGAATTCCTGACCCGCATTTTTATCCCTATGAAGAAATCATCGCAGGGTTCGGCATTCAAACGAGTGATGCGTGCACAGGGAATCGCGCTTCCAATTCTCAATAATTCAGTCTGGATCGAACGTGAAGGCGAAAAGATTTCCGAAATTCACATCGCCATTGGCCCAGCTGGTCCAGTTCCTTTCCGTGCCCAAAATACTGAAGAATTATTGAAAGGCCAAGTCTATTCCGAGGGTTTGATTGCCAAAGCCCAGAGCTCAATCCTGCAGGAAGCAAAATTCCGAACCAGTCCTCGCAGAGCAACCGCGGAATATCGCCAACAATTAATCACCAGCTTGTTTAAAGCTACCATGATCGAAGCATGGAACAGAACCTTTTAGAAAGAGTAAAACGATGAGCGAAAATTTGATTAACCTTACCGTTAACGGGAAAAATTATAAATTAGAGCAAAAACCGGGCGAAACTTTGGCTGAATTACTCAGGGAACGATTGCGCCTTACCGGTACCAAGATCGCCTGCGAGGAAGCTGAGTGCGGGGCTTGTACCGTAATAATGAATGGAGAACCTGTACTTTCCTGCTCCACTCCGGCTGTCAAAGCCCATGGGAAAACCATCACCACTATTGAAGGTTTGGCAAAGAATAATGAGTCCGGGGTTCAACTCCACCCCTTACAAGAGACATTTATCAACAATGGGGCGGTTCAGTGCGGCTTCTGCATTCCAGGCCAAATTATGACAGCTTATGGTTTACTTGAACGCGAACCAAACCCAACCTCAGAGGACATTCACCACGCGCTTAAAGATACACTCTGCCGATGTGCGGGATATCCAACCATCGAACGATCGATACTCGAAGCCGCGGAATCCATCCGCAATCATACTCCTGTAAAAAGCCTATCCCCTGAGCCAAAAGGTGACTTGGAATATGTTGGCTCCAATCGGATAAGACCAGACTCTGTCGCGAAGGTTACCGGGAAAGCCATCTATTCCGACGATCTTGTTTTTCCTGGAATGGTTCATGGCGCGGTACGCCGGGCAATGGTTCCACATGCCATAGTGAAATCCATCGACACTACAAAAGCCGAAAAACTCCCGGGGGTATTAGCCGTAATGACCGCCAAGGATCTTCCCGGGGAGAAAAATCATGGCCTGGTCATTTATGATTGGCCCATTTTGGTCGGGGTAGGCGAGCGGGTTCGGTATGTTGGTGATGCGATCGCCATCGTGGCTGCGGAAACAAAAGAAATCGCCGAACAAGCGATTGACTTGATCGAAATTCAATTTGATAAAAAGCCGGTTGTTTCCAACGCGGTCCAATCCCGCCAACCGGAAGCGCCGCAACTCCATGAGAACGGCAACTTGCTCAAACACATCAAGGTCCGAAAAGGGAACGTTGATACAGGCTTTGAAGGTGCCGACATCATTCTTGAAGAGACTTTCCATACCCCCAGTACAGACCACCTCTTCATGGAACCAGAATGCAGCGTCGCCGTACCCAACGCTGACCGTTTCGAAATTTATGTCGGTTCACAAATCCCTTATCAGGACCGCCTGCAAGTCGCTCGCGCCTTGGGAATTTCAGAGGATCGGGTTCGAATTGTTGGTCAATTAATGGGTGGTGGATTCGGCGGCAAGGAAGACATCGCCGGACAGATCCATGCTGCCCTGCTAGCCCAAAAACTCAATTTACCAGTCAAAATCCTGTTTGACCGACAGGAAAGCCTTATCGTTCACCCCAAACGTCACGCAACCCAGATCAAGGTCAAATTAGGCGCCAAAAAGGATGGGACTCTCGTAGCTGCCAAAACTGAATTATATGGGGATACCGGCGCGTACGCATCCCTTGGTGAAAAAGTTCTCACCCGGGCGACGACTCACTCAGCCGGACCATATATCATTCCCAATGTACACGCGGATTGTTACGCGATGTATACCAACAATCCGCCTGCCGGAGCGTTCCGAGGCTTTGGTGTTATGCAATCCGCCTTCGCGATCGAATCAGCCTTGGATATGCTCGCGGAGAAATTAGATCTTGATCGGGTTGATCTTCGTCGAAAAAATGCGCTCAGGGTGGGTTCTGAAACCAGTACTGGCCAAATTCTCCGAGACAGCGCGGGGCTGGTAGATTGTATTGATAAAGTTGAAGCTGAAATGGAGAGAGTTTCTGGTTTAACAGGAAAAGAGCTTTTTAAACCTCGCCGGGTACAAGGCGCCGAACACCTCATTCGGGCCTGGGGTTTTGCCTCAGCCTTTAAAAATACAGGTTTGGGTGGCGGCGCGGATGACACATCCGGCGCGCATGTGGAACTTTATCCGGATGGCCATTTCCAAGTGCGCTCTGCCGCCGCCGAGTTAGGCCAAGGGTTGGTGACTGTCATGCAGCTAATCACCTGTGAGATTCTGAATCAGGATCCCTCCAATGTAAGTGTATTGGTAATGGATACCGACCTCACCCCGAATGGCGGACCTACAACAGCCTCTCGCCAAACTTACGTCACAGGTAATGCCTCCAAGTTTGCCGCGATGGAATTAAAACACATGATTCTGACCACACTTGCCGAAAGGTATGATGTCTCACCAGAGTCAATAACTTTCACCCCTGATGGCCTAAATTTCTCCGAAAAGACCTATCCATGGAGTGAGGTTTACAACGTCATGATGGCAAGCGGAGTAAAACCACTGGCTGAATATGATTACCATGCACCCGAAACCAAACCCCTGGGAGTTCCTGGTGATATGCACTTCGCCTTTTCATTTGCCACGCAAGCCACGGAGATCGAACTGAACACCCGCACCGGAGAAGTAAAAGTGATTCAGGTGATCGCGGCAAATGACGTCGGTAAAGCGATTAACCCGGTTGGTTTACTTGGCCAGGTAGAAGGTGGAGTTGTAATGGGGATTGGTCACGCCTTATTGGAAAACTTCATTGTTCAAGAAGGGGAAGTGATTACAGATCACATGTCCCGTTACCGAATCCCTTCTATCATGCACACACCAAAAATTACATCCATTATTGTTGAGGATCCGGTCGCGACCGGACCCTTTGGCGCCAAAGGCGTCGGTGAGATTGTACTCATTCCAACTTCACCCGCCATCACAAACGCTATTTACAACATTACTGGCTTGCGTTTACATCAGCTGCCGGTTGATCAGGAAATGATCATGAAACATTTGGTGGAAAATCCGCTCCAATATTAAGCAGGAACAACATGGAAAAATTTGCGGGTTATCAATGTACTTTATGCGGAGCGACTTACGACCCTGATTTTGGGGAGTATGTTTGTCCAAAGGATGGCGGTAATTTAGATGTGGTCATGGATTTTGACACGATCAAGCGTCAGAATCCAATTGAAAATATTCTAAATTCCAAAGACCAATCTATTTGGCGCTACCTGCCTTGGATTCCGATCAAAAGCCCGGTTGGGGTTCAAACCCCAATGCAGTTTGTAGGAGGGACACCCATGTTCCTCCATCCCCAAGGGCGTTCCTTCGGGATTAAACAACTATTTATAAAGGATGAGAGCCGTAATCCAACTGCCTCCTTCAAAGATCGAGCATCCGCGATCGTGGTTCAACGTGCGAGAGAGCTAAATGCCGAAGTGGTTATTACCGCATCAACCGGCAACGCCGGGGCTGCCCTCGCGGGAATTTCAGCGGCGATCGGTCAACGTTCGGTCATCTTTGCGCCGCGCACAGCGCCTCCGGCAAAAATTGCCCAATTACTTGTTTTTGGCTCACGAGTGATTTTGGTCGATGGAACTTATGATGATGCCTTTGATCTTTCCATTCAAGCCACCCAGGAATTTGGCTGGTATTGTCGAAATACCGGATACAACGCTTTTACGATCGAAGGCAAGAAAACCGCCTCATTTGAGATATGGGAAAGCCTCTACCGGGACCAAGGTAGTTTGCCAGTCGAATGTTCGAAATTAAGCATCCTGGTTTCGGTAGGCGATGGAAATATTATTTCCGGTATTCATAAAGGATTCAAGGACCTTTTCGCGATGGGTTTGATCGATGTGGTTCCCAGAATTATCGGCGTTCAAAGTGAAAATTCAGCCGCGGTAAGTAACGCTTTCCACGCCAAAACCGAAACAATTACGCCTGTTCGCGCTACAACGATAGCCGATAGTATTTCAGTTGACCTGCCAAGGGATGGCATCCGAGCCATAAGGGCAGCCTCACAAACGGGTGGCACCTATATTCTGGTCAAAGATGAGGAAATCATCCAGGCGATTCCACAATTAGGAAAATTTGGTATCTTTGCGGAACCTGCCGGCGCCACCGCCTTCGCCGGATTTTTAAAAGCGCGTGATATAAACTTGTTTGGAACCGAAGATCGTGTAGTCGTTATAAATACCGGAAGCGGATTGAAAGATGTCAACACGGCTATGAAATCTGTTCAACCAGCCCCAATCATCCAACCGATTCTATCGGAGTTGAAAAAGCTCATCTAACTTAATAAAATTATTTGAACGGGTATCACAAAACAACAGGATGCCCGTTTTTTTATTTAATCAACCCAAAGCGTGAGTATAATAACTTTGGCTCCGAATTTAATGGAACAAGGTGGAACATGGAAAAGATTAAGTATTCTGTCATTGCCCCAATTTTTAACGAAATCGAAAATCTAGGTATTCTGGTCACTCGAATTTCGGAGGTCATGAACCAAACCGGGGAAAAATGGGAGTTAATTCTCGTTGACGATGGATCGGTTGATGGATCAACAGAAATAATCCTCGACCTTTACCATCAACACCCAGAGGTAGAACCAGTCATCCTCGCCAGAAATTTTGGCCATCAAATCGCGGTCACTGCCGGAATGGATCACGCCAGTGGCGATGCGGTTATCATCATCGACGCCGACCTGCAAGATCCTCCTGAAGTCATTCTGGATTTGATCGCGAAATGGAAGGAAGGTTATGAGGTCGTTTATGCGGTCCGCAAAGAGCGCAAGGGTGAATCCTGGTTCAAGTTAATAACCGCTTCCCTTTTCTACAAATTAATCTATCAAATTACCAATGTGAAAATTCCCATTAATACCGGTGATTTTCGATTACTCGACCGCAAAGTTGCTGATGTGATGAATAAAATGCGCGAAAAACACCGTTATTTGCGCGGTTTAGGCGCCTGGGTGGGTTTTCGACAAACCGGAGTGGAGTATGTGCGCGAAGCGCGACATGCTGGCGTAACCAAATACCCTTTCAAAAAAATGTTAACTTTTGCGCTAACGGCCATCACAGGCTTTTCGTACATTCCACTTCAGATCGCAACAATTATCGGCTTCATTTCAACTGGTTTGGCGATTATTGCCATACCAGCGGTTATCATTTCCCGTTTAACCGGTTCGCAAGCCTTCTTTGGTCAAGCCAGCACCTTGATTGCGGTACTCTTTTTTGGTGGTGTCCAGCTTATCTCACTTGGCATTATCGGGGAATATATTGGCCGAATTTACGATGAGGTTAAAAACCGCCCGCTCTACATTTCACGCGAAAATCCAAAAAGGTAAATTACAATGACCAACTTCAATGAGTACATTGAACGTCGAGGAACAGATTCAATCAAATGGGATGTTTTTCCGCCAGAGATTCAGCCGATGTGGGTTGCCGATATGGATTTTCGTGCCCCAGATCCGATCATACATGCCCTTCACCGAGCGGTAGATCATGGTGTTCTGGGCTATCCACTTCCTGGAAAAGAGCTTAAACGTTCGGTCGTTGACCGAATGAAAAACCTTTACCAATGGGAAATTGATTCCGACTCAATTGTAGTTGTAACTGGCTTGGTCAGTGGTTTTGTCGCCGCGGCAAACGCCCTCTGCGGTCCGAACGATGGCTACATCATCCAACCGCCAGTCTATATGCCTTTCAACAGTGTGGCGGAAATGTCCCATACCAATAAACAGGAAAACCCTTTGCTGCCACACTTCAATGGCAACCAATTGGGATATGAAATTGATTGGGATAATTTTGAAAAAACTTTTCATTCGAACGGACATCGGTCAAAAATGCTCTTGCTCTGTTCGCCTCACAACCCAGTTGGTAAGATGTTTGACCGACAGGAATTAACCCGAATGGCGGAAAAGTGCCTTGAAGAAGACACAGTGATCGTTTCGGATGAAATCCACAGCGAGTTGGTTCTTGAAGATACCCCGCACATCCCGATTGGGAGCCTCTCTAAGGAAATTGAACAAAAAAGTATCACCCTGATTTCTCCATCAAAAACTTTTAACATCGCCGGGCTCTTCTGTGGCTTCGCGATCATTCCAAATTCGGAACTGCGCGAAAAATTTGTCCAGGCAACTGAACGGATGACCCTCCATGTCTCCGGCTTGGGATATCATGCTGCCCTGGCGGCTTTTTCTGGAGAATGCGATGATTGGCTGAAGGACCTCCGACGCTACCTGCGATCCAACCGAGATTTAATGTTAGATTTCATTAACCAGGAAATTCCCGAAGCAAGTTTTACGATTCCACAAGCAACCTACCTGGAATGGATCGGTTTTGAGAAATATATCAACTCGGGGCGTATTAAAGGTGACCCTTATCGCTGGCTGATGGAAAATGCCAAAGTTGCGCTTAATGGCGGTGGTGGCTTTGGAAAAGGCGGGTCAGGTTTTGCCCGGTTGAATTTTGGTACTCAGCGCGCCAGCCTTATGGAAGGTTTGGAGAAGATAGCCATGGCGCTGCGATAAATTATGAATCTTCAGGATATCATTACTCGAAATCAAGATCTCCAACCCTGGGAAGAAGGAGAACGTGTTCCCTGGGATGATCCAGTTATCAGCGCTCAGGTTCTCAAAGAACATCTCTCCCAGGATAGCTCTGCCGCAAGTAGACAGATTTCGGAGATACACAAACATTGTATCTGGATCGATCAGGAAATACTTCAAAGTAAGCAAGCGGACATTCTCGATCTCGGATGCGGACCTGGTTTGTACGCGCAAGAACTGCAAAAAGCTGGCCATTTGTATACCGGTATTGACATCGCGCCTGCCGCGATTTCGTTTGCCAAAAATCTTTCAATCCCGGGTTGTGAATTTTTGCTTGGCGATTTCCGTGATGCCCCTTTCGGTAAGGACCGTAATTTGGTCTTGTTCCTTTTCGGAGCCATTAATCTTATCCCGAAAAATGACGCTCAAAGAGTTTTGGAAAAAATTTTTTTGGCGCTTAAACCTGAAGGGAAAATTCTCATTGAAGCAACCTCAGTTGAAGCCGCGGATCAGATTGGAAACCAACCAGCAATGTGGTACACAGCGGAAGAAGGAATTTTTTCGCCTCAACCACACCTTTGCCTGATGGAATCGTATTGGGATGAAGACTCCAATACCGCTACAGAGCGCTATTTTATCCTCGATCCGCAAACGAACCAGGTTAAAAGATTTTCGGCCAGCACCGTAGGTTACGATATTGAAGAATTGGAAGAAATGCTGGTAAAAGCTGGTTTTTCTAATTTGCGAAACTATGCCACTTTGAGCGGGGAAGAAGAAGATTTTGCGATTGAGTTTTCAATCGTTTCCGGCACCAAACCATCTTGATGTTGTAGAATGGTTTAAGTCGATTGATAGGAGGCAGCTATGATTAAGAAAATTCTCATTCTGATATTGGTACTAACAACCCTGAGCGCTTGTACCCGTTCGGCTAAGGTTTATGAACCTACGCTTTTACCGACCATTGAGCCTTCTGTTCAACCCACTGCCCTGCCTTCTACCCAGGCAGCGGCGGAATTTCCCACACCTACGACCATGGTTATGGAATCAACGCTTGCCCCAACCTCGGCTCCTACTCAAAAACCTACCCTTAAACCTTACGAACCATTTTCAGTTTATTCCGCGGTAGATGGTCTTTACCTTCGTACCGGTCCGGGTACCTTCTTTATGGCGACTACAATGGTGTTCCCATCGGATCCACTGACCACTAATTTCGTTACCATGGGCGGAGAATGGTTGAATGTCACCACAGTGAGTGGTGAGAGTGGGTTCGTTTTTATTAAATTATTAGCGGAAGATGATAATATCGACAGTGTACCACGTAAAATGCCAGATTATGTTGGCGTTGTTAAGGGTCTTGTAACCGATTCTCAGGGTACTCCCATCCAAGGTGTAGGGATTAGTTTTTCTCAGGAAGGTACAGACTTAATCATCAATTCCGATAAAAATGGAGAATTTTATTTCTATCATAATCCAGACGATGTAGGACAATGGACATTAACCTACGCCGCAATTGCTTGTGAGAGCAATGTTTGGGTCGGCTCAGATTGCGCACAGATGAAACCTGAATACACTGGCCAAGTGGAACCTGCCTCATTGATTATTTCATTGCCTTACACTGGTGAACCAATAAAATTTATCTGGAAGTAAATTAACATTTCAAGTTTATAAAAAAAGGATGGCAATTGAATTGCCATCCTTTTTTTTACCTATTCAATTGTAAGGTGGTCAGACGGAGAGGGGTACGCTGGTAACACACTAAGTCGTGTAAAACTTGAGGCTAATTTCAACCCTTACGATCTAAATCCAGCACCATCTCCTAAAAAATTTGGCTCCAATGGTATCCTGAACCTCCTTTCATGGCTGTCAGCCACATTTATACAATACATGATTTTGAAAAAATTTGCAACACCTTCCCAAATTGACAAAAGTTGTTATAATATAATTTGTCTGACAACTTTCAAGAAAAGGATATCGTATGGCACAAATCGACTTAACCGTTTACCCAGACCGCCGAAAGAGGGCTGTCCAGCGCGCGCGAGAAAGAAACATCATCATTCCCACCTTCGCTGAAATGAAAGATCCTTCCCTCGTCCCAGCCAAGATTAAGGAAGAACTAAAGGGGATCGGTTTATGGGATATCCATCCCAGGAATCTCTACCGTATTACCTGGAAAAACCAACCAGTTGCAAGCGGCGGAACTTTTGGAAATGTGAATTACATTGAACTTCCTCCTTCCCTGACTGGTGTTCCTGCCAGAATCATCGCTCTTGTTGGCAAATGGTTTCCCACCGGCGCCCACAAAGTCGGCGCGGCTTTTTCGTGTCTTGTGCCGAGATTAATCACAGGTCAATTTGACCCAACCACCCAGAAAGCTGTTTGGCCATCCACCGGTAATTATTGCCGCGGCGGCGCATACGATTCGGCATTATTAGCATGCGAGTCTGTAGCCATTCTCCCTGAAGGAATGAGTCAGGAACGTTTTAATTGGCTCGCCAATGTAGCCGGAGAAGTGATTAAAACACCAGGTTCAGAATCCAATGTAAAAGAGATTTTTGATAAATGTAAAGAGCTGCGTAACTCCGGTGAAGATTTGATGATCTTCGACCAATTCCAGGAATTTCCGAACTACTTATGGCACTATGAAGTAACAGGACATGCCATGGAAGAAGTATTCCAGGAAATTGCCCGGCCAGGCGATCGTTTCCGGGGTATCGCATCAGCCACTGGTTCAGCAGGTACAATCGCCAGCGGCGACTATATCAAAAAGTTGCATCCGGAATGTAAACTAGGCGCTAGCGAAGCTCTCCAATGCCCAACCTTGCTCGAAAATGGCTTTGGCGCTCATCGGATTGAGGGAATCGGCGACAAGCATGTACCTTGGATTCACAACGTCAAAAATACCGATCTGGTTATCGCGATAGATGATAACGCTGTCGTAAACCTTGCCCGTCTCTTTAATGAAAAAGTCGGTCGTGATTATCTCGCGAAAAAGGGTGTCGATGAGGCCATTATCAACCAGCTCGACCTGCTCGGATTCTCCAGCATCAGCAATTTGCTCACCGCCATCAAAATGGCAAAATATTATGAATTAGGTCCAAACGATGTTGTTTTTACCATCGCCACTGATTCCATGGAACTTTATCAAAGCCGTCTGGTTGAGATGCACGAAGAAGTTGGTCATTATACAGATAGTGATGCCGCCTCTGACTTCTCACGCTGGTTACACGGGCAAACCACCGACAACATGCTTGAGTTGTCGTATGTTGACCGCCGCCGGGTTCACAATCTCAAATATTACACCTGGGTTGAACAACAAGGAAAAACCTACGAAGAGATTCAGGATATGTGGTACAACGATCAATACTTTAATGGGTTCCAAGAACAGGTTGATCAAATCGATGAACTGATCAACGACTTTAACGAGGATGTCGGACTGCTCTAAGATCTATCAAGTTTATAATAAGGTCAGGTTTTCAACCTGACCTTATTTTTTTTTATGGAAAATTTTCTTCAACTTCTCATTTTTGGTTTGGCTGGTTATCTTTTTGGGTCTTTAACCCCTTCAATTTGGATCGTCAAAGCCATAAAAGATAAGGACCTGCGCGATCACGGTTCAGGTCATGCAGGAACCACAAATACAATCAGGCAAGCTGGATGGTTCGCGGGATTGGTAGTTCTGGTCGTCGATATCGCCAAGGGATTTATTCCGGTTTGGCTGGCGATGACGTTCAGCTCATCTGATTTTTCCCCTTTCATGGCTGGTGTAAGCGCGGTCATTGGACACTGCTGGCCAATTTTTGCCCGGTTTCGTGGCGGGATGGGTTTGGCAACCGCCGGTGGGGCAATCCTTGCCTACCAACCGCTTGGATTTCCTGTCGCGGTCGCCCTCCTGATTTTAATCATCCTCATCACCAAACATCGTGCCCGCGCGACGCTGATAACAGTTCTCCTTCTACCACCGCTATTCTTTGCTCTTGGCTTTAATGTTCTGACCTTCTGGATGATGAGTGGAATCACTGTAATTATCTTTATCCGGTTTATTAAAGACTGGAACCGAATTTATAATGGAATTTAGAAATTAAATGAGAGTATAACGGTTAGCATGCGGATTGAGCCGAGTTCTTTAATCATGGTTTGCGTACTACCCAAACCAAAAGACCTTGATATTGCGCGCCTCTTTGGTTGGTATCGAATTCCGCTGCGTTCTGCCCCAAAAGTAATCAGTGTCGATTATTTGGCTTTTTATCAACCCTCATCCTTCACACAAGCCAAAAATCGGATTGATTTCCTCGCGAAGGTTCGCGGACACGAGCTAACTACTCGCAAGGAATTGATTCGAGAAGAAGTCGAACATCCTCACGCGAATGAGGAATATTTTAAAATCCAACTTGGACAGCTTGAAAAACTGGACAAGCCAATTATGGCTGGAAGTTGGAAGCGTTTTTCATTTTTTTATACCACCGGAGAATATCTTCAGCAAGCGGAAGAACTGAAAGATTTGATTGTAAGAACGAATGACCGTCTCACACTCTGGAAAGCGCTGAATGAAAGGGCTCAGGCTGGCCAAGAGTATAAAACCGAGATTCAGGACAATGATCTTTCACCTGAGATCTTAATGACCCTTTTAGGCATAAACGGCTTTTCAAACTTAACTTCCGGAAAGTGATTTGAACATGAAAACAATCCTCAAGAATGGCACCCTCATAACAGCATCCGAAACCTTTGTGGCAGACATCCTCATTGAAGGCGAAAAGATTTCCTTGATCGGAAAAGATCTATCCGACCCTTCCGCGGTTGTGGTGGATGTTAGCGGGATGTATGTCATGCCGGGAGGTATCGATCCACATACACACCTGGATTTGCCAATGTTTGGTACGGTTTCTTCAGATGATCACTACACCGGTGGAAAGGCTGCCGCTTTTGGTGGCACAACTACCATCATGGATTTTGTGGTTCACGAACCGGAAGGGTTCGATCATTCATTGGATATCTGGTTCAGGATGGCGGAAAAATCGTCCATAGACCATTCTTTTCACATGAACCTAACCCGCTTCAATGATCAGGTGGCAAAAGATATTCCCAGATTGGTTGATTACGGAATCACCACGTTAAAAGTTTTTACTGCCTACAATGGCAGATTGCGCTTGGATGATACTTCCATCTTCAGGGCTCTTAACATCGCCAAAGATAACGGCATGCTGGTTATGGCGCATTGTGAAAATGGTGATGTTATTGAAGAGATGATCCCAAAGGCTTTGGCATCCGGAAATACTAAACCAATTTGGCATGCCAATACCCGCCCAAAATGGGGCGCAGTTGATGCCACAATGCGCATGAGTTCGATGGCCGCCCAGGCTGATTCGCCGGTTTACATCGTCCACATGAATACCGGAGGCGAAGTCGACATGCTCAGTTACGCGCGTGAACGCGGAGTTAAAGTAATGGGCGAAACTTGCCCGCCTTACCTTTTTTTCACTAAAAAAGAATTGGAACGTCCTGACGGAGCAAAATGGATCTGTTCACCTCCCATGCGCGACCCTGAGGATAATGACCGATTATGGCACGGCTTGACAACGAACGAGTTGCAAACAATCGGAACCGATCATTGTCCATTTTTTTATGATGGTAGAAAGCCGATCACTTATGAGGGCAGGCCGGTTAAAATCAGCGGCAAGGAATTAGGCGCCGGTGATTTTACCAAAATTCCAAACGGCCTTCCGGGCATTCAGGATCGCCTACCGATCCTTTGGAGTTATGGGGTTAACACGGGTAAGATCACCCCGAATCAATTTGTCGCGTTGAACAGTACCAATGTCGCCAAGATTTTTGGACTTTACCCACAGAAAGGTGCATTAATCCCTGGTTCTGACGCGGATATTATTGTCTGGGATCCAAACAAGCAGATGACCCACGGGGTCGCCAATTCACATCAGCGCACCGATTACAACCTTTATGAGGGGTGGAAACTCAAAGGATATCCAATCAAGGTATTTTTGAGAGGGAAGTTAATTGTTGATGGAGAAAATTGGCTAGGTGAGGCTGGAGAAGGCAAATTTCTTAAACGGCACCAAGGAGTGGTTATTTAAGAAATTCGAGTGTCTTCGGGTGCTCGGCATAAACGCCACGATACTTTTCTGGAAGGATCGCCGCGATACGACACATGATTTCATCCGTCCGTTCTTGAAGAGCAGCATCCTTATCACCGTGCGGCAGGGGTTCCACATTAAAAGGTTGACCAATTTTCAGAACGATTTTTGAGCGCTTGAATCGGCGCAAATTGGTCAGAATGTTCTTATCTTCCGTGCCCGTAATTCCAACTGGAATGACCGGAAAACCGGAACGCGCGGCCAGATAAGCTACGCCTTGTTTTCCCTGGGCTAAAGATCCAGTTTTTGATCGGGTGCCTTCTGGAGCGATGACTAATGAATTTCCGGCTTCCATAAGACTCATCATCTTTCGCAAAGCTTTTAAATCCGGGTTATACCGATCAATAAACACAAAATTTAAATTTCTGGCAATCATTCTTATTAATCTGGATTTTTCCCATTTCTCAGCTACCGGGATAAACATGTCATAACGGTTGAAATGATAATGAAATAGGGTGATATCCAAAAAGCCAATGTGATTAGTGGCGGCGATATAAGCGCCCTGGCTTGGAAAATTATCCAACCCTTCGGCTGAAACTTCCGCGATCAGATCGAGGACATGAATAATTAACCATCTGAGAAAATTACGCATTAGCCGCCAATTCGGTTACTCTCGGGTGATCTTCATAATATCCACGGTAGCTTACCGGCAGCATGGCAGCGATTTGGCACATAACCTCTTCAGTTGCTTTTTCCAATGCTTCAGTATCCGTAGCCTTAAAATCCACCAACAAAAGCGGTTTCCCCGCTCTCACTGTAATCTTGGAACGTTTAAATTTCTTGATATTTTCAACCATCAACCTGTCTTCGGTCCCAGTAATCGCTACAGGCAGCACAGGCAGTTTACTTTTGTTCGCGAAATATGCGATTCCGCTATGCCCCCGTTGAAGTTTTTCTGTTTTCGATCGAGTACCTTCTGGCGCGATCACAAACACTCCGCCAGCGGCAAGCCGTTTTAATACCTCTCGAATCGCTTGTAAATCCGCATCATAGCGATTGATAAAAAAACCACCCAGAGACTTTACCAACGGACTAAAGAGCCAGTGATCCTTATATTTCTCAGCGACAGGCATCGTCAGGTCATCACGATCGATAAAATAATAAAGCAAAGCCGAGTCTGACCTGCCGAGGTGATTAGCGGCGATGATATAACCACCAGTAGGTGGAAGATTTTCAATCCCTTCCACCTCTACATCAGCGATCAAGCCAAGACCAAATTTGATGAATTTCCTTAAAAACCTTTGCGCCATTAAATGTTATCCTGTGGATTTGGAATATTGTGCCATCATTTTTGAAAAAATCTCCTCGTCAGCTGGCGTGATTTTCATTACTTTGTAGCCTTCATGAAAAGCGAAGGAATCAATCGGATCTGCCCTGACCCACATCACCCTGGCTACGAAAGAGATATAAGGTTTTTGGGATATCTCCGCTGGCAGATCGATCCTCAGGTTATAGTCCCTGGTAACGCCATGTGGTTTACTTACCTCAAGCCTGAAACCTGTCGGACTGATATCAACCAGATAACCAAAAACCTCGAGCGTATTGAATTCAACTACTGGTAAATAATACTTGAATTTTCGTCTTGTGTTTGAACGTTGATCCGTTTCCATTTTGACACACCTCTTTCTTGATTTTCATGCAGGTAATCAAATAGCACAGAATAGGTATATACCAATTAATAATCAAAATTGGGTTGATAGAATTGGCAATTTTATACTATTATTTTAACCGAACGAATCGGCAATCTATTGGCTAATTATATAGAAAGAGTGCATAATGTCGCAAACAATTCTTAAATGGGGTTTGCTCTCCACAGCGCGAATTAACCGGGTTATCAACCACGCACTTAATGCTTCACCCTCCAATCAGCTGATGGCGGTCGCAAGCCGGTCTTTTGAAAAAGCCAGTACCTATGCCCGACAGTGGAAAATTCCAAAACCATATGGTTCATATGACGAGTTACTTCAAGATCCTGAAATTGATGTGGTCTACATTTCATTACCCAATCATTTGCATGCCGAGTGGACGATAAAATGCCTTGAAGCCGGCAAACATGTGCTGTGTGAAAAACCTTTAGCGCTTGAGACTGCGGACGTAGACCGAATAAAAGAAACGAGCATTAAAGCGGGTAAATTGGTCATGGAAGCCTTTATGTATCGGCACCATCCACAAACAGCCAAAGTTTTTGAATTAATTAACCAAGGGGCAATTGGCAAACTCCAATTTATTCGTGGATCTTTTACCTTCAATATTAAAAACGAGGATGATATTCGTTTGAAAAAGGATTTTGGAGGCGGTTCGATTTGGGACGTAGGTTGCTACCCGCTGAGTTTCGCCAGGTTACTTGTTGGGCAGGAACCAGAAAAAGTAATCGGCAACGCGATAATGAATTCCGCGGGGGTGGATGAATCTTTTATTGGCCAGTTAGTTTTTCCCAACCAGGTCTTTGTTCAATTCGACTCAGGTTTTCGCTCGCCAGCTCGAACGGTTATGGAAGTGGTGGGATCAGATGGTTCAATTCATATTCCAGAACCGTTTAAACCTGGAGAAAAATATTCGTTCATACTCCAAAGAAATAAGGATATTGAAAAGATAAAGGGCAAGGGCATCGAATTGTACAGTGGGGAGATCGAAAATCTTTCAAAAAGTATAATTAATCAAACCCCGCCGCTCATCAGTCTGGAAGATTCGAAAGCAAATATCCAGACAATCAATGCTCTGCTTAGGTCAGCGGATTCCGGCAATTGGATAATTTTGGACAAATAAACGTGAATATTTTATACATCTATCCTCAGAACTTCCTTTTTTTCCTCACCGCCTCGATCAATCTTTTGGTGGGTTTCTATCTTTTCGCTCGTAATCGGTTCAACAACAATCCTTTTTTTCTGCCATATTTTCTTTTTGTTTTCCTCTGGAGTTTCGGTATCGGCATCCGTTCTTCCATTGTTGGGTTGGAAGCCAAGGTGTTTTGGACGAATGTTGCTTATATTGGGATTGTCATGACTCCTGTATGCTTCTTGCTCGCGGTTCGTGATCTGATGGGAAATGCGCGTCCGAGGGACAGCCAGCTTTTCCTCTTCTTAATGACCCCCATCGCGATTATTATCCTTATTTTCACGGATCCTTATCACCACCTTTTCTGGAGTTATGTTTCTGATCAGCCAAATAAATACAATTACCTGCTGCGCAGAGGGGGATTGGTTTATTGGTTCAACGTGGTCTATCAATTTATCCTGGTAGCCTATACGATCTACTTGCTCCTCAAGCCCAAGTTCACCAAATTTCATCAACTGAGTGCTCGCAACATTCTTCTCAGTATCATTCCACCTACCCTGACCAACCTCCTCTACATCGTGGATGTGACATATATTCCAAATTACAACATCGCCCCTTTGGGGTTCTTCTTTTCAGCCATAATCCTTCTTATCGGCTTTCTCAGACTCGAATTATTCAACCTCCCTCAGAATGGATTGCATCGATACCTGGACTTGGTCCAACATGGCTTGGTGATTGCAGACGTGTATGGGACGGTAGGGTTAATTAATCCATTCGCCAGAAAAATACTCGACCTTAAAACCGGACAAAAAATAAATGAATCCGTTGTAATTCAGGAAGCGCTTAACCGGGAGTCATCCGGGAATGCAGTCAACCATCAATTTGAGACATTCTTCAAAGACGAACTTTATTACATCGACCTGACCATATCCCCGCTCAAAAACAAACGTGATGTGGTAATTGGTCAATTAGTTTTGCTTAATAACATTACCGAAGTTAAAAAAATAAGCAACATCGCCAGGGTATCTCAAATTTCAAAAATCAAGTCTGAGGAGCGGGAAAGGATCGCGAAAGAACTTCAAGACCGCATCGCTCAGGGTTTGTATACTTTAACCCTCTTTATCAAGAGTGCACAAAAGAACATTCTAGATGGGATTATTCAACGCACATATCAAGATCTCGAAGAGCTCGATGGGATGACCAATCAACTGATTAAAAAAGTCGGCCTGCTTTATTATGAATTGGATGATAACGCCTTTGGAAAAATTGGCTTGATTCAAGCTCTAAGCGATCAGATCGAGATCCAGAAATATCAAAGTAACATATCTATCGACTTGGTGAATTTTGATAAGGTTAACCTCACCCTAAATGCCCAAAGAACTACTTACGGAATCATCGTTAGCGTTCTGAATGAGATCTTAAAGTTGTCCAAGCCTAAATCAATTGTTATAAATATTAATGAAACATCCAAAAATTTTATGATAAAATTCATGATATACGAAAGGGATTTACAGGCGGGTTTATTAACCCAAGAAATGATCGAGCTGAAATTCCTTGATGTGATAGAGTCAATAGAGAATATTAATGGTATTTTTGAATTCGAGATCATCACAACAGAACAAAAATTAATTAATATTCAAATTCCAAGAAAATAAGTTAAGGAGAATAAAAAATGACAATAAAAGTGTTTATTTGTGATGACCACGATATTCTTCGAAAAGGTTTACGATCTTTACTCGAAACCGCGACCGATATCGAAGTAATCGGAGAAGCTTCCGACGGTGAAACCGCTATCCGGATGGTAAGCGAACTTAAACCAGATGTAGTGCTCATGGACCTTCTCATGCCTGGCATGGGCGGGGTTGAAGCCATTCGGCAAATCCGGGTTTTATCCCCATCTTCCAGAATCTTCGTCCTTTCCAGCTCCCATGAGGACGAATTAGTAGTTTCCTCAATCCGCGCTGGGGCAACTGGCTACCTCGTCAAGACTTCATCCCCTGATGTATTAACACAAGGTATACGCGATCTGGCCGCTGGAAATTCTGTATTACCACCTGATATATCCAGTAAGCTAATTTCAGCCATGCAGGATCCAAAAGTGCCGAACGCGACCCTCACCCACCGTGAAGTAGATGTACTTAAACTGATCAGCGAAGGATTATCCAACAAGGACATCTCAGAAGTACTCGAAATTTCTGAAAATACAGTCATCAGCCATGTTGGTCGAATCCTCAATAAGCTTGAATTAGAGAATCGTACTCAAGCCGCCCTATACGCCAGAAAACAAGGGCTCGTCCGCTAAACTCTGTATAAGCAAAAACGAACATCCTGGGTTATCATAAACTCAGGATGTTTTTTTATTCCATTTTCAGGAGATAAACCAAATGAATGATGTAGTAATTGTTGACGCCATCCGAACCCCGATTGGTGCGTTAGGGGGTAGCTTATCCGCAGTCCGCCCAGATGACCTGGCGGCGGATCTCTTGAAAGCAGTAATTAATAGAAATCAAATTGATTCCGGATCCATTGAGGAAGTTTATCTTGGTTGCGCCAACCAGGCAGGGGAAGATAATCGGAACGTTGCCCGAATGGCTTTGCTTTTGGCGGGTATCCCATCCTCCGTACCTGGAATTACGATCAACCGTTTGTGCGCTTCCAGCTTGGCCGCGGTGAATCTGGCAGCCCGTTCCATTCAAGTTGGAGACGGGGATCTTTTTATAGCCGGTGGGGTTGAGTCAATGTCCCGCGCTCCCTATGCCTTTGCCAAGGCGGAAAAGGGATTTGGATTCGGCAATCTTACTGCATTTGATACCAGCCTTGGTTGGCGATTTCCTAATCCGAAGATGGAAGAATTGTACAAAACCGAAAGTATGGGCGAAACTGCCGAAAATATCGCTGATCTAAAGCCACACCTTACCCGTGAAATTCAAGATCAATTCGCGTTAAGGTCTCATCTCAGAGCAATCGCCGCCATGGATGAAGGAAGGTTTGACGCTGAAATTTTCCCGGTAACCATTCCTCGCAAGAAAGGAGATCCACTGGTGGTCAGCAAGGATGAGCGTCCCCGCCGGGACACAACCCTTGAGCAATTAGCCTCACTCCGCCCCGCCTTTCGTAAAAACGGAACAGTTACAGCTGGCAACTCCTCTGGCTTGAATGATGGCGCATCGGCGGTACTTTTAATGTCCGAACAAAAAGCAAAAGAATTAGGTTTAAAGCCTCTCGCCAGAATTGTCTCCAACGCGGCTGCCGGCGTGTTACCAGCAACAATGGGTCTCGGGCCAGTACCAGCTACCAGGAAAGCACTGGCAAGGGCGGGCTTAACGATCAACGATATGGACTTGATTGAGTTGAACGAAGCCTTCGCAGTTCAGTCCTTGGCGGTAATGGAAGACCTTGAGATGAACCCCGAAATCGTCAATGTCAATGGCGGCGCAATCGCACTCGGACATCCACTCGGCTGCTCTGGCGCCAGAATTCTAACAACATTACTGCATGAAATGCTTAAACGACCTTCCACCCGCTTCGGACTTGCCACATTATGCGTAGGTGTGGGACAAGGTGAGGCACTGATCATTGAAAAATTAGCTTAATCCATAAGAGAATACCCAGCGCCGCGTTGGACATCTTCAACGCGGCGTTTTGTATTATGATTAATTTATGAAACAAAAAATGTTTTTTCTGCTGTTAACCACTTTTTTGGTCACTTCATGTGCGGCACCTGTGGCTTCAACTCCTACCATCATTGATTCAAAACCGATTGAAACCCAGGCGCCACATATCCCAAGTGAAACGCCTCCGCCGGCTGAAACCATCGAAATCCCCACCCCTCAAATCTTCTCAGAGCGATTTTTCCAACTTGACATGTTGGATGAGCTCTTTGGAACCGCCCTTTTGATGGGCAATAATGGGACTCAAACCCTGGTTGTCACCCAGGACGGGGGTAAAACTTGGACTTCCATTATGCCGCCCATGGAAGGCTACCTTCTTTCAACTTACTTCTCCTCATCTCAGAATGGTTTCCTCACAACCCAGAGCCTGGAAGGAAAAACCACTCTCTGGTCCACCTCTGATGGAGGAGTGAACTGGCAGAATTCAGAATTGTTTGAGAATATGGTAGGCGCAAGGCTGAACTTTGTTCAGGGAGAATATTTACTAGCCCGGGTCGAGGATGTCGGCGCGGGTAGTGCCTATGTTCATTATTATGAATCAACTGACTTGGGGAAGACGTGGTCCCTTCTTCCACTCATCCCGCCCGAAGCCGAGGAAGGATTACCTGAGGGGGTTGTGCGTATCTGCAACATCTGCGGAGATCTTAGCGCCCAAACTGAATTAAATAGCCTGATTGTGTATGGCGAAATGGCCAATGAAACAAAAAATACAATCTCGTTGGATGTTACCAATGATCGCGGTGTAAATTGGAGGAGAATTGAGGTAGCCAAACCCAGGAATTTCGAAGCCTCCCTTACTCAGCCAATTTATCTTCAACTTGGGGATAATCGCTGGTTAGCACTCCTTTCTTTGGTTCAATTTGACCCAATTGTTTCAAGTCAAATATTCGTTCTCCAAAGTCAGGATCAAGGATTAACCTGGGATATTTACGATCCAAATTTGCAAATTCAATCTGTATTCACAGCCAGTATAATCAATGTCAACGAAGAAATGCTGGCATTAATTTGCGAAGGTGAAGTGTGTTTACTCGATTTATCGGCTCCAACCCTTACTAAAATTTCGCTCGATCAAATCTGGGAAAACGAAGACAGCACCAGTGATTTGCTTATAGAGTTTACCGATCGGCAACATGCCTGGTTAGTTATTAACTCGCCGGAGAAATCCAATATTTATCAAACCGCAGATGGCGGTGAAAATTGGAACCTCATCAAATCCAACTTGATCGAAGTCAGTCCCTGAAATGCCGGAAAAACCAAAATGGTACGTTGTTTGGGTCGGCAGAAACCCTGGAATTTATTCGACTTGGGCGGATTGTGAAAAACAGGTAAAAGGTTTTTTCGGCGCCAGGTTTAAAAGCTACCCATCCCAGAAAATCGCGGCGCTTGCCTTTAGTAAACCACCGCTTTGGGAGCCTGATCCTGTTTCAATCAGGAAAACCAATCGCTCTGTCCCTCAGGGGAATTATCTCTGCGTAGACGCGGCTTGCTCCGGTTCGCCGGGTCCGCTTGAATGGCGGGTTGTAGAACTTCCCGCGAACAGGACCGTGCTCAGAAAAGGACCTTTCACGAATGGTTCAAACAACATCGGGGAATTTTTAGCCCTGGTGGACGCGATTCGCTATCGGGATGAAAAACATCTTCAGATGCCTATCTATACAGACTCCGTAACCGCCCTGGCTTGGCTGCGAGCAAAAAAATGTAAAACCACCCTCCCAGTTAGGGAAACAAATCCCAGGTTATTTGAGCTTATTCAACAAGCTGAGGCAATCCTGCGTGGTATTGAGCCGACAAGGGAAATTTATAAATGGGATACTGAAGAATGGGGGGAAATACCCGCGGATTACGGTAGAAAATGAATAAGTATGGTTTATTGCTCATTAACTTTCAAAATGATTATCTGCCCGGCGGTATGGACCCAATTGAAGGCGCTGAACAAGCCTGCCAAATAGCCGGAGCAATTTTGCAATGCTTCAGGGATCATAACCGCCCTTTTATGCACATTCAAAGGGTGAATCGCTACCAACCCAAAGAACCATTTCAGGCTGGTACTCTTGGAATCCGAATCCATGATCGGGTACCCCATTTTGAAAATGAACCGATAGGATTTGATTTTACAGACCTGCCTAAGGACGCGCTGATTGCTCCGCTAAGCTTATTTCAAAATCGCTATAACCTGCGATCAGGCTTGATTTGTTTCTTAGGCGAGGGATCGGATCTGTTTGAAATTATCCAGAATCTAAAGAAAACAGAATTGCAGCCAATTCTCATCAAAAACGCGTTGGCCATTCGAAACGATAACACTGTCCCACACCAACTGGCAAATTTGCCATCTATGAGTATTGATGAGATTTTTCAAACCATGTCTAACTGAAATGGCTAACCAAACCAAGGAAAATTGGTTTGGTTGTTGTATAATCAGAATTACAAAGTTTAACCCAAAGCCAAGTAACCCAACCTGAGTCCCCAGAGAGGTACCGATTCGCTGAGAGATACCGGCCAGGCAGGTGAAATCCTCTTTGGTGGCGAAAGCCGAACGCTCTCGCAGAGATCCACCGATCATAAGAGAGCCGGGGAAAGCCCGTTAAAGCGAAAGAGAGCCCTAGGCTGAATGTGCAGGTGGTACCACGAGTCGCCCCTCGTCCTGCGTGGAGGGGCGATCATTATTTAAAGCGAGGTGCAAAAATGTTAGATATCAACTTAATTCGTGAAAATCCAGAGATCGTTCGCAAAGCTCTTGCCGATCGCCAGTCTGATCCTTCACCGGTTGATGAGGTAATTAAACTCGATCTCAAACGCAGAGAACTTCTAGTCAAGATTGAATCATTCAAAGCGGAACGCAACCTGGTCTCCAAAGAAATCAGCAAAATGAAAGATCTCTCCGCTAGACAGGAAAAAATCGACGCGATGAAATTGGTCGGTGATCAGATCGCTGAAGGTGACCGTCAAATCACTGAAATCGAACAAGTCCTTAACCAGATCACTTCTACGCTTCCCAACATCCCTGACCCAAGGACACCCTACGGGGTTGATGAATCAGAAAACCTGGTCATCAGAACTGTTGGGGCACCCCGAAAGTTCGATTTTTTACCTAAACCGCATTGGGATCTGGGCCCAGCACTTGGAATTATTGATTTTGAACGCGGTACCAAACTTACCGGATCCAGATTTTATGTGCTCAGTGGAGCTGGCGCACGCTTGCAGAGAGCCTTAATTGCCTGGATGTTGGATTTACACACCAATAGACAAGGTTATACAGAACATTATCTTCCCTTCATGGTCAAGTCTTCAACGGTTTATGGCGCGGGTCAATTACCCAAATTCGCTGACAATCTATACAAAGACCATGAGGAAGACCTTTACTTTGTACCGACCGCTGAAATACCGCTTACTGGATATCATATGGATGAGGTGCTGGATGAATCCTCTTTGCCTCGCTTTTATACTGCCTATACACCATGTTTTCGCCGAGAGAAAATGAGCGCGGGGCGGGATGTGCGTGGAATCAAGCGGGGGCATCAATTTGACAAAGTAGAAATGTATATTTACTCCAAGCCGGAAGAATCGGATAGCCTGCTTGACAAGATGCTCTCGGACGCCGAAGCGACTTGCGCGGGCTTAGGATTAACCTATCGGGTGAAACGGCTCTGCACTGGTGATTTGGGCTTTGGGGCTACGATGACCTACGATTTGGAAGTCTGGGCTCCTGGATGTGATGAATGGCTGGAAGTGTCCTCGGTTTCCAACGATACCGATTTCCAATCCAGGCGAGCAAACATCAAATATCGGCCGGCCGATGGAGGCAAACCGCGCCTCCTGCACACTCTTAACGGTTCAGGATTGGGCTTGCCACGGACGATGATCGCTGTACTGGAAAATTATCAACAGGCAGATGGCAGCATCCATGTTCCAGAAGTTTTACGGCCTTGGATGGGGGGAATCGAGTTTATTAAATAAGCAAACAAGCTAACAGTACTCGCAGTAATTAAATAAGGTCCTCCCGGTGGAAATCAACAGGAGGACCTTATTTAATAATTATTTTGAGTTTGGGGAGTTTACCCGTTCAAATTCCATCAAGAACAACTCCGCAAGCTGAGGGCTGTTTATAACAAGAATGTTTTCATCATTCTTCTTCTCAGCGGAGGCTGTAAAATTGTACGATCCGAAAATAACAGTTTTGGAATCTAAAATCATCGTTTTATGGTGCATCACCCCAGAGTCATCAATGGCCTTCAAATCAATTCCATTCAGTTGCATTGTCTTAAAATCGGAACCCGCGACTTCAATTGTGGATGATTCCATGACCCCTAAAATTTCCAATCCATCGGATGCTTTTTTGATCAGCACTTCGCTGTAATCATCGGCTGTGAATGTGTACATCATGAATCTGGCCGAATCATCGATCGAATTCAATAACTCGACCATTCTGTAAGCAAAGCGGTCATCCGGGGAAAAATAATTTTCAACCGTAAATCCGCCAACAATAACTTTGGGATATGGTGTGTTGGAAGATGCGTTCCCTTCAAATAATTCCAGAAATTCAACCTCGTAATTTTCCGCGATTTCTGCGGAGCGGACCCTGACCAGGGAATTATGGTCATCATAAATCGAAGAGTAAGTGTAATTCATCGATCCAGTCCAGACCTCAATGCCATCGATAATCATGAACTTGTTGTGCATTAACCCAGATCGGACATCCGCTTTAACCTCGATTCCATTTGTAATCAGATTTTGGATCGCGTCAGAATCCATATTATCGCCTTCTACGGCTACTCTAACCGAAACTCCCTTTTCCTTGGCTCTTATGATCGCGAAGGAAATAACGTGGTCGTCCAAGCTATAAATCGCAATATCAAGCGATACTCGCGCCTGATCGATAGCTGTTGCCAGCAGGCGGTCGAGACCATCTTTCTTCATTTCCCGTTGAGGATTATGGGGATCGGTAAAATAAACCTCAAAATACCGCGAAACATAACCAAAACCGTTTGGAAGGTCTTGCTCAATAAATTCATTTTCAGGTAAGGAGGTTGGCTGAAGCGGAAGTATGGAATCGGATGGGTTCCGCGCGCAGCCAAAACTTACAGCCAAGATGGATCCGACCACTATCAAAAATTTAACCCGAAGGGTTGCTCGCATGCGACAATTTTACCAAAATCAAGCAGATTACCTTTAGTATCCAAAAGGTATAATCTACTCTATGACAACCGCCAATCGCCAGATCGCGAAAGCAGCCAGTATTGTGATGTTCGCGTTTGTTCTCAGCAATTTGGTCGGCTTACTGCGCCAGATTCTGGTTTCGAATACTTTCGGAACATCCTCCGAACTGGACGCTTTCTATGCTGCCGTCACGATTCCGGATCTTTTATTCAACCTCATGGCTGGCGGGGCATTGGCTTCCGCTTTCATCCCAATCTTCACCGATGAATTTGAAAAAAAATCCGCAAGCTCTGCTTTCTACCTTTCCTCCGCTATCATCAATCTCATTCTCGTATTTCTTGGCGGGGCAAGCTTGCTCGCCTTCCTTTTCGCGCCAAATATTGTCAAAGATCTCATCTTTTTGTTCAAACCTAATCTGGATCCTGGAACAGCGGAACTAACCAGCGAACTGCTGAAAATCATCATGATCGCCCCAACCATCTTCGGGGTGAGTGGGATTGTGATGGGTATTTTGAATACTCGTTCACGATTTCTGATGCCTGCCCTTGCTCCAGTTTTCAATTGGATCGGCTGGATTATTGGCTTAATTTTTTTTGTTCCCAGTTTGGGTATCCTTGGCTTGGCCTGGGGTTATGTGCTTGGCGCCGTTTTACACCTTGGTGTCCAAATTCCTCAATTAATCCGCCTGCCCGATTTTAAATTTGTCCCTACCCTTGGCATAAGCCAAAAAAGCGTCCATCAAGTTCTTTCGCTCATGGCCCCGCGACTACTTGGTGTCAGTGCGGTTCAAATTAATTTTCTGATCAATACCATGATCGCGACCAGCCTGGGAGAAGGCAGTTTAACCGCCATAAACATCGGGCGCATGATCATGACCATGCCATTATTTGTCATTGCCCAAGCCATAGCTACCGCAGCCTTACCCACCTTTGCTGCCCAAATTGCCAAAGGACAACAGGCAGAAATGCGTGACTCGCTCACTTCCACCTTGAGAGGCGTTCTCTTATTGTCTGTGCCATCCACCTTCGGATTGATCGTTTTACGTGAACCACTCACGGAGCTTTTGTTTGAACGGGGTGAATTTACAGCCCAATCGACCCAACTTGTTGCCTGGGCGATCCTTTGGTATACAGCTGGTTTAATTGGCCATTCGATCGTGGAAATTTTATCGCGGGCATTTTATGCTCTGCATGATACAAAAACACCGGTAAAAATTGGTGTTCTGGCTATGGGCATGAACGTCGCTTTCAGCTTTTTGTTCGTGTGGCTCTTTGAGAAGGCAGGTTGGATGCCACATGGCGGTTTAGCCTTCGCGAATTCCCTGGCGACAGGCATTGAAGCCTTGCTCCTTTTGTATCTGGTAAGAAAACCACTCTCGGGTTTGAATACCCGATCGGTTATTTCAGGTGGTTGGCAATACATGCTCGCCAGCGTTTTAATGAGCCTCTCAATCATCGCTGGCTTGAGATTATTAAATTCAAATTCAGCGTTGTTAGATTCGATACTGGGAATCTCGCTCGGGCTGTTGGTTTACCCTTTGGCACTCATCGGAATTGGAAATGAGGAAATTAAAAAAATAATCGGGTTTGTAAAAAACAAATTACAAACCCGATCCTGATCGTTTTTTGATGCTACTACTTCTTGCCGAAAAGACCGCCCAACAAACCCATCGCAGATCCCAAGTCATTCGCGTCTAATTTTCCATCCAACAACCCGTCGATCATACCCGCATAGGGCGCGGGGACTCGTTCTTTTACGAACTCGACCATGACCTTTACCGACTGAGTGGCTTGGTCTTCGCTTAATCCAACTTTTGTTACCAAAATTTTCACTAATTCGTCCATATTGTTCCTTTCACGTTGAGTTTTGTTTAACCTATCCAATACCAATAAGAAATACTGACAATCACTCCTAAGATGATACCACCCAAAACTTCCAGGGGAGTATGGCCAATTACCTCCCTTAATTCCTTTTCGGAAATTGGATGCCCTGATAACAATTCATCTATAAGAATATTAATTTTTTCAGCGTGTTTACCGGCTTCGCGGCGCACACCTGCCGCGTCGTAAAGAACAATCATAGTCATAGCCAACGCGACTGTAAATATGGGAGTGGCGACTCCATCATGCAAGGCTACTCCCATCGTAGCTCCAACCATCAGCGCCGAGTGAGAGCTCGGCATGCCGCCGGAACTGAAGATGATATATAAATTCCAATTTCCTGTTCTCAGATATTCCAAAAAAGGCTTTAAAGTTTGCGCTAATAACCAGGCTGTCAGGGCCGTGACCAATGAATGGTTATGAAGCATAGAATCAATCATGTATTTTTATAGTCTATTCCACCTCAGGTAATTGGTTAACTTGCAGTTGGGCTTTATTCAAAATATCAGAACAGTGCGTTAATAAACTCTGGCCTCTTTTATATAATTCCAATGATTTATCAAGCGTAAGTTCATCTTCTTCAAGCATCGCCACAATCTGTTCCAATTCCTTTATAGCTTCCTCATAGGTTAATTGTGTTATTTCCTTCTCTGACATTTTATCATTGCTCCTGTGATTCTACGCTTACTTTTAACTTTCCCTTCTTCAAATGTACACTTAAACGCTCTCCAGTTTTAACCTGGGTCGCGTCAACAATAACACCCTCATTGGATTCGCGCTGAACAATAGCATAACCTCGAGCCAGAACAGCGTTTGGATTTAATGCTGAAAGTTGTCGGGAAAGGCTCTCCAGGTTTTTTTGCCTTTGCCCAAAATTTGTTTTGATGGATTTCTCAAAAGCAATTGAAATTAAATCAAGCCTTTGAATTTCTGTCATCAGTTTTCTGGAAGGACTAAGTAATCTCAACCTTTGCTCTAAACTTTGGTTGGTTCGATTCAATTCGTTCAGTCTGACTTGGATTAAATTTTTGCTTACATCATTTAAGTAAGCCAATTTTGACTTCAAGTCATCCAGGGTGAGCAAACTCGCCATTTCCGCGGCCGCGGTTGGAGTAGGAGCTCTAAGATCAGCTACAAAATCAACAATCGTTGTGTCCGTCTCATGACCAACACCTGAAATGATGGGAATTGGAGAAATCGCAACCGCTCTCGCAACCATTTCGTGATTAAAAGCCCATAGGTCTTCCAAAGAACCCCCACCGCGGGCAATGATAATCACTTCAGGTTTTCCAGACAAAATTAGTCTTTCAAGCGCATGTACTATTCCTTGCGGCGCTTCTGTGCCCTGAACAAGGGTGGGGGAAATCCACAATTGTGTGAGCGGCATTCTGCGGCTGAGAGTGTTGATGATGTCCTGGAGAGCTGCCCCGCTGGCGGATGTCACCACACCAATATTTTTGGGTATCGGGGGAATCGCTTTTTTCCGTTCCTGATCAAACAAGCCTTCCGCCTCCAACAATGCCTTAACCCGCATGAATTCAGCAAAATATGCCCCCTCGCCCGCCGGTAGAATCGTATCGACGATCATCTGCAATTTGCCCTGCGGTTCGTAAATCGAGATGCTACCGTGGCATTTAATTTGGGTTCCAGTTTGCAATCCAATATTTTTGGTTCTGGCGAGATTGCCCCTCCACATCGCGCAGCTGATGGTGGATTTTTCATCCTTGATACTGAAATACGCGTGTCCGGAAGATGAGTTAACCGCCCAATTTGAAATTTCTCCAGTTACCCAGATATTCGACAGGAGCGGTTCGTTTTGAAATAAAGTGTTGATCGTGCGATTGAGCTCAGTCACGCCGATCGGATTGGTTATATCGCTTCCAGGATTGATATTCATTATTATTTTGTTATATTTCTATGGGTAAGATTGGGTTACAATAATGATTATATAAATAAAACCGTATCAATTATAATGGAAATCTGTATGCGCCGAATATTTGCCTCATGGCGGATGAAATATGTAAGCAGTGCCCACAAGGAACCGGGGTGCATTTTTTGCGACGCTGTGGTTGAACCAATCAACGAAGAAAGACTGGTTGTTTTCGTTGGAACCCATGCCGTTGTCATGCTCAACAAGTTTCCATACACATCAGGTCATTTGATGGTTGCTCCAAAGCTTCACACAAATCAACTCAACAATTTATCCCAGCAAGCCAGAATGGAATTGATCGATCTGATTTCCGAAAGTGTATCTGTATTGACCTCCATCTATAAACCTGACGGGTTCAATGTCGGTGCGAATTTGGGCGAGGCGGCAGGAGCCGGGATTCCAGAACACTTACATTTTCACATCGTCCCCCGATGGAACGGTGATACGAACTTTATGACCGCGATCGGAGAGTGCAGGGTCTTACCCGAAGATCTCTCTCAAACCTACCAGAAGGTTAAAGACGCTTTTCAAGTAAAAAGAGGTTAGGATCATGAATACTCAAAGGAACTTTTTGTTCACGTTGTTACTCCTCATTCCAATGGTTTTATCAAGTTGTAAAATACCATTGGTACCCGAAGTTAACGCGGCTTCGGATGAGATCACAAATGAACAACTTCAGGTCGCTCAAATCGCGACTTCCACCAGCACTTCCGTCCCCGAAATTGAGCCTACCGAGCTGCCTACCGAGGTACCTACTTCCACGCCTACGCTAACCCCAACCCCTGTTCCCGCAGTTTACGGGCCGGCACTAGAAGATTTTCCCGCTGGAATCAATCCCCTGACGGGTCTGGTTGTCCCAGATCCAGCCCTTCTGGATTTACCGGCTGTCTTGATTTCAATTACCAATTTCCCTCCCTCCGCGAGACCACAATCAGGTTTATCTTTTGCTTCCTGGGTCTACGAGCTTTATATTTCTGAGGGTATGACTCGCTTCCTTACTGTTTTTTACGGAAATTATCCTCGCCTGAATATACCTGAAACTGACTCTTCGACGAATACAGCCGATCCGACCTCGACCCCTGACGCAAATAACAATGGGAGTGGAACTACATCATTAACAGATCCCGGCACTGCTGGTGCTCTCAACATAGGACCAATCAGAAGTGGAAGACTTCCCTGGGCATACATTCGCGATTTTTACCAAAATGGCTGCCTGGTTTATGCTGGCGCAACAGTGCAAATTCGAGAAAGACTGAAGGGCTGCGGAATGGTTTACGGTAGTGATCCTTCTGATATTAATAGCGCGATGCTTACCGTTGATGATTTGAAATTACTTGCCGAACAGAATTCGGATCCAAACAATAACTTTAATTATTCCGGTAATTTTTTCTCTGAGAACGTACCGCAAGGTGGTCAACCTGCTGATCAGATGGATGTCTATTACAGCTTTCTTAACCAAGGAAAATGGGAGCTGGATCCCGCGAGTGGAAGATATCTAAAATTTGAAGATTTTGCGGATGGCTCAGGTTTATTCAGACCGATGACCGACCGAGTCAACGGAGATCAATTAGCCTTCTCCAATGTGATTGTTCTATACGCCGATCATGAAGTTCTTGACCCATTCATCATTGATGTCAATCTTCAATCTGGTGAAAAAGGCAAGGCGCTCATCTTTCGCGATGGTCAGAAATTTGAAGCAGTATGGAGCACAATGAATGATGAGTATGAAAAAACAACAGGCTTACGCCGACCGCTTCGTTTTGAATACCCTGATGGCACTCCATTTCCACTTAAGCCTGGCCAAAGCTGGGTGCATATCTTCACCCATTTCTCTAACGTAGAGGACAAAGGGGATGGGAAATGGCTTTTCCGATTTATTGCCCCCGCCGGCACATATTGATTATCAGATAATCAATTTATTTATAATAAGGGTATGAAGATTTTCATACCCTTATTTTTATTCAGCCTTGTAATCAGCGCCTGCGCTCCACAGGTGAACAATCCTCAACCAAGCTTAACTTCCACAAACAGCGCCATACCACCGACCTCAATTCCAACTTTACACCCGCCAACACAAACCCCTTCAGAAATCCCTACCCTCATCCAACAGCCATATTCAATGTTAGAAACTCTCGGCCCTGAATTAAACCAGTTTCCAGAAGGGATTAACCCATTAACCGGCTTGGTCGCGTCCCACCCGGAGGATCTGAAAACCCCGGCAGTGTTGGTTTCCATTAGTAATTCACCAGTTACGGCTAAGCCCCAAGCGGGACTTTCATTCGCTAACCATGTGAATGAACTATTCCTTGGATATGGAACAACTCGATATCTGAGCGTATTCTATGGTGATAGAGCGAGGCGGATAAGCGATCAGGGAGGTGATTGCCTCACTCAGCCTGTCACCGCCCTACCGGTAAACTGGATTGGAAATCGGGTTTGGTTGGATGAAAATAAAAATGGTCATCAAGACGATTGGGAAGTTGGCGTACCTGGTGTTTGCCTTGAACTGATTAACCAGCAAAGTGGTGAAGTAATCGCCTCCACTGGTACAACCAGCAATGGCTATTATTTTTTTGATCTTGAGAAGATTAATCAAACCGGACAATACGCGGTGAGGATTGAACTCCCAAAGAAAATGGATGTATCCAAGCCTAATGTTGGTTTTGAGGATTTGGATAGTGATGTCAATCCCGACGATCTTACCGCTCCTTTTTCTGCTTCCTCAGGCGGGTTAAGTCACCTCGATATTGGCTTGGTTGGTATTGGAGAGCTTGAATTTTCCTATCTTCCAAACGATATCGCTCCTGAGAGAACCTATGTTGGGCCAATCCGCTCCGGGAGGTTGTCATATAATGATTTTGGACAATTGTTTCCAACCGGTTGTCTTGTTTTTGCCAGCGCCGGCGCTGATATTCTGCCTCAGCTTGATCCGTGCGAGTTAATCTTTGGGCAACCCGGTACTGACTCCCCCAACACCGCCTTGTTGGATGTCGATTACCTTAGAGAAATTTCGGAGCGGAACCATAATCCATTGGTGCCCGTAAATTATTCCGGCAACCTTTTCAGCCCCGAAATTCCGCAAAGTGGATTACCAGCCCTCGTGGTTAAGCAATATTTTCATCAATATTCCCAGGCACGTTGGGAATACCAACCGATTAGCGGGACATATCTTCGGTTTACAGATGACCTGGATGGGAGCGGATTATTTCATCCCGATGTTGATCGACTCACCAATCGTCAGCTTGAATTTGAAAATGTAATTTTCCTGCTTGCCGATTATTCAATTTACCGCAAAAATCAGTACGATATTGAACTCTGTTGCGGGTTGGAAGGTTGGGCTTTTCTCTTTAGAGATGGAAATCTGTACAAGATTCGCTGGTCCACTAATAATCGACAATGGGAAGCGGAAAATGGATTCAATAGACCGATTAAGTTTATTGGGGCTGACAAGCAACCTTTCCCATTGAAGCCTGGAAATTCCTGGATAAGTTTGTTCACCACCCAATCATCCGTAACGGAGCAGAGTACAGGTGAATGGTTAGCCCTTTTTTCTCCGCCCGATGATTCGGCTTATGAATAATATGGTCAAACTTAAATGACTGAAATGATTCATCAACTGCGCCAGTCGCTCGAAATCCAGGCAAACCCCGAAGCCGCTTTGGCGATGTCCAAATACATGAAAAATCAGTTCCCATTTTTTGGCATCAAGTCACCTCAATTGGCGGAAATCATCAAGTCTTTCCTCAGAGCGCATGGTTTGCCCCATCCAGATATTCTCCCAAAAATAGTTATTAATTGTTGGTCTCAACCCGAAAGAGAGTTTCAATACATTGGAACTGGATTTCTTCGCCGAGGAATCCGTTCATCCCAACCAGATTTAATCCAAACCATGGAGGAGTTAATCATCAGCAAAAGTTGGTGGGATACAGTTGATAGCATCGCGACCAATTCAGTTGGTCCGTTTTTCCAAAAATTTCCAATTGTGAGAGATGAATATCTACCAGTTTGGAGAAATTCAACCAATCTCTGGCTTCGGAGAACAGCCATTCTTTTCCAGCTTAATTACAAAAAGGCTACTAATTTTGAATTGTTAACCTCAATCGTCAAGGAAAATTTAGGGTCAAAAGAGTTTTTCATCAACAAAGCGATCGGTTGGTCTCTTAGAGAGTATTCTAAAACCAACCCGATAGACGTGTTAGAATTTTGCGATAAAACCCCGCTTCATAACCTTAGCCGGCGGGAAGCCTTAAAATGGATAAACGCTCATCCAGCTTAGCCAAAAGGAGAATCTTATGGAAGAGTTTGAAAAAAACGAACTGATCAAAAAGTACCGTAAATCAATTAAAGCGCTTAAGAAGGCTCTCGCGAAAATTCCACACAAAGCCTGGGATTTTCAACCTGCGCCGGCTGAATGGTCGATTAATCAAATCATTCTACATCTATTAGATACAGAGTTGGTATCTTTTACTCGAGCAAGGAAGATTATTTCTCATCCGGGTTGCTTGGTCATGCCAATGGATGCTGACGAATACGCTGACAATTTAAATTACGCCGCAAAAGATGTGAAAGACGGATTAATATTATTGGAGAATTTGGTCAATTTCATGACCAAATGGCTTGAAACACTGCCACTCGAGAAATTTCAGGAAACGGCAAAACATCCTGATTATGAAGAGCCCTACACACTGGAACAATGGTTGCGTCATTTTTCTGATCACACTTATATCCATATTGACCAGATTAACAACAATTACCTTGCTTGGAAAGCTGCCAGGTGATTCAATCAGCTCAAGCCGGGCACAACCGGATTGATTTTCTAATTATCGGTTCTGGGTTTGGCGGTAGCGTCTCAGCCCTCCGCTTGGCAGAAAAAGGTTATTCTGTCCTGATTCTAGAAAAAGGCAAACGATGGTCAGATCATGATCATCCCACTACGAATTTACAATTCTGGAAATATATCTGGGCACCGTTTCTGCGTTCTTTCGGAATTTTACAAATCAGCGTACTTAAAGATCTGATGGTTCTGCATGGGGTTGGTGTTGGGGGAGGAAGCCTGGGATATGCCAATGTGCTGGAGATACCCTCTGATGATACCTTTGCCTCAAATGCCTGGAATAAACCGATTAATTGGGGAAAAGTGCTGTCTCCTTTTTATCCCATCGCCCAGCAAATGCTCGGCGCGGCCATTACCCCCCGCTTGTGGAAAGCCGACCAAATTCTCAAGGAAATAGCTCAATCCCTCGGAACCGAAAGCACTTTCAGACCTACCATGACTGGAATCTACTTTGGAGAACCGGGAGAAATTTCAACCGATCCATATTTTTCTGGTGATGGACCAACCCGAACAGGATGCACCTTTTGTGGAGCATGTATGGTTGGGTGTCGTCAGGGCGCAAAAAACACCCTCAGCAAGAATTATCTCCATTTTGCTGAGAGATTTGGCGCGAAAATTGAGCCTGAGATGCGAGTTTTGAAAGTTCAACCTTGGGTTGAGGGCGGGTATAAAATCACTGCCCACTCCTCAACATCTCCATTTAAACCACAAAAAACATATTTCGCCAAAAATGTAATTTTCGCGGGAGGTGTCATGGGAACCGTACCCTTACTCCTTAATCTGCGCGAAGATTCGACTGCCCTGCCCAAACTCTCAGCCCGGCTGGGCGAAAATGTTCGAACCAACAGTGAGGCACTCCTTGGTTCTTTAGCCCGAACAACTGAGATCGATTTTTCCGAAGGGGTCGCGATTTCCTCGATCATGAACATAAATCCAGAAACAAGGGTCGAACCAGTCCGGTATCCAAAAGGCTCTGGTTTAATGCGTATGATCAGTGCCCCTCTGATAAGTCTTGATTCTGGATTTTGGATGCGATTGCATAGGTCAATCAAATGGATTCTCTCCCATCCGATAGACGCGACTCGTGCATTTCTGTTACCGCGATGGGCGCAAAAGGTGACAATTTTATTGGTTATGCAGAATGTCGATAATCGAATGAAGTTCACCCTAGCCAAAAAATTTCCGTTTTTTTGGAAAAAGAGACTGGTAACAGAAAATAATTCTTCGCATCGAATCAATCCCCAGGTTCCAGGATCGCATCTTTTAACCCGATCTTTCTCGGACAGAACGAATGGTATCCCGCTCGGCTCGTTGGGGGAAAACCTGCTTAACCTGCCAACCACCGCTCATATTCTCGGTGGTGTACCGATTGGGAATCTGGATGAAACCGGTGTGGTTGATGATCAATTGCGCGTGCACCATTACCCCGGACTCTACGTCATTGATGGTTCAGTAATGCCCGGCAACCCAGGGGTAAACCCAAGCCTTACAATTACTGCTATCGCCGAATACGCGATGAGCTTTATTCCCGCCAAAGGAAACAATCAATAAACCCATGCCAAAAAAATACGACTTGCTATTATTCGATCTTGATGAAACATTGCTTGATTTTGGCGCGGCAGAACGTTACGCATTTGATGCTTTATTAAAAGAATTTGGAATGATGGATGATGGAACCCTATTATCCGCCTTTTCCTTAATCAATCACAAAACCTGGGCTGAAATGGAGCAGAAGCTGATCACCCTTGATCAAGTGAAGGTTTTACGATTTCAACGTTTTATTGAGCATTTTTCCCTGCCATTTGAACCGAATGTAATGGCTTTCGAATACCTTCGCAAATTATCTGAAAATCATACCGAGATCCCCGGAGCGATGAATCTCATCAGGAGTCTTTCAGGCAATTATCGTTTAGGGTTGGTAACCAACGGATTATCTGAGGTACAGAAACCCCGCTTGCGAAACTCGGGGCTGGACCTTTACTTTGAGCACATATTTATTTCCGAGGAGATTAAAGTCGCCAAACCATCCCATGAATTTTTCAGTCTGGTTTTCGAAAAATTCCAAAATCCTGATAAGCGCCGGACCATCATTGTAGGTGATAGTATGTCTTCGGATATTAAAGGCGGGATCGATTACGGGATTGATACCTGTTGGTTCAACCCTGATCACGTCCCGCCAAAGTTTCAACCGACTTATACCATCTCTGATTTAAGCCAGTTGGTAGATTTGTTATTGGTAGATGATTAACTAAGCAAGGCTTTTTTTCGATCAACGTACACCCGGATTGCCCGTAAATAGAAATCCGCCAAACCAGGTTTGACTCTTTCGTAATTTATCTTAAAACGATCATCGGTTGTGTACAACTCTCCTAGACCGACCAACTGGTCCAGGTTAGGGCTCCAAAAGTTCTGCATATGTGCATGCCATTCAGCGACCAACGACTGAACAGCTGAATCGCCTGGATCCCGGTCGATCAATTCCGCCATCTTCAGCATGTTCTCACCCCCCTGACGAAGGATTTCCTGCTGCTTCTCTTTGGTATAAGATTTCCATAGGCGGTTTGAGTCTCGGACTGTTTGAGGGTCATACATTTTTTCGGCCTCTTTGGCATAGCGTTCTTGCTCTTCTTCGCTAAATCCTACAAATAATTCTTCGTTTTTCATCTCTACATTTCCTTTTAACTGATCCAGAGTATGGTCAATCGTTTTGATAATTTTTTCCAATCGGACAATCCTCTTCTTGATTTTTTGGCGATGATTCACCAAAGCGCTGAAAAGATCAAAGTCCGAGTTTGAGATAATCTTTTTGATCGTCGCCAAGTCAAAATCCAGCTCTTTAAAAAGTAATATTTGCTGCAAAATCAAAAGCTGGTCGGTGTCATAATAACGATAACCGTTTGGTTTTATTTCAGCCGGCTTCAACAAATCGATCTGATCGTAGTAATGAATTGCGCGGATCGATAATCCAGAGAGGGTTGAAAGGTCTTTGACTGTAAACATGGCTCAACTATAAACCATGACGTTACGTTAATGTCAAGCGGATTCAGGGGGGTTTTTGGGAATGGTAACGCTGAAAGTACTGCCCGAATTAATTTGACTGTCAACCTTGATCGTACCACCGAGTTTATCAACCAGAGATTTGACGATAAAGAGACCGATACCGGTTCCTTGAATCTCCTGGTTGACGGCATTCCTGCCTCGGTAGAAGCGGGTAAACAAATTAGGAATATCCTCAGAAGGAATTCCTATTCCATTGTCCTTAACCTTTATAGTCACCATAGAATCATCCATCAATAGATCGATATTCACCTTTCCTTGTTCGCCGGTATATTTAATCGCGTTATTAACCAGGTTGACAAAAATCTGTTTAAGAACATTCTCATCTGATGTGATTAACCAGTGAGCATTCTTATCCGAGGAATGGAAAGTCAAGCGAAGCGCGATCTGTTTGTCGTTGGCTTGAATTTGAGCCGAAGAAGTAACCTCATGGATCAAGTCACTTAGATCTACCATTTTGTAATTTAATTTTTGCTGCTGGTTCTCAAGTTTTCCCACCGCCAACAGGTCATCGATCAATAATTTCTCGCGGTTCAATTCGCCTTTTAGAACCGTCCAATATTCGGTTTTCTTTTCTTGTGTATCCGCTTCCTCAAGTAAATTTGTCATCAAAAGCATTGTAGCAATGGGATTGCGCAATTCATGGGTGGCCTTGTTGATGTAGTCTGAACGAGTCTGGTCCTGATTGACTTGCGCAGTAATATCCCGGAGTATTGCCAATGCTTCCCTATCACCTGATTTGATTATTCGAGCTTCCAACACCTTGGACCATTCATCATAATCAAAATTTACAATTACGCTGTTAACCGAACCTTCACGGATCGTTTTTCGGATCGCGGCAAGCAAATTCTCATAATCCACCTGGGTTGTAAACATCTGAAGCGGATCTTTTGACAACGATTCAAATGGCTTGTTTAACTCCGCGTCCAAACTTGGTTGAAAATTCAGAATTTTTCCCTCACGGTCAAGGCTAATTAAAACATCAGGAAAACTTTGCACCTGGGTTTGGATTCGGTTTCTGGATTCACTTGCCAACTTTTCAAATTCCACCCTGGTTAACGCGTTGGAGATAGTATCTCCTACTATACGCATTAATATTCCTGTTTCTCGTGACCATTCCCGGGGTTCGCGAACTGCGTCAAAACCAACAAACCCAATCAATTGAGTGTGTCTTTCGAGTGGAACCACGAAAACAGATTTGATTTCTTGTATCTCTAAAATCAGTTTTTCTGATGCCGCCTGGCTTGGCAGTTTGGAAACAAAGGGGATATCAATTAATTCAAAGTTACGAAGTTTTTCCATCCACCATGGAAAATTGCTCAGGGGAATATTTTGAAGCACCTTGATTTCAGATGTGATGCCGGCATTGCACCATTCATGAGTATTGGACATGAAACGATGGTCCTTATCAAAAAGGAAGACATAACTTCTATCCACTCGCATTAAGGTGCCAATTTTCTCCAGAATTTCGTTAATCGCATCGTCAATTTCGTCTGAGCCAAGTGTAATCATGCGTCCCGAAATATTCGAGAGCGTATCTTCAACCAGCTGACGAAAGTCAAGAGATTTTCTCTGTTCCTCTCGAATCTTGTCACCAGCGACTCGTTTCGTAATATCAATCCCGGATAAGAACACTTCATCATTTTTCTTTAGACAAAGAAGTTCGATAATCCTGGTATCATTTTTTGCCGCCATTTCAATTTCAATGGTTATGGAAACATTTTCCAATAAATGTTCGGTAAATTTTTTTTGAAACAAATCCTTTTTGGGATCTCGGATTAGATCAAACAATTGGTAATTAGTGATATTTTCGGCTTCGAGTTTAAAGAGTTTTAGCCAGGTGGGATTTGCCCATTTGAACAACCCGAACTTGTCCGTTTTGGCAACCAGCCAGGGAGCTGCGTTATAAAGGATTTCAAGATCGGATGAATCAGGCAATTTACTCATAATAATTTTTTTCAGTCTGTCAGGTTTTTGATTAATACATTCCTGGATTCCAAACTATTTTGACAGATTAATTGTAATCAAAGCCATCGATTTAATGCCTTATCTGAATTTTTAATATAAATAACACTACAATAGTTTTGCTGATCGTGCCTAAATTTGAACAGGTTTAATCCTGCTGTTATCAACACGGTTCATTTTTTCCGCAAAGTTGTTCTTATCAACTTATACCATACAACTTGTTAGAATATGATTAATCTTCATGTTTACGAAATTATCATTAAATTATACCGTTTTTAATAACTAACCAAATATAGAAAAGCCGGACTCTGTCCGGCTCTCTCAAAATTATCTGACAATCTTTCGGCTCTCGAAATAAAATCTCTTTTCGTGAGCTTCACCCATCGAGAATGTTTTTCTGGGTAAGGCACCATCCAAAATTACAGTTTTAAACAAATCCGATTTATCCATGCCGGGCAGATAAAAACCGATATTCCCTGGCTGGCTGCCGAGTTTGACTGTTACTTCCTCTCCATGTACATAATCGATCTTCTCCGCCGCTCCGGAACGCATTATGGAATCCAGGAATGTTTGCAAAGTACCTACCGGCAAATTGGACGAAGGGTCAGTAAAGGTTAATACAATAAATTTACCGGGAAGAATCACACCGACTTTTTGACCAGGTCCAGCCTGAGCATCAATCATTGAAACCATTTGTTTAGCGGTTTCAACATTTTCAAAAATTACGTTTCCACTGAAAAATGTAGCCAATTCATCCAGGAAATTCTCTTTCACCCCAAAGAGAACCCGGTGGATTGGTTCAAATTCCAACGCGGCATCGTGTAGGTTTTCAACCTCAACCAAAGCGTAACGCGCGGGATGATCCATGCCAACTTCCGCTTTTATCTTTTCCCAAATGGCTTTGGCAGTCGCAAGCGAATGATTCCCGTCACCCATTGCGAAGAGGAGGACCGGTTTGCCATGGACATCGTATTTAGTTTCAAAAATGGTCGGATCAGCCAGGTTTCTTAAAGCCGCTATGATCTTCTCAGTCTCATTTTCGGAAACTTTGTAACCTGTCAGGTGGCCGCTATTAAATACCAGGTCAAAATCATAAACTTTTTCACGTCGGCTTAAATCTGTCAACAATGGTTCAATCACGGACTTAGCCGGATCATCAATCAAGACCATGATATGCGGAAATTCCAAATCCGCGCCTTCCCTGATTTTCATTCGAGGCGGTAATCGATCAACGATCGTACCCTCCGTTGCTCGAATCAAGCTGGAAGATCCTTTGTTGTAGTCATATTTTTCAAGGTCAAGTGCCAGCATCAATCCGGTTCGAGTTTTACCCTCAACCGTTCGGCGAACGAGAATGAATCCTTCCTCCGCATGGATTAATTTTTTACTGAGGATGTCACCCATTTCAGCTTGAATTTTCTTAATCCGCTCAGGTTCATCCCCATCACCCAAATAAATTTCCGGCAAAGTTAGCTTTAGAGTGGAAGGCGCATCTCCGATTATTCGATTCAACTGCTCCCAATATTCCGGTTCTGATGTGTACTGGTCACACGCGATCACAGCCCATTTCCGCGGGTCAATCCCCGGATCTGGTAGATAGATATCTGGGATCTGTACACCTATATCCTCAAAATTTTTCATCAGTCCTCCAATTAAAAGTTCAGGCTGCCTTGATTCAGACAGCCTGGTTTTCAGTTAGTTTGATTTAGCAAATTCGATCAAAATATCAGCGACTTCCGCGCCTACCCTTCCTTGACCTTCTTTAGTGGAAGCACCAATATGGGGTGAGCAGATTACATTTGGAAGTTGAACCAAGGTAAGATCAGTGAGTGGCTCATTCTCAAATACATCCAGGGCTGCTGAAGCAACCTTGCCAGAAACAAGCGCTTCATAGAGCGCCTGCTCATCAACAATGCCGCCGCGGCCACAGTTGACGATTCTTACTCCATCCTTCATAATTTCAAATTCATTCTTGCCGATCATTTTAGTGGTCTCGGCAGTGCGCGGCATGTGTAAACTAAGGAAATCTGCCCGGCTGAGTAATTCTTTAAGATCTTGGATGACTTCGTAGCCCATGGTCTCTTTGATGTAAGGGTCATAGGCAATCACCTTCATTCCCAAGGCGGTGGCGCGCGTGGCTACCGCTTTGCCGATATTTCCAAAACCAATCAATCCGAGGGTTTTTCCACTTAACTCGATTCCGTCAAACGCTTTTTTCTCCCATTTACCACCCTTTACAGAATTGGCAGCCTGAACGATATGACGAGCCAAAGCGAACATCAAGCCAATCGTTAATTCCGCGACTGAATTTGTACTTGCCAGTGGGGTATTCTTTACCAGAATTCCCAATTTTTTAGCCGCTTCTACGTCGATAGTATCCAAGCCCACACCGCCGCGTACAATTAATTTTAAATTTGGGCTTTTTTCCAACAACTCTTTTGGTACTTTTGTGCGGCTTCTCACCACCATCGCGTCATAGGATGGTAAAACTTGCATAAGTTCATCCAGGGTGATCGTATCTTTTACATCCACATCCAGACCGCCATTCCGCATTTTGTTGATCGCGGATTCCTCGGTTTTGTCGCACACGATTACTTTCATTGTAGTCTCCTGTTTAAGTACAATTGATATAGTCGATCTTAGAATGTGTCTCTCGGTACAGGTTCATCCGATTGACCGGTAATTTTTTTCCAACTATTAATTATAGTACATCTTTGAAAGTTGTATGACAACTTTTAGTAAACAAAAGGTATAATACAAATACATTGGTTATTACAAAAGGAGTGTATTCAAATGAATCGCGCGCATAACTTTAACGCTGGACCTTCAATTTTACCCCTATCTGTTTTAGAGCAAGCCCAACAAGAATTGTTAGATTTCAAAGGTACAGGCATGTCTGTCATGGAAATGAGTCATCGCTCAAAAGAGTTTGACGCGGTGATCCAGGGAGCCGAAGCAGATTTGCGTACACTGATGGGTATCCCATCCAATTATAAAGTTCTCTTCTTACAAGGTGGAGCCACCCTCCAATTTGCGATGATTCCGATGAACCTTCGACCGGCAGGAGCCTCCGCCGATTACATCGTTACTGGTTCGTGGAGTAAAAAGGCTTACAAAGAGGCCCAAAATTTAGGAGGGACAAATTTAGCCTTCAGCGGAGACTCGACAAATTTCAATCGAGTGCCAAATCAGTCCGAAATCAAACTTGATGACAAGTCAGCTTACCTTTACTTCTGCTCCAATGAAACCATCCATGGGGTTGAGTTCGGCCCGGAACCTGTTCCCCCGACGGATGTGCCGCTTATTTGCGACACCTCTTCTGACTTTATCAGTAGGCCGATTGATGTTTCCAAATATGGATTGCTATATGCCGGAGCGCAAAAAAATGCCGGACCTGCCGGTGTAGTTGTCACCATCATTCGAGAAGACCTCCTCGAACGTGTTCCCGCCAAACTCCCTGCCATGCTTGATTACAAGGTTCAGGTCGAAGGCACTTCTATGCACAATACGCCACCCACTTTCCCGATTTACATCGTTGGCCTCGTCTTTAAATGGGCACTTTCCCTTGGCGGACTAGGCGCTGTCGAGAAAAAGAATATCGAAAAAGCCAATGTGATTTATAACACTATCGACGCCAGTGGTGGCTTCTACAAGGGCCATGCCAGTCCCGAGAGCCGCTCCAAGATGAACATCACTTTCCGCTTACCCTCTGAAGAGTTGGAAGCCCAATTTGTTTCAGAAGCCAAAAAGGAAAACTTTATTGGTCTCAAAGGCCATCGTTCAGTGGGTGGTCTGCGTGCGTCAACCTACAATGCCCTCCCACTGGAATCCGCCAAGGCACTCTCCGATTTCATGGTGGAATTCCAGCGTAAAAACGGCTAATACTTTCAATTTCAGGTAAAATCAGAGAGGAGACAAATCAAGTCTCCTCTCATTTTTATTATGGATACTAACAATTTAGAATTTTTCTTTAATGACATGCAACCCGAGGAGCAAAATTCTGATTTGCTCGCTCCGGAAGATGTTCGTTTCATCAGTGTTACAGCTGAACAAGTCATGGATGAAGGGTTCAAACGCTTTCGATTATATTTGGAAACGACTTCCTTCCAAGAAAAACCGCACATTGAATTGGTATTGATCGATGAAACTGGGAAGGAACTAGCCACAGCCAGTATCATCGAGCCCATCCAACGTAAAAATGTGATCACCATGCATCTCAAAAATGGCCAAACTGGAACATTCACCCTAAACGCCAGGATTTTTTATCCGGAAGTTTGCGAATCCGATAAAAAAAACATCGAAGTTACTATCGTCTGACCTTTTATCCCAGGGAAAACATTTTCCCTTATTGAGTTAAGATATGATCACGATAGATACTCCCATAAAACAGTTCACCAAAGGCATACTTGATGAACTTCCCTTAATTATGGGGGTTTCCCCTTTTGGTATTATCGTCGGGGTGATGGCCTTGCATGCGGGTCTCAATCCGCTTGAAGGACAAATGATGTCCTCGCTCGTGTTTGCGGGATCAGCTCAGTTCATGGTTGTCCGCCTGATCCAGGACAACACACCCGCGCTGGTCATTATCGTCAGTACATTCATTATTAATTTGCGTCACGCCCTATATAGCGCCTCAGTTTCTCAATACCTCAAAGGGTTAAGTACAAGTTGGAAATTATTACTTTCCTATCTTCTCACGGATGAGGCATACGCCGTTAGCATCTTGCATTTCAATAAAAACGCCGGATCACAAAATCTTCATTGGCATCTATTAGGATCAGGCTTTACTTTATGGCTCTCCTGGCAGATTAGCACCGCGGTTGGAATCTTCCTCGGAACCCAAATTCCCGCCGAGTGGGGGTTGGATTTTACCCTCCCGCTGGTCTTCATCGCGATCGTCATGCCAAGCCTCAAAGATCGTCCTAGTACTTTTACTGCCATTACGGCGCTGATTCTATCATTAGTTTTTTTCCAGCTACCTTATAAGCTTGGCCTCATTCTTGCTTCCTTTGTCGCGATTGCCCTTGGATTGTGGTTGGAGCGGAAATGAATATTTGGCTGCTTTGGATAATTCTGGGGCTGTTAACTTTCCTCACCCGTTTGAGTTTTATTGCCATTTTTGACAAGGTCGAACCACCGCGCACCCTACGCAGGGCATTGCATTTTGTTCCAATCGCGGTTTTAACCGCAATAATTGGACCTGAGATTTTTTATAGAGGCGATTCTCTCATCACAGATCCATTTGATCCAAAACTAATCGCCGGTTTGGTTGCTGCGCTTGTAGCTTACAAAACCAAAAATACACTCCTAACCATACTCATTGGAATGACCGTTTTGCTCGGCTTTCCATTTTTACTGAATCTTTTTGGAAATTAGTTGGCGTTGAGCGGCAAGAAAGGACCAGAGTTTGGCTAAATCGATCACCCAGTATGTTTGTCAACAATGTGGCAGAGTCTCAGCCAGCTATATGGGTAAATGCCCACAGTGCTCCGCCTTCAATAGTATGGTTGAGGAGATAATCCAGCTTGAAACCAGCCAATCGGGCCACAAATCTCGAAGCGGTCGGAGTCACAAGGGTTTACCAAGCCGGATTGATCAGGTATCCATAGAAAATGAAACTCGCTACGATGTCAGTATGGAAGAATTTTCTCGTGTCCTTGGGGGTGGTATTGTCCCCGGTTCAGTAGTTTTGATCAGCGGAGACCCGGGGATTGGGAAATCTACCTTGTTATTGCAATTAACCCTCGACATATCTTCCAGACAACCAACCCTTTACATTACGGGTGAAGAATCAGAAAAACAGATCAAACTTAGAGCAGACCGATTACTGGGTGAAATACAAAAGCAAGATCATAATTTGTACATTATGAACGAAACATCGCTCTCCAGGGTCATACAAGTTGTTGACGATCTCCTTCCTTCGATAGTGATTATTGATTCAATCCAGACAATTTCAGACGATGATATCGATTCGCCAGCTGGCTCAATTTCCCAGGTAAGAGAATCCTCAGCCAAACTTCGTGAGCTCGCGAAGCGCGAGAATATCGCCATTTTTCTAATCGGTCATGTTACCAAGGAAGGTGTGATTGCCGGTCCGAAAGTGTTAGAGCATATTGTGGATACTGTTTTGTATTTAGAGGGAGATCGGTATCAATCCTACCGCATCCTTCGTTCAGTAAAAAACAGATATGGAGCAACCTCAGAAGTAGGCGTTTTCGAAATGCGTGGAAATGGTTTGATTGAGGTAAGAAATCCATCCGAAGCATTTTTATCCGAAAGAATGCTCAACGCGCCCGGCTCCGCGATTACAGTGACCCTGGAAGGTACTCGTCCACTGCTGGTTGAGATTCAAGGATTAACTTCACCCGCACAATTCGGTAATGCTCGCCGAACAACGAACGGGGCTGAATACAATCGCGTCCTGATGCTTGCCGCCGTTGTCACGCGTAGGCTTGGTTTAAAATTAGCCGAGCAGGATATCTTCATCAATATTGTCGGAGGATTAAGAATCAACGAGCCGGCTATTGATCTCGCCATCGCGATGGCGGTTGTTTCCACTTATCGAGACATTCCATTGGATCCGACCACCGTTTTCATCGGGGAGATCGGTCTCGCGGGTGAACTCCGGCTACCGCCTCAATTGCCAATCAGAGTAAAGGAAGCCCAAAAATTAGGATTCAAAAGAGCCGTGATTCCATTCAGGCGAAACAAGGGCGAACCATTGCCGGACAAAATCGAAATTCTGGAAGCTCGCTCACTTTATGAGGCGGTTCAACTTGCATTACCGAAAAAAGAGAAAAGTTAAACATAAAAGGCGCGAAATACGCGCCTTTTATTTGATTTGATAATGTATTACTTACTGGCTTGTGATACCACAGCGGCAAATGCCTGAGGATCTCTTACGGCAAGGTCTGCCAACATTTTCCGGTTAAGCGAGATGTTAGCCTTTTTCATGGCCGAAATCAATCGGCTATAACTCATCCCGTTTAAACGAGCGGCGGCATTGATACGGGCGATCCACAAACGTCGCAAATCACGTTTACGAACTCGGCGGTCACGGGTAGCGTACCACATGCTTTTGAGCATCGCCTCATTGGCTCGCTTAAATAACAGATGGCGGGAACCGCGTTGACCCTTGGTGAATTTTAGAACTTTCTTATGTCGAAGATGTCCTTGAGGACCACCTTTTACACGCATTTTACTTTACCTCCTGCTTCCCTCGGACGTCGGGCTGGAACATTCGTCGAAAATGTACCAGTATCCAGTTGCTCACATCCGATAGACGCGACTAAAAATTTGGATACAAACGCCTACTTTAAATTCGGCACTAATCTACGAATTCTCTTGATAATCCCTCGTCCATTGACAGGAACCATTTCAAGGAATTGTGCTTTGGTCCGCTTGGGGGTGTTGCGACGAAGGTGGCTTTTGCCGCCTTTGGTGCGAACCAAAATCCCAGACCCAGTCAGGCGAAAACGTTTCGACGTCGCTTTGTGGGTCTTGAGTTTGAATTTTCCAACTCTTGCTTTTTTAGGCACAGCATGTACTCCTTTCAAAATTTAACATAGCAACAGCTATGAAGTTCACTTATTTCTTTTTTTGACCTAGGACAACCAACATTGTCCTTCCCTCCATCATGGGAGGTTGTTCAATTGAACTCACATCCGAAAGAGCCTCGGCAATTTCCTTGAGATCTTCCAAAGCGATTTCAGGGTAATCCATTTCTCGACCCTTGAACCGAATGGTAACGCGAACTTTGTGACCTTGAAGCAACCATCTTCGCGCGTCATCCACTTTAAAACCTCTATGGGCAACGTTTGTTTTGGGTCTCAGGCGAATCTCTTTTACCTCGATCTTTGCCTGGGTTTTCTTGGCTTCTCGTTCTTTTTTCTCTCGTTCGTATAAGAATTTCCCAAAATTCAAAACTTTACAAACGGGAGGTTCGGCGTTTGGCGAAATTTCAACCAGTTCCAGTTCGGCTTCTTGCGCAATTCGCAAGGCTTCCCTGGTTTTCACGATACCAAAATTCTCGCCTTTTGGCCCGATCAAACGGACTTCATTCGCCTGTATCTCTTCATTGACTCTAAATTCTTGTTCGGCTATGGCTCTCTCCTCTTCTTAAAACCAAAACGCCAATCGATGGCTTTTTAGCCTATGGATAATACCATAACAATCCAAACCCGTCAAACAAATGCATGCGTGGTCAATCCAATTTTGCCGAATATTATAATCTTCCATCCAAGCCATTGCTGGCTGATTTTATCAAATTATCAAATTGAGTTCCAATCAAATCGTTTATTTAACTTATAATTCATCCTCGAAGTTTAATTTGGAGAAAACCATGCAGCTTGATAAAAAAATAAAAAAAATCGCGATCAGTACCGGAGGCGGTGATGCTCCGGGTTTGAACGCGGTAATCAAGGCGGCAACCTTGGCAGCCCTTAAATTGGGATGGGAAGTTTACGGTGTGAGGGATGGATTTCACGGGCTCCTCCTCCCTGAAGAATATCCCAATGGAGGATTAGTTCGGTTAACCCGCGAAGTGGTCAGTGATATCGCCCACCTCGGAGGCACAATTCTCGGAACGAGTAATCGAAATAACCCATTACAATATCCAATCACCAACTCGGATGGCAGTATTGAAGAGGTCGATCGCTCAGACGAAATTGTCCGAGGCTTTAAATTACACAACATCGATGCTCTTATCTCTGTTGGTGGCGACGGCTCCCTTAAAATTGCCAATGTTTTAGCTCAAAAAGGAATGCTCGTTATTTCAGTACCCAAAACGATTGATAACGACCTGGACAAAACTGCCCAAACTTTTGGATTTGATACCGCGGTTGGTTTTGCCACCGAATCTTTGGATCGCTTACACTCAACCGCTGCCAGCCACGGGCGGGTGATGGTGGTTGAGGTGATGGGACGTTACGCCGGATGGATCGCGCTTCACGCTGGCGTAAGCGGCGCGGCACACGCGATCTTAATCCCGGAACACCCTTATGACATCAACAAGGTGGTTGACAAAATCCACCAACGCGAAGAGCAAGGTAAAAACTTTACAATCGTAGTAGTAGCAGAAGGCGCGATGCCCAAAGGCGGTGAAGAATCTGTAATTTCCCGCGAGGCTGGGCGCGAAAAAAGGCTGGGCGGAATCGGCGAAAAAGTCGCCAATGACATTCATGAGCTTTCCGGCAAGGAGACCAGGGTCGTGGTTTTAGGACATCTGCTAAGAGGCGGCTCCCCAACGTCGTTTGATCGTCTCACTGCCTTGCGTTTTGGCGCTGCCGCGGTTAGAGGTCTTGCTTCTGGGCAGGAAAACGTGATGGTTGCGCTCGACCCGCCTCATATGCGCTACGTTCCAATATCGGAAGCAATCGGCAAAATGAAAAAAGTACCCATGCATTCCGATCTCGTACTAACCGCTATGGATTTGGGAATAACCTTCGGATAAAAAATCAGCCCTCCTTATTACGGAGGGCTGTTGCCTTAAAGCTTACTGGAACGAACCTTAATTTTCTCCAGGATATCTCCGCTGAACTCTGCCAGGCTGATGTTATTCCGCTGACTGCCATCCCTCACCCGGATAGACACAAGTTGATTGTTTTTTTCATTTTCCCCAATAACAATCATGTAGGGAGTTTTCATCAATTGCGCAGCGCGAATCTTTGCATTCATCCGCTCAGAACTCAGGTCTGAGGAAACCCGTACCCCTTGCTTTTTCAAGGCTCTCTCGATTTCAATTGCGTAATCAAACTGCCCATCGGTGATCGGAATTACCCTGACTTGCTCTGGTGCTAACCAAACTGGAAAATTACCGGCATAATGTTCAATTAAAAAGCCGATCATTCTCTCGTGGGTGCTCAAAGGCGCCCGGTGGATGCATAGAGGGATTTCCTCAACGCCATCTCGATTGACAAATTTGAGATCAAACCGTTCTGGGACTGCAAAATCCACCTGGTTAGTCGCCAAGGTAAACTCGCGCCCAATGGCGCTCCAAATTTGGACGTCAATCTTCGGTCCGTAAAAGGCGGCCTCGTTCTCCACTTCCATAAAAGGAACGTTGCCATTAATCATAGCCTTGCGTACCATTTCTTCCGTCTTAATCCACAATTCCGGCTTATCAACGTATTTCTTTCCCAAGCCTTCCTTGGCATGCAAGGAAAGACGCATGATATAACGATCAATGCCGAATAGTTCAAAATATTTTTTGTATAAATCAATGACTGCCATAAATTCTGACTCAAATTGTTCCTCAGAACAATAAATGTGAGCGTCATTCATCTGCATGGAACGAACCCGCATCAAACCGAAAAGTTCACCAGACTTTTCATATCGATAACAGGTGCCATACTCCGCCAAACGAATTGGCAGTTCCCGATACGATCGTGGACGAGCGGCAAAGATTTTATGATGCATCGGACAGTTCATTGGTTTAACGTAATACTTTTGCCCTTCCAACTCCATCGGCGGATACATGCTGTCTGCGTAATAAGGCAAATGTCCCGACCTAATGAAAAGGTCTTCCTTGGTTACATGCGGTGTTCGAACTTGATCGTATCCCGCCTCCGCTTCAACATCCTTGGCAAGGCGTTCAAGCTGCTCGATGATTACACCGCCATTTGGCATCCAAAGCGGCAGACCTGGACCAACCTCATCATCAAATAAGTAGATATCCAAATCTTTTCCTAATTTTCGGTGGTCGCGTTTCTTGGCTTCTTCGAGCATTTGAAGATAGGCTTTTAATTCATCCGGTTTTTCCCAGGCTGTCCCGTAAATACGGGTAAGCATTTTATTCTTCTCGTCTCCACGCCAATACGCTCCGGCGATTGACATTAATTTAATCGCTGAAGGGTTGATCTGTTTGGTACTTTCGACATGTGGCCCACGGCACAAATCTACGAATGTATCGCTTTTGTACAATGAGATTTCAGGTTTGATGTCCAGCGGATTTCCATATTCATCATATCCGCCTTTTTCCAAACCCTCGATCAACTCAAGCTTGTAAGGTTGATCCGCGAACACCTTCCTGGCATCATCCGCTGAAACAACTTCTTTAATGAACGGATGATTGCCAGCGATAATCTGACGCATTCGTTTTTCAATCTTTTCCAAATCTTCGAGAGTAATCGGTTGAGAGAACTCAAAATCATAATAAAAACCATTTTCTACCGGCGGGCCAATCGTAAATTTTGCCTCCGGGTAGAACTCAAGCACCGCTTGCGCCATAATGTGAGCCGCGGAGTGCCTTATCCGATATAGTTGCGTTTCCTGATATTTTTCCTGTGTCATTTCTACTCCTTCCGAAATTTCGGATTAAAAAAGCCCTCACCCATTCTGGGGTGAGAGCTTAGCTTCACGGTTCCACCCAGATCACCAACCGAAGTTGGTATCTCTGTAGGTCAATAACGGGACCAAACGGCCTGCTTACAAAAAGTTCAGCAAGGCACTCACGGGTGGTTTTCAGATCTTTTATTAGCCACTTTCAGTCTTAGGCAGCTATCCCTGTGTTATTTTTTGATCTTACTCGTCCCGGTCAACGTTTTTTGGATTGTGGGCGGAATAGGACTCGAACCTACGACCTTTGCGATGTCAACGCAATGCTCTAACCAACTGAGCTACCCGCCCAAACAGAGTTACATTATACTCCAAACAAGCATGTTACCGCAAGATTTTCAGGATAGGGAAGAAAGATATCAGGCCATTCCACCCAATCTATTAAAATCATCTTTCCCTTGCGGAAAATGGCAATGAAGTCCCTGGCCATTTCTTTGAGTTCGATTGAACTCTTTGTTAGAGAATTTCACTGCCTGTGGAATTTTTCAATAAGGAAAGCGACCTCGAAAATTTTCTTAGTCTGAGAAAAGATCGTTTCACTTTACCTGAAATATCCAGGCAATCGGGATGGGAGTATTTAAGTAAGTTACCCTGATCCTTCATTAGCCCCTCAGAAAAATCATCCGGGGGCCAGATCAACTCTTTTGTTTTGTTTGGGTTATGATTAAACAATAACAAATTCCCGGAGGATTGCATGGCAGACGTATTATATATAAATGGGCTAAAAGAATTTGAAGAGAAAGTTCTTAATTCTTCCTTGCCAACCATCGTGGATTTTACCGCGGTATGGTGTGGTCCCTGTAAAATGGTGGATCCAATCATCAAGGAACTCGCCGTCGAGTGGCAAGGCAAGGCAAATGTTTATAAATGCGATGCGGATCAAAACTCAGATATTATCACCAAATATGGAATCATGGGCATTCCTACCGTCATCCTCTTTAATAACGGTTCACCGGCGGAAAGGGTAACCGGCTATAAACCAAAAAATCAATTAATGGATAAATTCCTTCCACATTTATAAGCCATGACTAACTCAAATACTACACCCTGCGGTCTTTGGAAATCTCCAATCGACCCAAAGTTACTTTCTCAAATCGGATCCTTTAAGGACGCTCAAATGATGGGGGACGGAACCATTGTCTGGCTGGAATCGATTGATGGCAATACCGATCTGGTGGTTCAACGTCCATCAGACTCTCAACATAAATTAGTTACTGGAAAGAAGATTTCAGGCACTCTGGGTTACGGCGGTGGCGCGTTTACCTGCCATTCAGATCATATCTTTTTTATTTCTGATAATGCTCTTTATCAGGTAAATAAAATGGGGGGTTTATCTACCAGGGTAAGCCGAGAACTTGGCGACATTTCCTCTCCATCCATATCACCTGATGGCAGTAAAGTTATGCTCATTCATTCGTCTGATCGAAGGGATTCGATCATTCTCAACTCACTCGATTCACATGCCTGGCCATCAGAAATCGCCAGCGGGGCAGATTTTTACATGCAGCCAACCTGGCACCCGTCCGGTAAATCGATTGCCTGGATCGAATGGGATCATCCTCAAATGCCCTGGGATGGCACACGTTTGATGATGGCGGACATAAATGGGTTCGAAGCGTCCAATATCCGCCAAATCGCGGGAGATCCTGACATCCCAGTTTTTCAGCCTGAATTTTCGTCAGACGGAAGATATCTTTCCTATATCAGTTCAACTGGCGAATTTGACGCCCTTATTCTTCTCGACCTCAACACTAACAAAACCAGTACTCTGGTGGAAGAAAAAATTCTCGCCGAACCTGCCTGGCTGCAAGGTATGCGGGTATATGGTTGGGGAAGTGGCGGCATTTATTATCTAGAAACCAAGTCCGCCAAGCGTCACCTTTGCCATGTTTCCCTGGGCGGTGGCGAAAAACATCTTCCCATTGAACCTTATCAGTGGTTTGAGCAAATCTCTGTTTCTTCCAAGTATGACCAGGTTTGCCTGATCGCGTCATCCTCACAAATTCCCGCTCGGGTAATCACGATCTCGGGTAAAGGCTCCCGGATAATCGCCCGTTCAGCTCCGGAAAATATCGCGACAGGATATATAAGTAATCCTGAACATATCAGCTGGCCAGCCCCCGATGGTACCGTAACGTATGCCTTGTACTATCCACCAGCCAACCCGGAATTTACGAGCACAGAATTACCGCCTTTAATTCTTAATGTGCATGGCGGTCCAACATCAGCCCGAAATTACACTTTTAATGAAAAAGCAGTATTTTTTAACGCGCGAGGGTATGCTTACGCGGAATTAAATTATCGCGGGTCAACCGGTTACGGCCGAAGCTACATGCTTAAATTGCGCCAGCATTGGGGTAAAACCGATGTGGAAGACGCGATCGGTTGTGCCAACGTCATCGCGGAGCTGGGGTTGGCTGACCGTTCCCGGATGGTAATCATGGGCGGATCGGCCGGTGGATATACCACCTTGAACGCCCTCATAAAACATCCCGGTGTTTTCAGTCTTGGCATTAACCTCTTTGGCGTTTCCAATCTATTTGATTTTTTGATTGAAACTCATAAATTTGAGGAGCGATACAACGATTCTATGGTTGGCGTCTTTCCTAAGGACGCGGCGCTGTTCCGAGAGTATTCCCCGAGTGAGCACCTTGATAAAATCCAAGATCCAATGCTCATTTTCCAGGGCGATAAAGATGTCGTAGTCCCTAAAGCACATTCCGACTTGGTGGTTGATGCATTAAATAAAAATGGTGTCCCAAATATTTACCGGGTTTACGCTGGCGAAGGACACGGTTTCAAAAAAATCGCGAATATCGTGGATATGTACGAAACTGTTGAGACCGCCCTGAAGACCTGGGTGTTAACTAAATAAGGGAATCAAAAAAGTCTATGTACGATCTTATTATCATTGGCGCCGGTCCAGCTGGAATTGCGGCGGGAATCGCCTTAATTCGGCTACGCCCAGAACTTAAAGATCGAGTTCTTGTATTAGAAAAAGAACACTTTCCACGTCCAAAATTGTGTGGGGGCGGATTAACCCAGGATGCCGAGGCGATTCTCAAAAAATTAGCTTTAAATATCAATGAAATTCCGAATGTGACAAGCGACGCCATAAGGTTGCAATTTAAATCCACAACCTTCGAATATAAAATCCCAGGCCATTCCCTCCGCCTTGTGGATCGCCAGGAATTTGATGCCTGGCTATATCAAAATGCGATCAATTCCGGTGTAATGATAAAGACTGGTATTAATGTGCTGTCTCTCAGGCAAGGGGAGCATGAGGTTATGCTTGGTACCAGCCAGGGAGAATACATATCAAAATTCGCCCTAATTGCCAATGGGTCAAAATCAACATTTTTACCAGCCAATACCAAAAGAGTTAAAGCCAAGGTAATTGAGCTTATCATTCCGCGCACAAACGAGCTCTTTGAAAAACCACTCTTTGATCTTACAGGTAAATCATACGGATTTAACGGATATTTCTGGGCGTTTCCTTCGTGTGATGCATCTGGTCTGACTCTCAATCTGGGAGTTTACGACGCGAATATCAAACCCAGACCAAAGAAACTCAGGGCGATTGAAGCGCTGAACGAATGGGCTGTTCGGCGAGGAATTTCAATTGATGTTTCCTCAATCAAAGGCGCCCCAATCAACCTGATGGCGGGCAAACCGATTGTTCAAACGGGACGAACCTATTTCATTGGTGACGCGGTTGGGGTAGACCCTTTGCTGGGAGAAGGAATCAGTTTTTCCCTGGGTTATGGTGTGGTCGCGGCGCAATTCTTTTCCAGCCAAATTGATCATCCGGGCATACCTGACTTTCAAACCTTTTTTCAAAAGTCTTGCCTTTACAAGGCATTAAAATGGCGAAATTTCTATGCCCAGCTCTTTTATTTTTTCTATCAGGATTGGACAACCGCTATATTATGGCAATTTTTTTACAAAGCCATCAACTATTTAATGCGCAATGTTCACTCTGGTTGGGGGGAGGAGCTCGACTTGGAAATAAGAGGTTGAATTAACGATTACCTTCAATTGCCCGCATGAAGTCGGAGGTATTAAGATTTTTCTCCAAAAGATACTTAATATAATTCTGGTAAAAAGTTTCGATCAAAATCCGCTCTTCCTCCGATAAACGTGTTCGGGCGTAATCATTAAACGAATTCTTTTGGAAAAAACGTAAGTATTTTAATGTCTTAGCAGGCATTTTCCACATTCCGGGCTTTGAAATCCCACAGTTGGCGCACACTACTCCACCTGAAGATGGCGCGAAAAATTGGTCTTCCTGAATAATCTCCTTGTGACATTCAACGCAGTTAAAAAATTCCGGACGATATCCTGAAATATCCAAAATGCGGTTCTCGAAGAAGCGAAGCGCATTCCAGGAACGTTGAGGATCCATCAAACGATCTAATGTATCCGAGATTAACCGGAACAATGGTGGTTCTCCCTCTTGATCTTCCTGGGTAAATTTTTCGACCAGTTCCGCCAGATAGGAAGCTTTGACGATCAGGTCCAGATTTTCTTTTAAAGGCTGAAAGGATGTAATGGTTTCCACCTGAGTAACAATTGGAAGATCGCTCGTTCTGGAAAGTTGCATCCGAACACGAGAAAATGGTTCCAAATGTCCAGCCTTTCTGGATTGAATTTTCCTCGCGCCTTTGATTACGAGTCGGGCTTTTCCGAGCTCTTTGGAATAAGTAGTAATGATTCGATCTGATTCACCCCAATCACGATGCCGAATAACAAATGCCTCAATTGTAAGAGTTCTTATTCTATCCGCGGTCATAGTTTGATTATACTTAATCAAACCTGAAGCAGAAACAGAATTTTCACAAGGAATTGGAAGGACTAATCATGATCACACCTGACCTCGCCAGCGAATGGTATACCTCCCCCGATCCTGTCCATGATTTTAACCACATCATGCGAGTTTACCGAATGGCGCGTTATTTGGGTGTTTTAGAAGGCGCGGATTTGGACATCGTTTTACCGGCGGCATTATTGCATGATGCTGGAGGAAATGGACCAGACTTGGCCGCTGCCCGCAAAGAACATCACATTCGATCCGCGGCTTTCGCCGCGGAAATATTAAAAGTCCACGATTATTCCACTGACCAAATTGAAAAAATTCAACATTGCATTCGTGCTCATCGATTTCGCTCAGTTGAAGAAAAGCCAGCCACAATCGAGGCTATGGTTGTTTTTGACGCTGATAAATTAGATTCGATTGGCGCGGTAGGTGTTGCTCGTGCAATTGCCTATGCCGCGATTTCTGGTAAACCATTTTATTTCCCTCCTTCTACCCAATTCATCACGACTGGTGAATTAGCGCCCGGCGAACCGCACAGCGCTTATCATGAATATCTTGTTAAATTGAGTAAAATAAAGGGCAGAATGTTTACCAATTCGGGTAAAAAAATTGCCAAGGAACGCCACCAATACATGGTTGCGTTTTTCAATAAATTGCACTCGGAGTGGGAATCCGCGGAATCAACCGCCAACGGAGAATAAATGATGATCGAGATCATCGGAATACCTTTAGACTTAGGAGCGGATAGGCATGGGGTAGATATGGGCCCGAGCGCGATTCGCTATGCTGGGCTGCATCGTGAATTGGCCGCCAATGGATTTGAATTTGTGGATAGCGGCAATATCCCGGTACCAATTGCCGAAACTTGCAAGATAAGCGAACCAAAGCTCAAGTACATCGATTGCATCGTCCCCATGGCTCGACGAGCCTCCGGGGCGGTTTCTACCGCGATAGGACAGGGAAAAATTCCCCTCGTGCTCGGCGGCGATCATAGTATCGCCCTAGGTACAATCCACGGTGCGGCAAGAAACAGAAATATTGGCGTTATCTGGATTGACGCACACGCGGATTTTAACACTCCCGATACTTCTCCCAGTGGAAATATTCATGGAATGCCTCTGGCGGCTCTTTGTGGATTAGGCGACTCTCGCCTTACCCACCTGTGGGAAGGTGACCACATTTCTCTTAACCCAAATAACGTCGCGATCATCGGGGCACGCAGCATCGATGCTGGTGAAAGGGATAATTTACTTGCCACCAGCGCCCATGTCTATGGTATGGACGCGATCGATCGAAAAGGCATGTTTGCGGTAATGAGAGAAGCCCTCGATTTGGTCGCAAAAAATACAGATGGGCTCTATTTGTCATTTGACGCGGATTCGCTTGACCCACGTCATACCCCAGGGGTTGGCACCGCGGTTCCAGGTGGTCTTACCTACCGGGAAGCGCACTTGGCTTGTGAGATGATTGCTGAAACGGGTAAATTACTCGGTATGGACATGGTAGAAGTTAATCCAATCCTGGATGACATGAATCGCACTGCTTCACTCGCGGTGGAGTTGATCCTTTCCGCCTTTGGAAAAAAGATCTGGTAATGAAAAATCCTGAATTTCCAATTTTGGTTATCGAGGACGAACCCAATCTTCTGGAACTGATTCGCTTTACATTGGATTACAAAGGCTATCAGGTCGTTACAGCCCAAGACGGCGAAGAAGGGTTGGACAAGGTTTTTGAATTCAACCCAGCTCTGGTGATTACCGATATCATGATGCCAAGAATGGATGGATTTACTTTTTTGCACAAGCTTCGCACCTCCGCCCCCAATTTTGCAAATATTCCGGTCATCTTACTTACCGCAACCTACGTCAGCTCAGATGATAAGGACTTCGCTATGAATTTAGGGGCGACCCGTTTCATCACCAAGCCAGTTGATCTGAGCGAATTTTTGCAGAACATTGAGGAAATTCTTTCTAAGATCAACCACTTACCCACCTCCCCCCTCGAACCATTAGACTTCTATAAACGATATCAGGACAGACTGGAAGCAAAGCTTTCGGATAAAAACGCTCAGATCGCCCGTTTTCAATTACTCACAAATCGCGTCAGCGAACCACAGAATTCTTCGTATCAAAATCTGTTGAATAGCGCCCTAACTGAAAAAGCCAATATCGTAAATGAACTCGCTGATGTAAAAACTATTCTACAAAATCTAAGCAAACAGGAATAACCAATGAACACACCAACATTAGAATTTGTCCAAAACCTTGCGCTGCAAGCAGGTAAGATTTTATCCGCCAATTACGAAAAAGAACTCGAAATTAAATTCAAAAGTGATATCGATTTGGTAACCCATGTGGATCACGAGACCGAGCGCTTTATCATATCCTCAATCAATCAATCTTTCACAAACCATAAATTCCTCGCCGAAGAATCCGGGGAAAGCCAAAACCAGTCTGAACATCTTTGGATCATTGATCCGCTTGATGGTACGGTTAATTATGCCCATGGTGTCCCATTTTTCTGTGTTTCAATCGCATATTCTTTTCAAGGTCAGGTAAGGCTTGGGGCGGTCTATGACCCCATGCGCGGGGAATTGTTCAGCGCTGAACGTGGCCTGGGCGCCACATTAAATGGAAATCGCTTACAGGTAAAAAATCAGGACTCATTGAAAAAAAGCCTGCTCGTAACCGGCTTCCCGTATGACGCTTGGTATACAGAAACCAACAATTTTGAAAACTACGAAAAATTCGGAAAATTATCACAGGGAGTCCGCAGACTTGGTTCAGCCGCCCTGGATTTAAGTTATGTAGGCGCCGGACGCCTGGATGGGTATTGGGAATTATCTATCAAGGCTTGGGATATTGCCGCGGCAGGATTGATTGCCGAGGAGGCGGGAGCCAAGGTTACCAATATCGAGGGAGATCCAAACTATCTCAAAGAACCGCTTTCAGTGGTTGCCGCCAATCCAGTATTACATAATCTGATTTTTGAAAAACTAAGCCGAAAAAAATCCTGATTTTCCCTGGGTTTGGGTTATTATTAATGCACAAATGAAAACAATTAATCGACTTATCACTGTAATCATTCAGGAACGAGATTTGGAGAAAAGTCTCAATGCTTTGCACGGACTTGGGCTTAAAATTACCAAGTTATCCAGTTCTGGTGGTTTTTTAGGCAGAAAGAATTACACGCTTTTGATCGGTTTGGAGGACTCTCAAATCGACCAAGTGTTTGAAGTGTTAGCCCATACATGTGAAAAACGGATCGAATATATCACCATGCCGATGGAAGGAACAACCATCCCCATGCCGCCCCCCATTCCGGTAACCATTGGTGGCGCTACTATTTTTTCATACCCGATTGAGCGTTACGAGGAGATTTGAAATGAAAATGATTATCACCATCGTTAAGGACGATGAGGCGGAAAAAATCATTCAATCCTTAACCTCTAACAAGTACCGGGTAACCAGAATCGCCTCAACCGGAGGTCTGTTTCGGAAAGGGAATACAACCTTACTCAGTGGTGTCGAGGATGAGGTGGTTGAAGATTTCATTCAAAATGTGAAGGAAAGTGTATCTTCCCGTTCCCCCAAGGAGAAAATCCTTACCTTGTTCGTTATCCCGGTCGATCGTTACGAACGGATTTAAATCGCTTATAAATTGAAAAGGCTGGCAAAAATTTTTGCCAGCCTTTTTGTTTTTAAATTCTTTGTGATTCTGGTTTATTCTTCTGAATTGGTAAAGTTCATCGCGGCCATTTGTGAATAGAATTGCCACTTCTTATCTACATCGCTCTGAGCCTGTTTCAACAATTCTTCTGCTCGAGATTCATCACTCTGCACCAACATCCTGTACCGGGTTTCGTTGTAAACAAACTGTTCCAATGGAATGGACGGGCTTTTGGAATCAATCGCCAGCGGATTTTTACCAGCTTCCGCCAGGTCAGGATTGTAACGGTATAGAGGCCAGTAACCGGATTGAACCGCCAGTTTTTGCTGTTCAAGACCCTTGGACATATCGATGCCATGAGCGATACAGTGAGAGTAGGCAATGATTAAGGATGGTCCATCGTAAGCCTCTGCCTCAATAAAAGCTTTCAAAGTTTGAGCGTCAGACGAGCCCATCGCCACCCGGGCTACATATACCGAACCATAAGACATGGCGATTAAACCGAGATCCTTTTTACCGACTCCTTTACCACCCGTCGCGAATTTTGCGACTGCGGCGCGAGGAGTAGCCTTGGAGGCTTGTCCGCCTGTATTGGAATATACCTCTGTATCCAATACCAGAATATTAACATTTTTCCCGGAGGCGAGAACATGGTCCAATCCACCGAATCCAATATCATAAGCCCAGCCATCTCCACCGATAATCCAGACTGATTTTTTAACCAGCATGTCAGCCAGACTATAAAGGTCCTTTGAACGCGGGTCAGTTTTCCCAGTCAATTTGTTTTTGAGTAACTCTACTCGTTTTCGTTGCGCGCTGATCGCGACCTCAGTGGATTGATCCGCATTCAGAATTTCATCTGCCAATTCGCCTAGATTTGGTTTCAGTTCAGCGACTAGTTCCCGGGCATAACCAGTTTGCTTATCAAGAGTCAGGCGCATCCCCATACCAAACTCGGCATTGTCTTCGAAGAGCGAGTTAGACCAGGCAGGTCCTCTGCCCTCTTTGTTCACTGTCCAGGGAGTCGTGGGCAAATTGCCTCCATAGATGGAAGAACAACCCGTAGCGTTAGCGACAATCGCGCGGTCACCAAATAACTGGGAAACCAGCTTGATATAGGGAGTTTCACCACAGCCAGCGCATGCCCCAGAAAATTCAAAGAGCGGTTGGAGTAATTGTGAGTTTTTAATGGTTGAGGGATTAAAAGCGGTACGGTCAACCTCAGGTAATTTGAAGAAGAAGTCCCAATTCTTGGCCTCTTCCTCGCGCAGTGGGGCTTGCGGCGCCATATTGATCGCTCTTCTGGTCGGGTCTTCCTTGTCTTTTACAGGACAAGCTTCGACACACAGCGTACAGCCAGTACAATCTTCTGGAGCCACCTGAACGGTATATGCCATGCCGGGGAATTCCTTAAATTTCGAATCCATGGACTTGAAAGTTGCCGGGGCATTTTCAAGGGCAGGTTTTTCGTAAACCTTGTGGCGAATGACCGCGTGAGGACAGACAAAGACACATTTCCCGCATTGAATACAAAGATCTGGTTCCCAAACAGGTATTTCCAGAGCTATGTTACGCTTTTCCCATTGGGTGGTTCCACTCGGAAACGTTCCATCAGCCGGCATCATCGATACAGGTATTTCTTCACCTTCCAGCGCGATGATTGGGCCAAGAGTCTTTTGAACAAAATCGGGGGCTTCTTGAGGAACGCGCGGACGCATGGAGAATTTGCTGGTAGCCTTTTCAGGATACTTAATCTCTTTCAGGTGGGCGATGGATTGGTCTACCGCTTCGTAATTTTTTCGAACAACGCCTTCGCCTCGCTTGCCATAAGTTTTCTTGATTGCTTTCTTGATTTCATCAATTGCCTGCTCGCGAGGTAAAACTCCAGAAATCGCGAAGAAACAAGTCTGCATGATCGTGTTAACCCTGGAACCCATCCCGGTCAGCTCAGCCACTTCATAAGCATTAATGTTATAGAATTTCAACTTCTTGGCAATAATCGCTTGCTGAACCTCAATAGGCAGGTTGTCCCAAACTTCTTCCTCAGAATAAATACTGTTTAACAAGAAAGTACCACCTGGTTGGGCATACTTTACTACATCAAACCGCTCAAGAAAGCTGAATTGATGACAGGCCACAAAATTCGCGGTGTTGGCTGCGATCAGGTAAGGCGCGGTCAGCTTCTTTGGGCCAAACCGTAAATGTGACTGGGTAAGCGTACCGGCTTTTTTGGAGTCGTAATAGAAAAAGCCCTGAGCGTAGTTATTGGTTTCTTCGCCGATGATCTTGATTGAATTTTTATTAGCCCCAACCGTACCATCCGAACCTAAGCCGATGAAAACACAGCGAACAGTTTCAGGGTCTTCAACTGAATAACTGTTATCCACATCAAGGCTGGTAAAGGTAACATCATCCTTAATTCCAACCGTAAAGTGGTTTTTGGGTTGATCCTTTTTAAGTTCATCCAAAACAGCTTTGGCCATCGCGGGGGTGAACTCTTTTGAAGATAAGCCATATCGTCCGCCGATAACCTGAATGTGAGTTTTCTGGGTTTCAAAAAGTGCGTTGACGATATCCAGATAGAGTGGTTCACCCGCTGAACCAGGTTCCTTGGTGCGATCAAGAACTGCGATCTTTTTGACCGTGGCAGGAAGAGCATTTATAAAATGGGAGATACTAAATGGACGGAAGAGTCGAATTTTAATTAATCCAACTTTTTCTCCCTTAGCGATCAAATCTGTGACTGTTGCTTCTACAGACTCGCCACCCGACCCGAGAATTACAACCACCCGCTCAGCCTCAGGATGACCAACATAATCAAACAGCCGATATTTTCTGCCGGTAAGTTTGGCAAATTTATCCATCGCTTTTTGAACAATTTCAGGAACCGCTTGATAATACGGATTTACAGTTTCACGGGCTTGGAAGTAAACATCCGGATTCTGTGAAGTTCCCCGAATGAACGGGCGATCTGGCGATAAACCTCGTTTGCGGTGTTCCTGAACCAGGTCAAGATCGATCATCTCTCTCAAGTCTTCGTCGGTCAATTGTTCGATCTTGGCGACCTCGTGAGACGTTCTAAATCCATCAAAAAAGTGAATGAACGGTATTCGGGAACTCAAGGTGGAGCTATGAGCAATCGCGGCAATATCCAATGCTTCTTGGACTGAGGCAGATGACAACATCGCCCAACCGGTTTGGCGGGCAGCCATTACGTCCTGATGATCACCATAAATTGATAGCCCTTGCGCGGCGATTGAACGGGCGGCGATATGAAAAACTGTGCTGGTTAGTTCACCGGCGATCTTGTACATGTTTGGGATCATCAACAGCAAACCTTGGCTGGCTGTAAAAGTTGTAGAAAGCGCTCCGGTTTGAAGCGCGCCGTGTACAGCCCCGGCCGCGCCGCCTTCAGATTCCATTTCGATAACATGTGGAATAGTACCCCAAACATTTGGTTTGGATTTTGACGCCCATTCATCGGATAATTCACCCATCGTTGAAGATGGGGTAATCGGGTAAATTGCGATAACTTCACTTACGCGGTAAGCTACAGACGCTGCTGCTTCGTTACCATCGATCGTGATAACAGGTCGCTTGCTCATTAGTTCTCCTTGAATCGAAATTGTACACAGTAAAACTGTGAAATGAACTGAAAATTCTTACGCCAATTATGCCATAAAACAGCAGTCTTCGCCTAAGTGCCCGCAGGCAGGCAGACTTAAATAAGAATCATTCAAGATTAACGAGTCCACTTTTCTTTGTTTTTCTGACCTCAATCAGTGAGTTGTTTCTCGAAATGGGCTTTGGCGAGTAAAAGAGCGGCAAGGGACTTAGAATCTGTAATTTTTCCTTCATTTACCATCTGATAAACTATTTTGATCGGTATCTTTATCAGTTCCAGGTATTCATCATCATCAGGAGGAAGTGGGTTTTCTACCAATTCACTTGCCAAAAAAGCCTCCATTAATTCGGTGCAATAGCCCGGCGCCAGATAAAATGCGCCTAATCTGAGGACGTTTTTCGCCTCCATGCCGATTTCCTCACGCAGCTCACGCATGCAGCCTTGTTCGAAAGGTTCTTCATTGTCAAGAGTGCCGGCAGGCAATTCCAATAAGTGTTCTCCGATTGCTGGCCTGAATTGTCGGATAAAATAGATATGTCCCTGGGAGTCAATTGGCACCATACAAACAGAATTGACATGGTCGATTACATCATACGCTTTGGTTCTGTTGCTAGGCGTTCTAAAATGGTCTTTTCTTACATTAAATGCCCTTCCATAGTATTCAATGGAAGAACTAATTTTCTCAAAGTTCATGCTCGCCTTTTCAGACTTATTAAATTTATGGAATTTGTAAAACCGTTCCAGCCTCCAACTCGCTGTCAACGGCAATGCCGTTTGCGGCAGCTATCGCATTGGGATCTACGTCGCCAAATTTACATGCGATTGTGTACAACGTCTCACCATATCCGACTGAATAAGTGGTTGGATGTACCTCCAGTGATCTCTCAGAGGGAAATGTATTTCCACTGGTAGGAATTTTAATCTCGGTTCCTGGTGGAAAATAGGTTTGGTTTGGGGAAATACCATTCAATGTCATCAGTTCACCAGGATCAACATCAAACCGGCGGGCAATGCAGTAAGGAAATTCGCCTTCTTTCATCACATAAGTTCCCGGATTGGCGGGGGGAACACTGGTGGCCGGCGGCGCCTGGGTGGAGGCAACCTTGGTTGCCGCGCTTTGCATGCCTGGAGTGGCTGTTGCGGCTGGCTGAGTTAATCCAGTCTCAGCAACGCCGCCCAATGAGGTAGGAGTTGGAAAATTAACTTCATCATTGGAGGCTGTCACGGTAGATGTACCAGAAGCGATCCTTGTTTGAGTTGGCACTCCAATGCCAGCCTGGGCAGTTTGAGTGCCAGCGATTTCGATCACATTTAAACCCTTTACCCCGGTGGTTGGTTGAGCCGCCTGCTTATCATCATTGCTGATCGAATTGTCAAGTGCTGACCGCTCACACGCATTGAACAGTAGAGGGAAACATACTAACAAGAAAACCAATATTTTTCGGTTCATAGACTAATTACTCCTGTAACCTAAACGCCTGAATTGATCTTAACATAATGAAAGTGGAGGGTCAAGATTAGCAAAATTATGGTTTCAATGCTCTGGTTGCCACATACGACGCGATATAACGGCTCAGAGCGGTGTCGGATTGGTAATCTTCAAAAAATCCTATTATATGAAAGCCCGCGTCAATTTGGCCGCCGATCAAATCTGTTAGAGAATGGCCATATTCCAAAGGCCGGTTAATTTTTACCAATCTTTCTACGATCTCAGGATGTTCAGCATCGGCATAGGGAATTTTTTGGGTGACAATTAAATTACCAGAATCAAAATCTTCTTCCTTAAACAGATAGAGGACAGGGCTCATCGAGCCACTTAACAAAGTTCCGCCTCTTTTCAAAACCCGAAAAGCTTCCTTCCAGACTGGGCGAACATCGGGCATAAACACATTGGATGCGGGATTAAACACGAGATCGAATGTCTCATCAGGAAACATCGACAGATCCTTGGCGTCCCCCAGGATGGTATTAAGGGAAGTTAATCCTTCCCTCGCTGCCACCTGATTATCACGATCCAATTGCTTTGGTGAATTATCAAGGATGGTAACTTCTGCTCCAGCCGCCGCAAAGAGCGGACCTTGTTGACCACCTCCTGACGCGAGGCCGAGGATACGTAATCCTTTCATAGGAGGAAGCCAGGACGCCGGTGTTGGGATATTCTCTGTCAGTAAAACTGAAAATTGTCCCTTGCGTGCCTTCTTTATAAGGGCACTGTCCACTGGCATAGTCCATGGATTCTCGCCAGATTCAACTTGTCGATCCCAAGCTTGACGGTTATAAAGAATCGGGTCCATCATTTCTCCAATTTTGAAAATATTATTTATTGTACCTAATCCTCAATTAATTAATACATTTCGAAACGAAGTAAACTCATCAGTGTATACTTTAATTAATTTATAAAATGGAGCAATTTTTATGAAGCGTGCCGTAAGCATTAGTATTGGCTCATCCAAGAGAAACAAGTCTGTGGAAGTTGAACTTTTAGGGGAAAAGGTGGTAATCGAGCGGATCGGTACCGATGGCGACATGGAAAAAGCCGCCTTACTCTACAAGGAATTAGATGGAAAAGTGGAAGCCTTTGGCGTCGGCGGGGCCGATTTAGGCCTGATGGTCGATGATAAATGGTATCCGCTCCACTCAGTCAGTTCGATGGTTCGCTATATTAAACACACCCCGGTTGTGGATGGCACTGGTGTAAAGAATACACTTGAAAATATGGCTGCCCCGATGATCGATCAAGAATTGGGCGACTATATTAAAGAAAAAGGGCGAAAGACATTGATCATGACCGGTTCTGATCGATGGGGCTTAACCAAATCATTTACTGAACTAGGGTACGAAACAGTTTTTGGGGATTTGATGTTTTCACTCGATATTCCCATACCGCTCCACACAACAAAACAGATTAAGACTCTTGTTGGAATTCTTATGCCGGTTATTTCCCGTGTTCCGTTTAAATGGGTCTACCCTACCGGCGCAAAACAGGAAACCCGAACGCCTAAGTTTGAAAAATTTTTTCAATGGGCAACGGTCATTGCGGGTGATTGTCATTACATTAAAAAATATATGCCTGATGACCTTACAGGGAAGATTATTGTCACCAACACTACAACCCCAGAAGATGTCGCTCTGTTTAAGCAATGCGGCGTAAAATATCTCATCACTACAACGCCGGTACTGGATGGACGCTCCTTTGGTACCAACATGATCGAGTCAGCGCTAATTGCCATTTCTGGAAAAAACAGAAAACTGACTTATGAAGAATATACCGAACTACTAAACCGATTAGACTTTAAACCACAACTTCAGGAATTGAATTAATCCATCATTTTAGGAGGTAATTATGAATGCGATCATCACCGCGGGAGGCATCCCAAAACCTGAAGATCCTTTATTCGCTTATACCCAGGGTAACTCAAAAGCCTTATTGGATATAGCTGGAAAACCAATGGCTCAGTGGGTTTTAGATGCCTTGCAAAAGAGCCCAAAGATCCATAATATTGTTGTGATTGGGCTAAATGAGAGGGATGGCTTAAACGCGAGCGAAAAAGTGGTTTTTTTACCCAATCAAGGGAAGATGCTTGCCAATATCGTTGCGGGGTTTAAAAAAATCAAAGAGATGGATCCCAGTTCTGAGCGCATTATCATCGCATCATCGGATATTCCGGGGATTACCACCGAAATGGTCGAATGGTTGATTAATGAGGTTGAAAAAGACCCTTCGGATATTCATTACGGGGTAATTAAAAAAGAGGTTATGGAAAAAAGATATCCTGACTCTCGTCGGACCTGGTCAGCCCTTAAAGATATGGAAGTCTGCGGCGCGGACATCAGCGTAGCTAATTACAGAATGGCAACTGAACATTTAAATACCTGGGAAGAATTGATCGGTAGTCGTAAATCACCATTTCGTCAAGCGGCGACCATTGGTTTTATGACATTGATTCTTTTCGTCATGAAAAAATTAACTCTCGAAGACGCTGTCCGCAGGGTTTCAGAGTCATTGAAGATCAAAGGCAAAGCCATTGTTTGGCCATGGGCTGAAGCTGGCATGGATGTTGACAAACCGCACCAATTGGAGATTTTGCGGAAGGATTTTGCGGCGAAATCGACGGACCGCAAGTAAAATGATGGAAAATTTATTCGCCAGAATTTTAGCGGTTGATGAATCGGTCTCCCGCAAAATGAGGGTTGCCGAAAAGCCTGGGCTGCTCCGAAATGTGGCCACCTTTTTTGCTCATTCCGGAGATTCATGGTTCTGGGGAATTGGTCTTGTTCTTCTATGGATAATTGGTGACCTTTTTTGGCAAAAATGGGCTCTGGTTCAATTGTTTCTCATTGTTGTCTTGGCGGTAATCGTCCTCTTCTTCAAATTTTCAATTCGCCGAAAAAGGCCGGAAGGGGAATGGGGTGCTATTTACCGCAATACCGACCCACATTCTTTTCCATCGGGTCATGCCGCCAGGGCGTTTTTGATAGCCGCAATCGCCATAGCTCTTGGTCCAACCTGGATGGCCATATTGTTAGCAATTTGGGCACCGCTGGTCACGTTTTCCAGAGTAATGATGGGAGTTCATTATTTTTCGGATGTCATCGCCGGGGCAGCATTAGGCATTGTTGTCACGTTGATTGGGCTGCAATTTCTGCCACTGATTGGCTTAGGCTAAATATTGTGAGGTAATCATGAATTTGTTCGAGGTCAACTTCGCTTCCACCGAACTAGGTCACCGAACAAGCTTGAATGTTTTAATGCCGACCTTGGAGGACATAGATGGAACAACTCAAAACACAAAAACACTCTTCTTACTGCACGGTTTTTCAGATGACCATAGCGGCTGGCTAAGAAGGACGAAGGTTGAATATTACGCCCGTGAATACAATTTAGCTGTGGTAATGCCCAACGCCCAGAATAGCTTCTATACCAATATGCGCCATGGCTTCAACTTTCTCGATCACATTGCCCTTGAAGTTCCGACATTTATTCAAAAAACCTTCCATCTATCCGCAAAAAGAGAAAATAACTTTGTTGCCGGCCTTTCCATGGGAGGATACGGCGCCTTTAAGATCGCCCTTTCTTATCCAGAACGATTTGCCGCCGCGGCTTCCTTGTCAGGCGTCTTAGATATCCAACTCGCGGTTGAGAAAAATAAAGAAGATCCTGATCCACGATTTCCATTACCAATGGGGCTCGCCTTTGGTAATCCAATTAATGTAACAGACACTCCTGATGACATTCCCTGGTTGTTAAAAAAGATTAATAACCAAAAAACCAAACCACGTTTGTATCAATGCTGCGGTACTGAAGATGACCTTTACGCGAATAATTTGAGAATTCGTGAATTGATTCAGACCCTTGATTTCGATTACACCTATGAAGAATCGGCAGGAGATCATAATTGGGTTTACTGGGATACCAACATCAAAAACGTGCTTAATTGGCTTCCTTTGGAGCAGTTCGAATAGGCTTAAAAGAAAAGAGTTGCCTTGTTGGTCAAGGCAACTCTTTTTTCATTAAATGGTTTTATTAGAATCCCGCGGCTTTGCGGAGACCTTCTGCTTTATCAGTGGCTTCCCAGGGAAGGTTAATATCATCCCGGCCAAAATGCCCATAAGCGGCAGTTTGGCGATAAATTGGGCGTCGAAGGTCAAGTTGACGAATGATCGCGCCGGGACGCAGATCAAATTGTTTTTCTACCAGGCTCGTGATGGCATCATCAGAGATCTTTCCGGTGCCAAAGGTTTCAACATTGATCGAAAGCGGATGCGCTACACCAATCGCGTAGGCGACTTGAATTTCACATCGATCGGCAAGGCCAGCGGCAACAATATTCTTGGCCACCCAACGAGCCGCATAAGCGGCAGAACGGTCTACCTTTGTCGGGTCTTTTCCTGAAAAGGCACCGCCACCGTGTCTTCCCATACCGCCATAAGTATCAACAATGATCTTTCGACCGGTCAAACCAGCGTCACCCATTGGACCACCGATCACAAAACGCCCGGTTGGATTGATGTAAATCTTGAGGTCCTTGTCAACCAATTCAACCGGCAACACAGGGGTGATGACTTCCTTTACGATAGCCTTGTAAAGTTCATCGTAGGAAACACTTTCAGCATGTTGGGTTGAAATCAAAACTGTGTCAATCCTTTTTGGTTTTCCAAAGGAATATTCAACAGTCACCTGGCTTTTACCATCCGGGCGAAGCCAGGGCAGTCTCCCATTTTTTCGAACTTCGCTCAATCGGCGGGTAAGTTTGTGAGCTAAATAAATCGGCATGGGCATGAGAGTCTCAGTTTCATTACAGGCAAAACCAAACATCATACCTTGATCACCGGCCCCAACCTTATCCTCAACATTTTCAGTTGGCTCCTTGGCTCGTTCCTCCAACGCCAAATCAACTCCCTGGGCAATATCGGGGCTTTGACTGGCAACTACGGATAACACCGAACAAGTATTACCATCAAAACCCTTGCTGCTGTCGTCATAGCCAATTTGCTTAACCACAGAACGGACCAGCTCATCAAAGTTGACAAAAGCGTTGGTCGTAATCTCACCGAGGACCATTATCATTCCTGTCTTGGTCGCGGTTTCGCAAGCCACTCTGGAATTAGGGTCCTGCTCGAGACACGCATCCAAAACCGCGTCAGAAACCTGGTCACAAAGTTTATCGGGGTGTCCTTCGGTTACCGACTCAGAGGTAAACAATAATTTTTCGGAATTCATAAATGTGTTTGACATATCTACTCCTTTTAAAAGTTTTCGCCCATTCTGCAAATTGAAAGGGCGAAATGTAGACATTTCATTACCCTCTCATCTCCCAGCGTAAATCTGACGGATTTGGCACCGTGTCGCAATATTTGCGTTCGGTTGTCGAGGTTTCATAGGGCCGTTCCCTCCACCTCTCTGGATAAGAGCGCTTATAGGGCATTTAATTTTTAAGCAAGAATTATTATAGTACCCAACTCGCATATGTCAAGTTCAGTGTTGTTCCATTTGATCTTTCCGCGATCGCCAGATCTGAAGACAGGGAAGTTCAAATACGAATGCTTAACCTTATAATTTAATTCTAAGGAGCGCTGAAGCACAATGGAAAATGGTGAACCTGAGTTTAATTACCGTATCAGTGACATGGCCGAAGATGACAAGCCAAGAGAAAGATTAGCCAAACAAGGATCCGAAGCTTTAAACAATGGTGAATTGATCGCCATCCTGCTGCGTACCGGTGTAAAAGGCAAAAACGCGATCCAAATTGCCAACAATTTGTTGTTCAAGTACAAGGGGTTACGCGGAATTTATCGGGCGCCATTTTCTGAACTGCGCGGCGAGTTCGGCCTCGGACTTGCCAAAGCCGCAACCATCAAAGCGGCGATTGAACTCGGACATCGCCTCTCACTCGAGAGTCCAGAGGAAAAACGGTCAATCAGTTCTCCTAAGGACGCGGCTGATCTTCTCCTTCATTCCATGGGTGGATTGGAACAGGAGGAATTTCGAATCATGCTTCTTGACCGTCGAAACAGGGTGATAACTACCGAAACCCTGTACCGCGGATCAGTTAGCTCATCTCAAATCAGGATTGCTGAAGTTTTCAAGGAGGGAGTCCGCAAGAATTGTTCCGCGATCATCCTTTTTCATAATCACCCAAGCGGTGATCCTGACCCAAGCAACGATGACATTTCTGTCACCCGTGGGATTATCCAGGCGGGGAAAATTCTCGAGATCGAAGTGCTTGATCACATCATCATCGGTAACAATTGCTGGTACTCTATGAAAGAACATGGGGTGGTCTTTACCAGTTGAGTGAAGTTAAATTTCGAGTACCCGATAAGGATAAATGTTAACGATTCTGGTAGAAAATTTAAGAGTTGTAAAATTTTTTATATTCTGGTCATAAAAGATCGTATGACCGTGGAGCATAAAACGCGGTTTAACCAACCTGATAAATCCATTAAAAGCTTTAAATCCAATGTGAGCAGGATCGTTTGGATCGTCGTGGATTCCAAAGGGCGGTGAATGGGTTACAAAAACATCAATCTGCCTTCCGGTTTTAAATCTGTGAACTAAAACCTTAAGCATCAACTTTCTGGTTTTATAATCCATTTCTTTTTGAGTGTATTGATTTGCTGAACAACGGTTATACAAAATTGATCCTCCTAATCCGGCGAAGGTCAATCCTTTATATTCGATAACCTGCCCATCGATGTTGTCCCCAACCTGCTCTGGCTCGGCCACCGCCCCAGCTGTGTAATCATCGTGATTTCCGGGTACGAAAAGGACAGAAAGATTGTAAACAGAGCCTAAAAAATCAAGGTAATATTTCGGCAGGTCTCCACAACCAATGATTGCCTCAATGCCTGGAAAATTTTCTGTTACTCTCGATGAATACAAGCGTTCCACCGCTTCGTCACTAACCGCGAGAATTCTCATCATTCCCTTTATAAACAGCTAAAAAATTTTTTGGAGACACTGTCCAAAATCATTTTAGACTATAATTTGTAATTAAAGAATCCAACGATTGTGAAAGCAGGCTGTTTGGACACATTATCGACAAAAATGCTTGATAAGGAATTTCAACTTAAGAGCGGGGATATTGTTGCGGATCGCTATCTTGTCCAAAAAGTAATTGGATCAGGCGGAATGGGCTCAGTTTATCTCGCCAAAGACCTTCATTTCACAAAGGCAGAAAAACTGATAGCGCTTAAGGAATTATTCATCCGCACAAGCGATTCTGAAATCCGAAAGACAATCATCCAAAATTTTGAGCGAGAAGCGAATATTCTCGCCATGCTTGACCATCCCGCGATTCCCAAGATTTTTGATACATTTACCATTGATACGCGTTCTTATCTCATTCTTGAATTAGTTCGAGGAGAAAACCTCGAGTCAATTCTTCGTTCCAGCCCAACGTTTTTACCCCTTGATACAGTCATTCATTGGGCGATCGAATTATGTCAAGTGTTAAACTATTTGCACCATCACAAGCCTCTTCCAATCATCTTTCGTGACCTCAAACCTTCCAATATTCTCATCAATGAAAACGGCCGGATTACCTTGGTTGATTTTGGGATCGCCCGCCCATTTCAAATTGGAAGCAAGGGTACGATGATCGGGACAGAAGGTTATTCCTCCCCCGAACAATATCGAGGTGATGCTTCTGAGAAGACAGACATCTACTCCCTGGGGGCGACTTTGCACCATTTGCTTAGCCGGATCGACCCGCGAAATGAAGCCCCTTTCTCCTTCGCGGATAGGCCAATCAGCACTTTTAACCCGGAAATTACCCCTGAGATTGAAGAAGTAATCACACGTTCCTTGCAATACGATCCAGAGGATCGATTCGCGACCATCGAGGATTTTAAAAATGCCTTGATCAAAGCTGCGGAGCAGTCAGGTATTTATTTAGATCTTGACGACCAAAGCACCTCAAAACAAGAACAATCCCTCCCTGATCCAAAAAAAGTCTGGTCCTTTAATGCCAAGGATGAGATCCGCGGCTCAGCCGTATTGGACGAGGGAAACATAATCTTCGGCTCTTATGATGGATCGGTTTATTGCCTTGATGCGCAAACGGGCGATTTTTTATGGGAATACAAATGCGGTGCTGGCATCAGCGTAACTCCATTTATCACTACGAATCTAATCATGGTAGGTTCGCAGAATAACACCCTGTTCGCGATCGACCGCCAGAATGGCCTAAAAGTATGGTCCCATCAGACCGGCGGCGCGATAAATTCTTCAGCCAATGGCAATGACAAGTTTTTGGTTTTTGGGTGTGATGACGGTTACTTACGCAATATAAACCCCGACACCGGCGAGTTGATTTGGAAATACGATGCGGTAAACCCAATCCGATCCAATCCAGCTGTCTATGATAATTTAATTTACTTTGGAACGGAGAGCGGCGAACTCATTTGCCTCAATTACAAAGGGCAGGCGGTTTGGAAAGTTAAAGTAAAACGGGGAATCAGCTCCGCGCCGTTGGTGGATGGTGGATTTGTTTATATCTCTTCCAAAGATTCATTCCTTTATTGCTATGATGCCAACTCCGGCTGGCTCAATTGGCGGATTTTGATCGATAAGGCCTCAATAAGTTCACCAATTTGTGACCAGGTAAAGGTATATGTCGGTTCAACCAGCGGCGCTTTGTTCGCTATCAACAAACTAAACGGCAAGGAACAATGGCGCTTTAACGCGAAGGGACAAGTAAATTCAAAACCACTCTTGGTACGCAACGACCTTTATTTCACCTCAGTGGATGGTAGGGTCTATTGTCTGGACGCAAAATCAGGCAAATTATCCTGGGAATATAATGCCGGCGCTCCACTGATCTCCAGTCCTATTCAATACAGCGGATTAATTTTTTTCGGGTCTACTGACCATTCCTTCAACGCGATCAAAGCGAACGGAAAATTAGAATGAAAAAAACTTTTAGCGACTTGATTAAGAAGCTTTCATTTTCAAAAAGCCGTGGGGAAGTTTCTGAATCTGTAAGCGATCCTGAAATCGTTTTATCTACACTTTGTTCGAGCTCAGGACGGTCAATTGGTAAAGTTAGAAAATCAAATCAGGATTCCCTTTTCTCCAGCATATATCGGATATGTGATCATAAACATGACCTTGAGTTGGGGGTTTTTATTGTGGCGGACGGGATGGGCGGACACAGCAACGGGGAACTTGCCAGCGAACTCGCTATCCAAGTGTCATCCTCGGTCCTTCTTGATCTTATTAACGATCCGGAAATTGACCTGGGCGATGAAAATGTAGTTTTTTCGGCGATTAAACAAGCGGTTACTCAGAGCCAAGACACTATCATGTCTTACGGGAAGGATATGGGCACCACAATTACCCTTGCCGTTGTCATCAATCGCAGAGTGTACATCGCCAATCTTGGTGATAGCCGTTGTTATCTTGCCAGCGGTGATGTTCTCGAACAAGTTACCAATGATCATTCTTTGGTAAACCGACTGGTAGAAATTGGTCAATTAAAACCTGAAGAAGCCAAAGATTATCCACAAAAAAACGTTTTATACAAAGCACTTGGAGTTACCGGAAACATAAGTCCGGATTTATTTGTCCGGGATCTTAAACCTGAGGATAAGTTGCTGCTTTGCAGCGATGGTTTGTGGGGCTGCGTCGATGATGCCGTTATGGCAAACGTGATCACCAGTGACGAAAGCCTCCAGATTAGGGTAAATAAGTTGATCGACCTCGCCTTGATGGCGGGCGGTCCGGATAATATCTCCTGCATCCTTTGCGAATTGCAAACCTGTTAAGATTTTTTTTACGTTTAGTGGATAGAATTGTTTAAACTGGATCTCATCAAAGAAAGCGCACATGATAACCGTCCTGATTCATATTAGTAACGAAGAGCCGATTCTGGGAGAGGTGGAAGCGCTACCTGAGCCATCTGACCTGTTATTGCGGGTAATTCACCCTAGAAAAAAGGACGGAAAAGATCTTCCATATATTCAACCCAATGTTATGGAAGTGATTTGGCCAGTTCAGCGAATTACCTTTATTGAGGTCATGCCGAGTGAAGAGGAAGACCAGATATTTGGAACAGTGAGGGAATGAAATGACAGAATTTAATGATCGCAGGCGTATTCTTGTCGTCGATGACGAAGAGCGCATGGTAAGGTTCATCCGTTTAAACCTGGAACATGATGGATTTCAGGTGAGCGAGGCATTTAATGGGAAGCAGGCTATTCAAAAGCTGCGGGATGTGCTCCCGGATCTGATCCTGCTTGATATCATGATGCCGGACCTTGATGGATTCGAGGTTCTTGAAATGATCCGCGAGATTAGCAACGTTCCAATCATCATGCTCACCGCCAAAGGTGAAGAAGATGACCGGGTAAAAGGGCTGGAAAAAGGTGCCGATGATTATGTCACCAAACCATTTAGCCCCCGGGAACTCGTCAGCCGGGTTAAAGCCGTCCTGCGCAGAACCGAAGGGGCGACTGGCTCGATGCATGGATTGATCGCCATTGACGAACGCTTAAAAATAGATTTCGATCGAAGGGAAGTCTGGTTGGAGGGTAAGGTCGTAAAATTACGCCCAACCGAATATCGGCTTCTCTTTCATTTGGTTCAAAACGCCGGCTGGGTAGTATCCCACGATCAATTACTGACCAACGTTTGGGGATATGAATACAGGGATGAACCGCATTATGTTCGCTTGTATATCAACTATCTACGCCAAAAACTGGAAAAAGACCCCGCCAACCCAAAATACATTCTCACTGAACGTGGGGTTGGTTATCGCTTCCTGGATTTCCGGCGGAAAGAGGAAGAATAGGCTTCACTTGAATTTCAATTTCAAGTAGTTTATACTTCCAGTTCACGGAGGATGCCTTGACAAACAAGCAAAGAATTCTATTGGTCGATGACCATGAGGTTGTACGATTGGGACTAAAATCCCTGCTGGAACGTCAACCTCATTTTGAGGTCGTAGGTGAAGCGAGTAACGCCCGCGAAGCCATCGAACAGACCGGGCTTACTCAGCCGGATGTAATTGTGATGGATATTCGCCTGGCGGGTATGTCGGGGATCGAAGCTTGTGAAGAGATCATGAAACTTTACCCTGACAAGAAAGTGATCATGCTAACTTCTTATGCCGAGGATGAGATGCTTTTTTCTGCCATTCGCGCTGGCGCGTCCGGATATGTTTTAAAGCAAATTGGCGGAGAGGATCTACTTCGGGCACTCGAATCGGTCAGCAAAGGAGAAGCTCTCCTTGATCCAGCCGTAACTCAGAGAGTCTTTCAGGAAGTTCGCAAGGCGGTGAAGGAAGAAGAAGCCTCCGCGTTCGCGAATCTGAGTCATCAAGAAAAGCATGTTCTCTTGTTAGTATCAGAAGGAAAAACCAACCGAGATATCGCCCGTTCACTTTATTTAGGTGAAGGAACTGTCAGAAATTATGTAAGCAGCATTCTTTCAAAGCTTGGAGTGAACAATCGCGCGGAAGCGGCGGCTTATGCGGTTGAACATAACCTGAAAGAGTACATCCATAATTAATTAGTTGTATTTTCCTTTTTTATATTTTATGAAAATTCGCCTGTGAGCTCAATCCAGGCGTTTTTCATACGCAGAGCGTCCTCTTCCATAATCGGGCTTTCACACAGAATACGACCCTTCGCGCCTACTTTGGCCAAAGCCTTAAAGAGGCCAGACAAATCAAAATCCGATTCCAATAATGGAAGGTGGAACTTCTCGCCCTTAGGTCCATACTCGATTCCTGAAAGATGTATGTGCATGGATTCCAAATATTGTTGACCCAAACGATTCTTAATAATATTTAAACGCTCCACCCACTCCTCTTCGGAATTGATGCTTCCATCCCCAGGGCGAGCATGCAGGTGGGCAAAATCAAAACATGGATTTACTCCTTCTATCGCCGCCGCCATTTCAATCGTATCCTCAAATGACCCAAGCATCGCGCTTTTACCCATCGTCTCCGGTCTCAGGGTACAGCCAATTCCGTCACTCCTTAATTCATCCATACACTCCTTCAAGCGGGGAATGGCGATTTTAAGTACATCCCCAGGTTGATTTCCAAAGTACGAACCGGGATGGAAAATGATATCTGTAGCTCCAGCCAAACACCCAAGTCGGGAGGCGTCCATTAATCTCTTTCGTGACTTTGGCCATTCTTCCTCGGTCGCGTTGAGATTAATATAATAGGGAGCGTGAACACTTACCGCGACATTTTCTGCCAGAGAAGTTGCCCTAATCTCGGCGCAGGTAGCTTCGGATACCCGAACGGATTGAACCCAACCGAGTTCCAAAGCGTCGAGCTCAATGGAGCGTAAATATTTAATCGCGGTTACAGAACCCCCAGGTTTTGGAGTGCCCATGGGGGAGCCAACCGTTCCAAATCGGAATGACAATGCCATTTCTACCTTTCCTATCGCAATACATCAGTGAATTTTTGTAAAAATGGTGGCAAGAACATAATCAAGCCGATCACCACTGAAGCGATGGCAGCAATAAGGACCGCGGCCGCCCCAATATCCTTGCTTTTTTTAGCTGACTGATGAATTTCTGGACTGATTAAGTCGATCATCATTTCGATCGCCGAATTAAAAAATTCTGCTATCCAAACCATACCGATTGTTAAGATAAGTAAAATCCACTGGTCATTTGTTATTTTTAACCAAATACCTAGCCCTATCGCAAGTAGGCTAAAAAATGCATGAACCCAGGTATTTTTTTCATCGCGAAGAACGGTTACCCAACCTTCAAATGCGAATTGAATTGATCTGATTCTTCCGAGGATGAATTTCCTTATGGACATGTTATTCCGAAATTTTAATATTATCTATGCGGAGTTTTGTTAACACCTGTTTTTGGACTTTCCACATCTCGGCTTTTTCATCTTCGGTGGAATGATCGAAGCCAAATAGATGAAGCATTCCATGCACCACCAACAACCGACATTCATCTTCCAACGGGTGTCCATTGATTTCAGCTTGTTCTAACGCTTTCTGGGTCGATATGACAATATCTCCAAGATACTGGTTACCAGTGTCCATATTCATTTCTTCGGAAGGAAAGGAGAGAACATCGGTCGGAGCCTCAATTCCCATCCATTCAGCATTTAATTCCATGATTTCTTCATTATCGGTCAGGTAAACCGTAACATCCAACTCATCAACAATTGCCAGGTGTTCAAAAACTGTATTCACCGCCTGATTAAGCAAGTTTTGATGAACAAAAGGTTGCAGTCCTTCTTTTGAATCAATCGTTATCATTCAGACTCCGCCGCGGGTGGGCTTGTAGGATAGGCAATTCGGGGATGATATAAACCAGTCAAGGTGGTCACAAAAGATTCCTTAATTAAGGCAAGGTCCCGAAATGTAAAGTTTGTAGCATTTAACTGGCCTTCATGTTGGCAAAATTCGATAGCGCTTTGAACGATCGATTCGATTTCTGCCTCTGATTTTGGTCTTTCTGATCGTGTGCGCGCTTCCACATTATCCGCGAGCATTAATAGTCCGGTTTCCTTGGATCTGGGGTTTGGACCTGGGTATCTAAACTTATCAACATCCACCTTGCCGCCGTTTTCTTTCGCTTCATTCATCGCCCGATTATACAAGTAACGAGCGGTAAGTGTGCCATGATGCTCAAGCATAAAGTCAATAATTCGAATTGGAAGACGGTACTTCTTTGCCAACTCAACCCCATGAGTGACATGCTGGATAACCGTTTGGGCTACCGCGGCAGGATCCATATCATCATGAGGGTCAAGATTAGTGGGAAGCTGGTTTTCTATAAAGAAAGCCGGATTTACGGTTTTTCCAACATCATGGTACAAAGCCCCAACTCTTAAGAGGAGGGTATCAAGATCTAATTTTTCGCCAGCCTGTTCAACCATATTTGCTACCATCAGGCTATGTTGATAGGTACCAGGGGCAGTCCTCAAAAAATGCTTAAGTAACGGGGCGTCAGACCTCGAAATTTCCAGCAGACGTAAACCGGTTGTAAGCCCCAGCATTTCCGAGAATGAATACTGTAACAACAATGCCAAGCTTGCCGATGCGATGCCATTAATAACAATCGCGCCGACAAGGGTAAGGTAGCCGATCAGGTCAAGGTCACCCGCCGGCATGCGCATACCGATTAATACGCCAACTCCGAACAAACTTTGAATGAATGCCGCCCACGCAAAGGAACTGATTCGTTGTGCTTTCCCTATGGTCAAAACCGCGCTCAAGGACGTAATCAGATAAAAAATTGCCAGATTTGTTCCATTCGCCAAATTATATGGCGTCAGGATTGAGATGAGAACAGAAAAAATAATCCCTGATCCTGTACCAAAAAGGGTGGTTATTAGTAAGCCAAATGCCGCAATTGGAAAAACATAAGGGAGAACCGTGCGGTTCGGGATAACCAATCTGCCTGTGACAATAAAAAGGATTAGAAGAATGAGAAGAATAAGTAGGCTGCGCTTATCCCGGAGATAGGATGGCTTTTTTCTATAGAAATAGATCACAATCAGCAAAAACAGGACGCTGACGATTGAGGCAGTGCCAACATATTCGTTGATGGGATCTTGCGGTGAAATTACTCCGCTCATCTCAAGCGCTTCAATATTCACCTCGGTCAGGATACGGCCACGTTGAACCACCGATTCCCCTGCCAAATATACCTGGGTCACCGGCGCCACAGATTGCCTTGCCTGTTGAATGGCCGCCTCGGTAAGCTCCTGACTGAAAAAGCTGTTGGTTACAATCAGAGGGGTCACCAAGTTAACCACAATTCGAACCTCATCCTCATCGAGCAAATAGCTTACGCTGCTATGAAGGTTCGTTTTGGTTTGTTCGATGTTATCTTCTCTAATTGGGGACCGCATGGTGTGTTCGAGCAACCGCAAACTCTCAGAACTTACCAGGTTCCAACGCGAGTCGGACAAACTCGCGATTTGGCTGAAGATCTGAGTTTCAACTACCAGGTCAGCCACATTTTGTAATTCCTTGATCTTATTCGAATCAGTGGTCGTCTCATCATCCCGAATATCGCGGATGTCATCCAGCGCGGCATTCAATTTGTCGATTTGACGGCGGGCTATTCCAGAATCTGGGGGGGTGAACACAGAAGAGATCGTCCTCTCCGCGGCATCCCGGGCTTGGTTTGTACGAACGGTACTGATGTACTCAATATCTGTTGGGGCAATAATATCCCTGGGGGCAACTTGTCCTTCGGTTAATGATGAGAGGTCGCTTTCAATTGTGGTCGGAAATACCAGAATAAAAAACACCGCTACTCCGGTAAGGATTAGCAAAATGATTGCCGGGATTAACGCCTTCTGATTAAAAGAGCTCTGATCTTTTTGTTCAGTCACGATGATTCTTCTATTGCAATAGCGAGCGAACCATTGCACTCACGTCGGCTCCGCTCGCTCTGCCAGCAACCTTTGGCATTAATTCTTTTATTACCTTGCCCATATCAGCCATTGAGTTGGCTTTAAGATCAGCAATTACCAAACCGGCAAGCTCACGTAACGCATCAGGGGATAACTCTTCTGGTAAAAATGCCTTAAGAACTTCAATTTCCGCCTCAGCTGCCGCGGAAAGATCTTCTCTTCCCGCGCTTTTCGATTCTTCAACAGCTTCTTTTCGAATTTTAATTTCTTTCTGTAATACTGCCATCACCCCTTCATCGTCCAACTCAATTCTTTTATCCACCTCAATTTGTTTGATGGCGGCTTGTGTCATACGCAAGGTTCTTTTTTTTATTTCATTGCCTGATCTCATCGCATCTTTTACTTCTTCTGTGATTTTTTCTTTCAGGTTCATTGCTCGGCACCTTTCAGTCTTTGTTCCATTATTACTTATTATGATCGGTCCTGTCAAAGAAGGCCAATCTCTCGTTATCCGATAACTGTATTGTAATTTTACCAAGCTCCTGAATGGTTGCGTTTACTGCGAGATTGTATGCCTCCTCAAAGTGAATTCTCTCGGGGGCGTCCTTGTTCATTCGGGCATGAGAATCAGACGGAAAAAATTCTACAATCTGATTAGGTAAACCAGGGATAAAAGTAACCAACTCCCAGGGGTAATACAGTTTTCCAGACCTTGTTCCATTAGGGAGTTTACCGCCAGGTTCCCTGATTGGCAAATCGTCAGTGGTTGGTAATTGTTTAAGCATAATCTCGATGTAATTACTATGCGCATAAAAATCCTGGATGGTGTGAGTGAGCCTTCCAAAAGAACCCCAGGCTTCGATAAACTTAGCTTGTCTGATTTGATCAAGGCAATCGTATCGCAATTTTTCAACATAGGCATCAGCTTGTTGAAAGGAATTATTATCGTAATGGTAATGATCGTGCCCGACCTGGAAAATTAAATTATCTTGACCTATGTTGGCTTCTAAAATCAACTTCAACGCGTTTGAAGAAAACTGGTCATTCAGCGCTTTCTCGGTGATTTGGATGTGGTATTTGGTTTTCACAATGCCTATATTTTTCCCATAAAGTATAATTTTCTACATGACACCAATATACACTAAAAAAGGGGACGAAGGTTATACCGGAATTCTTGGTGAAGGTAGACACCCTAAAAATCATCAAAGGTTTGAGGCGCTTGGCGCGCTCGATGAGGCCAGCGCCGCTCTTGGAATCGCCCGAGCGCAGGCAATCGATTCTCGAACAAAGGACTGGATTTTGATCGTTCAAAAGAATCTTTATCACCTCATGACCGAGATTAGTTGTGAAAAAGAAACCGCGGACAAATTCAGGGTCATTGATGATAGCCAAATCATCTGGCTTGAGGAACGGGTTGAGGAAATTACATCCATCGCGGGGACACCTAAGGATTTTATTGTGCCTGGTGAAATTCTTTCCAGCGCTTACATTTCCCTCGCACGAGCTATTATTCGCAGGGCTGAACGAGCCGTTGTTGGTCTGAGTATCCAAGGTGAAGTTTTTAATCCTTTCCTAATTAGGTACTTAAACCGATTATCCTCGTTTTGTTTTTCCATCGAGTTATATGAAAATTACCATCACGGCATAAAGACCAGAAAGATCAAGGATTTATGACCGGCACGATTATCAATTTTGTTCTCATCATAATTGGCAGTTTAATTGGCCTGCTCTTCGGCAAGAAGCTGTCAGATGATCTAAAAGGTACACTCGTTTCAACATTAGGTTTGTTTACTGCCGGGGTCGGGCTTTCCATGTTTCTTAAGAATGAGAATCCGCTCTTTACTTTGGTCGCCTTGGTGGTTGGGGGCATTATTGGGGAATGGTGGAACATAGAAGGTAAAATTGCCGGCCTTGGTGTTTGGCTGGAAAAAAGATTTACTGGCAATTCAGATGGAAGTTCAAGTAATTTTGTTCGAGGGTTTTTGGTTTCCTCGGTATTATTTTGTACTGGACCAATGGCAATTTTAGGCGCGATCAGTGATGGCTTACACGGTGATTATCTCACGCTGGCTATTAAATCGATTATGGATGGAATTATTTCAATCGCCTTTTCCTCCACCCTCGGGATCGGGGTGATGTTTTCAGCGATTCCTGTAACCATTTATCAAGGCACTATCGCTCTTCTCTCTAACCAGCTTCAAGGGGTCATCACCGAATCAATGATGAATGAAATGACCGCCACCGGTGGAATACTTCTTATGGGCATCGGAGTGAGCAGTCTGATGGAACTTAGAAAAATAAGGGTCGGAAATTTGTTGCCGGCATTGTTTTTATCCCCGTTATTTGTTTACCTTTTATCCCTGTTTAAATAAAAACATGGCGATGATTGCTCACCGCCATGTTTATTCGCATATTTATTCAGCAGCTTCCAGCATACCATCTAACAGGATCTGCAGGTTTTCCCAATCATTCAAGCTTACCTCTGAAAGGGTTCCATTAATCGTTATTGATGGAGTTCCCTGAACGCCAATCGCGTTCCCAGCGGCCTGATCCTCCTGAGAAAGTTTTTCATACTTATTGGAATCAAAGCATTCGTTAAAGACGGCGGTATCCAACCCAATTTTCTCGGCAAAAGCTTTAAGTCGCTGGTCGGTGTAATCGCCGATATTTTCTCCGTTATGATTTGAGAAAATGATATCGTGCATATCCCAGAACTTTCCCTGGTCACCCGCACAGTAAGCGGCTTCCATGGATTGAATTGATTCCGGTCCGATGAATAACCCCATGGAGCGGTACTCAAAAAGAACTTTGCCCGTTTTTACATATTTATCAATAAACAGTTGCTCAAAATTCTCGGTGAAATAGGCACACCAGGGACATTGAAAATCGGAATACTCCACAATTTTGATTGGAGCATTTGGATCACCAACTTTATTGAAGTCAATCTGGTCAGGGCGAGAAATCACCTTCGCATCACGGATTTCTCCGATTGGTTTTATATTTGGCCAAATAAAGGCAAACGCGACCGCAGCCACCACCAGGGTAATTCCGACAATCAAGCCGATCTTACTCATTCGTTGGCGTTTGGCTCGTAACGCCTTTAAATCTTGTCTTTTACTCATTTCAATTCCTCTCTATATAAATATGCGTAATTTTATCAAATTTTTGATAAAAACCAATCTACTAAAGTCTTAATCACAATTTCTCCTTCAGGTTCGTTGTGTGTTTCGTGGAACAATCCTTCCCAGGATCGATAATCTATTTTTCCATTTCCTCGCTGAGCAAATTCCTTGGAAGCATCATGAGATGTAAGCCTATCCGCTGTACCATGATAAACATAAGTAGGAATTTGAAAATCCGCAGCCTTGTCCAATAAATTCAAACCAGCCCGGTAAACGTCATTATACATACGAGCTGAGATTCGATCATGGTTTAGAGGATCATTCTGATATTTTTCACATACTTCCGGGTTTCTTGAAAGTGACTGGATTTCCAAACCGCTTTTCATGGATAATGACGGGGCTATCTGATCGATAGCGCGGGCAAGAGCTACTTTGACTGGGGAAGGCTCAAAGGCTAATTTAATCCAAGGGCTGGAAGCCGCAACCGCGAAAATTTTACTAGGCTTCCTTAGCGCGTAATTTAATACAACATTTCCACCCATCGATTGCCCATATAAAAAGAGCGGTTTTCCCTGGGTACGGTTGTGAGCTTGATCAATAAATTGGTCCAGATCGGAAATCAACTGGTCATAATTGGGAATATGACCTCGCTGGAAGCCAGATTTTCCATGACCGCGTTGATCATATCCGAATACTGATATACCCGCTTGATTCATGGCTTTGGCAATGTGCATATATCGCCCGCTGTGATCTCCCTGTCCATGAACAAGTACCAGACCCGCAATCTCTGGATTGGCGGATGAAAGCCACCCAAACATTGGATTGCCATCACTTGCGTTCCAAATCCATTCTTCGTTCATGTTCATTCTCCTTTATTGATTGCAATAGATGGAAATTTTTTGATTGCCCATTTCAAAACCTAAATCTTGATATAACTCAAGGCTGGCATAGTTATCGGTTTGGGTATTAACGGACAGGTCAAAAACAAATTGCTCAATAGCCCGATTAAATAGATCTTTAACCAAACGGCGGGCGTAACCTTTTCTTCTAAATTCTGGGATTACCGCCAGCCGAGCCAAGTGTAAATGGTCATAATTGTAATTGCTGATTTGATAGCCAACCATTTTGCCAGATACAACAATTTTTGTGGAGATGCCTGAAACCTTTAATCCCTTTTCAATCGATTCCAGAGGAAATCTCCAAATCGGGTCAAAACATTGCTGATCAATCTGCCAAACCCGATTGACTTCATCTGGAGTGAGCGGAATAATGAGCGGGTCAGGTAGATACTCCAAATTCAAACTTGAAATTTTCCGCCTCAGGTAAACAACTTCAGATGTTTTCTTAAAACCAAGTTCAATTAATATTTTGGCAAAATCTAAACCGGGGTCCATTACACAGGTTGGAAGGTCAGGAGTTGTAAATTGATTTTGAAAGCTACTCCAAAATGCACTCCACAGTTCACGGCTTTCTGAATTTGGGTTGGAGTAAAACGCGCGGCACCAGCGAACACCGGCCGGATCCTCCGGAACAATCCCGACCGCTTGAATATTCTCATTTTCGATTAGGAGGAATGCCTCACCCTTGTCAAGATAATTGAGCGGATCGATCCAATCTATATGGAGATGATCTCGGTTTGCGGTAAATAAAAACGCGCGAACCATCCGCAGATCATCCGCGCGACATCGCCTTAATTCCACGTTAACTAATCCAAGTTTATCTTCGCCGGAGGACGTCTGATATCGAAGCGCCAAATACCTCAGGAGGAAGCTTGAAACCAGAGGCTTCCAGACGGGGTGTGAATAGCGGACGGATACCTGTGGGTTTCAATTCGCCCAAAACTCGGCCATCTTCTGAAAAGCCGACTTGCTCGAATTTAAAAATATCGGTTAGGACAATGGTATCGCCTTCCATCCCCGCAACTTCCGTGATTGAGGTAATTTTTCGCGAACCATCCTTCAAACGAGTTTGCTGAACGATCAAATCAACCGCTGAAGCAACCTGTTGGCGAATCACTTTTACCGGTAACTCCATACCAGCCATCAATACCATTGTTTCAAGACGGGACAGCGCGTCTCTCGGCGAGTTGGCATGCAATGTAGTTAACGAGCCATCATGTCCGGTATTCATCGCCTGGAGCATGTCCAAAGTTTCACCTCCCCGGCATTCCCCGATGATGATGCGATCAGGGCGCATACGCAAAGAATTACGAACCAAGTCACGGGTACTCACATGGCCTTTTCCTTCAACACTGGGGATCTTTGTCTCAAGACGAACGGTGTGGTCCTGTTGTAATTGAAGTTCAGCCGCGTCTTCGATGGTAACAATGCGCTCTCGATCGGGAATAAAACCAGATAGAACGTTCAATAAGGTGGTCTTTCCAGAACCAGTTCCACCAGAAACCACAACATTTAGCCGGCTTATCACGCAGGCCCGTAAAAATTCGCCCATGATCTTGGTCATGGAGCCGAAGGCAATCAATTGATCTACCGATAATTTATCTTTGATGAACTTACGAATAGTAATGGAAGGGCCGTCAAGCGCCACCGGAGGAATTACGCCATTAACCCTGGATCCATCCGGAAGGCGGGCATCAACGGTAGGGGAATCCTCGTTGATGTAACGTCCCATCGGAATAATGATCTTTTCAAGCACAAAGATGATTGTTCGATCAGAGATAAAATTAATCGTTGTCCGTTCGAGCATTCCTTTTCGTTCGATATAAACATTATCCCGACCATTGACCATAATTTCGCTGACATCGTCATCATCAATCAAATTCTGGATTTTTCCAAATTTTAACAACTCACTATTAAGTAGATTTTCAAGGTTTTTTTTATCATCTTGTTGCAATCGATCAGCAATTTTTTTGATCGAATCATTGATTTTGGTTTTAATAACTTCATCATTAACCCGATCCAATGCTGGCATTTGTTCCAAAGAAAGCAGGATTGCGTCAACGACCGATCGGCCAAGTTTTTGAAATTCGCCGTGCGATAATCGTGGAGCGATCATTAGTTTATTCCTCTTCCGGCATCACCCAAATGATATGTGAGCGGTTGATAGTCAGAAAAGGCACTTTATAGAGGTCTTTTCCATCCGCATCAAAAACAGTCGCTTCAGTCACTGCTATGAAGTCGTCATTTTGGACTAATTCATCAATCACCCTGTTATCGAGTTGAATGTGGATGTTGCCCTCGATCAGGTGGCTGGTTGTTTGAATTTTTGATTTAACTGAGTTTTTTCGGATTACTTGTGAAAAAATTTTAGATCTGCCACCGTACTCATCATCCATATGAATATCCTTCTTCAAACGTTCGATTTTATACAATTATAGGCATTTAACATCATGGAATCAAATGATTAATCCAAATACCTTAAATCACCCACTCCCCGCCGAACATTACTCGCTGTGGGAGGGTATCCCTTAATGCTTCCGGATCGAGCTCAAATGGGTCTTTGTCAAGAACAATCAGGTCGGCAAGAAATCCAGGTTCAAGTTTTCCCAAATTTTTCTCGTTGTAACCGGCAAAGGAAGCCATTTCGGTATACGCAAATAAACTCTCCCGCAGATTTAAAGTTTCCTCGGCATACCAGCTTGTTGAATTTGGTTGGTTCAGTTTTTTCCGGGTAATTGAAGCATACAAGCCCCAAAAGGGATTAGGAGATTCCACCGGAGCATCCGAACCAAAAACAAGCGGCGCGCCGGCGTTGAGTTGAGTACGCCAGGCGTATGAAAAACGGGCACGTTTTGCCCAATATTTGTCGGCAAAATCCATATCCGAGATGGCATGGATGGGTTGCATCGAGGCAATTATTCCAAGCTCAGCCAGACGATTGAGATCATTAGGATGTAATAACTGAACGTGTTCGATTCTATGTCTGAACAATCCCAATCCTTCATCCAGGGCGGTTCCATTCAAGGACTCAAACCCGTCGAGGAGCACATGATTCGCCATATCGCCAATCGCATGAGCCGTTATCGCCAACCCGGAACGAATCGCCTTTTTACCGATTTCGATTAATGTTTCCACATCTAAATTTAAAAATCCCAAATTATTGGGCTCACCTTCGTAAGGTTGGATCATAGCCGCGGTTCTTGGACCTAACGCTCCATCCATAAAGAGTTTTACCGAGCCAATTTTAAGGTTTTTTGAGCCAAATCCTGATCGCAAACCAAGGCCAGCCGCATAATCCAACATTTCAACCGGTATGCTCTTGACAATTCGTAAGCGTAACTCATTATCAAGATCCATGGTTTGATAGGCTTGAAACGCGGATCGGTAATCAAAATCATGTACACTGGTTATGCCAAATTTATGCAGCTCAGTGAAAGCTTTTACCAAGGCTTTCCGAGCTTGATCAAGAGTTTTTTCTGGGATGGCGTTTTGGATGACCTGCATCGCGTTTTCTAAAAGAATACCAGTCGCCAAACCATGTTCATCCCTAACAATTCTGCCATTCAGAGGATCGGGCGTTTCAGTACTTACCCCCGCCGCTTTCAACCCCAGACTATTAACCCATCCGACATGCAAAGATTTTCCCATTAAATAAACTGGGTTCTTCGGGCTTACCGGATCCAGATCATTTCGGGAAGGTAATTTTCCACCCCATTCGTTGTGTTGCCAACCGATCCCAATCAGCCATTGGCCTTCTTTTAATGTCTCACAAGCTTTTTTTACGAGTTCAACCGCCTCTTCTTTTGTTCGTGTCTCTACGTTGATCATTTCAAGCCCAAAGGCATAGTTGTAAAGGTGGATATGTGCGTCTGTAAAACCGGGTAAAAGGCAGGCACCTTGCATGTCATGTTTTACCGCATCCCTGCCGAATTGATCGAGCAAGGTATTGTCCCCGCGGGCGGCTATTCGGTCGTCAATCAAAACAAGAACCGAATCTTTCCGGTTCTTGTCGCTCAAATCAATAATATTCGCGTTGTAAAGTACCTGGATTTTCACGGATGGTATTCCTTACCAGTCAATTTTATGATCAGGTCTTGAAATTCCTCTTCTGATCCAAAGTAGATTGTCATCGAGCCGGCAGCTCTGTCTGGTGAAATTTTTACGTTTACTTTGTGGTTCATCGAATCTCTTAAAAACGAAAGCAAGGATTTCTCCTCCGCTGAAGTAGTTGGAGCCAGTTTTTTCTCTTTTTGCATTCCTTTTAACAAACCAACCAATTCTTCTGTCTGTCGAACCGTAAGCCGCTTCGCGATAACTGTTCTAAGCGCGGATTCAATTGCCTTTGGATTGACCAAGCCCAACAAAGCCCGGGCATGCCCTTCTGATATTTCGCCCATGGTTAATGAATTTTGCACTGTCATTGGGAGGTTCAATAACCGCATGGTGTTGGTAACCGCTACTCTGCTCTTTCCCACACGTGAAGCGATTTCCTCATGTGATAGATTGAAATCATCCGATAGATGCCGGTAAGCGTTTGCTTCTTCCAGAGGATTCAAATCCGCCCGTTGAATGTTTTCAATCAGCGCAAGCTCGAGCATCTGCTGCTCGGTCGATTGGCGAACAACCACCGGAACGGTCGCAATCCCGGCTAACTGACTGGCCTGCCAGCGTCTCTCTCCGGCGATGAGAGTGTACTTGCCATTTTGCGCGGAATTAACCAGGAGCGGCTGAATTACACCATGTTCTTTGATCGATGCGGCTAATTCAGTTAACTGATCTTTGTCAAAAATGGATCGGGGTTGTAAGGGGTTGGGAACAATTCGGTTGACTTCAATATACAGCAAACCATCTTCAGAGCGCGCTTCAGGCGATTGATTTATTGGCTGAAAACCCTGAGGGATCAGGGCGTCTAATCCTTTTCCAAGACCATTGCGTTTTACCATAATGTTTTCCTGTATTAACGATTATAAGTCACAACCTTTAAATGGCTTTATTCGCCATCTCCACTTAATAACTCCTGAGCAAGTTCCTGATAAGCCTTTGCCCCGCTGGAGGATGGCGCATAAACATTGATTGGTAAGCCATACGAGGGTGCTTCCGCGAGTCGAACACTCCGCGGAATGACCGTATTGAAGATTTGATTTGGAAAATGTTTTTTTACTTCATTTACCACCAAGGTTGATAGGTTCGTGCGGTTATCAAACATCGTCATTACCACACCTCGTACACGCAGATTGGGATTCGCGCCTCTGATTTTATTCAAGGTATATGCAAGCTGGCCAACCCCTTCAAGCGCCAGGTATTCACATTGAACAGGGATTATTACTCCATTACTGGCAGCCATGAGGCCATTGACGGTAAGAACACTTAAAGAAGGAGGACAATCGATCAGTATATAGTCGAAATTTACAACCTGCGGAAGGATCGCATCGTTCAGCAATAATGCGCGGCCTTCACCATTGGCGAGTTCCACCTCCGCCCCGGCCAAAGATGGCGAAGAAGGCAGTATCGTGAGTCCAAAAGCTTTATTCTCCAACAAGGCGCTCGTTGATGAAATTAAACCGAGTATAACTTCGTATGTGCCTTTGGTGACTTTTTGTTTATCCACTCCCAGGCTTGAAGTCGCGTTTGCCTGCGGATCAAGATCGACCAACAATACCTTTTTACCGGCAGCGGCTAAATACGCTCCAAGGTTGATTACAGTTGTGGTTTTACCCACACCGCCTTTTTGGTTAACGATCGCGTAAACTTTGGCTTTCACTTATCACCTTGTTAATGTAATATCTCAATTTCACTTAATTTTAATTCCCCAGGGGTTGGAATTGCCAATAGACCGGCTCGTGTTACAGAATATGCCGCTACTTCATTCGCATAACGAGTGGCCTCCCAAGGATCGCGAGTGACCAATAATCGGCAGAAAAACGAGGTTGCGAAAATATCCCCGGCGCCTGTCGGGTCAATTTCTTCAACTTTTCTGGCGGGAAACCTGCGAACATCTCCATTCCAATATACTCTCGATCCATGCTTTCCTTCGGTAATGACAAGCATCCGACTTTGGTGGCTGAATCGTTCAACAGTTTCCTCATCATGATCCAGGTCTTCGTCGCTGAAAACACAAATCGCTCTTTCAAAAACAGGTTGGTAGTCGCCAGACCGATCCAAGAATCTAACCGTGCCATTTTCATCCCAATCCCGAAACCAACCCTGCGGGGTAGCGGTTAAAAGTTCAGGTTTGCAATCGATAAGACCATCGATACTAATCTCATTTGCGATCGGGGCAAGATGTACAATGGGCGCTCTTCGCCATGAATCAGGCAGGGCTTTGAGTGATAAGGGTGCGGCAACGGAAAGAAGTCGTTGAGTTCGAAAGCCTGAATGATAATTGTTCTCAAAAACCGTATTTTTATTGGTAGGGATGTTAATCACGTGGAATCCATCCTTTAATTCACGAGGTGGTTCCCCCGCGAAAGAGGTAAGGATTCCAACCCGCATCCCATGTGCTTTTGCGGAAAGGGCGGAATAAAGAGCCGTTCCGCCATACCGCGGTCCGTGTGGTGTCATATCCAAAGAAACATGCCCCACTAAAACATAATCAACCGCGGGGATGGAACTCAGGGAAAAACTGCTCATCGCGCTTTCCGAATGAATGAGATCACTTTTTTCTTAAAGCGATACTGATTTTGCGAGCCGATCCTTCTCCAACGCTCTCAGTATAAACTTGTTCATCATCCTTTAATTCAATATGGATAATTCGCCGCTCGGAGGAGCTCATCGGTTCAAGCAATTGCCGTCTTCCAGTTTTGATCGCCTGTTCTGCCATTCTGTGTGCTAATTGCTTAAGCTGTTTGGTGCGGCGTTCACGGTAACCATCAACATCAACGATTACCTGAACCCAGCGCTGCAATTTTTTATTAACGAGCAGTGTCAATACGTATTGAAGGGCGTTCAAAGTTTCGGCCTTTTTGCCCACCAATGCATTTAATCCCGCTCCCTGAATATCAACATACACAGATTGTTCACCATTCTCGTCCAACGGACCAACATGGGCGCTTACCTTGGCTTTGTAACCCATGCGGGTAAGAATATCCTCAGTGTACTGCATCGCGTGAAAGACAATGTCTTCGCCTACTTTGGCTTCTTCAGGGGTAGATGGAACAGCGATGGGGTGAGATGGCTTTGGATACGCTTTTTGTTCAGACATCTCCTTGACAAAGAAACGAACCCGCATCTGGCGTCCACCAATTCCAAGGAATCCTCGCGAACCTTCATCCAGAATTTCATACTCTAACTGGTCTTCGGTGACATTTAATTGTTTGATCGCCTGGTCAAAAGCATTTTCAAATGAGTCAGCAATCACATCGATCGTTGCTTGCGTCATTCCTCTCCCTAACCTTTCCGAGGTGGTTTGCTTTGAACAACTTCCGTAGATTTATGGAACGGATTCAAATTTTTCCAATTCACTTTTCCCATCGCGGCATACTGACCAATTCCCACCAGGTTGGATGTTATAAAATAAACCGCCAAGCCAGAAGCAAAAGTCAGTGAGAAGTAAAACAGGAGAACGGGCATGTATAAGCCCATCATTTTATTCATCTGCGCGCTTTGGTCATTCGTATTGGTGGTGGGGGGCATGGTAAGTTTTGTTTGCAAATAGGTTGTTATACCCACTATGATGGCCAAGACTGGAATCCCAAAGGGTAAGAAATCAAGATGTACATATTCAGGCTGTCCAAGGTTCATCCACAAAAAATCGCTGCGGATCGGGATGAGCGCAGAGAGGCTAGCATTAGGGGTAATATTTTCAAGGCCGGGGTAAATACCTCGAACAAGTGAAAGCATTTGCAGAGGGGTAACACCAATAGCCCTGACGATACTCTGATAAAAACCGATCAAGATAGGAAATTGGATAAGGGTAGGCAAGCAAGAGCTGAAAGGGCTGACGCCTTTTTCCTTATAAATTCGCATCTGTTCTTGAGCGAGTTTTTCCTTTTCATTCTTATATTTTTCCTGAATTTTTTTCCACTCATCCGAGGCCATCAATTCTTGCATGGCGGCACTGGATTTAATTTGCTTAGCCATAATTGGATAAGTAATCAGCCTCACGATTATTGTGAAAATGATGATCGCGACGCCAAAGTTGCCAATATATGAATAAAGCAACAGCAGGGCGTTGATAAACGGATTAACGATCAGTAGATCAAACATGCATCCCTCCTATTTTCCTGTAAAGGTCCATTTTTGGGCGCCTTGCAGATCATACGCCACTAATAGATAATCCGAATTCATTGGCGCTAATATCACCAATCCGTCCATGATCAACGGAGCGGTGTAATATTTTGCGTTTTCAATAATCGCCTGCCATTTTGGCGCGCCGGCACTGGTAACTACCTGCAATTTTCCGGATTCAGTTACATAATAAATATCGCCTTGTTCAACCGCAGGGGAGCCGATGATCGAGCCTTCCTCATCTTTTTGCCAGTTGATCGCGCCAGTTTCCATATTGATGGAGTAAAACTTGCCGGTATTTCCATTTACTGTTCCAACAAAAACCGACGTTCCATCCGTGGCGGGTGTGCTCCAAATATTACCTTCCAAATCCACACTCCAATTCTGAGTGCCATCTGAAGCATTCAAGGAATACAAATTGCCCGTCAATGTACCAACATACAAAGATTCTCCTTGGACTAACGGGGCGCCTAAAATGCTGCTATCCAACTCGGTTTTCCAGGTCATATTACCCTCGGAATCAAAGGCAATAATTTCATGATCCATATTCTCGATGAAAACATTTTTCCCATCGCTTACCGGCTTGGTCCACAGGCTATGGTCTGAAAGCTTAATCGGATCACCAATCTGGACTCCAGTTTCAACATCGATCAAATATAAATTTCCATCACCAGAAGGTGCAAACAAAGTATTCTTGTGGACCTTAACTCCGGCCATCCAAGGGGTGGTTGCTTTGTCAAAAACCCATTTGATCAGGCCGTTCTTTGAGTCAATGGCGTACAGTTGAAAGCCCTTTGTAGCCGCGTTTCCAATAATTAACAAATCGTCTTTGGTTTCAACCGGAGCATAAAAAGAGACTGCCCCGTCTGCATTTAATGGAAGGCGCGCGGGTTGATTTCCTTCCGCGGTTGGCAGAGTAGCCTCAATTCCAGTTTGAGCGTCAACAGAATACAAATTCATCCCATTCGAGAGGTAAACTGTCCCCTCATTACCCACAGTAGCTGGCCAGCTGGATGCCGCCGCGCCACCGCAAGCTGACAATAAGAGCGCGACGCTCATGATTGCCAAAATCTTTCCTAAATTTCGATTCATCAAATCTCCTTCAGTCCTGCGAGGATTAATCCACTGGATCATAACCGCCGGGGTTGAACGGGTTACATCTTAATACCCGCCAAATACCCATAATTCCACCCTTTAACGCGCCATATTTATAAATTGCCTGATAGGAGTAATGCGAACAGGAAGGGTAAAAGCGGCAGGTATTCGGAGGAAGTCCTTTAGAGATCGTCATCTGATAAAACCGAAGAATTGCCAAGAGAACCAATCTCGGAAGATTCCAAATTGTTTTCGGAAGATCCTTCAATTGAGGTTCATGGCTGTAATCGGTTGGTAGATAATGTTCTGAACACATGGCGATCAGTGGATGAGCAGTTTTCCTTTTGTAAACATTCCGCGAACGGATGTTTCAATCTCTTGATAATTAGCTTGGGCAATTGGTGCCCTGGCTATCAATAGAATAATATGGTTTGGGCATATCTGAGGTAGCATTGGGCGTACGATCTCACGTAATTGACGTTTTATTTTATTTCTTACAACCGCGTTTCCCACATATTTGGAAACGCTGAGACCAATTTGAGTTTGAGATCGTGGTTCTTCTAACTTTACTAACACAACAAGCGGGTGCGCGAATGAAGTCCCTTGGCTCCGCACCCGCTTGAAATCGATCGAACTTGCCAAGCGAAATTTTTTATTCAACTTAATTACCCGTTAGCGGGCATTGAATATTGCGCTTGTCTACCAGCGGACTCGTTTTACGTGGTTGTTGATTTTCACCGAAAGCTTGGTTCGGCCGCGGCCGCGCCGACGCTTTAATACCTCACGTCCATCTGAGGTTGACATGCGTTCGCGAAAACCATGAACGCGCATCCTTCTTCTGATCTTTGGTTGGTAAGTTCTTTTAGTAGCCATTTTTCCTCTTCACAATGGTAATTAACAAAAAAAAGACCGCCGTTCTAAATTCGAGCGGCTTTGCATTATAACCCATAAATCCGCTTTTTGCTATGCTTCTGATTTATTCCTGGCGCAGGGGAATATTAATTGAAAAGATCGTGCCTTTGCCCGGTCTACTTTCTACATTGATCTGACCGCCATGTTTATCGATGATTGATTTTACAATAGATAATCCCAAACCGGTGCCTTTTCTTCGTCTGGCAATTTCGTTTTTCCCGCGATAGAATCGCTCAAATACATGTTTTTGATCATCCGGACTGATACCAATTCCATCATCGCTGACCTTAATTTCCAATTCTCCCTCAATTTCATTAACCGAGAGAATTACCTCGCCACCGGGATTCGAATATTTAATCGCGTTTTCAATTACATTTCGCAATGCCTGTTCCAGTAATGACCAATCCGCCCGAACCATGATATCTGTAGCCTCAAAGATCACCTTAAAAGTGATCTGCTTCTGCGCCGCCAAAAATTGATACGTGCGGTTAATTTTCTCAATCAGATCGCGCATCGAAATAATCTCGATTTGAAGTCCAATTCCAGCTTCAACCTGCCCAAGCGCCAACAAGGATTCAACCATCTGGGACATCGAATCAACCCCATCGGAAATCTTACCCAAAAAATCCACCTGGTTTGAGTTGAGTCCGCCGGCGATTTCGATCATGGTCGCGTAGCCGCGAATAGATGTCAAAGGTTGGCGTAAATCATGGCTGACGGTGTTTACAAAATCGGATTGCTGCTTTTCCAACTTTCGAATTTCAGTGATATTCTGAAAGCTGAAGACCCTTCCACTCTGTTTTCCATCCACAACCAGGCTGCTGATGGCACATTGGAAAATCTGATCGTCCTGTAGCTGAAGCTCCGCGGACATTTCAACCCGGTCGGGATTGGAAATCAACTGCCTTAAGGTTGTATTCCCGGAAATCAAAGGAATCTGCCTGACGTCTGAAGGTAATGCTTCAATCGCGAATAAGAAAATCGCGCTTTGATTAGCGAAATCAATCCTACCAGGTGGTTCAACTGTAAAAATTGGAATCGGAGTCCAATTCATAATCGCGCGGTATCTTTCCGCGGTTTTACTTTCCTGCTCAACCTGCTTATTTACATCGAGAGCTGCCATTAAATTTTGGCAACTAAAATCGAGGAGTTCGAGTTCCTCGGGGTCAAATTCATGCGCGTCAGCATAACCACCCCACAAAATACCAAATTTCTTACCTTCGGCAATCAAGTTGATAACAAAGATCGATTTTGGAAGGGCGGCTTTAGTTTTCGTGCCATTTTTGAGCAATTGGCTCGTATCCTGCAAGATCAGACGATCAGTTCGCTGGGAAATCGAAAGAATGAGTGGATCAAACTCTTCATAAGGGTCATTGGTGCCAAGAGAGGAAATCGCCTCGTGCTGTTTCTGGGCGGTTCCACCGACAGGCGGAAAGATAAAACGCAGACTGGTCGGATGGAGCGGTTGAAGCGGTGAAAATAACCACTTCCCCGCAATTTGCTTGGAAATCGTGGTAACTTGAGATTTTTCCAATGCCAGCAAGGCTCGATAACTCGCCAAATAAGCATCCGAACGTTTTCTGGATGCCAACAATTGCTCAACAGCGGGATAGGTGATGTTACTTGAATGAAGCTGTTTTTCCTGAGCCGAATTTATTTCCACATTCAAGCTGGCCGCCTCAGTCAGGGCGCTCAATGATCCTGCTACCCGAGCCATCTGGCGGGAATACACCCAGCCAAAGCCGGCTAAAAGTAAAGTTACCAATCCGACGAAGAGTATAGATGAATGAATAACATCGTTAACAAATTGGATGAGGGGATAATAAATAACAAGTTGGTAGCCTGAATCTAGTAAAACCTGATGGAAGAGACCCGCTTTCCCCCAATCCATCATCAGGATTGTGTTGAAAAGGATCGTTCTCGATTCAAGGTTACGTAATTCCACTGGCGAAAGCCAGGGATTATTGATTAAGTTTTCATCAACGCTGGAAAGCAAAGCAACGTCAAGTTCCGTTTCAATGCTGACCAAGCTCTTTGAGGGATAGGTATTTAATTCCCGCTCAATCTGCAAAAATTCCCGTTTGAGATCCGAAAATTCTGACCATCCAATCATCATAAAAATGAGCAGAATAACCGTAAACCACAAATGACCAATCCAGCTCCAAGTGGCAAGCGGGTTATAAAGTATATTTTTTTGCTTTCGCTTTACCAACCACAGGATTAAATGGATTAACAAGGTCCCGAGGATGACCGAGATTGTCACATACAGAGCGATGTTTGGTTTCGTCTGATCCAATTCTTTATCCATTCATTGGGTACATTGAGGTCTCATCGGTTCTTTTACAGTTAATTATACAAAAGAACCAATAAAAAACTTGTGTTCGGATTAAATATTAATCGAGCTTATTTTGAATCAAAGAGAAAACTTCTTCAACAACCTCATTGATGGTCATCTGACTGGAATTGATAATAATCGCGTCCACGGCTGGTTTTAATGGAGCAACCGCGCGGTTGGAATCAACCTTGTCTCGTTCATACACTTTTTTAAGGATTTGGGCATAATCTGCTTTTTCCCCGCGGTCAACCAATTCCTGATAGCGCCGACGGGCTCGTTCTTCCGGGCTTGCGTCAAGGTAAATCTTAAGTTCAGCTTCAGGAAGAACTACTGTCCCAATATCACGCCCAACCATGACCACCTGGCCCTTTAGGCCAATTCTGCGCTGTTGGGTTGTCAGCGCTTTGCGAACCCCTGGATAAGAAGCAACGGTGGAAACTTCCGCCTCAACTTCCTTGGATCGGATTTCCCAGGTGATATCTTTATCCTCCACGATCACATCATACTGCCGGCCATCTTCAATACTGGCCGGCCGCACATCGATTGTCACTGTTTCCGCCAATCGGGTGGCGGCATCTTCATCTGTGGGTGAAAAACCGCGGGAAAGAACCAGACAAGTGACGGCACGATACATCAGACCGGTATCAAAATAGAGATAGTTAAGTTTTTTAGCCAGCAGGTATGCCAGGGTTGATTTGCCTGATGCGGCAGGTCCGTCGATGGCAATCATGGAATAGGTCATTTGGTCTCCGTTATTGGTTTTGTTGATCTACAAATTGATTTGAATTTGTCCACAGGATGATCGACTCACTGGGCATGGTAGGTTTTCGATAAACGAGCCAGCGCACCCAATCAATTAATTTAAAGTTTGAAAAATCAGTCTTATAAGACCAAAGAATATCTTGTCCTCGAAAATCACCCAGTAAAAGATTCTGATCAACATTTGTCGCTGTAATGACAAAAGGTGTCTGAAGATCAGAAAGCTTCATATCCTCGATGTGTTGTACGTTCATCAAACGCAATGACCAATCCAAAGCCTCGGAATGAATCCCCACAATTTCCACCTGAGTGTCCGCCGCTGGCCTGAGATTAAAATGGTTAATTTCGTTGATCTGATTGATCAGCCCCTGGTCAATGATTTTTTGATCATGGGCTTCCCAAAACTCGAAAGTGGGTTGGGCATATAAACCCGCGGCCTTCCGCATCATGGATGTGTTATACATGAATAACAAAAGAATGATCGCCACCGAGGCACCCGTAAACGCAATCTGCCCGGTCCACCCAGAACTAATTAAAAAGACACTGATAATCAAAATAAATATCGTAATCGCCGCGACCACCAATCGAAGAAGTAGCTGGGTGTTTTCCAATCCGGGAGTTAATGCCGAAAGTGTCGTAAGGCCCGCGAAAATCAACACCACCAAAACAAATAGACCCATCACCCCCGTTTCACTCGGATTTTCCAGCTCAGTATCCATCCAAACCGCGAGTGGCTTGGATACCCAGATCGCCATAAGGATAACAAAGATCGCCAGATCAAGAATTGAGCTTTGGCGAATGAGCAGAATGATGAAGACAAGCAATCCATACCAGAAAGTAATCGCGGTTTTTTGAGGTTCATTTCGTAACTTACCGATCAAGAAGATTAGACTGAAAGCAAAAAGAAGCGGTTCATAGAATGGAAACGCGGCCAGTTTCATCAAGAAAACGTCTAAAGATCGGACAGGATAGGATGTTACCAGTTCCCACACAGACTTAACCACCGACGCAAGCCAGGTGGGGTTAAAACCAAATCCAAATCCAAACAGAAATACTCCGACAATAAAACCCGTCAATGTGGCTGAGAAAAAAGTTCGCCAATTACTTAACTCAACATGTAGTTTTTTTACTTTTTCCTGATTTCTGTTTACAAACAAACCCAAACCTAGAATAAGAGCAAACAGCCAAAATTCAGACCCGCAAAAAATTCCAACTCCGAGGGTAAATCCAGCCAAAAAATTTTTCCGATTAACCACCGCCCAGGTAAGCAAAATAATGATCCCAATGGCAATGACGCTTGAATCAGCCCGCCGGGAAATAGCCAATAGGATCGGCGATGAAGCGAGAAGAAATGAAAGAACCAATGCCCTGAACATTCCAATTTGTTTTCGAAATAAAAACGGGGAGAGCACAATGAAAACACCCGCCAAGGCGGTCGAGAAACGTGCCAAAAAATTGGTTGTCCCGAACAGAAAAAACCAAAAGGCGCTTATATTCTGTAATACCGCGCTTGATGAAGCCGTTGGGGAATCGCTGGTTAATTGCTGACTTGCAGGCAGCATCAACTCTGCTTCACCTTCATTCAACGCCGAGGATCCAAGCCCCACGAATCGGGAGACAAGGCTAACCAGAATGGCGATCCAGAAAACGTATGTTAAATACTTACCAAGGCGCATTTAGGGATTCCTTTACCTGGTAAATTTTAACCGAACCATTTTCCCAAACCAGAGGCAGAAACTCATCAAATTTATTAGTCTGTAATTGGTACGTCGAACGCTCCAAATCGCTGATCACTACAAAGGTGATTCCATACTTTTCCAAAATCATCCTTGCCAGTTCCCACTGATCGGTCTCGTACAATAGTTGGATGTCCTTTTGGCGATCAGGGATCAAATCGTAACTTCCTCGCCATTGACTTTCGTGGCCTGGCCATCCGAGAACAGCGCTTTGACCCGAGAAAGTTGACATTCGAGCGTAATCAGTATAAGAACCGCCAACTGCCTCCGCGATAACTACCTGTTCTTGAAGCGAAAGCCATTGCGTTGCCGCGTAAACCTCCGGCTGGTAACGTTGAAGTTGTGCCGCCCCATCCAAAGTAGTTTCCTTAAATTTGCCCACAGATGAAAATTCCAATTTTTGAGGTAAAGCCAAAAGCGGGTAGACAAACCCAATGATTGTGGAGATCAAAACTAAACTCAGCATGCCGGTCCTGGTAAAACTATTCCTGATAAATCCGATCCTGACAATTGAATAAGCCGCGACAAGCCCCAGAAGTATCCAGGCTTGGTAGTAAAACTTAAAGACTGTGTTCATGCGAGAGCCAAACTGGTCTCGCAAGTAGATAAATTCAGGGGCAATGATCAATAATCCCGCCAATAAGCTTAAGATCACCGCGAAATCATCCATGTCTACCCTATTTACATTCTTTCGTAACAATACTCCCAGGGATAGACCGATCAACGTGATGAGGGTGAGAAGTCCGCCAATCTCTCGCAAACGCCTGTCAGCGGAACTGCCTACCAGTCCCCCAAAATTATCCGCGCCATAGAGATTAATCCCTCCCAAAGGTTGAGCAGATTGTAAAACCAAACCCAGCAAAAGTGAAAACAGGTAAAGACCCAACACAAGCCCAGTTCCCGCCAACATGCCTTTAATCCATGCGGTTTCTTTTTGTATATTAAGTGTGATCAGTAAGAAAAAAACAGGAATAAACAGTGGCAGGAACATTACCCACAATTGTGGTGTGCTTGTGGGAAACGCGATATTGGGTAAAAGACCGCCAGCTTGTGACGAAAAAGTAACATAAAATGGCAGGAATGGAATGAATGCCATGATTAACATCCAAATCAGACTTAGGACTGAATTGAGAATCAATCCGGAATCCCAGGTTGAGCTCCTGTAATGAAAGAAAATTATCAATAACAAGATCAAGCCAAAATAAATTGGAAAATCCCAGGTGTTGGTAAAACCAAGCGTACCCAGCAAAAAACCGTAAAACAACAGAAAGCCGCGTTGATTTGAGATAAATCCAGGCTTCTCTTCTTCAAGAGAATTTTTGGCTCGAAGAAAAAATTCCGCCGCCATGCCGATCAAAAGCAAAACGATCGGAATCGCGAGGACATGCGGGTGAAGGTCCCCAAGAAGGAAAGAAAAGAAGGGAAATTCATCAATCACTTCAATGTGATTTCCATTCAAGTCATAGTCTGAGATTACCCTGGATGCCCTCCACCAAAACCAGAAGCGTGGATTCCAACCAGCCGGACCAGCCGGCGCCTCAATTAACTCCTTGATATTAAGCCAACGCCAAAAAACGCCGCCATTATTCCACCCAACGCCCAAACTATGCAAAAGCTCCAAAAAGCCTTCCGCATTACTGATAATCAATACGAATAGCGGAGCCAGCAAGGCAGAGATACGCTTTTTATGCTCATTTCCCTTGCCCATTTGGAAAAAATCAGCCGCTAACATTCGTGCCATAATTGAGTAAGCGCTTAATGCCGCCATTCCAAACACGCTCGCGATCATCAGATTAAATCCAAGGCTGCCCTCCACCCCGCTGAGTATCGATAGAATGGCAGTGACAAGGTAACCGAAATAATAATAAGAGATTGCATAACCGCTCATCCATGGATCTGCGGGCGGAAAATTTGGGCTTTTAATTATCGCGTTTACAAAAGCAAGCTCCATTGGCTTTTCAGTCCCGCTGATTTCTGGATTCAATGAGCGGATCAAAATCATGACCCCAAAAGAAACGAGAAATATCAATTCTGGCAGTATCCAGGTCCTCCAATTTTTGACCGGATTTAACCAATTCCAATTTCGGATCCAACCCACCAATCCGGCCAGGATCATCAAGCTAAGCGATGCGACCGCGCCGAGGCGGTTGTTCACATTTAATCCCAATGAAACCAGGTACCAATGGCCCATTCCAAGGATAACCAGCCCGAGGATTCTGGAGAACGCGTAACCTTTGTCTTCATAACCGCGCATAAGCCAACCAGCCAAAGGAAGGCAAGCCAAGCCAATCATAAACAACAAGAGGTACCACGCTAAGATTGTCATTATTACCAGATTTTAATGAATTTACCGTTTTCATCCCGGCGCATTGGCAGGATATCTACAATGGAAGTTTTGTTCAACTTTCCATAGAGGTGAGGAAAGAGATCCCCATCATATTCGGTTGCCTTTTCAGAAGGCGGACGACCAGGATTGATCGGCGGCTCATACTTCAATGGCGAGGTTAAAAAACTCGTTTCCACAACCAGAAGAAGCAAACCTTGCTCATCTTTGTAATATTTTTCAACCACGTCGCTTACCTGATGTGCCTGAGAAAAATGGATGAATCCTTCAACCTCAAAATTTGGCGGAGTATACTCCTCTGATGCGATTTGGCTCAAGAAATTTTTTTCAGTGGTTAAGTGATAAATTCGGCTCATGGTATGACCTCATAAATTATGCTATCGCCTTCTTGAAATACTTTTTTCCAATATACACCATCAAAGTTTTCGAACTTAGCAAGACCATTCGGTTGATAATAGATTCTTTCCAGGTCGCCCACAATGATATAACGAATATCATACTTGCGGATCATTGCCAAAGCACCGTCTACATTTTCAGTCTGGTAAAAATCTGTGACCTGATCAACCCGTTCCGTAACCCACGTACTGGGTGTAATCGCCCGTTGCTGGCGCATGTGCCAATTCCAACCCACCACCCCCGGCAAGCCTGTATAAATTGAATAACGTGATCCCCATCTGTATTCTGGCGTGTTTGCCTCAATAATTACTGGCGAACCAGCCACGTTTTCCTGCATCCAACGAATCCCAGCATAATCCTCTGCCAGACTAAACTCCTCTTTGTCCCAATAGGTAGCGGTTTTCATGAAAGTCATACTGTCATAAGTAAACTCTGTTTTTTCTGAAATCCGATCACGAGCCTTGTCAAGTGTCGCAGTGACTGTAAAAAGCAGTGTTCCCCCTAAAAGGAAGAGGAAACCCAATTCAAATACCAATCTCCAACCCTGCTTTATTTTTGCGTAATCTTTGAAGACCCAGACCAGGATAGCGCCTGAGGAGATCGCAAAAAGGGTCCAGGCTTGGTAATAAAATTTAAAAACTGTGTTCATCCGGCCAATATCACCTGATAGGACAATCAACTCTACCATCAAGTTCAACATCAGTGCCGTACCGATCAGAAATAAAACAAGTTTTTCCTCATCTGAGACACCAGGGCGAAGTAACAAAATCAGCACCCATATCGCCAGGAGCAAAAGGAACCAGGCAAGTGTTACCTTCATTACGATCTGCGCCACAAGAATCAGCATGATAAAAATAACCAAACCGGTAACAATCAATTTCCTATACGGACGCAGTTTATTGAGTGCCGAGGCGGGAGTGGCAGCCATCCAATCCACCGTGGTTTTTCCCATCCAAAAGATGATTACAAACAGGAAGAGTCCCCAATGAGTGAGCAATGACCAAATCGGTGTTTTTTCATTTTTCCAAATTTCTATTTCACTGTAACCAAGCCCGTACCATTGATCAAAGGGGGCGTAAAAAACACCTCCGATTAGAAAAACAAACAGCAAGCTTGACCCTAAAAAGATCCATTTCCTCCAGCCCTCCAACCACGATTGTCCTCTATCCAAACTAAGTCTCGCGCCAAGCATAACGTACGCAACGGTCACAAGAGAAAGTATGAGGTAGGTTGGATAATCCCAGGTATTGGTTGGCTTTAGCGTCCCGACCAAAAAACCACCCAGCGTAAGCATACTCAACCACCAGATCAGCGTCGTTTTACCAGAGCGGAGTAAAAGTACGACCCAAAGGATTACAAACAGGGTGATTGGTAAGGAGATCATGTGGGCGTGTAAATCACTATACAGAAAGGTGAATAAAGGAAATTCTGTGATCGCCATATCACCGATTGGCATTACTCGGGAGGGTGCCCAATAGTAATCCCCGATTCCAATAGGCAGCTTCTGGCCTTGAAACAGTTTTGCCAAGCCTTGGAATGCCCACCCCCAGCGGGTGAAAATGAGCACATTGGTAGCATCAACCATTTCATTGGGCATCGCCAATTTTTGTAAGGATCGAAAGATTAGCTGGAATGTTCCAAGGTTCCCGATTAATATCATCCCGGCAGCCCCTGCCGTCCCAGCCAATATCATGCCTCCAACGGTTCGAGTCTGTTTCCATAAGGCAATGTTCCAGACCAGTGAAGCTCCCATGACCCCAACCGTAGCGAATAAGGTTGGAAGGATAAAGTTATAAGCAATGGAAGGCACAATTCCGAGCGCCTTAATCGGGATGCTTACGATTACAAAACCGTAGTAATAATAGTTGATATAACCACCCGCCATCCATGGATCATAAGGAGGAAAAACCGTACTTTTAATCACGGCATTTAAAAAACTAAAATCCATGGGGCGTTCGCCACCCCGATATGGGTGCCAGAGATCAGGGTTTGACAGGCGAATTACAAAATCAAATGCAAATAAGATGAGGAAAATTGCCTCGATAAGCAGCAAGGTCGAACGATTTTGCTTAACAAAAAGGAATATCTCCTCTTTTTGCCTAAGGAAAAACATAATTCCAGCCAGCGCAAGAACGGCGTAGATTGCCCAGAGAAGGCTGCGATCGTGGGATAAACCGAGCGATGAGAGCAGCCAGCCGAGGTATGCGCTGAAGAGCAAACCCGCCAATCGGGCAGCCGCATATCCTCGATCCAAAGACCCTCTAAAAAGGCCAAATAAGATCGGCCAGGTAAACACTCCCAACAAGGTGATGAATCCGTACCAAGCGATTAATCCAAGCACCGGATTCTGATTCAAAAATGATTCATAGGAGAACAACGAGCTCCATGTTCCCCCCTCGGTATTCCTTGCTTGATGTGCTTCGGACATCATGAGATCTCCGGGAGACTCGGCCGCCTTCCGGGGTGTTACATGGATTACTTTCGAAAGGTCAACGCTTGCTAAAAGCTCCTCAACTTTTTCAGCGCTGTAATCGGAACTTTTCTCAAAGATCAAGACTTTCGGCGCGTCATAAACCGTAAACGCCTCATCAGCAAATTGAGTATTGAATTCAATATCAAAAATGTTCGGGTAAGAAGTAAAGGTTTTTACTAATTCAAAGCCAAGATTTCCTGAAAACATCCCCGGCTCGGCGATGTTGTAACATTCAAGGATCTCCATCTCGGCAGGGCAACCAAGCAGTTCTCGATAATAATGGCTAGTCAAAGGATAGCGTTCAGGCAATCGAGTTGTTGTTGCCCATTGCCGGTTCGATGAGATAAAAATAAAATCGCCCGCGTTAAGGTTATTAACGAAGCGTTCAAATTTTGCCTGATCATCCTGCCAATACATTTCAAAATTTAAATCACCAAGGTATATTCCCGCGTAAGGATCATAACCATCCATCCTCAAGGGTAGTCCATCATCCCAGGAGGATTCATGGATCGGAGCGGATCCAATTATCGCCAGCGCGTTAGTTGAGGAAAGCCGCAGAAAATAAATCTCATCTGTTTTAACTTCAAGGGCTGGCTCTAATACAATGGACGCGGATTCACCTTTTTGATTCTCATCACGAGTAGGGTTAATTACGGTATTACCTCGTGACAATAATTCGGTGAAATTACCATCCCGAAAAACCTCCGCTTGAAATTCAATTTCCCGCTCCCCGGCAAGATTCGCTACATGGGCAAAGCTTATTTGGCTAAGCTGCCCATCAGTACGAATCCGGAAGGACGAATCATAGGACAAGCCATTACTGATTACAAATCCAGGGGGTATTGAATGTGGTGAGTTAACCACCTCGTCTGAGGAGGTTTTGATTTCAAAATTAATTGCCCCGGGAACGTTCTGGAATATCCATCGGGTTGCCTGAACCCGGGTGTGATCAACAGTATAAATTCTGGTAAAGGCGTATGCCCACAGCAAACTGAGAACGAGGACAATCGCCCCAAATCCCCTGAAAACTAACTTTAATTTCTCCCGGCCAATAATCTGCTCGCCGTTCAAAATGAACCAGGCCGCAAAGATAGCGATGAATGGATAGATCGGGAGTTGGTAGCGCATGGTAGGATTCCATTGGGCTGATTGCCAAAGAAAATAAAACCCAACCCAACCCCAAAGTAAAAGAGAGGTTCGATGAGCTTGTTTGACAAAGATTTGCCAACCCAAACCAAGAAACCCGAACAGAGCCGCCAAACCTAATGGAATTCCTGCCCCCCAAAGTAAAAGATTTGTTCCGGAATAAAATAAAGAACGTTTTGCCCATTGCAAAGCCGGGGGAAAATCGACATCTCCGCTCGCTTGAAGGCGTTGTTCCTGAATCGTTTTAATCCAACTCTCATTGAGTGAAAAATTGAAAAAGCCCGGTCCCGAAAATGCGTATGGCATCGTGATCCGAAAAACCAAGATCGAGACAACTCCTCCAACCAGGGTTAGGAATATGGCGGTCCAATTAGATTTCTCAGAATTGGATTCCTCACCTAACGTGCCAGTAAGGTAACGGTATAAGAAGACAGCCGGTAAAAGAAAAGCAAGCGGGGCGGCGTTAACCTTGCAAGCCATGGCTGATCCAAAGGCAAAACCAAAACCGATAACCAACCAAAATATCTGGGATTTAAAGATTAAGCCAGCAGCCTGTTTTATTCCAAGCTTAAGCGCGTTGGTGATTTGCCCGAGATCAGCGTAAATCAATTCAACCGCGAAAAACACAGTTAACGTCATAAAAAAATTCGCGGTTGAATCTACGGTAAAAAAGTGAGCCTGCTGAATCAACATGACCGTACTGCCAGCCAGTAAAGCCGCTAGCAAACCCGCCTTCGCTGAAAATAATCGTTTTGCGATCAGGTAAACAAAAATCAACGATGCGAGATCAAATAGCGCTGAAAAGACTCTTCCAAGCAAGGCGACCTCGTCGTATCCAGCCCAATTTGCCCGGCCGAGAATCCAGAGCAGGTCCGGCGAGCTCAGATTTCCCGCCATACCTATATCATTCAAGGATTTAACCAGCTGATTCATCCAATCAGCCGCATATCTCACCAAAATTATTGGTAAGTCACCATACACATAAAAGCTAAAACCCCTGTTGTTTGGGTTAAGTGTGGAAGTCGCGGTATTAAAATAATCCGCAAGCGTATCCGTTGGATCCAAAGCCGAAACGACCATAGTCATGAATCGCTCGTCCGGATGCAGGTGTTGGCTTTGATCCCAATCGAGACCGATTAAACGGAAGTAAGCGGAGAGGATCAGGATCATGATCAATAACAAAATTCTCAGCGATTTGTTATGGTCTAGGTTCATTCAGTTTCCTATTCATACCGATTAATGGACTCGCGCAATCCAGTAATTTTTATCTGGTATTTTGCTCTGGCGCAATTCAAGAAAGGCATCTGGAAATAGAGTGTTAATCTTATCCAGGGTGGCCTGGTCATCTTCCTTAAAGATAAATAGCTTATTTCCTTCCGCGGGTAAAGCTTCATCAATCTGGTCGAATGCCAAAGCAAAATCCCTTTCCGGAAAACCAGCCTGAATTCCTACAAGGCGGGTATCTACCCAATGAGGAAATGGAATGACATAGGCATTGGAAGCTTGATTACCGAGCTCGGTAAAATAACGCACGTCTTCTCCAATTTCAGAAGTATTCCAGGCATTTGCGTAAAAATTTTCCTTAAATTGATGAAAAACTAAATCATAGTTCAACCATCCGCTTACGGCCAAGGTCAGGCTTACAAAGATCATCGCTAACGTACGTGAGTGGCGGGTGATTGCTGACAGAAGCATATCCAATCCCATTGCGGCGATGATAAAAACACTGATCGCTGACGCCCCTGTTCGATTCAGGGATGGATTTTCTGAAGGAAAGGCAACCGAAAGAGTCGATGGAAGCAGAAATACTGGAATAAGCAGCAAAATATAAAGATCTACCCAATCACGTTGTTTAAATAATTTAAACCCAAGAACAATCAGACCAAACAAGAACAAAGCCCCCGAAACAAGATCCAAGGCAGGTCTGCCCGGAATACTGTGCACCCAAATTCCCCCATTATCCACATTAAACATGAGCAAAGCGTTCAGGTTGTTTTTAAAAAAAACCAAAGCCACCGGATCAGAAATCGCAGCCTCAAGCCCTGTCATTCGGGTAAGAGCCCGGTAAGAAAACATCATGGGTTCGGCAACAAAGTAACGGGCAAGGGGCAGAAAAACAAGAAAGGAAGTAAACCCAACCAGGAAGAGTGCTTCAAAGCTGCTCTGTAACCTTTGTCTGTCTGGTTTTTTTAGATAAAACAACAAACAACCTAAAATGATCGCAATGGGTACGATCCTCGAAGGGCTATAACCATGCAAGCCCAAGCCAAGGAAAATACCACTTAACAACAGCGAATTACGCTCACCTCGCCTAAGACCCCGAATAAAAAAATAGATGGTTGGCGCAGCCAGGGAAGGGTAAAGTGGAAATCGTAATCCAATTCTACTAGTCACATTGAGCCAGTAAGAGATGCCCGCCAAAAAAAGGGTAAAAAAAGCCAGTCGCCTTCCGCCGATCTCCAGCGCAAGAAAATAAAAAAAAGGCAACCCAAAAAGACCGATCAATACGGTTCCCAGCTTAAGGCTCATAAAACTCAAGCCCAGATTGGTCCATGATGAAATCACAGCGGTAAGAAAAAATTGAAGAAATTCTCGCCCGGTATTGCGCGGAAAGTACACTTTTAATTCCCCATCGAGTACATCCTTAACATCCAGCAATTTTTCCGCGTGATCGCTGAAAGGTTCGCCCGGAACGGTGCTTAAATCCGCGGTCCGAAAGAAGAGAATGATCAAGATTAATAAAATCGCGAGAAAAACTTCTGCAGAAATTTTAATGTTCCATGGGAATCGAAGTGAACTTAGGATTCTTGAACGGGTTTTCGATGGTCCTTCCAGCGGACAGACCATCAAGCCTCGAAAGAAGAAAAAAATACTGCCGACCCAGAGTGGAATATTTAATAGATTAAATTCCAGGCGTCCAAAGGCCAAAAAAGCGAACAATCCAAAAACCATACTTAAAATAAAATTCGTATTTAAGCGTAATCCGCCAAGATATTCTTTTTGCGGTTGTTTTTGTTCAATTTCCCAATCCCATTCCCCTTTTTTCCAAGCCAAGCCCAGGCTGATGGTCGCCAAAAAGAAGAAACCTAACGCCATTCCAGCGCCCTTGCTGACAAATTCAATGCTCGCCTGACCAGTCAAAAACAAAAGAAACGCGCTAAGGCTAAACAACGGAAATGCGTTTTTTGAAATATCAGGATTCCCTTGATCTATGGGGGAGGCTTCGAGTTGTTGAAACATCACTTCTGAGACTACTTCACCAGGTTCGGGTATCCGAATTTTATTCTTAACCCTCGGGTCCAACCATGAACGTACCAGATCAAGGACGCTTGGTTCAGTCATTCTGACTCATTTTTCTAGTTACATAAAAGGTATAAACGCCTTCAGGTTGAGGGATTGATTCATCAAACGTTTCGCTGAGGTAATTGATGAGGAAGGCAAAGTTCCAGCGGGTATTGACCAAATTCCATTTACGGCTGAGCCAATGTATTAAAAGGGAAGGTAAGCCAAAATAATGACCCCATTCCAGCTTGTGGAATGCGCGAGGTGAAAAATAATCCCAGGCATTTTCGACTTCAAATCCCGCCTTCTTCAACCGAATTGCCCAGGCAACTTGACTCTCACAGGTATGATGGCGGGATATTTTATTGAAAAAGTTTCGATAGAGATTTCCGAGCGATTTTAATCCGATTCGATCAAAAAAATTGGATACACTCAGGCTTGCCAGAAACCTATGATTGGGAACGCAAAAAACAAAATAAGCGCCTGGACGAAGTACTCGGTTTGCCTCAAGCAAAACTGGATCCAAGTCCTCAATATGCTCCAACACCGAATTGCTGATACAACTTCCAAAATACTGGTTGGCGAAAGGCATGGCCGATCCTTGCGCCTCAGCTAAATGGAGATACTTTTTTCTCTTTCCAGCTTCATGGATTGGGCCATGCCAAGGATCCAAACCAACCTCGATTTTGTCAGAAAACGTAATTTCAGCGAAGTGCCCATCGCCGCATCCCAAATCCAAAACCGGTTCTTCAAGTTTTAATCCAGCATAGAATCGGGATTCGATCGCTCTGAGAAAACCGCGAAAGTATGGCAGATCTTTAATATGGCGGTAGAGTATGTCTTCAGAATTAACTTTCATGGCGGATTAAAAACTTTCCAACAATTTCTCGAATCGCTCAGCAATGTGATCAGGGTCGTAAGTTGAAGCGATCAAATCACAATCACCCTGATATTCACTCGGATTTTCCAGTATCTTAATGAGCGCCTCTGCCAGGGCTACTGAATCCCCAATCGGGGTGACCAAGCCCATCTCATGCATTAATACCGGTTGCCGAACTCCCGGCAAAGCTGACGCGATACATGGAACGCGATTCATCATCGCTTCAATTTGGACTAAACCAAAAGCCTCGGTTGAATTTAGGCTCGGCACTACCAATACATCCAAAATCTGGTAGAAGGCGTTCATCTGGGCGGGATTTAGAGTTCCAAGGAATTCCCATCTTCCTTCCCGGTTGTATCGTTCGATCTCCGGAGCCAGTCGATCGTAATAAGCCTCTTCCCCCATCACATTATGGTATTGACCAGCAAACACGACTTTCACATCCGGAAATCGTTCTACCACTGACGGCAAGGCACTCAATAATACTTCTACACCCTTTTCGCTGGCGAAGCGGGTCGCCATTCCAATGATCTTCCCTTTTTTTATTTGTGAGAACTTACTCAGGGCTTGGTGATCAACTTCTGGTAGAACAACAGGAGGCAAAATAGGTGTTAATTTGCTTTTAAACTTGGATAAAAACTGGGAATGATCGGCGTAATCTTGAGTATATGTAACAATCCGGTCTACAAAGGTGGCGGCAGACCAATTCTGAAAATCCACCACTTTATTCACCAGCCCATTAAACAACCCTGAAGGTAATTTTAGATCGCAGTGATAAGTAATCATTGATTTCTTACCGAGAATTTTCGCTCTGAACGCAAAACCTGGAGCGTCAAATTGAGGTAAGTGGAGGTGAAGAACATCGCATTCGTTTACGTATTTCCATGCCAGCAGTCCCAGGGTGGGCATGATGACACCTTTACTAATTCGAAATATTACCGGAGCACGCACAATTCGAACCCCATTCACAATTTCTTCGTTAGGAGAATTTTTATCAAAGTGCGAGGTCAGTACGGTTACTTCGTGGCCTCGTTTGACAAAAGCTTCCGCGAGTCTCTCCGCATAAATAGTTAACCCGGATGTATGCGGGCGATAATATGTGAGAACAGTAAGAATTTTCATGCTTCGATTTTACTCTTGGAATTCAATTTTGTTTTCCTGAACCCACTTTATAAGCGACTCAACTCCCTCGGATACACCAATCAACGGTTCCCAGCCTAATATCTGGCTGGCTTTACGAATATCGGCGACAAAAACTCGCTGATCGCCTGGCCTCCAATCAGAATAGGCTACGTTAATCGGTTTATTTAATAAACGGGACAGCATCGGGCCCAATTCTGACCAAACCGAAAGAGTATTGGCAGGCCCACCGCCGACATTAAAAACCTGCCCCTGAGCGAGTTCAATTTTTGAAATTGCTAACTCATATCCTCGAATCAGGTCATCTACATGCAGCAAGTCTCTAATCTGCTTTCCATCCCCAAAAATGGTAATTGGTCTGTTGGTACTGGCTGCTATCACCATCCAGGCAACCCAGCCCTGGTCCTCAACCCCGAATTGGCGTGGTCCGTAAATACAACTTTGCCGGAAAACCACCGTTCGTAAACCATAAATTCGGAAGTAATCACGAGCATACTGATCACCAGTTCCTTTTGAGCACCCATACGGGGAATGAAAATCGAGCGGTTGATGTTCAGAGGCGCCGAAGGGGAGATTTTCATATTCCCAGCGATTATTTCTTAAGGTAACGGGAACATCATCCATGCCACCATATACCTTATTGGTCGAGGCGTACAAAACGATCGGATCTTTGCCAAATTTTCGGGCAGCCTCGAGCACATTAAAAGTACCTAAAACATTAATCTCCATATCCTCGCGAGGATTAACCACGGAGGTAGTTACCGCTACCTGACCGGCCAAATGGACGATCACGTCTTTTCCGATCACCGCCTGATTTACAGCTTTCTCGTCCCTAACATCCGCTTGGATTAGGTGGAAGGATTTTTCACCAAACATTGAGCGCAGCCAGGCAAGATTACGTTGAGACCCGGAACGGCTCAGGTTGTCAAAAATTGTAATTTCCTTGCCTTGAGTAAGGTATTTTCGCGCGAGGTTGGACCCAATAAAACCTGCTCCGCCTGTGATTAAATAAGATTTTTCCAATGTAGCCTCTGCTTTCAGTTTCGTAAACTCGCGATTTTACTCTTGAGTTGTTGGTAAACCCCGGTCAGGGAAGTATTTTCCTTGGATAAGGCGTAAAAACCAAAAACACCACTGTAAAAATAATTGATCAGTCTCAAGGTAAGCGGAACCGCGAGGGCACCGCTAGGATCATTCGTAAAAAAGGCAATCGCTCCGGTCATGGCTCCCTCAAGGGTACCCACTCCACCCGGTAAAGATGGGATTGCCCCTCCAAAGGCTGCTGCTCCCAACGTAAACATTCCCCAAATGAGTTTTGCCTCGGGGAAAAATGCCTTAACCAGCAGCCAATATTGAACAATCGCGATTCCCCAATTCAGGGTCATCCAAAAGATAAAACGCATAAACGCGTCAGGATTCTTGAGCACCGATAATCCAGGCAAGATTTTGCCAGCGGCTTTTTCGACCAGAATCTCAAGTTTTGGAATTGAAGAAAATATCTTCTTGACGAATCTCAATAACCTGTCCGGATTCCAAGCTATCCAATAAAGCGTCCAGAAGAAAATGATGATCCCAATCAGAGCCAGGAAGCCCACTTGATATCCAACATTCAAACCCTCAAGAAAAGGAAGCGCGAGGATCAATATCAGTGCGCTAAAGCCCAAATCCCCCGCTCTCTCGATCATGATGGTGGAGAGTACCTGTAAAAACCCCAGGCTGGTTTTTTGACTGAGAAAAAAAGCCCGCCCAAATTCTCCCATGCGAAAAGGAAGTGTGTTATTAAGCAAATACCCTTCCATCATTGTAAAAAAAGTATCCCGCCGGGAAACATTTTTACCTAATAAAGTATTCCAAACCATCATTCTTACCAATAACCACAAAAATCCTAAAACCGCAGCAAGAATTAGCGCGGTTCGGTCGGCTCGTCGGATGACTTCCATCGTCTGACGCGGATCGATGACCGCTATCAACAAACCAATCAGCCCAAGACTGATGATGATGTTTGGGATGTACTTTTTTAGATCATTCATTAGCTAACGCGGAATGTTCGTTACTCCGCTTCCAATTTCAGGACCGCCATAAATGCGTCCTGGGGGATTTCAACATTGCCAACCATTTTCAGCCGGCGTTTACCGCGTTTCTGTTTTTCAAGTAATTTTTTCTTACGGGTAATGTCACCACCATAGCATTTAGCCAGCACATCTTTGCGTAAAGCTTTAACATTCGCCCGGCTGATGATTCGTCCGCCTGATGAAGCCTGGATGGCAACGTCAAATAACTGACGAGGGATGATATCTTTCAGTTTGCTTATCAAGGCTTGTCCTTTATGATATGCGTCTTTTTCGTGTACGATTGCCGCCAAAGCGTCAACAGGTTCCCCGTTCACCAAAATTTCTAGCTTTTGAAGCTTATCCGACCTGTATTCAAGGAATTGATAGTCAAGGGAAGCATAACCCTTTGACCGGGATTTTAGGGTGTCAAAAAAGTCAACAATCAGCTCTGAGAGGGGAATTTCAAAGTTTAATTGCACCCTGTGGGGGGAAGGATATTCCTGACCACTATAAATACCGCGCCGATTAATCACCAATTCCATAACGGTGCCATAATAATCGGTTGGCGTGATAATTTCGATCTTCATCCAAGGTTCACGGATTTCAACAATCGTGCCCTCTGGAAGCATCGCGGGAGAATCGATCATTATTGTTTCATCAGTTGGTAACAGTACTTCGTATTCCACCGATGGGGCGGTGAACAAAACGTCCAAGTCGTATTCTCGCTCAATTCTCTCCTGGATTATCTCCATGTGAAACAATCCCAGAAAGCCCGCCCTGAAACCAAATCCGATTGCCTGGGACGTCTCCGGCGCATAAGTCAGGGAAGCGTCGTTTAATTGTAATTTTTCAAGGGCTTCCCGTAAATCGGAATAATCATCCGCGTCAACCGGATAAATTCCCGCAAAGACCATAGGCTTGGGATGGAGATAGCCCGGTAACGGCTCAACCGCCGGGTTGGAGACCAGGGTTACTGTGTCACCGACTCTGGCATCGTGGACAGTTTTCAAACCGGTTGCGATATAACCAACCTCACCCGATACAATTTTGGCGACCGGCTTCATAACCGGCGCAAAAATACCGACCTCAATCGGTTTCACATTTACCTTGGTTGCCATAAACCGAACAGTATCAGTGGCGGAAAACTCACCTTCCACCACCCTAACATAACAGATGACACCCTTAAATGGATCGTAATGCGAATCAAATACCAATGCGCGGGGTACACTGTGCAAGTCACCCTTGGGCGGTGGCACCTTATCAACAATGGCTTCCAAAACCCGCTCAACATTCAAGCCCGATTTAGCGGAAATCTTGATTACATCTTCAGGATTCCCTCCTATAAGCGCAGCAATATCCTCCGCGACTTCATCAGCGTGGGCAGCCGGAAGATCAATTTTATTGATCACCGGAATGATTTCCAAGTTGGCGTTGATGGCTGAGTAAAGGTTCGCCAGGGTTTGAGCTTCAATACCCTGTGTAGAATCAACAACCAGCAGCGCTCCCTCGCAAGCATTAAGCGCTCTGCTGACTTCGTAGCTAAAATCCACGTGACCTGGGGTATCAATCAGGTTCAATTCATATTCATTACCGTCTTTTGCTTTATAGTTCATGCGAACAGCTGAGGCTTTAATCGTGACACCTTTTTCGCGTTCCAATTCCATGCTATCCAGCAGCTGATCCTGCATATCTCGATCAGATACCGTGCCGGTAGCCTGCAAAAGCCTGTCCGCGAGGGTAGATTTTCCATGATCCACATGGGCTATGATACAAAAATTACGTATTTTGTCTGCCATTTATCACCAAAGTTTAATTAAGCGGATAAAGTATAACCGATTCTAATCCGCAAGGCTCACCGCCGGCAGCGGTCCGCCATGGAGGACTACAGGTCGGCAAGATATTTCTTCTTCTTCTCCGCGAACTCTTCTTCCGTAATGACGCCCTGATCTCTCAGATCTCCAAGCTCTTTGATCAATTTCGGAATGTCCATTTTAGGGGATGGTACCTCGACTCCGATCTCAGTTTTTGATTTCAAGAGCGCGGATTTAAACCGAATAGGATGATTAATCATTTTAAATTTATTGTCACCCACTTCGTTGGCAGTTAATATCTCTATATCACCAAAATCAAAGATTCTGCCCCACACACTTTGGCTTAAATGAATGTCATTAACTTTCTCGATGGAGGAATCGGTCACATGTTTATTGATCACACCGGAAATTTGAAGTACTCGCCGATTAGTGATCACATACTGATGGTTGTAAAAAATTAAAATGTCATGAATCATGCTTACCGCTGGAATCACGAATAAGATCCAAAGCCATTCGTTTTTCATCTGCTGCAAAGCGACTATTACTATCCCGGTGGTGATGAATAGAATTACGGTAATTTCCAAAAAAATCATTTTAAGGAGGGAAAGCCAATGGCGATGTGTAAACAACAGAATATTTTCTTGCTCGCCCAACATGTGTTCAATAAATCTGGACATTTACTTTTCCTCTTTCTGGTCATTTCCGGTAAATAATCGTTGGATCAATAACGCGTGATCCATACGCGATTTTACAGCTCGGTTGGTTGCCCAAAGCAAGAACTCAACATTCCCCTTGGGGCCAATCAATGATGATCGCACCAAACCCATTATGTTGAATCCTTGCGCGATATTAAATTCCAGCAACTCTGTAAGAACGTGCTGATGAACTTTGGGATCTCGGATCACTCCTTTACCACGCGCAACTTCGGCTTTCCCCGCCTCAAACTGAGGTTTGATGAGGGTAATGATATCGGCATTGGGTTTTAACCAGCCTTTGAACACAGGTAAGAGGATTCTTAAGGATATGAAAGACGCGTCACAAACAACCAAATCCACATGCTCAGGCAATACCTCAACATTTCGGGCATTGGATTCTTCCAAAACGACTACTCTTGGGTCATTACGAAGCTTCCAATGTAAAATACCCTTGCCGACATCTATACAATATACTCTAAGAGCGCCAGCTTGAAGAAGACAATCTGTAAATCCTCCCGTTGACGAGCCAACATCAGCGCAGACTAACCCGGAAGGTGAAAATTTAAACTCCTCCAATGCCCCGGCCAGTTTTTCGCCGCCGCGTGATACAAATCTCTCCTTTTTGACTATTTCAATCGCAGATTCCAAGGCAATCATGGAGCCAGATTTATCCACTACCTTGCCATTGACCAAAACTTGTCCAGCCATTATCAAGCCCTGCGCTTGTGCCCGCGAAGAAACAAGACTCTGATTAAGCATCATTAAATCCAAACGTTCTTTCTTCATTATCTCCATTATATTATGTTGGTTGAAATTGATTGATGTAAAATCTATTTATGCTCAAAGCTTTCTTCCAATCCATGCGGGTAAAACAATGGACGAAAAATGCCTTCGTCTTTTTCGCCTTGGTTTTTGATAAACAATTTTTTCTCATCGAGCCATTTTTACGGACCCTTGCAGGATTCCTTCTCTTTTGTTTCATCTCCAGCAGCGTTTATGTATTTAACGATCTGTCAGATATTGAAGCCGACCGCCAACATCCAACCAAGAGAAACCGCCCTCTGCCTTCTGGGAAATTAAATAAAAATTTCGCGCTCACAGGGGGATTATTGTTAGCGACGATTTCACTGGTCGGAGCCTATCTAATTTCCCCCAACTTTTTCTTCATCATCCTGGTCTACCTTATCTTGAATTTAGCCTATTCCAAGTGGTTAAAGCACGTCCCGATTTTGGATGTTATGATTCTGGCCGCGGGATTTATTTTACGTGTTGAAGGCGGCGTTTCACTCATAACAGTCGAACGCTTTTCACCTTGGCTTTATGTCGTCACAACACTTGGTGCCTTATATCTTGGATTTGGTAAGCGTCGGTCGGAATTAAATTTATTCGCCAGGGACGCCAGCGCCTATCGAAAGGTGTTGGATGGTTATACAATACCCCTCTTGGATCAATATATAACTATTGTCTCATCAGCGACAATCCTCTCTTATTCTCTGTATACTTTTTCTGCCCCAAACCTTCCCGAAAATCATTCGATGATGTTGACCATTCCCGTCATGGCATACATCATCTTTCGGTATCTATATTTAATCCAAATGACGGATGAAGCCGGTGCCCCGGATGAGGTTTTACTTATCGATCGTCCAATTCAGTTCGCCATTCTTCTGCTCGCGGCGCTCATCTTCGCAATTTTTTACCTATCATGACCGGTAGCGCACCTGGAAAAATCATTCTGCTGGGTGAACACGCAGTTGTTTATGGTGAGCCAGCGATCGCGATTCCGATCCATTCAATCCAAACGATCGTAAGTATCCAACCCCAGGATTCTGGCCTCTCCATTTATTCTCCCCAACTCCAGCTTGATTGCGATCTGAATGACTTACCCAAGGAGTACCCGGTACGGGCAATGTACGAGGAGATTTTTGCAAGATTGAATGTATTGCCATTCGGTCTCAAAATCGATATTAGTTCAAGCATTCCAGCGGCATCCGGACTGGGCTCAGGTGCCGCCCTCAGCACAGCTAGTATTCGAGCTTTAGGAGAATATTTTCAAAAAAATCTTTCACTGGACGAAATCAACCAGATTTGTTACGCCACTGAAAAGATCTTTCACGGCAATCCTTCCGGGGTGGATAATACCGTCATCACATTTGGAAAACCGGTATTTTATCAGCCTGGGAAAAAAGTTGAACCACTTGAGGTTGGTGGGGTTTTCCATTTTCTAATCGCGAATACTGGTATCCAATCCTCAACCCGTGAGGTGGTATCCGCGGTTCGGAATTTGGTTGATCACGATCCACTGGTCAAAGCCGACCTTCGAAACCTCGGAGAATTTACCCGCCTTGGTCAAAGCGCGATTGCCAATGGTGACTTTAATCAGCTTGGTAATCTAATGAACAGCGCTCATCGAACTTTGAAACGGATGACCGTATCGTGTAAAGAGCTTGACCAGTTAGTTGCCACAGCCAGAGAGAATGGCGCCTTTGGCGCCAAACTATCCGGAGGTGGAAGAGGCGGCAACATAATCGCGCTAATAGAGGAATCAAAAATTGAAAAAATGAGCGGCGCTTTGCGTTCTGCCGGCGCCAGTCAGGTTATTTCAACTGTACTAAACAGAGCGAATGACCGGGTTGGTTAGCGTACATAAACCTTCAATCTCTACGGTCACAACATCACCATTTTCTAAAATACCAACCCCGGATGGGGTCCCGGTAAAGATTAAATCGCCAGGTTCCAGTGTCATTATTGAGCTTACATATGCCATGATCATTTTCACATCAAATACCATATCTCGCGTCGAACCCATTTGGCGAGGTTGCCCAGAAACCTTACAACGGATCAACGCGTCCGAAATTTCAAAATCCGTATCAATCAACGGACCGAATGAACAAAAGGTGTCGAACCCCTTCGCCCGCGTCCATTGCCCATCTAATTTTTGTAAGTCACGCGCGGTGACGTCGTTTCCAACGGTGTAACCAAAAATCGCGTCCTTAGCCTGATCCATCGTCAAATTTCTGGATTTACGTCCAACAACAATGACTAATTCCGCTTCATGTTCAACCTGTTTGGATTGCGGTGGCAAGATGATCGTATCGCCATCACCAATAATTGAGGATGGCGGTTTAAGAAAGATTAGCGGGTATTTTGGTACTTCATTATCCAATTCTTTGGCGTGTTCAACATAATTTCTTCCCACACAAATAATCTTGGATGGTTTACACGGGGTCAGTATCTTAACAGAATTTAACGGAATTTCTGCCTCAAGGCGATGGTGTTCGCCAAAAACGTCACCCTCAATTTCTCCGATCATTTCATTAAAGACCCAACCCCAATGTTCTTCTTTATCCTTTGTTTGATAACGAACAACCCTCATCACGACCCCACTTATTTGTTGTATCCCTGGGGATGGTTTATGTGCCATTCCCAGGCTGAACTGATAATGTCTTGTAAACTTCCTTTTGTTGGCTTCCAGCCAAGTTCTTTTTGTATCTTTTCAGAAGATGCAATCAAGCGCGCAGCGTCTCCGGTTCTCCGAGGGAATTCAACAACCTTAAAATCGACGCCTGAGACCTTCTTAATCATTGAAATTACCTCCCGCACCGAATAACCGGAACCAGATCCAAGGCAATAGGTAAAGTGATCCTGATCCTCAAGGGCACTTAAACCCAAGACTTTCGCGGATACAAGGTCTCCGATGTGAATATAATCTCGAATACATGTACCGTCGGGAGTATCGTAATCGGTGCCATAAATTTGCGCCTCTTGTGCTTGCCCCATGGCGACTTGAATGACGCGTGGAATAAGATGAGTTTCTGGTTGATGAGCCTCTCCACGTCCCGGCAGCGCCCCGCTTGCATTGAAGTAACGGAAAACGCCGTAGCGCAACCCAAAAATTTGCTGGTACCATTCCAAAGTTTCTTCAATCGCCAATTTCGTAAATCCATATACGTTTGCCGGCTCAATGGTGGATTCTTCGGTCAGAGGCGCGTCGCTGGATTTATAGACAGCGGCGGTTGAAGAAAAAATAAATTTTCCGACTCCATTTTTTACGGCTTGCTCAATCAATTCTGAGGTTCTAACGTAATTATTTTGAATATACTTAGCCGGATTCTTCATACTCTCGCCCGCTTCAATGAATGCGGCAAAATGATAAATCGCGTCAAATTTTCCCTTCATTAATACACTACCAAGAGTTTCATGATCTGCGAGGTCTGCCTGAATAAATTCACAGCCGTCGGGAACAGCGTTACGATGGCCGGTAATCAGGGAATCGTAAACCGTTACCTGATGCCCGGCGAGCAATAATGCTTCGGCGGTAGCACTTCCAATATAGCCTGCTCCACCTGTTATCAATAACTTCATTTTTGTGCCTTTCCTGAAATTTCATTTGAAATCAAGGGAGGAACCGCTTCATGATACGCGGTAACCGATTGAATCACTTTGGCTACCTGATACAGGCGATCTTCCTCAAAAACATTACCAATCAATTGGGCGCCGATGGGCAAGCCTTGCCCATCCAAACCGGCAGGGATGGACAACGCCGGCAAGCCTGCCAAACTTGGAGGTAAAGTCATGATATCTTCGAGATACATGGCTAAAGGATCATCATGGTGAGCGCCAATTTTGAGCGCTGTTGTCGGGGAAACCGGAGTGAGGAGGATATCCACATTCTCAAAGGCGTGTTTAAAATCCTGTTTGATTAGATTTCTGGCTTTATTTGCCTGCCCGTAATAAGCCTCGTAATAACCGGAGGAGAGTACGTAGGTTCCAATCATGATCCGGCGTTTGACCTCATCCCCGAATTTTTGGGAACGCGTGTTGAAAAAAACATCCCACATCTTCTCATATTCCGCGCGAGGACCAAAGCGAATACCATCAAAGCGGGCAAGGTTTGCGGATGCCTCCGCAGGCGCGAGAATGTAATAAACGGGCACGGATAGATTAATATGGGGCAGCCCAACTTCCACAATTTGAACGCCAAGTGATTTTAATTTAAGGATTAATTCTTCAAGCGCGAGTTTAATTTCAGGCTGAAGGTTATCGGGGAAGAATTCTGAAGCGATGCCGATTCTCAAGCCATTCAGATCAAGGTTGTCCTGATCGATATTTGGAAAAAGCTTTTTTGATGTGGTCATATCCAAGGGGTCGTTTCCAGCGATGGATGAAAATATTGTCCAAATATCATCAATATCTCGACCAAAGATGCCGCAAACATCCAGGGAGGAACCAAAAGCGATTAATCCATACCGTGATACTCGGCCATAGCTTGGCTTTAGTCCGCTTACTCCACAATTGGATGCCGGCTGCCTAACACTGCCTCCGGTATCAGTACCCAGGGCAACTGGAGCTAACCTCGCGGCGACTGCCGCGGCGCTTCCCCCGGAAGAACCGCCGGGAACACGCTCAAGATTCCACGGGTTTTTAGTCATACCAAAATCAGAAAACTCCGTGGAAGATCCCATCCCGAACGCGTCGGTATTCGTTTTTCCAATCACAATCATCCCCGCTTCTTCCAACCTGCGAACAACTGTAGCGGAATAGGGAGGAATGTAACCTTCCAAAATTTTTGAACCGGCCGTGCAAGGCATGCCTTGTACGGTGATCAGATCTTTGACCGCGATCGGGATTCCACGCAGAGGTTTTGTGTTTTTCTCCTTGGCGCGTTCTTGATCAGCTCGTTTAGCCTGGGATATGACCATTTCGGGATTGATATAAATAAAGGAGTTTAAGTCAGTCTCAAACTTGTCAATTTGCCGTAGGTAAGCTTCCGCCAATTCAACCGCCGAAATTTTCCTTTCGGCTAATAACGAAATTGAAGAAGACAGGGGTTGTTGGATAATAGGTCGCATGAAAGGTTAAAAAACAGGCGGAATTCTAAATTGATTTTTATCTACATCTGCGGAATTTTGCAAAATTGCCAGGGCGGTATCACTTTCAAACGGTTCGTCCTGCCTGAGCAAAGTGTGGTCAATTGCATCGTTTGATTTGGTAAAATCCAAATCTTTAATCGATTTTAACTGACTGAAAAAATCGAGGATATTGGTCAATTGCTTTTCATACTTAACTATTTCTTCTTCGGTAAGTTGTAAGCGTGCGAGATTGGCGATGTGTTTTATTTCTTCTCTGGTGATTGGCATGCCGAAATTATATACCCATTAAGCTTACCAGCCTTGGTTATACCAAAGCAGATATTCACGAAGATGCGCCGCCCAATACTTTCCTTCATGATACCCTTTGTTTTGATAAAACTCATGTTTCACACCTTGTTCTTCGAGACTATTATGAAACTGGTTGATTAGTTTAATCCCAGGATCTGAATCTCCAATATCAATCCAAATTCTTGGAAGGCTTGAGCTTGGAATGGAAACATAAAGTTCAGGTAACTCATTTCCATCCGCAAAAAAAATGGAGGGTGAATGTCCACCCACAGAACCGAACATTTGAGGGAAATTGGCGCCGAGATGTAAAGCCCAAGCTCCGCCTCGAGACATTCCGCCAATTGCCCGATGCGCTTTATCGTCAAGGGTGCGGTAATTCCGATCAATCTCCGGAATAAGGCTTCCAAGGAATACATCCCGAAATCCGTATTGATCTGGTTGTTTGTAGGATGGATCAAACGGAAAGACCATGATGAATGGTTTTGTCATGCCTGTAGCGATCAATTCATCTGCGGCGGCGGCAGCCCCAAGTTGCAGCCACTCCACCTCCGAATTATTTTGACCGTGGAGCAAATAAATCACTGGATACCTGAGTGTAGCATCATGGTTATAACAGGGAGGTAAATAAACCAAATAACTCATTGGTTTATCTAGTTTTTTTGAGAGTACCAGTCCCTCCTCGATAGAACCACTCAACTCACTACAGATCGGCGTAGCGGTCGGACTTGGATACGGTGTAATTTCAGGCAGGATGGAGTAGGGCGTGCTCGTCGGATTTGGTGTAGAAAGACTGGGATCAACCACACTTGAACCGCTTTGCGCCATCTGGCAAGCGCCAAGCAAGACCGAGAGAAGAAAAAGGAGAGTTTGTTTTAAAAATTTAGAATGCATCAGTTGTTCTTTTCCGGTTCTAATTGACGTCTTTCGGACTTGGCATTATACTCATAGCTTACTGATTCGGGGTGTAGCGCAGTTGGCAGCGCACCGCGTTTGGGACGCGGGGGTCGGCGGTTCAAGTCCGCCCACCCCGACAAAAATCAGCCTGATTTGGCGAACTTATTTTAATCCGCTTTTTAAATAATACCATCCCTTTACTAAAATACATTATCTTTATATACTGAAAATCGTGGAGACGTTGATGGTTTCCTTTTTGGGGTTAACAGTCAGTTCGTTTTGATTGTGTTTTTAACTGTTCAAGATTAAAATCGTACCCATGGCAGAAACCTTCTTAAGTATCATCATTCCCGCCCATAATGAAGCTGCCCGATTGCCAGGCAACCTCGATGCGTTGATTCCGATTCTCGCGAATCAATCCTTCCTCTCAGAGATTATTTTGGTTGAGAACGCCAGTACTGATAAAACCTGGCAGGTTTGCGAAAATTATTCCAAAAAGTACCCGGACTTTGTTAGCCCAATCAAACTGGCGGAAGCGGGAAAAGGCGGCGCCATTAAGGCGGGTATGTTATCTGCCAAGGGCAAGTATCGTCTCTTCGCGGATGCCGATTTTTCGATGCCGCCGGCTGAAATTTTTAAATTCATTCCACCTCAAATTGATGTTCCAATAGCCATTGCTTCACGCGAAGCTCCCGGGTCGGTTCGATATAACGAACCTTTTTACCGCCACTTCACCGGCAGAATTTTTAACTCGCTCATTCGCCTGATGGTTTTACCCTCCCTTCAGGATACCCAATGCGGTTTTAAGATGTTTCGCGAGGATGTCGTAAAACTCATCTTCCCCAAACAAACCATGTTAGGCTGGTCGTTTGATGTCGAAATTTTATATATTGCCAGCCGAATGGGCATCCCAATCCTTGAAATTCCCATCCCCTGGTACTACAACGATGACAGTAAAGTAAAGGTGTTTCGAGATTCCTTCCGAATGTTCACCGATCTTTTACAAATTCGTAATAATGGTCTGGCCGGGATCTATGACGATCTATCTTCCACCTCTTGATCTTGAAAAAAAATTGTGGGCTGCCAATAAGCTGATCGTTGCCGGAATTGATGAGGCCGGTCGAGGCGCCATAGCCGGGCCCATCGTCGCGGCAATGGTCATCCTGCCAGCCTTCAAGGAATCAGATCAAATTTTGAATGGCGTCAAAGATTCAAAACTGATGACTTCCCTCCAACGCATGAAATGGGCGGAGATAATCAAAGATCATGCTTTATTTTGGTCAATTGGAATTCTCGAACCAAGTGAGATCGATAATTTGGGAATTCAGATTGCCAACCAAATGGCAATGAGCAAGGCAATCCAGCAATACCCGGGTTCCATCGATCACCATTTATTTGATTTTATTTTTTGGAAGCAATGCCCATTTGAAGGGCAAAGGATTAAACGTGGCGAAAGTGCCTCGCTCAGTATCGCGGCGGCTTCAGTGATTGCCAAAACAACCCGAGACGAGCTCATGATTTCACTCTCATCCAAATATCCGGATTACGATTGGAACAAAAACAAAGGATATGGAACTAAGAGCCACATAACCGCGATAAAAAATTATGGGTTTTGTCCTCACCACCGCAGATCATTTATCCTAAAAGAATATTGTCAATAAGTCTGGTCTTGCCAAAATAAACCGCGAGTGAGATTGCCGCCGGTTGGGTTAATTCTGAAACTTGCTGAAGAGTTTTCAGATCACTGCATGTAACATATTGAATCTGTGCCAGCGGTTCGCTTTCAATCATGGCGATTACCTTTGCAACCAGAACGGAAGCATTCCGTTCTCCCTGCTGAAAGTCTTTTTCCGCCTCGCTCAGTGCCCGGAAAAGGATCGGCGCAGCCTTTCTTTCCTCTAGATTGAGGTAAGAATTCCGACTGGACATCGCCAATCCATCGGCTTCCCTGATCGTCTTTCCGACTACAATTTCAATTGGATAACTGAGATCGGCCACCATGCGCTTAATCACACTGACCTGTTGTAAATCTTTTTGACCAAAGTAAGCTTTATCTGGTTGTACAGCATTAAATAGCTTGCTAACAATCGTGGTTACACCTCTAAAATGTCCTGGTCGTTGAGCACCTTCCAGGGTTGTGGTCAGTTTGGTAACTTCAACCCAGGTTTGATGGTCATCGGCATACATACTTCCAGCATCTGGAATCCATACAAGGCATTCTCCGGCATTGTTAATTTTCACCAAGTCGCCGTCAATATCCCGAGGATATTTATTTAAATCTTCTGTTGGACCAAATTGAGTGGGGTTAACAAAAATCGATACAACCGTATTCGTATTTTGGGAAACAGACAAATGAATGAGCGAAAGGTGACCAGCGTGCAAAAATCCCATGGTTGGTACAAGACCAATACTACCCGTCATTTTACTTAATACGGCACGCAGCTCCCCTAACGTATGTACAATTCTGGTCACTCTTTATTCAGCCATTTTATCGAAGCGATTTTTCAAAGTATAGGTAATGTAATTCTGCCAAAGTGCCACAATCTCATCCTTGTGATAATCATGGTTGCTGAAGGTTTGCAGGATTACCCTACCTTCCATACAGCTGGTTATCAGACCATAATCTGATTTGTTTTTTTGATATGCGCCAGCTACCAGATCAGCCTCACTGCCTGGAGCCACACGTACATAATCACCAGCCTGAGACCCCCAATAACGAGAATAGTGAATCAGCGGCATCGCGGTGTTGGGATCCGTGAAAAGTGGATGTTCCGGTTGCAACCAATAAATCGATTCTGCTAATTCATAATCCTTTTGGAATTGCACTCCGCAATTACTGAGAAAATTTGAGATACGTCCACCGCCAAGAAAATCGAGATACCAAACTTCCGCGATGACTGCAGTGTCTTGCTTAACCATCCGCTCAACGATCACATCCCAGAATTCACCTTGAACTCTACTCCGGTTTTCCGCGGCGATGATAATCAGGTCCCACTCAATGGGAGAGTTTAAATTCGTCATCAGATGACCAACCGCGTCACCAACATGGGTATACTCCACATCCATGCCATTAAGCGCGTCAGTTACCCACATACCAATTTCCTGGGTATCTTCATACACCAAAATTTTGGCGTTCTTGATTTTTTCATCGTAGTTGATCTCTTCAACCACGTCGGCTGGAGTTTCTGTATCTAAATAAATTGGAAAGGGTATCGGTTGAGGATGGCTCAAGGCTTGCTGAGTAGCGTCTAATGCTGTTTGTGTAGACTTGAGCGATTCTTGGGTGTCTTCCATCGCGTCTGCCGTGCTCTCAACAGCCATGTTAGTAGCCATTATTTCCAAGGCAATTTTGGTTGTATCCACCTGAGGCTCAGCTTGATTTTGTTCTGCCTGCTGTGTCGCTGCGATCGCCAATGCCACCAGGTTGGGATCAGGCTGTTGGGAATTTCCGCTTGTGCAGCCCACAATCAAAAATGCGATCAGCGGGAATGCTAATCCCAAAAATAAAATCCTTGGTTTCATTGACGGCCTTCTTTCCAGGAATAAAAAACCAGATCTCATTAAATCAATTAAATTTTATAAAATCTGGGCATTATTTACAAGGTTTTACCCGAAAAAATGGTCAGATCGCTGAACGAATATGAACAATATCTCCATCCTGAACGATGTATTCCTTACCTTCCAATCGAAATTTACCTTTTGCCTTGCATTCAGCCATCGAGCCTAACTCGATCAGATCTTTGTAGGCTACAACTTCAGCGCGGATAAATCCTCTGGCAATGTCACTGTGAATTTCTCCGGCGGATTCTAAAGCAGTAGCTTTTTTTCGGGTAGTCCAGGCGCGAACCTCATCCTCTCCAACAGTGAAAAAGGACTGCTGATCAAGTAAATCATATGAAATCGCGATCATTCTGTTCAAGGCTGGCTCGGTGATGCCATATTCCTGCATGAACATCTCAGCATCCTCGCCATTCAATTGGGCAATCTCCATTTCCAGTTTTCCAGGGATGGCAACAACAGCGTGATCGGTCTCAATTTTGATTGGTTTTTGATCATCCCCAAGGTTTAATACAGTGAGGATCGGTTTACGAGTCAATAACCCAAAGCTTGAAAGTTCTTTTTCCTCTTCCTGACTGAAATCCAATTTGCGGAGAGGTATGCCATCAGACAGTGCTGAAAGGAGCTTTTCAAACAAAATCGTTTGGCGTTCATTTAAACCTTTATCCGTGCCGCCCTTTTTCCGTTCGTCTTTCAGTCTTTCGAGTTTTCGTTCAACCGCAATTTGATCATTCAACAATAATTCTAATAACATTGATTCCAGATCCGCCGCAGGATCAACTTTCCCTGTCGGATGCGAGACATTGTCGTTCTCAAAGCCTCGAACTACATGAACAAATCCATCCATTTGGGAAAGGGTATTCAATAATGTCCCTGAAATCCCTTTCGAGCTGCCGTCCAGTCCAGCAATATCCGCGTAACTGATTTTGGCATAAATCGTTTTGCGCGGATTGAACATCTTGCTTAGTTTATCGATTCGCTCATCCGGCACATCAACTACGCCTTGATGAACTTCGATCCTGCCCGCGGAAGCCGTGGTTGGCGTATCGCTCTTGGTTAATGCGTTGAATATCGTGGTTTTTCCAGATTGGGGTAATCCTATGATTCCGAGTTTCATCTTGACCTTATGCCTGAGAGTGGTATACTTTTCTAACTCGATGCCGAAGTGGCGGAACAGGCAGACGCGCACGACTCAAAATCGTGTTCCTTTGGAGTGTGGGTTCGATTCCCACCTTCGGCACTGATAAAAATCATTCTAACACACCCGCGGAAAAGATAATCCAATCAATAAATAAAATAAGACGATTGCTCGTCTTATTTTTTTATGGTTTAGAAGGTGGCATATGGCTGAGGATTGTAAAGCTTTTGCTTGATGCTCGAGATGCGCCGTTCAATGTCTTTTTTCACCATCAACTCATTGGTTACTTTTTCAATACCATACATGATCGTTGTGTGGTCCCTTCCGCCTAAAACCTCACCGATCTGAGGCAAGGAGGCGTTGGTTTCATTGCGCAACAAGTACATGGCTACCTGACGAGGTTCAGCTACCTGGCGGGCGCGGCTCTTTCCGGTCAATTGATCAACCGTGGTATGCCACTCCGCCGCCACCAGTGACAGTAATTGCCCAGTCGAAATATCCCGTTTTTGGGGTAATAGGTCAACCAAAGATACTTCCGCCAACTTCATGTTCATTGGCAAACCAGATAGTTCAGAAAAAGCCACAATTCGATTTAAGGCCCCTTCAAGTTCGCGGATGTTGGAATGGACACGTCTGGCGATCATATCCAAAATCTCCGCCGGAATAACTTTTCCAAGCCTTGCGGCTTTGTATGTGAGGATAGCCATTCTGGTCTCAAGGTCAGGGGGTTGAATATCGGCCAATAAACCCCACTCAAATCGGGACCTTAGGCGTTCTTCAAGAGCAGCCATCGCCTTAGGAGAACGATCCGAAGAAATTACAATTTGTTTTCCCTGGCTATGCAGGGTATTAAAGGTATGAAAAAATTCTTCCTGAGTGCCTTCTTTGCCAGCAATGAATTGGATATCATCCAATAGCAGTACATCAACTGACCGATATTTGTCCCGAAAACCCTGGGTAGTATGGGTTCTGATGGACTGAATCAAGTCGTTCATGAACTCTTCAGATGACACATAAAGAACTTCTTTTCCCTTTACGAGGCAGCTATTGCCAATGGCATGCAGCAAGTGAGTTTTTCCCAAGCCAACTCCGCCGTAAATAAATAGCGGATTGTAAGCTGTCGCGGGATTGTCAGCCACCGCCATAGAAGCGGCATGGGCAAGTCGGTTATTTGAACCGATCACATAATTATCAAAGGTATAGCGAGGATTGATCGTCCGATGTTGAGGTGACGTTGTTTTTCTTACGGGCTCGGAAAATGACTCTTCCGCCGGCGGTTCATTGCCCATCTCATCGCGCTCAGAGACTCCAGAAACAACAAATTCGAGATTTACATCCTGATCCAAAATGCCAGAAAGCAATCGGACAATGGTGCTGGATAATCGATTTTCCAGCCAATCACGGGCATATGCGTTCTTGGCGCTTACGGTAAAAACGCCGTCCTGAAATTGAATCGCGTTTGTATCCTTAACCCAGGTGTTAAAAGAAGCGCGTGGCATTTCCATCTGAAGCTGCCCTAATACCGATTGCCAGGCATTCACAACGTTCATCTACACCTCCGAAAAAAATTAAGTAAAAGATACATCATCCCCGGATGTTCTTTGTCCGGGTTGGGCGAAAATATTTTTCTTCTGTACTGGTTTGTGGTTTTCACAAACGGGGTTGATGTGATTATTTTAGCAAACGATCCAATAAGTTTCCACAAAAAAGGGTACTTTAACCTTTAAAAAATCATAAATTTTAATGTTTCATGAGTTTATGTCATTCCTTAAATGTTAACGATGGATTAACGCAATCCTAGAACATTTGTAATCCGAAGATAAGATCAAACCAGCCAACATACCCCCCATATACGGGTAGAATGGGGTATTCTTTGGGAATTTTCCTGTATTTACTTTAAAAAATACTTATATTAAAAAATTTTTAAAGTCAACTGTGAAACATCTTTTTTCACGAACTGTTCAAGCCAGGATCCCGATCACCAAAATCCCAGAAAAAACAGTCATTGCGCCCACCAGTCGTTGCCAACCAAGACGTTCTTTAAAGAGCAACCAGCCCCCCATTGCCGCAAAAACAATACCCACCTCCCTGATTGAACCGGCGTAGCTGATGTAGGAAAAGCCGTAAGCCACTAACGCTACCGTGTAAGCCAGAAAAGTTAATACTCCAATGAGAACAATTCTCATGGGTTGCTTTCGAATCGTCCCAGTTATGGAATTAATTGGGAATCGGGTAAAAAGCAGAGGAGCCGAGACGATCGGCATGACTGATAGGACCAGCCAACTATACATTATTGGATCAGTCCTTTTTGCCTGAGCCCCATCGATCATGGTGTAACAGGAAATTGTCAATCCTATCAACAAGCCGTAAAGCAATCCCTGTTTCAGGTCAGATACAGCTACTTTCATGGAGAATGGATAGGAAACCAGGCCGATCCCAATGATAATCAGGAAAATTCCAAACAGTCCCGCGAACCCAGGCTTTTCACCCATTAATAAGATTGACCAAAGTGTAATAAACACAGGAGCGGAACCTCTTCCAATAGGGTAAATTACAGATAGGTCCGTTTTTTGATAAGAAATACTGAGTAAAACCAAATAGATGATCTCAACCAGAACACTGATGAGCAACCATAGCCATACATCAGGAGATGGAAAAGTCCGGCCAATCATCCAAGGAGCAAACGCCAATCCACCTAACAGATAAGCCCACCAAAGAGTGGTGAATTTATCATCAGATGCCTTTAATAAAAAATTCCAGCTTGCGTGCAGCAAGCCAGAAGTCATCAACAACACAATCGAAAGAGACGACATATTACTGTTTTGGCACCCAAACCTTGATCGTAGTTCCCTCGCCTGCGTTTGATTGAATTTCAATTCCACCGCCAACATTCCTCACCCGGGTATGCATGTTGGATAAGCCATGCCCGATGGTCACATTCATCTTGTCCACATCAAAGCCTGTTCCATTATCACGAATCTGCATGAAAAAAAATCCGCCGCTCTCCCAAACCCTGATATCCACCTTCTTGGCTTTGGCGTGTTTGGCGATGTTCGCTAAGGCTTCCTGACAGATAAGAAAGAGAACCATACGGTTTTTTTCATCGGTGTAATTAATCGATTCAGTTTCGATCTTAAGCGACGCTTCGCGAAGCGTATTCGCTCTGTACTCAGAAACCAATCTTTTCAAACCATCTTTTAGGCTCTCTCTGCCAAGCTCTCTTGGTTTAAGATCCAAAATGTATGATCGCAAATCCCGGATAGTCTGATTTAGCCCGGCAATGGCTTTTTGGATACTTTCCACCGTTTTGGTCGGATCTACAAACGCGTCCAGGCGGGCATGCTCCAACATTAAGCCCACCCCGTAGATTTCTTGGATGATTCCATCGTGCAGGTCCATCCCGATTCGATCCCGCTCTTCCAATACGGCAAGTTTCTTCACATTTTGATGAAGTTTCGAGTTTTCGATCGCGGTTCCAGCCCAGTTACAAATTGCGATGATAACGTCAAAATCACGGTCACTGATTTTGCTCGAACTTCGGGTAAAAGCGCTTAAAACTCCAATAACCCGTGCGTTTGCGGTTAATGGGAAACAGACCATTTGTTTAAATCCTGCCTGAACGATTCGGCTTCGCACCAGACGATTATCGGTTGTCAGATCATTGCTCAAAAAAGGTTTCCCGGAACGGGCTACCAGGCCAATTATTCCTTCACCAAAATTAAAATTACTGCCACGCCAAAACACTTCGGCTGCCTCTCCGCGATGCAAGACCATCTCCAGTGTGTCCGATTCATCATTGACCAAAAAAAGCTCTCCGGATTCAAAGCTCAAGTGGCTCATCACCAGGGAGAGGGTTCGGTTGAGAATCTCATCTGATTCAAGAGTGGTTGTGAGTGATTCACCAATTTTGTTGAGCAAATCAAGATCCTGATTCTGACGTCGGAGCACCAAATCACGGTTTTGTAATTCAGTATATTGATTGGCGTTGTTTATCGCGACCGCGGCATAGGATGCCAAAAGGCCGATCAACAGCTCGTCTTCCTCGGTAAATCCACCGCCATCTTTTTTATCGGTCAGGTAAATCTGGCCAACTGTCTTTTCCTTCAAAATAATTGGCACGCCCAAGAATGAGTGCATCCTGGGATGAGAGGCAGGGAAACCTTTAAATCGTTGATCTTTGTTCAGTTCGTCAATTCTGATCGGGTGGTTGGATTCGGTGAGATCCCCAAGTAATCCAAATCCCATCGGTGTATCACCAATCCGTTTTTTTTGTTCTTCGGATAAGCCAACCGTGATGAAGTTACTTAATTCGCCGTTTTCCCCAAACACACCAATGGCGGCATAAGTGGCATTTACCTGCTCACACGCCAACTGGGTAATTTTTTCAAATAAGGAATCGATCGCGACATCTTCAACAAGGTTAATGCTGGCGCTGAAGAGGGCAATTAATTTCTCGTTCAGTGAATTAGTGGAAGGATTCATAGCAGACCAATAAAATTATTCTACCGTACAGAGTTCGGATGTCAAGTTGATAGATTATGACAGCGACAACAAATACAATTAACCATCATGGAGAACACTTCTCAAATTTCCGGCTTTTACAAATTATCCGAGTCCGACAGGTTGAATTTGCTTGCCCAAGCGTCAGGTCTTGATAAAACCGAGCTCTCCGCCTGGGTGGATGGCGGTTTAAACCACGAGAACGCGGATCATATGATCGAGAACGTGGTCGGCTTGCACAGTTTGCCCGTGGGCATTGGTTTAAATTTCTTAATCAATGGGAAGGACATTCTCATCCCTATGGTTGTAGAAGAACCCAGCATTGTCGCCGGAGCTTCCTTTATGGCTAAACTCATTCGCCAGGGCGGTGGGTTTACAGCCATAAGTTCTCCGCCGGAGATGATTGGCCAAATTCAAGTGATTAACCTAAAGGATTTGGAATCCGCCAAAAAGGCCGTTCTGAAAAACAAGGATTACCTCCTCGAAATCGCTGATCAAGTGGACCCGGTTTTGAAAAAATTAGGCGGCGGTGCCCGGGGACTGGATGTACGTGTTTTCAACGATACCCCGATCGGTGGGTTTTTGGTAATTCATCTGATTTATGATGTTCGTGACGCAATGGGCGCTAACGCCATCAATACCGCTTGCGAAAAACTCTCCCCGTACATTGAGCAAATCACTGGCGGCACCGTACGGCTTAAAATCCTCTCCAATTTAGCTGACCGTAGAATCACCAAAGTCAACTGTCGAATTCCACTCGAAACCCTCGCCTTTGATGAATTCAGCGGAACCCAGGTAAGGGATGGCATTATTGCCGCGTATTCTTTTGCCGAAGTAGATCCATATCGTGCGGCGACCCATAACAAAGGCATTATGAATGGAGTAGATGCCGTTGTAATAGCCACGGGAAATGATTGGCGCGCGATTGAAGCGGGAGCCCATGCTTACGCTGTAAAAGATGGTAAATACACCAGCCTCTCGCGCTGGTCGGTTGCTGAAAATGGGGATCTGCTCGGTGAACTTGAAATGCCCATGGCTGTCGGCATTGTCGGCGGAGCAACCAAGGTTCATTCTTCTGCCCGCGCTGCTTTAAAATTGATGGGGGTTAAGAATGCGCAGGAACTTGCTCAAGCCATTGTTTGCGTAGGTTTAGCCCAAAACCTGGCAGCAATCCGCGCCTTGGCTACAGAAGGAATTCAAAAAGGCCACATGGGTTTGCATGCCCGGCAGGTGGCTATCGCGGCCGGCGCGGCCGGAGAATTAGTTGAGATGGTCGCCGCCAAAATGATTGCCGATAAAGTCATTCGCGTCGATCATGCCGAAAATATTTTGCGCTCGGTAGAAGAAAACAAAGGAAAGACTCATGGATAAACCAAAATCAAATTTATTGCTCAGCCCCGAACGTCCGGTGGGTATTGTTGGATATGGGGCTTATGTTCCGCGCTACCGCCTGCCCGCCAAAGAAGTTGCCCGGGTATGGACCGGCAAGGATAGCGGTTTTCCAATTAAAGAAAAAGCTGTTCCCGGTCTGGATGAGGATACCGCCACCATGTCCATCGAAGCTGCCCGGAACGCTTTGGCAAGAGCACAGATCAGTCCCGAACAATTGCGCGCAATTTGGGTTGGCTCAGAAAGCCATCCTTACGCTGTCAAACCAACTTCAACCATAGTGGCTGAGTCACTGGGCGCGGTACCACACACCCAAGCAGCTGATTGGGAATTTGCCTGCAAAGCCGGAACTGAGGCGTTTGTAGCGGCTACCGGAATGGTTGGCTCTCGAATGATGGATTACGCCATGGCAATAGGCATGGATACCGCTCAGGGTAAACCTGGAGACGCTTTGGAATACACCGCCGGAGCGGGCGGAGCTGCTTTTATTCTTGGTCCTGCGGAGGAAAGTCTGGTCCTCATTAATGCCAGCTACTCGTTTGTAACCGATACTCCAGACTTCTGGCGGCGCGAGTATCAAAAATATCCGGAACATGGCATGCGCTTCACCGGTGAACCGGCATATTTTAAACACATTTTTGAGGCTGGCTCGACCCTCATGCGCGAAATCGGCTCTTCCGCGGCAGATTATCAATACGCGGTTTTCCACCAACCCAATACTAAATTTCCCCAACGCGTTGCTGGAATGCTCGGATTTAACAAGGATCAGATCGCCGCGGGACTCCTGGTTCCAACCATCGGTAATACCTACTCCGGAGCGGCGATGATCGGACTTACCGCTGTACTCGATATTGCCAGGCCCGGCGATCGCGTTCTGGTTGTTTCCTTTGGCTCTGGCGCCGGTTCGGACGCATTCGATTTCAGCGTTACCGACAAACTATTGGAGCGAAGAAAATTCGCTCTTTCCACCCAGGATTACATCAATCGCCGTACCGAAATCGATTACGCGACCTACGTACGTTACCGCGGGAAACTGGCGATGAAATGATGAAGGATGAAATTTTTATTGCCGCTGTCGGACAGGTACCGGTTCAGGAAAATTGGACCACTTCCTTGCGAGAATTGGCGGCTCTCGCCATTAGGTCACTAAAACAGGATTGCCAGCTTGGGCACCCAGACAGCCTGTTTTTAGCCAATATGTTTGCGCCCAACCTCTCCAATCAGGCTCATTTAGCCGCTCTGACTGCCGAGTACCTGGGATGGAGTGGCATTGAGGCGGTTACGGTTGAGGCTGGCGGCGCTTCTGGCGGCGCGGCCCTTCGCCAGGCAGTTTTAGCTCTGCGCAGCGGGATGGTCAATTCGGCCGTTGTGCTCGGTGTCGAAAAATTTTCTGATAAGATCGGCGCGGATATCGACGTCGCCTTGGCGACCACTCTTGACGCCGATTTTGAAAGTATGCACGGGCTCACCCCCTCCGCACAGGCAGCCCTCATCGCCCAATTGTATTTTCATAAATATCACATCCCATCCAACGCTTTGGCGGGTTTCGCGATCAATGCCCACAAAAACGGCGCCGGGAACCCTTTTGCCATGTATAAAAAAGCCATCTCCGAAGATACCTACCTTAAAGCGGAAATGATCAATCCTCCGCTTAATCTCTTCGATATTGCCCCCAATGCCGATGGCGCCGCCGCTTTATTCCTCGTTCGCGGTGATCATCCCGCGTTGCGCAATACTGACTTCAAAATCAAGGTCAGCGCCAGCACACTCTCCACCGATACCCTCGCTCTGCATGACCGGCGCGAACCGTTGGACTGGCGTGCGGTTCGCTTGTCCGTTCAAAAGGCTCTTGAACAGGCAAATCTCTCCCTGGCGGAAATTGACCTGTACGAATTGCATGATCAGTTCAGTATCTATCTTCCTATTATTTTGGAAAGCGCGGGAATCATCAACCCGGGGGAAGGTTGGAAACTCGGCGCAGATCAATGGACTGGTTTGAACGGCAGAATTCCACTTAACACGATGGGTGGGCTCAAAGCCCGTGGTTTTGCCGGGGGAGCCAGTGGAGTTTATCAGGCCGTTGAAGCAATAAACCAATTACGAGGAATGGCAGGAAAAAATCAGCTCGATCATCCTCACCACGCACTCATCCAAGCCCTCGGCGGACCTGGCGCTACCGCCGCGACCCATATTCTCAGCCTCGAATAAAAAACCTGATAGTTCCTGATAGGGTCCGTCCGTACAATTAGGTTATTGCTACACTTGAGGAGTAAATAAAATTATGGAAATCGCGCGACATTGGCGTTTAAAGAAACAAAGATACGGCCTGGTAGGCGAAGTTTGCCCGCATTGTAACTTCAAGATTTTTCCTCCCCGCGACGTTTGTCCTAATTGCGAAGGTGAAGCCAAGCAACCTTACGCTTTCAGCGGCAAGGGCGAGGTTTTTTCCTACACAACTGTTTACGAAGCCCCGACCGGTTTTGAGGCAATGGCGCCCTATACAGTTGCCCTCATCAAACTGGATGAAGGACCGACCATTACGGCTCAATTGACTGATATCGGTGAAACACCCGTCAGCATTGGCATGCCCGTGGAAATGGTTACCCGAAAAATGAAAGACGACGGCGATGAGCGCGGCGTAATTCTGTACGGGTACAAGTTCCGGCCGGTGCTGAGAGCAGCGTAGATAACAACAACCCTCGCAAGAATAGCGCCCTGCCAAAAGGTAGGGCGTTTTACTTTTCAGCCGCCTGTCAGTTTGATCTGAAGTTCACGAAATAGAAAGAGTACGGCCAAATCTCGCTGCCGTGCGCTCAATAGATCGGCTGGACTCTGTTGAGCGGTTCCCGCTGCGCACTTCGCTTTGGGAGGTTTTGGGTGAAGGTCAACGATTGGGAATTCTCACGCGAACAGCAACGTATGCCGGCGATCCATTCCCCAACTTATATCGGTTAAGTTTTTGTATATTAAAACAATAATATCGAACATTGCGCCAGGGCGGAAATACACTTGCCAACATTGAGTTTTACATTGTAAATACCAAACCCTCATTTCTCTTTTTTAAACGCCTTTGCGTCTCATTCAATCGTATATTGAGTAGAGAATGCATTTTCGATAGTCAAATGGTGGTAATAATCAGTAGAATTGATTCAATGAAATATGATGAGTAATCTTAAGGTGTAAACAGATAATCCTCTATGACTTGTACTCTATTTTCGTTGACATTTTTTGTGACCTCACCTATGATTATAGAATATCCCCTCGCGAGGTGGCTCATGCCCGGAAAAATTGTCAATCATTTTCGCATTTTGCTGGCGCAAAAAGCAACCCGGCACCAGAAAAATATTACGTTGATGGATGTGCAGCGCGAGACGGGCATTGCCTGGTCTACGCTGAATTCCTGGGCTAATAACCAGTTGACCCGTTATGATGCACCGGTGATAATGGCGTTTTGCGAATATTTTGATTGCCAGGTGGGGGATCTACTAGTGTATGAAAAAGACGACTCGTTCTAGAATTAATTCTGCAATATATTTTGCTATGATTTTATGAAGTAAAAACATCCTATGACATATAACGAATCTGATACGCGCGCATACCTTATTGACCCCAAACTCGAATCCTCTGGTTGGGGGAGTGAACTTGTACGAAGAGAACATTTTTATCGTCGTGATGTGCAATATACAGCCGGAAGAATTGTATTGCATGGTGATCGAGCTCATCATAGAGAAGGTCGAAAAATTGATTATTTGTTGCGTTATACTGACTCTTTTCCATTAGCAGTCGTTGAAGCAAAAGAAGAAGGGTTATCGGCTGAAACTGGCCTAGAACAGGCGAAAGCTTACGCAAAAGATTTGTCTGTTCCTTTTGCCTTTTCGACAAATGGTCACAAGATCATTGAATTTGACTTCTTTACTTTAGACAGCCGGAATATCGATCATTTTCCCACACCCGAAGAGCTCTGGCATCGCTGGATGATCAATACTGGCTTGAGGTCACCAGGAATTGCTCAGAATCGGGCAAGTTATAGCCTAGATGATGCAACTGATCGACGACAAAACCCACTTCTATATCCTTATTGTCCTGAAACAATTACAGGAAAGAGTATCAGATATTTTCAAGAAGCAGCTATCAGCCAGATAATTCGCCGAATTGTTAAAGGACAGAAACGAATCTTACTTGCCATGGCAACAGGCACAGGAAAAACTTTCACGGCCATGCAATTGCTATGGAAACTAATCAAGTCAGGCTGGTTGCAACGACAGCACCCGGATCGACCAGGAAGGATTCTTTTCCTTGCTGATCGAGTGGTGCTTCGTGATCAGTCCTACAATGCGTTTGCTCCATTTGCCCGTGATGGAAATGATCCTCGTTGGTTGATTGAAGGGCATCCGCCCATTTTGACA
>DATMWA010000086.1:0-114460 GCA_035562755.1 Anaerolineales bacterium
TGATGATGTTAGTCCTTACCCTCGTCTCGGTAACGGCCGCCATTTCAGTCGGTTTACTTTCTGCGCGGGTTGCCGCGGGAGTGGCTCGCGACCTTCGCGATTCTGTTTTCACCCGTGTACTTGACTTTTCAAGCGGCGAAATTTCTCAATTTTCTTCTGCATCATTAATCACCCGAGCGACCAATGATGTCACTCAACTTCAAACAGTAACTCAGATGATTATGAGAATGGTTTTTTATGCCCCAATTGTTGGTATCGGTGGATTTGTTAAAGCACTTAACACCGCCCCCTCACTTCTTTGGGTGATCGGTTTAATGGTCGTCGTAGTGGTTGGAGTGATTATTTCATCCTTCGCGATCGTAATGCCCAAGTTTAAAATCATCCAACAATTATTGGACAAACTCAATTTGGTAATGCGCGAAAATTTGAATGGTCTCTTCGTTGTTCGAGCATTTAACCAGCAAAAACACGAAGAAAATCGTTTTGATCTGGCAAACAAGGATTTGACCAAAACAACCCTCTTCGTAAGTCGGGTTATGGTATTTCTCATGCCGCTGATGATGCTCCTCATGAGCGCGACTTCCCTGTTAGTGGTTTGGGCTGGCGCTCAGCACGTCGAAGCAGGCCTGCTTCAAGTTGGCGACATGATGGCGTTTATGCAATATACGATGCAAATCTTCATGGCCTTCATGTTTATGGCAATGATGTTTTTCATCATCCCGCGCGCTTCTGTATCCGCTGAACGGATTGCTGAAATTCTGAACACAACTCCCCAAATCAACGATCCGGATAAACCTCTTGGATTTAGCGATAAAACTTCTGCTACGGTTGAATTTCGGGATGTCTCTTTCCATTACCCAGATGCCGAAGAAGATGTACTTCACAATGTAAGCTTTACAGCCAAGGCAGGCAAAACAACCGCTTTCATTGGCACAACGGGATCAGGGAAATCAACGGTTGTTAGCCTCATACCGCGCTTTTATGATCTCACGAAGGGTGAAATTCTAATCAATGGCATCAACATCAAGGATGTCAACCGCTCAGAACTTCGGGACATGATCGGTTACATCCCCCAAAAGAGCAATTTGTTTACTGGTACCATTCGAAGCAATCTTCTATTTGGGGATAATCAAGCGACTGAGGAAGCTCTCTTGAAAGCCGCGGAAATCGCACAGGCCGCGGAATTCATCAATAATTCGGAAGATGGGTTGGAAACAGCCATTTCGCAAGGTGGTGGAAATGTGTCAGGGGGTCAACGCCAACGGTTAGCCATCGCCCGAGCGTTGGTTAAGAAGGCACCTATTTTAATTTTTGATGATAGTTTTTCGGCTCTTGATTTCCGAACGGATGCTTCCCTTAGAGCCGCTCTCAAAAACGAACTTTCCGGGTCCACAATTTTTCTGGTTTCACAGAGGGTTGCTACAATAAAAAATTCAGACCAGATCATCGTCTTGGATGAAGGCAAAATCATTGGAATAGGAAATCATTCCGAATTACTTGAGACGAATGAGATTTATCGAGATATCGCCCTGTCTCAACTGACTCCGGAGGAATTGAAATGAACAAAGAGGCTCCAAAAAACACTGGGGTAGACCCAAAGAAAAACAAAGGCCCCATGGGAATGGGGCATGGTCCGATGTCCCTTATGAAAGGCGACAAGGCAAAAGATTTCTCCGGCACCATGAAAAAACTCGCCGAATATTTAGGCTCGTATAAAGTTGGAACCAGCATTGCCATTATATTGGCCTTCCTGTCAACAGTTTTCACTATCTTTGGACCAAAGATTTTGGGTGATACAACGACAAAAGTTTTTCAAGGCGCGATGTCACAGATGGCAGGATCTGAATCGGGTTTTGATTATAGTGGAATCCGCAACGGTATTCTCCTGGCGCTCGGTTTGTATCTCTTTTCCGCAGCTCTCTCCTTTATTCAAGGTTGGATAATGACCGGAATTTCGGTTGATATTACCTACCGATTACGAAAAGATATTGCAGAAAAAGTAAATCGATTACCTCTCCGATACTTTGATAGGGTTAGCCATGGAGAAGTACTCTCCCGAATTACCAATGATGTTGATACGGTTAACCAAACTCTCAGCCAGAGTATGGCACAGATTATTAACTCCATTGTTACGGTCTTCGGAGTGTTAATCATGATGTTCATCATCTCCTGGCAGCTTACCCTGATTGCCCTCCTTATGATTCCAGTATCGATGGTTTTGGTTCAGGCGATCGTAAAAAATTCACAGAAGTATTTCCGACAACAACAAGATACGCTTGGGCAAGTTAATGGGCACATCGAAGAAATGTTTGCTGGTCACACAGAGGTCAAAGCCTTCAATCAAGAAACCGCAAGCATTTCAGATTTTCGTAAATTGAATAACACCCTTTATTCTTCCGCATGGAAATCACAATTCCTATCAGGAATTATCATGCCAAGTATGTTTTTCATCGGAAATCTCGGCTATGTCGCGGTAGTTGTTTTTGGTGGATGGCTGGCATTACGCAGACTGGTTCAGGTTGGTGACATTCAGGCCTTTGTTCAATATATTAGATCCTTTACCCAACCCATAACCCAATTGGCCAACATATCTAACGTTTTACAACAAACAGCTGCCGCGGCTGAGAGAGTTTTTGAGTTTCTAGGCGAAGTAGAAGAAGTTCCCGAATCGTCAAACCCGGTTGCGATGCCGCGAGCAATTGGTAAAGTTGACTTTTCAAAAGTCAGCTTTGGATATGCCCCAGGCAAACAAATCATTCATTCATTTAGTGATTCGATCCTACCTGGTGACCGGGTAGCCATCGTTGGGCCGACAGGAGCTGGTAAAACTACCATCGTCAAATTATTGATGCGTTACTATGATGTCGATGGTGGAGCGATCAAAATTGATGATGTGGATATCCGCGATCTCCGTCGAAGCGAACTTCGCCGACAGTTTGCCATGGTACTGCAGGATACCTGGTTATTCAATGGAACAATTTTTGACAACATCCGATATGGTGATACAAACGCGACAGAGGAAGATGTTATCAGAGCATCTAAAGCGGCCCATGCCGATCATTTTATTCGCGCCTTGCCCAATGGCTATAACATGGTCTTAAATGAAGAGACCAGCAATATCAGTGCCGGACAAAAACAACTACTTACTATCGCAAGGGCATTCCTGATCGATCCGCCGATGCTGATACTTGATGAAGCCACAAGCTCAGTGGATACCCATACCGAAATTCTGATTCAAAAAGCCATGCGTGATCTGATGAAGAATAGAACAAGTTTCATCATAGCGCATCGTTTGTCAACCATTCGAGATGCGGACAAGATTCTCGTTTTGGATGAAGGTAACATTGTCGAACAAGGTACTCACGAAGATCTTTTATCTCGGAACGGTTTTTACGCCGGCTTGTATAACAGCCAATTTGCGGTAACAAACTAATAAGAAGAGGGCGAATTCGCCCTCTTCTCTTCATATTATCAATTATTACACTGGGTTAAAATAAAAAAACGCTTGACTTTGGTTTTCTTTTGATATATATTTATGTAGTGGTACCACAATATTTTTATCACTTTTGTTGTGTTACTATATTAACAAATGGTAAGCACTCTTACCGACCATTCAAAAGGAGAAAGAAGCAAGATGAAAAAAGCATTATTTGTACTCTTGGTCGCGCTCTTCGTCCTCACAGCCTGCGCTCCCGCGGCTGCTCCTGCCGAAGAAGCACCAGCCCCAGCCGCTGAAGAAGCTGCTGCGCCGGCTGAAGTAGCCGCTGCTGATGGTGCATGTACACCAGAGGCACTAAAAGCTGCTGGTGTTCCTGAAACCTTCATCGGTCGTGAAACACCGCTTAAGATCGCTGTTGTTCGTAACCTGCCCTCAGACGATCACACCAAGCAGTTCCTTGAAGGCGCCCGAACGATGGGCGAATCCCTTGGCATGGTCGTTGACACCTTCATCGCCGATAACGACGACGCGAAATTCCAGGATTTGGTTGCTCAGGCAATTCAAAAGGGCTATGATGGATTGATCATTTCCCATGGCAAAGACACATATTCCTATGATATGCTCAAACCCGCAGTCGATAAGGGCATCACTGTTGTAACCTTTGACACTGTTATTCTAAAAGACGGTGCGAATCTGCCTGAAATCACCACCACATTCCAGGATGATTTTGCTTTGGCCGATCTTTCCTTGACTGAGATCTCTAACCTAAAGACCGATGGCACCCCTGCTCGAGTAATCAAACTTTGGTGGGGTCCTGGTGTTCCTCCGCTGGATCGCCGTGAAACCATCTATGCGAAGTATCTTGAAGCTGGTAAGATCGAAACTCTTGAAACCGTTGGCCCAACCAACTTCCAGGATGTTCAGGGTGATATTGCTGCCAAAGTTGGTGCTTTATTGGCGAAATACCCTGTTGGAACCGTTGATGCGATTTGGGGTTCTTGGGATGAAATGGCAAAAGGCGCCTATAAAGCTCTCAAAGATGCCGGCCGCACTGATATCATGTTGATTTCGATTGATATTTCCAATCAGGATATGAACCTCATGCGCGAAGAAGGTTCTGTCTGGCTCTCCACCGCCGCGGTTGATCCTGGTTTGATCGGCATGGTTGATATGCGCTTACTTGCCAAGAAATTCGCTGGCGAGGAAGTTCCCGCCAACTATGACCTCGAAGCCAAACTGATCAAAGCCTCCCAGTTGTTGCCTGATACCAATATGCTCAACCTCAAAGACGTTGTTGAAGGTTGGGGAAAATCAGATGCCTTCCAGGAACCCTGGATGGACGCACTGGCCGCCTGCCAATAGTTATTGACACAAGGTATCTGGAAATAACCATTGTCTAAGAAGTAAAAAGAAGAGAGGATCGGCCACCCCTGATCCTCTCTTTTATACTAAACTTAATTAACAAAAAAACTTGTTCGGAGGTGTGCCATAAGCACTTCACCAGTTCATACCCTCGAAATGAAAAACATCGAGATCGAATTTCCTGGTGTTAAAGCCCTAAAAGGTGTCGATTTCACCGTTCACACTGGAACCATCCATGCACTAATTGGCGCGAATGGAGCCGGTAAATCCACCTTGATGAAAGTACTGGTTGGGGCATATGACCATTTCACCGGCGCTATCCACTTGGATGGACAACCCGTCAATATTCGAACGCCAAGAGACGCGAAAGAACATGGCATTGAAATTGTCTACCAGGAAGTCGATACAGCCCTGATTCCGTATTTATCAGTCGCTGAAAATATCATGATCGACATCATGGTTAATAAAATGAAGAATAAGCATTTTATTCAATGGGACAAAATCTATAAGGACGCAAAAAAGGTTCTCGATCGAATAAACGTTTCCATTGATACCCAATTGTTAGCCCAAGATTTAACCCTCGCCCAAAAACAAATGGTACTCATCGCCAGGGCGCTGGTTGAACAACAAAAATTTCTTGTTCTGGATGAACCAACCGCTCCACTTTCCCAAACTGAGACTGAAGAATTATTTCGAATTGTTAGAGATTTAGCTTACAACCATAATGTTGGGATTATTTTTATTTCTCATCGTTTGCCTGAAATTTTTGAACTATGCGAAATTGTAACCATCGTTCGCGATGGAAAAATTGTAGCTGAACACAAAGTCGCCGAAACGAATCAAACTGAAGTGATCAACGAGATGCTTGGCCACCGGTTTGAGGAAACATTTCCAAAGACAATCACCGAGATCAAAGACAAGCTCTTTGAGGCTCGCAATATTAGTACCAACGATCATGAAGTTAATGACGCGTCTCTTTATGTCCGCGCTGGTGAAATAATTGGGATTGCTGGCCTTGTTGGGGCAGGTAAAACAGAGCTCAGCAAGGCGCTTTTTGGCGCGCTTCCTCTCGCAAAGGGTGAAATTTTTATCAAAAACGAGAAGGCAGCCATTAAAAATCCGCGAACCGCGGTTAAATCCGGATTGGCTTTGGTTCCAGAAGAACGCCGAAAAGAAGGTGTTTTCGTGGAAGAGCCGGTTTATGCCAATCTATCTGCCTCTCACCTCAGCGCGTTCGCCAATCCAATGGGTTTCCTTTTATGGTACAAGGAGCGTAAACACGCTGAAAAAATGGTGGAAACTCTCTCAATCAAGACTCCATCTGTCTATCAAAAGGTCGCTTTCTTATCTGGCGGTAATCAACAAAAAGTTGCCGTTGGAAAGTGGCTGTCCACAAACGCGGACATTTTTATCTTTGATGAACCGACCAAAGGCGTTGATGTAGGGGCAAAACACGAAATTTTTGAATTGATCGGCAACCTGGCAAAAAACGGAAAGGCCATCATTTACGCATCTTGTGAACTGCCCGAAATTCTTGGAATCTCGGATAGAACGTACGTGATGTATGACCGAAAGATCGTTAAGGAGTTGGTAACCGCTGAGACCAACGAAGCCGAAATTTTATATTACTCCGCTGGAGGAAAGTAAAAACATGACATTCACCAAAAAACAAAGTTCCTATCTAAGTTCACTGGGGGCCTTTCTTACCAAATGGGGCACATTGGTTACAATTCTGGGTTTGGTCATTTTCTTTACCATAATGACCTACAACAAGGATTTTGATATTTACCCCTTTATCCAGCCATCTAATATCGTCCACGTATTCCGTTCAATCTCAATCGTTACCGTGATCGCAATCGCCATTACGATTTCACTCACCGTCGATGGCTTGGATCTTTCAGTAGGTTCAATGGCGACCTTCGCGGATTCGATCGTGATTTCTGCCTTCGTTTGGTACGAATATGGCCTTTGGGCGGCGATCCTCTTCACCCTCTTTGGCGCGGTTTTAGTTGGACTAGCAAACGCATTTTTGATTGTAAAACTTCGCATACCTGACCTTTTGGCGACTTTATCGATGCTTTTTATTGTTGAGGGTGTTGCCCTTACCTACACCGGTGGCGGCTCGATCAGCGAAGGGATGCCCCGGTTAGACGGTACGCCAACAGTTGGCAAACTTACTCCAGTCTTCAAAGATATTGGTCTTGTACCCATGATCATTGTGATTATGGTAGTCGTTGTCATCCTTACCCATATCTTTCTTACCTACACCAAACATGGCCGTTATATGTATGTCGTTGGCGGCAACAAGGAAGCTGCCCGCTTATCTGGCATCGCCGTAGATAAATATCGAACCTTGGCTTATGTACTCTCAGCCCTCATTGCGGGCATTGGCGGCATCATGTTGGCTTCCAAAGTCGGATCAAGTCAGGTGAACGCTGGGGCCGGATACCTCATGCCAGCTGTAGCTGCCGCGTATATCGGTTTCAGCTTTGGTGGTAACGGAAAACCTAACGCGATCGGAACCCTCGTCGGCTCGATTTTGATGGGTATTCTAGACAATGGCCTGGTTATGATGTCCGTTCCATATTACTCAGTGAATATTTTCAAAGGCGGTGTATTGGCAATCGCCCTTGCTTCGAACTATTTACGTAAAAAATGATTCAATTCTACGGAGGAATTTAGCATGTCTCGATTTAATACTTACTTCTTGATGAAACCGGACGATGTCGTTGATTACGCCAGAACCCAATTGGACTTTTTTGACACAAATGCTGATTTGCGTTGCAAGGAAATTGGTGATGGCAATATTAACTACATCTTTAAGGTTTGGGACGAAAAAAGTGACAAATCAGTCATCATCAAGCAAGCTGGTTTAACTGCTCGAATCTCTGAAGATTTTGTATTATCTACGGATCGAAATAGAATCGAATCCGAAATCCTCTTGCTTGAACACAAACTCGCTCCTGGTTTGGTTCCCCTCATTTACAAGTATGATGAAGTGATGGCTTGCTGCGCAATGGAAGATCTTTCAGATCATGTAATCATGCGAACAGCCCTCCTTAACCACGAAACCTTTCCGCTTTTCGCTGACCACATCAGTACTTTTATGGTGAACACGCTGTTAAATACCACTGATGTAATTCTCGACCATAAAGTTAAAAAAGAGTTAGTCAAAAAATACATTAATCCTGAACTATGCGAAATCACCGAAGACCTGGTTTACACAGAGCCTTTTAATGATTACAAAGGACGCAATGATGTTTATCCCGCAAATTTCGAATGGGTAAAGAAAAATATATATGAGGATCAGGAACTTAGGCTTGAAGCTGCTAAATTGAAATTTGAGTTTTTAACCAACGCACAAGCGTTGATTCACGGAGATCTGCATACCGGCTCAATTTTTATCAAACAAAATTCCACCAAGATTATCGATCCAGAATTTGCTTTTTATGGACCCATCGGTTATGACACCGGTAACATTGTCGCGAATTTAATTTTTGCCTGGGTGAATGGCGACGCTACCATTGAGGAAGGTTCCAAGAAAAATCAATTCTGTGGTTGGGTTGAATCCGCAATTGTGGACAGTGTTGACCTCTTTATCGAAAAATTCATCTCTACCTGGGAGAAAAACGTTACCGAAATTAGCGCCAAAGAAAAGGGCTTTATGGAATGGTATTTACAAATGGTAATGAGAGATACCGCCGCTGTCGCTGGGTTAGAGCTTTCCCGACGAACTTTGGGGCTCGCTCATGTAAAGGACATTACTTCGATTACTGATGAACCTGCCCGCCTGAGAGCTGAGCGAATAAGCCTGACCGTAGCCAAGGATTTTATTAAAAATCGTCAATCATATAAAACGGGAAAAGATTTTCTGACGACTTTAAAGTTAGTTGCCGGACAAATTAAGTAAGGAAAGACTATGCAAGAAAAACAATCGATTTTGGCAATTGAAAGCGTGCGACTGGATGATGAGAATAACGCCATCATTCTCCTCGATCAAACATTGATTCCAAACGAAACCAAGTACCTCAGTCTGACCACCCAACCCGAAATTTGGGAAGCCATTTACGAATTGAGGGTCCGCGGCGCGCCAGCCATCGGAATCGCTGCCGCCTTTGGTTTGTATCTGGCTGCCAAAGAAATCGTTTCAAAAAATCCGGAAATTGACCTTAATAATTTTGCTATAGCGGTTAAAAATGCCAAAGATTATTTGGCATCATCTCGACCGACCGCGGTGAACCTCTTCTGGGCGCTTGATCGGATGGAGAATGTTATCAAGTCCTCCCCATCCAAAGCCCCAAAAGAAATATTAGCCCTATTGAAGAATGAGTCAATCGCGATAAAAACAGAAGATGAGGCGGTTTGCAGCTCGTTAGGTGAATATGGACTCACACTCCTCAAACCCAATATGGGGCTCATCACACACTGTAACGCCGGTACCTTAGCAACCGCGCGATATGGTACGGCAACCGCTCCAATGTATTTTGGACAGGAACGCGGCTACAATTTCAAGGTTTTTGCGGATGAAACCAGACCATTAAATCAGGGGGGACGCCTTACCACATTTGAACTCCAAGCCGCGGGAATTGATGTTACTTTGATTTGCGATAACATGGCGTCCATAACAATGAAAAATGGATGGGTCGACGCTGCCCTCGTTGGTTGCGACCGGGTTGCGGCCAACGGAGATGCCGCGAACAAGATCGGTACAAGCGGGCTCGCCATCCTGGCAAAACATTATGGCATCCCTTTCTATGTCTTCGCGCCTACATCAACCATTGACCTCGCTTGCCCAACTGGGGATGATATTGAAATTGAACTCAGGAAACCCGAAGAAGTAACCAATAAGTGGTACGCAAAAAAGATGGCACCCGAAAACATTAAGGTTTACAATCCCGCATTCGATGTAACTGATCACGATCTGATTACAGCGATCATCACAGAAAACGGGATTGTATATCCACCGTTCGATGTAAATTTACCAAAATACGTCAAATAACATTTCCTTACAGGTTGTAAATCAGGGCTAATATTGTAGCCCTGATTTTTTTCATCTAAGAATAATAAATGCCCAGGCTTTTAGCCTGGGCATCAAAGTGTAAATAATTTTTTATGCTTTTGCGGCGTCTTCCAACGCCACTCGAGGAGATTTTTTTCCAGTATATACATCATGTATTGCCGCATAGAGTGGACCAAGATATTTTGAGAAATTAGGGTCGGCAGGTAAATTTTTACAATTTAATAATAACTCTTCCTGTGAACCGAGCCATGCGTATTTGGCCTTCATTTCCAAAGTGTAGCTCTTGGTTCTCACCGGGCTCCCCGCAATCTGAGTGACCAGTTCATCGCCCGTACCATCCATCAAACATAACAGAACCTCAAACACTTTTTGAGCTTGCGCAGAGGGAACAATGCTCGGAATACTGACACCCCAGGTGGTATTCCAGGCATTGGTTAGGGAGGCTGTCTTTATTTCGGCACCTGGCCCAGCATTGAGGGAAGCAAAGATCGCCGCCGCCTGGCCACCCCAACTTATTGCCATGGCTGATTCGCCAGTGGTAATCGCGTTTACAATTTCCGCGTTACCATAATTCTCGGAATCCGCCGGACAAAAAACCTTCAATCCCTGGTATATCTCTAAGGCTTTTTCGCCCAATTCCGAATTAAATTTGACTTCACCATTTTCGCTAACCAGTACCCCGCCACAATCCCAAAAATATGGCAAGAAATCAAGCAAAATTTCCGATGGATGCGCCTTCTGAGCAAATGCGTTCATTCCCGCGGGCAGATTAAATGATTTAACAAGTGCCGGCAATTCCCTGGGAGATACTTCTTCTGGCAAACTTACAAGATCGGAACGATAAAAGACGATATGACCGTCAGTAAAAAGCGGAAGCATATACTGCCTAATGTTCTCACCGGTTTGTGGGAAATTACATTCTTTTTGAATTGATGCAAAAATACCATTTGGGTCGTATTGTGAAATCAATTCTTTTGGACTGGCTGAGAAAAAAGGATCGAGCGGTTGGATGAGTCCGTCTACTACCAACTGAGGCATCCAAATATGACCGGGGATAAAGACCGCGTCAAATTGATATTTTCCGAGAGACTCTTCGAGTTTTCTTCTATAGTCTTCCCAAGGGATAATTTCTAGCTGGATATCCAGTCCAGGGTGAAGATCAATAGATTTTTGCAAGGCAGCAAGTGCCGGATCATTGGGTCCGAGAATTTTCATCTTTTTGACTACGCCATGACTTCTACTAATTCGCGAAAATATTGGCAATTATTCACCAAATCTTCGCTATGGCGATGTAAGCCACCACCAATAAGGTAGATAACATCATTCCCATATACAGAGCTCATTTCCGGGATCCTCTCCAAGGTCATACCACCCCCGGGTGTTGGAAAAATTTCCTTCAATGTTCCCATAGCTGTTTGGGTTCCGTCCACGATCTCCAAACATTCTTCTTTACTAAATGAGAATCTCCCTCCCCAAGAAGGAAATACGGAGGCATCCGCGCCAAATAGCCGTTGGAGCTGACCATAAGTCGCGAAATGCGAAAAACCATTTTCTTTTGAGGCAGTCAGCGATCCAATCAGCGCTGGATGACTCATGATAGGAAGTTGAATACTTTCATCATCAGCTAAAACCCGCATCTGATCCCAACCGGAAAGTCCTGGGCAAAATAGAAGACCGCCAGCGCCTTGCTCCTTGGCGAATTTCGCTCTATCAACAATTTGATCCGCTGGCCCGGTTACATTCGGCATGTAGATACTTTTATAACCAGTCTTAGAATTTGCTTTCAGAACGGCTTCTGAGCTCCGTTTAACCCGCTCCTTGAAATTTGAAAAATTTTGATCCGCAAGTCCGTGATCATCCTTAATGATATCGATCCCGCCTAGAGCAAATTTATAGGTTAATTGGGCAAGGTCAGCCGGGCTATAGCCCATTGGTTTAATGGCTGTACAGAGCATCGGTCGTTTATGGACATTCAACAATTGCCTCAAACCAACTCGTCCGAAGCGAGGTCCTTTCAATCTTTTCATATCCGAACTGAGCTCAAATCTTTCAACCCGAATCCCTGATTGAATACTCGAATTTCCAAAGATGACATTCAGAAACTGAACCGCATCCGGACCGGCTACTTCGTCAGCATAGGAAATTTGAACCAAAAATTTACCGCCACATTTTGTAACCGATTCAACCTTCCCAACTATCCGCTCCAGGATATCACCGGCAGGAGTAAGGTCGCCTGGAAATTCAACGGTTTGTTCATAAGCCAAACCCAGAGCCCGTTCAGCGGCTTCAGTGGGATCGTTGGCAATGATGGAATAATAGACCGAGAATCGAGCACCGCTTAACTGTACATCGACACTGGGTAATCTCATAAAGCCTCCGCTTTGGCCGCGCTGTGTACTTCCTGTAAGCGGACTTCCGCGAGATCTTCCTCTTTGATGTTCAAATTTTGAGCCAACAATTTTTCAACCCCACGAACCAGTGCCAGAGCGTCGAGCCCCATCTCTTTCATCAAGTAAGGACGGCTGGCTCCATGGGCGAACATATCCGGAATTCCGAGGCGAAGTAGTTTTTTCCCTGATCCGTTTTCAGCCATTACTTCCGCAACGCTCGAACCAAGTCCACCGATTATGGAGTGATTTTCAAAGGTAATTACCCCTTTTTTGGCGTTATTTATCCCCTCAACGACTTGGGGATCGGTAAAGGGTTTTAAGGTTGAAATGTGGTAATGATTAACCGAAACACCCCGATCTTTGAGGATTTGAGTCGCCCGCAGTGACTCCTCGGTACAAATTCCAGATGAAAATAAGGTGATGTCTTCGCCTTTGTTCAGGTGTCTGGCCTTATTAAATACAAATGGTTCATTCCGATCGAAAAGGCGAGGGACCTCCCCGCGCAGCATGCGTATGTAAACCGGACCATTTACATTGTCAATCGCTTCCAGGATGGTCTCAATATCAGTCACATCACCGACTTCAACAACGTTCATATTCGGTAGAGATCGCATGACAGAAATATCTTCGATAGCCTGGTGGGTTGCCCCTCCAGGAGTTAGAATCCCTGGTAAAAATCCAACCATCCTTACTGGCAGGTTGGGATAGGCGATCGAATTACAAATCTGATCGTAAGCTCTTCGATAGATAAAAACGGCGAAAGTGTGGATGAACGGCTTGAACCCCTCTCTTGCCATTCCGCCCGCCATGGAATGCATATGTTGTTCAGTCAAACCCATTGAAAAGAATCGTTCAGGATAGGCTTTCATGAACAAATCCGCCTCGACAGATGAGGTCAAATCAGCAGAGTAAACCACAACATTTGGTTTATCCTTGGACCATTCGACTAATTTTTTGGCGTAAACTCTGGTCAATACTTCCATATTACATCCCTCCTATCCTGGCTTGCATTTCTTTAAAATCAGCCTCGTATTTTGATCGCTCTTCAGCAGATACGAATCGCAAGTAATGCAGTTTTGGAGCCCGTTCCTTTAATCTTGGCAATCCTCTAGTGGGTTCCGTCTTCGCGAGTACAAAGAGTGGTCTTCCATCAGGTAATTCATGGGTTGGCGCAGCCAAGGCTTCCGCGCTATGACCATCAACAACATAAGCTCGCATTCCAAAGGCTTCCAATTTATTTCTTAAATCTCTGATTGACATTACATCTTCTGTCCTGCCATCCACCTGCTGGCCATTCACATCAACATAAATACCCATATTATCCAAATTGTAATGGCTCATCACCTGTATCGCTTCCCAGGTCTGACCTTCTTGGAATTCTCCATCCGACATAAAAACCCATACTTTGCCCGTGTCTCCACGTAATCGGCGGGCCAGGGCGATGCCAGCGGCTTGGCTGATTGTTTGGGCTAACGATCCTGAAGTTACTTCACAGCCCGGAGAATGTTCCGCGCCAATCATCTCAACCGTTGAACCATCTTTATTGAATTGGGCAAGCCCTTCTTCAGACATTCGATCTGTTTCAATCAAGATTGTGTAGAGCACTAAGGCATAGTGAGCTGGAGAAAAAATAAATCGGTCTAGATGCGGGGCAAAGCCACCGTTATATGCGGCTCCTGTAAAATATTTATCGTTGGTAGGAGAAGGCACACCTGGAAAAGGTGGAGGAATCATGGGCGCTTCCGATTCACCCAATTTCATAACATTCATATAGAGAGTCGCCAAAGTCTCGGCAGATGAACAAGCCTGGCTCATATATCCGCCGTTATTTTTGAGTACATGATCGAGCACTCTTAGTCGAACTCGATCCGCGACCCGGTAAACGTCTTCCTGCCAACGTTCTTTATTTAAATTGGATTGCATTTTTCACTCCATCCATTCTATTGGTTGGCCAATTTTCTACGAAATTCCTCATCTGGCCGGGTAAGGACCCTCTGAACATCCGCCTCCGAAATAAAGTGTGGGCCGCCAAGAGCGTATGTTCCAAGCAGGATTCTGGCTGCCTTAACTGCCATCGCGGTAATGTTTTCGACCTCTTTGGTAGATTGTCCCAACGCAACCATCCCATGGTTTAGTAAATAAAAAATCCTCGGATTTTGACCCCATTTTTGCTGGTACCGTTCAATTTCCCGAATTAGTGCCCGCGCGATCGGCAGACCAGGATCAGCGTAATCAATAATGATTGCTTCCGGACCTAAGTACAAAGCCGATTCTGAAAATAAGTGCCCTCCCAATGCCTCGCGGACTTGTTGTGAACAAAGAATTGAATTGATAGCGATTGGATGAGTATGGGCAACAAACTGCGCCTCACATTTAGATAATGCCAAAGCATGGAAGACTGTTTCGATCGATGGGTGTTTGCTGCTTGGATCAACCCTTGCTTCAGCAAACACTTGTTTTAATTCCTGGTCAGACAGCGATTCATACTTGAGGACATTCAGCGCTCTTTCAGTAAAAATTTCGGTAAAGCCGTAGCTATCGATATTGTGCATCTGCGCTCCGCTGGCTTTAACCCAAAAGGTTTGCTCGGAAATGAGCGCTGAGGTATTGCCATCCCCGAGGATCACAAGGTCCTTGTCAGGTTCTCCAATGGAACGGGTCATTTCTACGAGATTATTAAGGATCTCAAATTTTTGTTCATTCATGGCTAAACGACTCGATCACTTCCACCATCAATCGGAATTTGAGCGCCGGTGATAAATTCAAACATTTCACCTAACATTTTTGCGACAAATTCACCGACGTAATGGCTGTTGATCTCTACTCCCAACAAATTTCTGCGTTTATACTGCTCGACAGTTAACCCATAGTGTTTTGCTCTGGCTTCGAGAACTTCCTGAGTCCAAATTCCGGTATCGAAAACCTGATCTGGATGAACTATATTTACCCGGATCCCATCTTTCGCCCATTCCAAGGCTGCCACTCTACCGAGCTGTGTGACCGCCGCTTTTGATGAAGAATAAGCCGCTGCTCCGGCGCCAGGTGCCAACACATTTTTGGAGGCATTTATCACGACTCTCCCATATTTTGGAGAACGTGCTAAAAATGGATGTGCTTTTGACATCACTGACAGATTCGGATCAAGATTGATCGACATGACCTTTTTCCAGTCATTAATACTTAATGTTTCAATTCGTACACCGGGAGGAAAAATTCCCGCATTTAGAACGAGCATATCCAATCCACCAAAACGTCCGACGCCAAGTTGGAAGGCGTCGGCGAGAGCTTGTTCATCGGTAAGGTCAACCTTAAGCCCAAGGTACTGAGGATCATTGAACACCGTTGTGACCGCGGGGTTGATGTCCATATTAATAACCGCGGCGCCTCGATCAAGTAGCGATCGAACAATCGCTTTCCCAATTCCGGAAGCTCCACCGGTTACCAAAGCCACCTCACCATTAAATTCACCGCCTTCTACTTGATCAGCGGGGGAAAAGGCTTGCAGTCCATGCTCTCGGAACCAATCTGTCGCGTTTTGCTGGATGGGAGAACCTTTCGGATCTCCCAGGCTGAGTAAAGTTGACCGACCCAACGCTTTGGAACATTCCTTACGCAGTTCGGTGATGTTTATGAGATCCAAGTTTTTATGTTGTTGGTCGGTCATTTCTTTCGCTCCTTAGTACTAGGTGTTCTTCATACTTTCGTAAATTTCAAAGGCTTCTTTAGGGGTTTTATTTTCATGAATGACAGCTTGAAGTGCTCGTGCCATGCCTTCAGGTGAATCATTTTTCCAGATGTTTCTGCCGAGGTTCACACCAATAGCCCCAGCCTGAATGCCATTGTAAACAAATTCCAGTACTTCAAGGTCATTTTCTGTTCGCGGTCCGCCTGCGATCACAACCGGAACAGGGCAGCCAACAACAACCTTATCAAAATCGTCACAATAATATGTTTTAACTACATCGGCGCCTTGTTCCGCGCAGACCCTAGCCGCCAAACCCAAATAACGGGCTGTTTTACTTTCCTCTTCACGCCCGACGGCAGTGACTGCCATAACAGGAATTCCGTAAATCTGACATTCATCCACTAACTTGGCAAGGCCAAGAATGGTTTGATGTTCATACTTAGAGCCTACATAAACAGAATAACCAACCGCGGCAGCGTTCAATCTGATAATCTCGGTCATCGAGACTGACAGATTTTCGTGTGAAAGGTCATCACCAACCATTGAGTTACCACCAGAAACCCGTAAAATCAATGGGGTTTCCATTCTCGGATCCAAGGTGGCGCGTACTGATCCACGCGGCATAAAGACAGCATCTACATACTTCAACAACGGTTTTGCGGCCGCGCCGGCATTTTCCAAACCCGCGGGTACACCTTGAAAGTAGCCGTGGTCCATCGCCAAATAAAAAGCTCTACCGTCGGGTTTGATTGTTTTGGAAAGACGGTTTTCCATTCCCCAGTCCATATATTTTTCTCCTTAATAAAAATTTTTGAATATCTTATTTAACTTTTTAGCTGATTGCGGTATATTTATTCTGGTCGAAATACCAGGTAACCCTTTTCAATCAGCCAGGCATGAAATTCATGCGTGGTATGAATGCAATCTGTTTTACAAATGGATCGAATTTTGTCATATTGCTCTGATCCTTCGACCTGTTCATTCAGTAATACCTGAACTTTGCAGGGTAAGGCTTTGCAAAATTCGCGTTTTTGGTACTCAATCATTCCATCTAATTCCATCGCGATCTCCTTATGATTTCCGATTTTCAGGATACAAAGCCAAAATTGATTCCTTATCTGGTTTGCATATTCCTCTCTCGGTAATGAGTCCAGTAATTAAGCGAGCTGGGGTTACATCAAATCCGTAATTTACAGCTCTGCTTTTTTCAGGGGTCAAACGAACACTTTTTACACCATCTTCGGTCCAGCCTTCAATCCAGGTCACTTCATCGCCTTCCCGTTCCTCAACTGGAATTTGTCGGACTCCGTCTGTCATCTCCCAATCAAAAGTAGAGGAGGGCAGCGCGACATAAAATGGAACGTTATTATCCTTGGCGGCCAATGCTTTCAGGTAAGTGCCGATCTTATTGGCAACATCACCGGTATACGTAGTGCGATCAGTTCCTGTAATTACCATATCAACCAGACCATGCTGCATCAAATGGCCGCCAACATTATCGGCGATCACGGTATGGGCAACCCCCTGTTCACCAAGTTCATAGGCGGTCAAGCGAGCGCCCTGATTTCTCGGACGAGTTTCATCGACGTAAACATGGATCGGAATTCCTTTTGCCTGAGCAGCGTAAATCGGAGCGGTAGCGGTACCATAATCAACAAAGGCCAGCCACCCAGCGTTACAATGGGTTAGTATATTGACGGTCTTACCGCCATTCGATTGATAAATTTTCTCAATGATTTCAACACCATGTTCACCAATCCGACGACAAAAATCCGCATCCTCATCCGCGATTTCATTCGCGGTTTTAAGCGCGATTTGAATTGAATTCTCAGGCGCTGAAAGCATTGCTGATATTGTCCGATCTACTCCCCATTCCAAATTTACCGCGGTCGGGCGGGTCCTTTTTAAATATTTACCCAATTCAACGACCCGGGACATAAACTCAGAGGAACCAACCGGAAACCCTTCTCGCTTTGCTTGCAAAGCCGCGATATACACCCCATACCCCGCGGTGGCGCCGATCAAACCAGCGCCGCGGATGTGCATTTCTTTGATACAAACTGCGACTTCATCTATGTTTCTAAGGTTTTCAACAACAAATTCGAAAGGTAAATATCGTTGATCGATGACTTGAACAACTTCTTCGTGCTCCGGATCTAACCAGATTGTGCGGTAATTTTTTCCTTCAATTTTCATCCATGAGACCCTTTCAAAATTTGGAATAGTGAGGTTATAGAATTAGATCGATTTCTCAAGAACTGAATCCCAGATCTTCCTTTCATTGGCAACCGCGATGTCAAGGTTCTTGATTGACAAGAGTACATAAATGGCATCCAAAATCGTCGTCTGCGCGACACGCGAAGCGATGACCTCCGAACGATTTTCGTTAGATACACTCAAATAAGTAATATCAGCGTGTTTGGTAATCGGTGAATTAATATTGCCAGTGATTACAATGGTAAATGCTCCATTACGCTTGGCATGTTCCATGGTAATGACCGGATCCGTTGAGGAACCACTCTGAGAAACACCAATAACCACATCACCAGGACCTAATAAGGAAACATACATTAATTGAAGATAGGAATCAGTATAGGCATGGACATTCAAACCAAGCCGAAAAAATTTGTGAGCAGCCAATTCAACGATCGGGCCGGAGGTACCGACACCAATGATTGCGATCCGCTTTGCTTGTGAAATCACCTCAACCGCGCGTTTTACCTCTTCCATATCCAACACTTCAAGAGTGTCTTTAATCGCCTGCATGTTGGTCAAAAAAACTTTTTTAGCTATTGATTCTGGTTCATCGGTTTCATCAACACTCTCCAGTACGATCTGATCCGGACGAGCGAGATCTTGAGCCAACATGATTTTAAGGTGTGTATAACCACGAAAACCAACATTCCGGCAAAAACGAAGAACGGTGGTATCACTTACATTGCATTCCTGGGCAATCTGAGCCATGGAAATGTGGATCACTTGTTCAGGGTTTTGCAATACCCAATTGGCGACTTTACCTTCGGATTCATTGAGAGTCGGAATTTGGCTTCGAATTAGAGAGAGGGAGTTTGGGGAAGTAGTTCCGTTATATGTATTCATCACTACATTAACTTTCTTTTTTTAGTGGTACCACTACATTAATATATCTTAAATAAAAACCAAAGTCAAGCGTTTTCCGTTTGATAGGGCAAAATCGAAATCCAAAACAATTTTCCATGTAAGTAACCTCCTGAATAATGTGGACAAAAAAAGGTCGTCAGCTCGACGACCTTTTTGTTAATCTTGATATTTTTATACAAATTTTTCTGAAAAGTGGCAGGCTGTCTTGTGCCCGGGTTCAAGTTCTCTCAAGGGCGGCTCTTCAACAGTGCACAGCTCCTGAGCAAACGGGCATCGTGGGTGGAATCTGCAACCCTTCGGTGGATTGAGTGGACTGGGTACATCTCCGCTTAAAATCACACGTTCGCGTTTTAATCTTGGGTGAGCAACCGGGATAGCAGCCATGAGGGCTTGGGTATACGGGTGGAGTGGTTTTCGAAATAACCGCTCCCGGGATGTAATTTCGACAATTTTACCGAGATACATCACCGCCACCCTATCTGAAATATGCTCCACTACACCCAGATTATGCGCAACAAATAAGTAAGTTAAACCCATTTCCTGTTGCAATTCTTTCAATAAGTTCAATACTTGCGCTTGTACCGAAACATCCAAAGCTGATACGGGTTCATCCAGAACGAGAAATTTAGGATTGAAAACCAACGCCCGCGCGATACCAATCCTTTGCCTCTGACCGCCAGAAAATTCATGCGGGTAGCGAAGAGCATGATAATCCTCAAGTCCGACCTTTTTCATGATCGCGATTACTTTTTCAAATTGTTCCTGGTTCGTGCCAATTTTGTGGATCTTTAATCCTTCACCGATAGAATCACCAATCGGCAAGCGCGGATCGAGGCTCGCAAATGGATCCTGAAAGACAATTTGCATATTTCGCCGCATCAATTTTAATTCTTCATCTTTGAGCGAAAAGATATCTGTTCCATTAAAATTCACACTACCGCTGGTGCGGTCTAATAATCGGATAACTGTGTGTCCAACAGTTGTTTTTCCACAACCTGATTCACCTACCAGACCTAAAGTTTCGCCTTCATTGATCTCGAAAGTAACATCATCAACTGCTTTAACACTCGCTACTTCCCGTTTAAAGACACCACCTAATACCGGATAGTACTTAACCAGATTTTTAACTTCCACAAGGGGTTTATTTGTTGTTGTCATGGTCGTTTTTCTCCCTTAATGGTTTGGGATCTCAGGAGCTACATGGCCAGGTCCATTTTGGTAAAGCCAGCAGCGAGTTAGATGCCCAGTACCGTGAGTTTCCACTAACTCCGGATCGATTTCGGTACAAATCGTGAGGTTGAATTTTTTACGCAATTCACAACGCGACGCAAACCGACAACCTTTTGGGAGGCCAATCAAGTTTGGTACATTACCAGGAATCGTATCCAATTTTTCTTTAATTTCACCCATAACTGGAACCGAAGCAATCAGGCCACGGGTATAGGGGTGCATCGGATGATCAAACAGATCAACGACAGTTGATTGCTCTACGATTTTCCCAGCATACATAATCGCGACTCTATCCGCCATTTCCGCGATTACCCCTAAGTCATGGGTAATAAGAATGATTGAAGTATCAAATTTCTCACGTAAATTGGTCAGTAAATTCAAAATCTGTGCCTGAATTGTTACATCCAATGCGGTAGTCGGTTCGTCCGCAATCAAGAGTTTGGGATTCAGCGCTAAAGCCATAGCGATCATTACGCGTTGAGCTTGTCCGCCGGACATTTCATGCGGATACGCCTTGGCTTTGTTCTCCGCGTCCGGAATTCCTACCAGTTTAAGTAATTCAACAGCCTTCTTACTAGCCTCTTTTTTGGAAATTCTGCCGTGAATATGAAAGACCTCTTCAATTTGCGAACCGATCGTATATACCGGATTCAAGCAGCTCTGAGGTTGTTGAAAGATCATGGATATCGATGCACCACGGATGGATTGCATTTCAAAATCTGACAATGGCACCAAGTCTTTTTCTCCAAAAAGAATCTTTCCCGAGACAATTTTCCCCGGTGCTTCAATCAGTTTCATAATTGATAAGCTCGTCACACTCTTTCCACAGCCAGATTCACCAACCAAGCCAATGATCTCGCCAGAATAAACAACTAAATCCAAGCCATCGACAGCTTTTACCACACCTTCATCGGTAAAGTAATGGGTTACTAATTTATCTACAGTTAATAATGGTGATTTTTGGGTTTCCATTCATCACCTCCTTATTCAGCGGATCTCAAGCGAGGATCAATGGCATCGCGCAATCCATCACCAAGCAGGTTGAATGCCAAGACGGTAATCATGATCGCGATACCTGGGAATAAAACCAAATGCGGCGCTGTGAAGACCTGATTACGCTCACTTCCAAGCATTTGCCCCCACTCAGCCAGCGGCGGTTGAGCGCCTAAACCGATAAAGGACAATGCAGCAGCATCCAATATGGCTGTACCAATTCCCAACGTACCCCGTACAATGAGTGGGGCAACCGCGTTGGGAAGAATTCTTCTAAATAAAATATGAAAATGGTTGGCGCCGAGAGCTTTGGAGGCGGAAACGTACGTATTTTCCTTTACACTAAGCACACTCGCCCTAACCACGCGCGCATACTGGGGTGTTGATACAATCGCGATAGCCAATAACGCATTTTGAAGTCCCTTTCCGAGAACAGAAACGATCGCAATCGCCAGCAGCAAGGAGGGAAAAGCCAATAAAACATCCAAAAAGCGCATTAGCAGATTATCTACCCATCCGCCCATATATCCAGCGATGGCGCCTAAAAGCGTTCCAACTATGATTGCAAAGCCAACAGTTGAAAAACCGACAAAAAGTGATATGCGGGTACCGTGAACGATCCGACTAAATTCATCTCTGACATTCCCATCAATGCCCATTAGATGTTGCGGCTTTGCAGGATCACAACCAAGCAGATGGATGCAGGGAGCCTCTCGCTTTTTTACATCTTCTACCCCGATCAAGACTTTATCGTATTCATAAGGCGCGATTACATCAGCAAAAAGCGCCACAAGTAATAAGAAAACTAAAATGACAAGGCCGATGACCGCGGATTTTTGACGAAACAATCTTCTCAAGGTCAGCCGCCAAAGGCTGTTTTCCTTGTAATTTTTTACCTTTAATTTGTTGGATTCTTCTGCCATGGCTACTCCAATCGGATTCTTGGATCGATGAATACATATGAGAGGTCAACAAGCAGGTTGACAAAAACGTATCCGACAGCAATAACCACCGTAAAACCCTGAATGATCGGGTAATCGCGGGCAGTGATTGCCTCATAGAGCATACGTCCAACACCTGATAATCCGAAGATTGTTTCAGTGAGCAGCGCTCCAGAAAAAAGGACGCCAACTTCCAAACCAATGATCGTCACGATAGGCAGCATCGCGTTTCTCAGGGCGTGTTTAAGGATCACGAGTCGAGAATTGAGACCTTTAGATTTCGCGGTTCGAACATATTCCTGCTTAAGAACTTCCAACATGGATGAACGGGTCATCCGTGCGATGATCGCCATTGGAATGGTCGCCAAAGCAACCGAAGGCAAAATGAGATGGACAATCGCGTCCTTCAATAATTCCCAATCGCCAGTAATCAAACTGTTAAAAATATACATATTGGCTGTAAATTGATAAAAAGCATATTTCGCGGTGCCTTCCACAACCTCAAGATTCCATACTTCAAAAAAAGGAACCGAAGCAGCGCCAGCGGTGAGTCTGCCAGTAGGCGGAAGCCAAAACGGGGTGTCTTTAAGGACCAAAGCAAAAAGATATGCCAACATCAATCCCAACCAGTAAACCGGCATCGATACACCGATATTTGAGAAGATCATGATGGTCACATCTACAAGTGAGTTTCTTTTTACGGCAGAAATTATGCCTGCAGGTATACCAACGACACAGGCAATGATCAGAGCAAACGTTCCTAATTCAATGGTCATTGGTAATCGTTCAATTAAAATCGTTCCTACAGAGCGGCTGTATCGAATGGATTCGCCAAACTCGCCGCGCATAATTTCTCCAATAAAAATACCAAGTTGAACGGGGATGGGTTTGTCCAATCCGTAATCTTTGGTGAATTGTTCGCATACTGCAGCAGTTGCTTTCTCCCCAAGCATGGCTTTACATGGTTCGCCTGGAATCATCCGGGATAAGGCAAAAGTCACAATTAAAATTCCTAAAATAACAGGAATAGCAAGTAAGAGACGCCGAATTGTGTATTGGATCATTTTTTCATTTCCGGTAATAAAAATATAACAACGCGGTATGCAAGAAAGCACATGCCGCGTTGTTATTTACATCTATTTTAGATCCTGATGTTACTCAGCATTGATGAGGTTGCCCCACAGGTAGGTCATGTACTCGAACGCGCCGGTGTTGCCAATGTGCAACGGGTGGGAGGCGTCCAAGGCGACCGTCCAGGAGAAGACTACGTCATTCGCATCGAGGTCAGAGCCATCGGAGAATTTCACGCCTTCGCGGAGGTGGCAAACATAGGAGGTCAGATCCTCATTAGGATCGCAGGAGGTAGCCAGGCCAGGAACAACCTTGGTACCGGCAACCTCGTAGCCCAATAAAGCTTCGGTTACCTGCTCGCAGGCACGAAGGCTCTCGCCATCGGTCTCATCCATACAATAAAGTGAGATCGGCTCAGCGTTCTGCATCCAAACTAAAGTATCGCGACCGCCTGGATCCATCACAGCAAAGGTCTCATTGGTCAATGGGCTGGCATGAGCGCCAGCGACATCAGCCTTGAAGGCGGTTGCGGAACCAGCGTGGGAAATCGGAACCATGGGAACCATTTCCTTTAAGGCGTTATTAGCGGCTTCATAGAAAGGAGCGGCTTCATCTACATCGGCAATTTGAGCGCCATCAATCAATGGCTGCCAAATGGATTCATCCAACGCGCCGAACTGCAAAGTGGCTTTTCCAAAATGGTAATCAAGGAAGTTGGTTACGTGAGGATAGTCAGCACCCCAACCCAGCAGGTGTAAACCAGCCAGTTTACCAGAACCGCTTTCATCAAGGAAAGCGCCAGATTCCATCACTACGACTTCGGCATCGATGTTCAGGTTTTCTTTCAACTGAGCTTGAATTTCAGCGGCTACAACGCCTGGTTCAGGCAGGTAACCACGGAAAACATCGCGGAAGTAGATACTGGTTTTGAAGCCATCAGGATAGCCAGCTTCGGCTAAAAGGGCACGACCAGCTTCAGGATCGAATGCGTACCATTCTTCACCAACACAAGCATTCGGGATCTCGCATGGAGTGAAGTGGGTAGCTACGATAGAGCCTTTTGGAAGGAAGTTATCAACGATGCGTTGGCGATCAATACCCATACCAACCGCCTGGCGAACGCGGACATCATCGAATGGAGCGAAGGAATTGGTCATACCAACATAGAAGATATTCAAACCTTCGCGATCGAGCAGCTGCAAGTTCGGATCAGATTTGATGGTTTCGAAATCATCGGGAGTGGGGTTGTCGATACCATCTACAGTGCCGGATTGTAACTCAAGTAAGCGGGCTGCGCCTTCGGTTGCCCACTTGAAAACAAGGGTCTCGGCGTAGGCTGCTTCGCCCCAATAATAGGGATTTCGCTTGAAGACAATGCTGTCACCACGATTCCAGCTCTCTACCATGTAAGGACCAGTACCGATCGGTTGCTCAAGGATCATGTGGTCTTCCATGGCGGCTTCAAGATGTTCTTTCGGTTGGACCGAGAACACTGAGAAAGCTACCTTAGAGAGGAAGGCTGGATCAGGAACACACAGGTCGAATTGAACTGTCAAAGCGTCTACAGCTTTAATCTCTTTAATCTGTCCGCCATAATCACAATTGGGGGCGGCGATACTCAAACCCTCAAATGGGGCGGGAGCTTCAGCGGCAGGTGCCTCAGCAGCGGGCGCCTCGGCAGCGGGTGCTTCAGCGGCAGGTGCTTCAGCTGCGGGGGCTTCAGCAGCCGGGGCTTCAGCGGCAGGAGCGCAAGCGGTAACCAGCATGCTGAAAATCACAAATGTTGCTAACAAGCTAAACAAGACTTTCTTATTCACTTTTTCCTCCGAAAAAATTTGGGTACTACCTTTGGTCTTTTACCGGCAATCCAACAAGTTTCCCGAATAATTCTTGTTGGTACGGTGTCATATTATTGTACAATATTTTCATTTGTATCAATCATATTTAGGGTCTTCAATTTCCGGTTTTTACATGTTTGATAAAAAAATAACCCGACATTAACTTTTCGAGTTATTTTTTTTTAGATCCAAGTTCAAATCTGAATGAAATCCTATCCTTTTGGCGCTATATATCCAGCAATGGCAATAAAATGTGCTGCCGCGCCAAGAATCACAAATATGTGCCAAACTTCATGATAACCAAATTTATTGGGTATAAAGTTAAACATCTTTGTTGCATACACAACCGCGCCTAAGGTATAAATCACCCCGCCAACCGCTATCCACACAATTGCGCCTGCCGGCAAGGTGCGAATCATCTCACCTATGGCCAGAATCACTATCCATCCCATCGCTACATAAATAGTAGCGCTCACCCATCGTGGAGATCTTACATAGAAGCTTTTGATCAAAACTCCGATGATCGCGATCGACCAAATAATCGCCAAAAGTCCCCATTTCCAAAAACCGGTGAAATTGTTATAGCAAAATGGAGTATATGACCCAGCAATGAGGATAAAGATTGCGGAGTGATCAAATTTTCTTAACTTCTCAATTGTTGTCGGGCTTCCTTTCACTAGGTGATAGGTCGCACTAGCCGCGAATAACAAGACAACACTTAATCCGTAGACCAGAAGAGAAACCAATTTCTGCCAATGATCATGTGCGAGGTAAACCAATACTCCGGTACCAATCAAGCCCGCGATTGCTGCAAAAAAATGGGTTAATCCATTTACTGGTTCGCGAAGGTGTTTCATTATTTTCATAGATTTTCCTTATCTAATTGCTTTTGGGTACGAACCAAATATCCGCAAGGTTTCTGCGTATTCTTCCAAATGACTAATTGCCTTTCTTACGGAGCTATCATCGACCGATCCGATTAAGTCAATGTAAAACAGGTAATCCCAGGCTGTACCTTGCAATGGACGAGATTCAATTTTCGAAAGGTCTATATCCCGCAAAGCAAAAACACTTAACGCTTTAAATAACGCACCAGGCTCGTTTTTCAAAGTAAAAACTATGGTGGTTTTCGCGTGCTCAACGGTTTTTGTTTCATGCTTGGTTATATAGAGAAAGCGTGTGTAGTTTTGTTGGTCGTCCTCAAGGCCGTCCTTAATCACATCCATACCACTAATCACCGCTGCCCTCTTACTCGCGATCGCGGCGTGGCTTGGATCATTTAGGTACTTGATGATTTGTACACTCCCAGCGGTATCGTATTCTGGTACAGGCTGTATGTCAAACCGGCGTAAATTTTCAGCGCATTGACCAAGCGCTTGAGGATGACTATGAGCAAATTTGACCTGCTCAAGTTTTACATCAGGAAAACCAATTAAACAATGACTTACCCGAAGATAATATTCTCCATTAACAAATAGGTTATGCCGCAGAAGATTATCATAATTCTGATGAATACTGCCCGCCAGCGAATTTTCGATCGGGATCATCCCACCATCTGTTTCGCCGCTTTCGACCTGTTGGAAAACCTGTTCAAAATTCTCACAAGGTATCGGCTCAACACCATCTTTAAAGTAATCAATGACTGCTTGCTCACTATAAGCGCCAGGTTCACCCTGATATGCAATTTTCATAATCTACCTGCCCATTCGCAAATTTTAGCAAATCCTTCTTTAATTTCCGCGTCCGAAGCCGCAATGGTCATGCGAATAAAACCTTCGCCATTTCTACCAAAAGCCGCGCCCGCGGTAACCCCGACATATGCTTCAGTCAATAAACGTTCACTAATCTCATAAGATGATAACCCCAAAGCGCGTACATCCAGGAAATAATAAAATGCTCCCATCGGTGCCTTTACTCTAATTCCATTCTTCGGATTTTGCTCTGTCATGTCAAGTACTAATTGGCGCCTTCGCGCATAAGCTCTCCTCATCTCTTCCGCGTATTCATTCACCTCAAAATCGGTAAGCGCGGTCAGAGCAGCTTCTTGAATGAATGGGGCAACACAAGTAATTGACAGCTGTCCAGCTTTCAAAGCATTCGAAATGATTTGTTCTGGTGCGCATAAATAGCCAACCCTCCAGCCAGTCATCGCATAGGTTTTTGAGAAGCTATTAACTAGAAGAACCCTACCTTTTGCATTTTTAATACTCCCAATACTTATGGGTCTTTCAGCAAAATAGAGATTCTCATAGACCTCGTCACTTACCACCCACAGGTTGTAGTCCTGGCAGAGGCTAATTAATTCCTCCAAATAGCTTTTTTGAGGATATACCCCGGTGGGATTAGAAGGGTAATTAATGATGATTCCCTTTGTTTTGGTTGTTATCGCGCTTCGCCAAGCATCAATTGAAGGCAAAAACTCCTCTTCGGGCAGGGCGTCAATCCGGATTGGGATACCACCCAGGAGTCTGACCATATTTGCGTGAGTCGCCCATGAGGGGTCAGGTATTATAAATTCATCACCTGGATTCATGATGGCTTGTAAACCTACATAAAAAGCGTGGATTCCTCCGTGCGTTAAAAGCACCTCACTCTCAGGATTAAACTCAATCTGGTGCCTATTTTGATACCTCTGAGCGATCGCCTGTCGTACCGCGAGTGAACCTTGACTTTGGCCATAATGGGTTTTGCCTTGGTTTATGGCTAATAATGCAGATTCAACGATCCGTGGATGAGTATTAAAATCTGGATCCCCAGTTTGCAAGCCAATAATTGGAATCCCCTGAGCCTTAAGACGCCCGACCTTGTCCGCCATGGCAACAGTCGGTGATTGTAAAATTTGTTCAAATCTGAAATTAGTATTGATACCAACCTCATTTTTGCGGTTCGAAAACGTAACCGGTGCCACGTATGCTGACGATTCGATCGAAGATCGCAGGGAATTCTACTAACTTGTTTCTCAATCTCGATACCAACGGCCTTAGGATTTCCTGCGCCTCTTTGCTGCTTACATCATAACCCTGCACCAACAGAACGATTTCCCGATGAGTGAATACTTTTCCAACATTTTCCAGAAAAATCTTTAACAATTGTCCTTCCGCCGGGGTCAGGAATTCTTCTTTTCCATCCTTGGTAATCTTTCTGCGGCTTAGGTCAATCCGCGTTCCATCAACCAATGTATAAAATAATGAAGGAGATGCTTCATTTTGAAGATCAGCAAGTCGTTTTTCCCTCTCCTCCAAGCCCCTTCTTACACTTGAAATAATCTGCGTAGGTGATGCGGGCTTTAATAAGTAATCGTGGACTCTTTGGCGAAGTGCCTCTACCGCCGATTCCATCGATCCAAATGCGGTTAATAAGATGATCTGGGTATCTGGTGAGATTTGAGTTACTACCTTAACAACATCATGTCCATCCATCCCAGGCATTTTAACATCGAGAAGAATCAGATCGACAGAATTATTACGCACAAATTCAATTGCGGATTCGCCATTTGCGAAGGAAATAACATTAAACCCTTCGATTTTTAAAATATCGTGCAAGGTCTGACGGGCAATTGGCTCATCATCAACAACCATAATTGTATCTGACATAGAGATCTTCCTCTCAGGAGCTATTGTTTAATAGGCAGGATGATCTTGAAGCGAGCCCCGCGCCCTTCAATTTCATCCATCAATTCGATCATCCCCTGATGGTTGGTGATGATCTCCTGACACACAGACAAACCCAATCCAGCTGTCCCTTTGGAGCTGACAAATGGTTCGAAAATTTTGTCTCGAATCTCCGGTAAAACACCGGGACCCGAATCCTCAAATGTAATTGTAATAAAAGGTTTGTGAACTTCAAAATTAATGAATAAAGTACCGCCATTTCGCATAAAGTCTCTGGCATTTAAGATCAAATTCATGAAAACCTGCTCAATTTGATCCGCGATACCTTGGATTGGTGGAACCTTAAGCGGCCAGCTCGTTTTTACTTCAATTTCATATTCGGATAACTGCCCCTGAAGCAAATTTAGAGTGTGTTCGAGAACATCAAGTACTTGAATGGTTTTAAATTCCTCATTCGGACGATAAAACTCAAGCATCCGTTGAACGGTATTAGTCAGCCGGTCAAGTTCTTGATTGGTCATTTCCAAATATTTTTCTTTTGATTCCTGATCCAGGTTCTGATTCGAAACCAAATGAAAACAATTGCGAACTCCTTGTAACGGATTTTTGATTTCATGGGCAATTGCCGCTGTCATCTTTCCAGCAACACTTAATTTCTCAGATTGGATCAAGGCTTTTTGCGATCGGTCAAATTTTTCCTTTACTTCTTCTAATCTCTCATTTAATTGACGCCGTTCATACCAGTCAAAAACCTTGTCAAAGGTCTTGCGAATATTTTGGGTAATGATCTTGTCATAAGCCGAGATGGGTATTTGTATTCTCTGGTCCAACCCGGAATGTGAATCATAAATCATGATTAATGCATTATTGATCATGTCTGCCTGCGGACTATCACTCAGATCGATCGAATAACTCATAATCGGAATTTCATGCTCTTGAAATGTGGCAAATAACGCTTGGCTCAGCCTTTCAAGATCTGACTCTGTATACTCATGGACCAAATCCTCGACTGACTTTAAAAAATGCCTCTGCTGGTCAAAACAAAGAAAAAGCTGGTTTAGTAACCAATAAGGATTCGATTCAGCCATGCGAGAAAAATCATCAATTCCTAAAATCATTTCAAATTCAGAACGAAAATCAGGTCTAATTGGTTTTTGCCCTTCGACAATTAATACCTTTGAAATAGGTTCGGAGCCTGTCTGAGATAAATTATGAGGTGCGATCTCAGTTAAAATGGATGAATGACAGATCCAAACTTCATCCCTACCTTTCTCAAATCGCTCTGGCAAACCATCCATTTCAATCGATTGGGCGCGCAATGTTGATAATTTTTGACCACCAAACCCAAATTTGGTTGCTGAATCAGTTGGAAAGTGAATGAATCGAAAAAGTTGGGTCATTGGAAAAATTTATCTTGGATTGTTTAATGGTTTAATTATACGCAATAGTTAATCTTTTAATCTAAAATTTCAGCTTTGGGAACCTTATGAAAGAAGTGGTGACAATTATTGGTGGCGGTTTGGCGGGATCAGAGGCTGCCTGGCAATTGGCTCAGCGTGGAATCCCTACCCGCCTTTTTGAAATGCGACCAACCATCACGACTGGCGCACATGTGGGCGGCGAGCTTGGTGAGCTAATATGCTCAAATTCACTCGGCTCCAACCTGCCCGATAGAGCTTCGGGATTGTTAAAAAATGAACTCCGGCTGATGAATTCTTTACTAATCAGCATCGCTGACCAAGTTTCCGTACCTGCTGGTTCTGCCTTGGCAGTTGACAGAACCCTTTTTTCTCAGGCGGTTACCGAAAAACTTTCGACCCACCCAAATATTGAAATCATTCGAGAGGAAGTTAAAGAGCTGCCAACCGAAAGCATCACAATTTTAGCCAGCGGGCCTTTAACTTCCAATCTCCTTGCGGATTCAATCGCACGACAATTCGACAAGAACAACCTTTTCTTTTTTGACGCTATATCACCGATCATAAGCGCGGAAAGCGTTGACATGGATATCGCTTACACAGGATCGAGGCATGACGACGGAATTGAAATTGAGGGGGATTACATCAATTGTCCTTTCCACAATAAGCAGGATTATCTCCAATTCCAACAAGAATTAATTCATGCCGAACGGATCAGTTTGCATAATTTTGAACAGCCCATACTCGATGGTGTGGTGGCAGGTGACCGACGTTATTTTGAAGGGTGCCTCCCGATTGAGGTCATTGCCTCCCGGGGTGAAAAAGCTTTACTTTTTGGACCGATGAGACCAATCGGCTTGAAAGATCCACGAGTAGAACGTCCACCTTACGCGGTGGTGCAATTGCGCCGTGAAAATCTCTCCGGTGATTTGCTTAATCTGGTCGGTTTTCAAACCAATCTTACCTTTAAGGAACAGAAACGAGTTTTACGTCTAATCCCAGGGCTTAATAACGCCGAATTTTTGCGATATGGACAAATGCATCGAAATACTTTTATCTCAGCTCCCGAAATACTCCTGCCAAGTTTACAAACAAAAAAATGGCAAAATTTAATTTTGGCTGGTCAAATTACCGGAGTGGAAGGTTACGCCGGCAATATTGCCACTGGTTTGTTAGCCGGGGTAAACGCGTATAGGCTAATCAAAAATTTAAAACCATTAATCCTTCCAACCGAAACCATGCTCGGATCGCTCTGCCACTACATAACTCATTCAGAACTCAAATCCTTTCAGCCAATGAAGGCAAATTTTGGGATTCTACCTCCTCTTGCTGATCTACCAAGTCGGTCTGATAAAAGAATCCGCGCTCAGCACTACGCCGAGAGGGCATTACAAAAGTTAAGTGAGGTATTGCCTGAAATCCTTTCTTAGGCTCATCATTATTTTTTGGACAGTATCGAATTTAATCGCCTGTCAATCTCGATCAAATATTGAAACACTTGATGGGGAAAAAGCATATCAACACGTGATTGCGCAGGTAGATTTCGGACCAAGAACACCAGGAAGCACTGCGCATCAAAAAACGATCGATTACATCACCCAGAATTTGGAAGAATCGGGTTTGGATGTTTCATACCAGAGCTCCGATTATTTCGGTTATCAAGTAATCAACATCATCGGCTCGCGAATTTCTCAACCGCCAATCCTTATCGGTGCCCACTATGATTCAAGGTTGTTCGCCGATATGGATCTAAACCCAGCTTCTGCCGCGTTGCCGGTACCTGGCGCAAATGATGGTGCTTCTGGCGTGGCAATTTTGTTAGAACTCGCCCGGGTATTGCCTGAAGAAAACACCAATGTTGGATTTGTATTTTTTGATTTTGAAGACCAGGGAAATATCAACGGAATGGAATGGATTGTTGGTTCAAGATCTTTTGCTGAACAATTGATATATCGTCCCTCTGCGGTCATAATTTTGGATATGGTAGGTGAAATTGATGCCCAATTTTTCTATGAATTTAATTCCGATGTACAATTGAATCAAGAAATTTGGGAAACGGCGGCTTTACTCGGCAATGATTCTTACTTTATAAGAGAATTCAAATTCTCTATCCTCGATGACCACACTCCCTTTGTGGAAATGAATATACCCGCGATCGATGTGATCGATTTTGATTATCCGTATTGGCATACCTCTGCGGATACATCAGACAAAATATCTCCTAAAACTTTATCGATCGTTGGTAATACGATCCTTACCTGGTTGCTTAACCAATCAGGCATTCCGAAAGAATATTAGATGTCTAAGCGAAGTATCGAATCAAATGTTATACCTGCTGAAAAAGCATTTTTGGTCGGGTTGGAATTAATCGGCGAATCAGTGATCTTACCATTGCAAGAATCTCTCGATGAACTAGCATTATTGGCGGATACGGCTGGATTAGAAGTCGTAGGTACTTTGACGCAGCGTTTAAACGCTATTAATCCACACACTTACATGGGTAGCGGCAAAGTAGAAGAATTAAAGATGCTTTGTGAGGAGACCGAAGCTGATGTCGTAATTTTTGATAATGAACTCAGTCCCCGACACCAACGTGAACTGGAAGAAAAGCTCTACCCCCCTGTTAGAATCCTTGACCGCACGGCGCTTATCCTGGATATCTTCGCCAGCCACGCATCCACGGCTGAAGGAATTCTTCAGGTTGAGTTAGCACAATATGAATATTACTATCCTCGATTAACCCGCCAATGGACTCACCTCGCCCGCCAGGCAGGCGGTGGAGGTGGTCGTTCTGGCGGGGTTGGCGGAGTAGGTCTGCGAGGTCCTGGTGAAACGCAATTGGAAGTTGACCGTCGGCAAATTCGAACAAAAATATCTCATTTAAAAGCGGAACTTGCCAAGGTGAGCGACCATCGACAGAGATATCGAGCTCAGCGGAAGAAATCAAAAATTCCCACCATTTCGCTGGTTGGTTACACCAACGCAGGAAAATCAACCCTCATAAATAGGCTTACCAACTCAGATGTTTACGCAGCTGACAAGTTGTTCGCCACACTCGACCCAACAACTCGACGAGTGGAGCTGGCTGGAGGGAAAGCGGTTCTATTTACAGATACGGTAGGTTTTATCCAAAAACTTCCAACAACCCTCGTCCAGGCTTTTCATGCCACATTGGAAGAAATTTCAGAATCTGAGGTTTTGCTTCACGTGGTAGATGGCTCCCACCCAAACGCCATTGAGCAATACCGCTCCGTTTTGGAAACACTCAAACAAATTGGCGCGGATAAGATCCCAATGATTACCGTCCTCAACAAAATTGATAAATTGAAGAACGAGCCGAAATTTGCACAGCCAGAACTAAATGAGGCGGTTCAGATCTCTGCCCTAAGGGGTTTAGGGATAGACCAATTAATTGATCGGGTTCGAACGGTATTGTTTGAAAATTTTGAGGATATCGAGGTATTTCTGCCTTACAAGGAGGGCAATTTGATCTCCCTGTTTCATGAAGCCGGTCAGTTGGAAGTCATCACCCATGTGAGAGGTGGGGTAAAAATTCAGGGAAAATTGCCAATCAGATTATTAACCAGATTCCAACCATACCTTAATAAACAAGAAACGGTTGAGGAGAATTTTGATGAACCGGAAAGTATCTGAAATATTGGAATGGCTTTCTAATTATTTAGCTACGCGAAAAGGTTTATTGCCGATTACTGGATTTTTTTTCGTGCTCATTAACCTGGTTATCGTCATTCTTTTTCCGGACAGTTGGGCTGCAAGGTACAATATATCCATGCATTTTGGCATTTTAATCGCGATTCTTGGTTTCATGATCGCGAAAATACTCTAATTTATGAAAAGGTGAATTATGAATGTTGAGATCATCCCAAGATGGAATGTTAAGAATATCTTTCCATCCATTGACTCTAATGAATACACGGGCAGCCTAAATATTCTTTTGAGAAAAATAAGCGATTGTGAAGTACTCTTCAAACAACTTGATTTAACCAACCTCGATCTGGCACAAAAAACCAAGTTTTGTGCAGCTGGAATTAATGCCTTAAACGACATTTATGAACTTGGTGGAATGATGAATGCTTACTTGCATTCTTTCATTACAACGGACTCGCGGGATGAAGTCGCCGCAAGAAAAAATTCTGAATTTGAAAAAATATACTTGCAGATTCAGAATCTGCATCTTAATTTTCAGGTATGGGTTGGCAAAGCCAGCGACACCGAAATCGAAGCGATGATCAAAGCGAATCAAATTTGTGCTGACCATGCCTTCAATCTTAGGACCCTTAAAGATCAGGCACGATATCTAATGACCACCGATCTGGAAGTATTAGCGAATGAATTGGCTTTGTCCGGCACTCAGGCATGGAATAAGCTCCAGGGAGCGGTTACTTCTCAATTGAGCGTACCTTTCGAAGTCGATGGCGTAACCAAGGATTATCCAATGCCGGCTTTGATCAACTTTCGTTCCCATCCTCAAGAGGATGTCCGACGCAGGGCATATGAAACCGAAATGCAAGCCTGGAAATCTGTAGAGGTACCGCTGGCAATGGCTTTGAATGGTGTTAAAGGAACCACTGTCACTCTCAACAACCGGCGAGGAAGAACAGACGCTGTTCATTCCTCGATTGATATGGCTCGAATTGAACGCAAAACCCTCGAAGTAATGTTAGCCAGCATGGTTAATTCTTTACCGACTTTCCACAAATATTTTCTTAAGAAGGCGGATCGGATTGGGAAAAAGCAACTGGATTGGTGGGACTTATTCGCCCCGGATTCTTCAACGACCCAAACGTTTACTTGGTCCCAGACTAAGGATTTCATTCTGACCCACTTTGGCTCTTTTTCACCTGAATTATCCAACTTCGCCCGGCGGGCTTTTGAGGAAAACTGGATCGACGCCGAACAGAGAGATGGTAAACGTGGTGGTGCATTCTGTATGGGAATCCCAGGAAAAAAAGAGAGTAGGATCCTCTGCAATTTCGATGGCTCACTTGATCAGGTAGGCACGATTGCCCATGAATTAGGGCATGCTTTCCATAACGAATGTGCGTATCAGGCAAATAAAACCGAATTCCAGCAGGATACTCCGATGACACTTGCCGAAACAGCTTCGATCATGTGCGAAACGATCGTTGTCGAAGCGCTGCTGAAGGAAACCAAAGATCAAAGTTCTTTGCTCGCCATTCTTGGTAATAACCTTGTTGGCGAATCTCAGGTGATCGTGGATATCTATTCACGATACTTGTTTGAATCTGAGATTTTCAAAAAACGGGAATCCGCGGAACTGAGCGCCAATGAGATCAACGACACAATGTTGGCAGCTCAAAAAGCTGCCTATGGTAACGCGATCCATCCGGATCACTTCAACAAATATGCCTGGACTTGGAAACCGCATTATTATTATTCTGGTCTCTCGTTTTATAACTTCCCTTATGCATTCGGACTGCTCTTTGCCAAAGGCTTGTATGAAATTTACAAACAGCGTGGATCAGAATTCATCGCCGATTATAAGCATCTGTTGGCTTCCACCGGTGAAGCCAGCGCCGAAGTTCTTGCCTCCAGATTTAACATTGATATCCAAAGCCGAATTTTTTGGGATGGCAGCCTGAAGAATATTGCCAATGAGATAGAACTTTACAACTCACTCTAAAATCAGACAAAACAGCTGTCACAAATTTATGTGACAGCTGTTTTATTAAAGTTAAACTTGGCCGAGCAAACAAAGGTTATTTTTTCTCTTTAAGCAGGTCACGGATTTCTGTAAGCAATTTTTCCTGCGCTGATAACTCAGGAGTTTCCACTGGGGTCACTTTTTCGTTTCTTTTCAAGGAATTCATCGCTTTCACAAACAAGAAAATCGCGAACGCGATAATCGTAAAATCCAGTATGGTTTGGATAAATACACCATAACTGATAACGACCGCGGGGGCTTCGCCAACGGCTTCTTTGACCGTGATAACCAAATCAGAGAAATCGACACCACCCAATAAAACGCCGATTGGCGGCATGATGATGTCCCCCACCAGGGATGTTATTATATTCCCAAAGGCGGTTCCTATGATAATACCAACAGCCAAATCGACAACATTTCCTTTTAACGCGAATTCTTTGAATTCGTTGAAAATAGCTTTCATAGTTTCCTCCTGAAACAATTTTTGTGGGGTTTCCGCGATCTTTGTATGATTTGACTCAATAAAATTATAGATCACTAAAAAAATATACATCAATTCGTTCGTCAAGGAAAACCATCCGAATCAAATTTCTCCCAGTTTGTATTTGCCCTTGTCCCGATTTGTAAAATATATTATTTTTATGTATCAACTTAAACATCCCCCCCCCCTTAAAAAAAAAGCTGGCAACTGGTTGTCAGCTTTTCAGTCAGTTTGGATTAATTATTGATCGCGCCTTCATCGATCCAGCGCTGAATCAGCTCTATTTCTTCCGGAAGCATCTTCCTTCCCTGTTTTGGCATCTTCCCATTTGCCATCGAAATCACCATCCCGCTATTTGCGCCATCGCCTGGAATGACTTGAGGTCCTTTTCTGGATCCCTTCATCAAGCTTGAATAGGTAGCCACATCAAATTCGCGTGAGATTTTTTCGCCCCCATGGCATTCCCAACACGATCCCATCAGGATTGGTTTTACATCCATTTCATAACTGACCGCTCCATTTTCCGCGGACCCAGGTATTGGCTCAAATTCTTCCACTATACCTGGTGAAGTAGAACACGCGGATATGCTAAATACCAATACAAATAGCAGCATTAATTTTTTGTTCATTCACTCGTTCCTAAAATATTCAAGTCTTCCACTTTTCCAATGGTTGAAATAACTGCTACCTGGTCAATTCTTTTCACCAACCCAGCCAATACACTTCCATTACCAATTTCAAAATATTGTCTAACACCTTGGTTGGCAATCAATTGAATGGATTCGGTCCACCTTACGCGAGATTGCATCTGCGCTTTCAAATCCTGTTTAACTTGTTCGGCAGTTTCTAAGTAATAAGCGGTGGTATTACCTACAATTGGAATGAGCGGGTCGCTAAATTTTAGAGAATCAATCGTCTCATCCCATTCGAGTTGTATCGATCTCATCAAAGGTGAATGCGCCGCTATGCTGACCGCCAAAGGCATTGCGCGTTTTGCCCCAGCTTCTTTAGCCAGAATACACGCCCGATCAACAGCCTCCTTATGGCCAGAGATGACCACCTGTCCAGGGCAGTTATCATTGGCCACGATCACGACCTCACCATTTTCCTGAGCAGATTGACATACCAGTTCAAGCGTAGGAATATTTAAGCCGAGTATGGCTGCCATTCCACCCGGATCGCGCTGCCCAGCGAGTGTCATAAGGCGTGCCCTGGCATCGACCAACTTCATACCGTCCAGAATAGACAACGCTCCGCTTGCAACGGTAGCGGAAAGTTGTCCAAGGCTGTGTCCTGCCACAACCGATGGCTTCCAAGTTGGATTGTGTCTGCGAAAAACCTCAAGTGAAACCATCGAATGAGTATATAAGGCAGGTTGGGTGTTTAATGTATCATTTAAAAATTCCGCCGGACCGTTGAACATGAGCTCGATGATATCTCTTCCAGTTACAGAATTCATTTCTGAAAAAAGGGAGACAAAATGAGGATAAGCTTCATAGAAGCTTCTGCCCATACCAACACTCTGGGATCCTTGACCTGGAAATAATAATGCGAATTTTTGATCAGTATCACTCACACTTCACCTCTTTTGGCGGTTTAACTAAAAAGCGCGCTGTTTGATCAGCGCGCTTTTGGTTTCGATCAGGATTTCTTTTCTTTTTCGATCTCGACCACTTCACGGCCCTTATAGTGACCGCAATTTGGACATACCACATGAGGAAGCCTCATTTGCCCACAATTTGGGCAGGCAGTCAAATTGATAGCTTTGATCGCGTCATGAGCGCGTCTTCTATCACGGCGCCCTTTTGAAAGTTTTCGTTTAGGTTGTGGGGTCATTCCTTACTCCTCAGATTTCGTAACAGTTTGATGCCTAGTATTGTTTCAAGCGGATGGATTATAGCAAATCAAACCGTTTTCGTCAATCTTTGTATCAACCCAAATTCTTAGCTACCTCATCCCAGTTAACCACACTCCACCACGCGCTGACGTAGTCGGCTCTGCGATTCTGGTACTTGAGATAATAAGCATGTTCCCAAACGTCTATTCCCAATAATGGTTTTAAACCATTGGTTAAGGGATTGTCTTGATTCGCGGTAGATACCACCGCCAGTTTGCTGCCTTGCTGAACCAGCCAAGCCCAACCTGAACCAAAACGTCCCATGGCAGACTTGCTGAATTCTTCTTTAAAGGCTTCTACCGAGCCAAAAGAACCTTCGATGTTTGCTTTTAATTTCCCTGAAAGGGAGGTAGTGCCAGCTGGCGCCATTACTTTCCAGAAAAATTCATGATTGATATGTCCACCGCCATGGTTTCGAACTACACCCTGAACGCTTTCCGGGACAGAATTCAATTTGACCATCAAATCTTCCAGTGACCAATTTGCCAACTCGGGTGTTTTTTCAAGGGCAGCGTTCAAGTTAGTACAATAAGCAACATGGTGTTTATCGTGGTGAAGGGTCATCGTCTGCGCATCAATAAATGGTTCAAGCGCGTCGTACCCATAAGGTAGAGGGGAAACTTCAAAAGCCATACAATACTCCTATTCGTTTTACTATCCTGTATAATTTTGATAATTATAACAGTTTTTTTCAGAATAAGATATTATTTATCTAATTTATATAAATAATTAATAATTGAGGCTGCGTTTGCAAAAATCTGATCACCCCTCCGCATTAATCATTACCCTTGTTGTTATTTTTGGGATTCTTTCAGTTTCAACCTCATCGATCTTTATCCGCTTCGCTCAGGCAGATTCAGTAAATTCGATGGTGATCGCTTCCGCACGACTTACTGTTGCTTCGTTAATCCTCGCCCCATTGGCTTTAACCAGATATTGGCAGGAATTAAGACAGGTTTCAAAAAAAGATCTGGCCCTTGGAGCTTTTTCAGGATTTTTCCTCGCCCTTCACTTTATGTCCTGGATCACCAGCCTTGAATTTACCACCATTATCAGCTCTGTGGTATTGGTTACTACCACCCCGCTTTGGGTCGCCATTCTCGCCCCATTCCTTCTCAAAGAAAAAGTCAACTCTGGATTAGTGCTCGGAATGGCGCTTGCGCTTGTCGGCGGTCTTCTGATCGCGCTATCCGATAGTTGCACGTGGACAGGTGGATTTTCCTGTGCCCCGTTTTCCGATATTTTGAATGGAAATTCATTTATAGGTAACCTACTGGCAACCCTGGGTGCCTGGATGGCGGCGGGTTATATTCTAATCGGGCGTCAGTTACGCTCAAAACTTTCTCTCATCCCGTATATTTTTATTGTTTATGGATTCGCCGCAGTTTTTTCGATGGCTTTTGTAATCGGTATGGCCTATCAAATCACTGGGTTTGCCCCAAAAACTTATCTTTGGCTAATGTTACTGGGTTTGGTACCACAACTTTTTGGACATTCTTCCTTCAACTGGGCATTAAAATATCTAAACGCTACCATGGTGAGCGTCCTATTATTTGGCGAACCAATTGGTTCAACAATTCTTGGAATACTTGTTTACAACGAAATTCCGCCCCTGCTCTCGATCCTTGGAGGTGTGTTAATTTTGATTGGTATCTTTATCACAACAACATCATCGGGAAAGAAGTAATTCGGAAGTTAACGGGAGTAGAGGTAATTCAGTTTTTTTATTTTTTGAACCATTTCTTGGTTAAATTGCCCGTCACACAACCGCCAGGACCAATATCCACCTAATTTGCCGGGAAAATTCATCCTCGCTTCCTGCCCAAGCCCGAGCAGATCTTGCATGGGCACGATGGCAAAAACCGCGACTGATTTCCAGATTTCATTCACCATATCACCTGGTACATCCGCATTATCTCGATTTAGGTAGGCTTGATAGAAGTTTTTCTCTTCCATCGAAGCAGATTTGTACCATCCCCAGCAGGTGTCATTATCATGGCTTCCTGAATATGCCACACAGTTTTGAGAATAATTGTGCGGAAGAAATGGATTTTCGGGTCCAGAGAAAGCAAATTGCAAAATCTTCATACCGGGAAATCCGAATTGTTCACGCAGTTCTATCACATCTGGGGTAATTTCACCGAGGTCCTCAGCTATGATCGGAAGTTTATCGAACTCCATTTGAAGTGAGAGGAAAAATGACGCGCTAGGTCCTTTAACCCATCGTCCGTTCACCGCGGTAGGTTCGCCAAAAGGTACTTCCCAATATCCCGCGAAACCACGAAAATGATCAATTCGGAAGAAATCAAATAAGTAAAGATATGATCTAACGCGGCGTTTCCACCAGGCAAATTCTGTCTTGGCGTGAACTTCCCAGTTAAATAAAGGGTTCCCCCACAATTGGCCAGTCTCAGAAAAATAATCCGGTGGAACACCAGAAACAACAGTCGGTTTTCCGGATGGCTCCAAATGGAATAAATCTCTTGCTGCCCAAACATCAGCAGAATCATAGGCTACAAAAATCGGCAAATCGCCAATAATTTTGACGCCTTTCAAATTCGCGTAATCTTTTAATGATCGCCATTGCTTAAAAAAAACATATTGAAAAAATTTTTGTTCTTCGATTCGCTGAGCAAATTCAACCTTGAATGTGGAGAGTGCCTGAGGATTACGATCCCGTAGTCCTTGATTCCAATCATTCCACCCCGCGCCATTACTTTCGTTTTTGATCGCCATGAATAAGGCGTAATCATCTAACCAAGAGGAATTTTCTTCTAAAAAATTTGAGTAATCTTGGAAATGATTGTCATTATTTTTCCGGATCAAAAAATTCAGGTATGCTTTTTGAAGTAACTGAGGCTTCCAAACAAAAATCGCGCCGTAATCTACTCGCTCTCCCCAGGATGGCATTCCCGCCAAATCACTTAAATTCAGCAACTTCCATTCAATCAAAATTTCTGGACTAATGAGATATGGGTTTCCCGCGAAAGCTGAAAAACTTTGATAAGGTGAATCTCCATAACCGGTCGGTCCAAGCGGTAGAACCTGCCAGAGTTTTGTACCGCTCTCCGCAAGTCGATCAATGAAAGCGAACGCTTCTTTTCCGAAATCGCCGATTCCAAATTTTCCCGGTAATGAGGTTGGATGTAATAAAACGCCAGAAGAACGCTCAAATAACATCTTTACCTACATTGACTTAAAGAGATCAAGATATTTTCTTGCAGAAACTTGCCATGAAAAGTTTTCCTCCATACAATTTTGCTGGAGTTGTTTCCATGACTTCTTGTCCGCGAACAATTTGATAGCTTTGCGCATGGTTTGCGCGAGCGCCTCAGGGCTAAGCTCATTGAATAAGAAGCCTGTCTCCCTATCTCGAATGGTATCCTTTAATCCGCCGGTGGTTCTGGCGAGTGGAACCGTCCCATATCGCATGGATATCATCTGGGCAATCCCGCAAGGTTCATAACGGCTGGGCATCAATACCAAATCTGCTCCGGCGTATAAATTTCGGGACAATTTCGAGTCATATTTGATCAGCGTCTTCACCTTGCCAGGGTATCTGATTTCCAACAAAACAGATTTTTGTTCTAACTTTTGATCGCCAGTCCCAAGAATGATCAATTGAAAATTTTCATCTTCCAAATATTTAATAGAATCAACCAGAAGATCAACTCCCTTTTGTTGATCCATGCGGGTGATAATCGCGAATAACGGCACATCCGGATCCTTCTCAAAACCGAATTCTGACTGAAGTGATTTTTTGTTAATCAGCTTACCAGCAAGATCATCCTTGTTGAAGGAAGCTGGAATTGCGCTATCCCGCTCAGGATTCCATAGATTGAGGTCGATTCCATTTATGATTCCGATCAAGTCGTAAGAACGGGATACAAAAAAATCCTGTAATCCGCAACCGTATTCAGCTGTTTTTATTTCATTGGCATAGGTTGGGGAAACTGTCACAATTTTATCGGCCAGTTTAGCTGCCATTGGGAGCGGCATGTGATTCCCCCACCAAGGTAGATTGGAGGGAGGAAGTTCAGCAACACCAAATCGGGAGAGTACATCGTTGGTACCCGCCCCCATATAACCCAAGTTATGAATCATAAAGATAGTTTTGGTATTTTTCCACGCGTTGGTCAAGTGCCGGCTCTTGACATCCACAACCGCGATGGCGGTATGCCAATCGTTAGCGACAACGATGTCAGGAATCCAATCATCCAGCTCGGCGAACTCGATACTCGCCAGTGAGAAAAAAAAATATTTTTCTCCATCCAAGGCAACATCACTTTCATAAACTTTTTGTGAACGGCTAAATGGTTCACCATCAATCACAAAGACGGCAACCTCATCTTTATTAGTTTTTTCAACTTTCACAAACGAAGTGATTTGATTTCGATGGAGCTCAAAGTTTTTATATGGTTCAACTTTAAATCCATCCAGCTTGAGTGCCTGATGGCGGGGAATACATAAGCGTATATCAAGTTCAGGCTGGATAGTTTTTAGGGCTCCTGGCAAAGATCCGGCGACATCCCCTAAACCGCCAACCTTGATGAAAGGGTCCGCTTCAGCGGACAGAAAAAGTATCTTCATAGTGAGGTAATTTTAATCGAAATCCACTCTAATGCCTTTAAAAAATAAAAGCCCTGAATGGGCTTTTGGGGAGGCTGGACGGTTTCGAACCCTCAACATCCACATCCACAGTGTGGCGCTCTGCCATTGAGCTACAGCCTCCATATTGTATAGCCGAAAAATTATATCACACACCTTTACTAATTCAAGATTTTTTGAGAAGATTTTAGTTCATACATCGTTGAATGAGTAAATCTAACGATAAGCTATTATATGAAAGCGGCAGATAGCAATCCGAATATTTCTGAAAATCCCACACAAATTGCAAGAAGATGATTCGGATTTATCCTTGTAACGACGAGATCAATTCATCAACTTCAATAGTACGTTGAGTGGCGTTAAGAAGGTCCTTCACCGTAACCTTGCCGACCTCTGCCTCGTCAGGTCCGATTACCAGCACAAATCGTGAGCCAATCTTATCCGCGAATTTAAATTGTTTTGGCAATTTGGCAGTTTCTGGATAAATAATTACATTAATCCCGGCATCCCTTAATTGAGTTGCCACATTGATTGAGGCACCTAATAAATTAGGTTCAAAGACAGTCACCAACACCTTTGCGGGCAGCGCTGCGCTCAGATCAATCAACCCAGCCTCTTTTAAAATCAGCCCAACAACCACGTCGCCCATGGCAAAACCCACCGCTGAGAGTGGGTCACCACCGACATCTGACAAAAGGTTGTTGTATCTTCCGCCCCCAAATATCGCTCGCTTAACGCTCCCACTAACATCAAATGCTTCGAATACTGTACCCGTATAGTAAAGCAATCCGCGCATAATGTTCGGATCAAAGCGAACATATTCTTTTAAGCCCATCAACTCAAGGATAGAAAAAAGTTCAACCAATTCCGGGGATTCACGCCATAATTCGGAATTTGCCAGGGTTTCCTTAAGCTCATTCAATTGCTGGTCAGTCAGGCCAATCTCAAGGACATTCTCGTCCCATTTTTCAGAAGTAACTTTATTTCGTCTATCAACCGCGTTGGAAACCTCAAGCCGCTTTTCTTTGGGAACTCCGATTTTTTCAAATTGTTGATCCATTAATTTGCGATTATTAATAAGAATAATCGCGCTCTCCGGTTTTAACCCGCAAAGCTTTAAGAATGTCGCCCCGATGGCCAAAATTTCCGCGTCCGCCAGTGGAGAATCCGGTCCAATCAAGTCGACATTCCATTGGAAAAATTCGCGAGAGCGCCCACGTTGAGGGCGTTCATACCGCCAGAATGGGCCAAAGGACCACCATCGTAAAGGATATGTGAGTTGGTTTTGACGCTGAGCAACCATACGGGCAAGAGAAGGGGTTAGCTCCGGTCGAAGAGTGATCAAATCACCACCCCGGTCAGGAAAAACAAAGGATTGTTCTTTAACCAGTTCATCGCCGCTTTTCGCCGCGTAAAGGTCGATCGATTCCAGAAATGGGCCATCCCACTCCTGAAATCCAAATAATTCAGAAGCTTTTCGAGCATTCTGATAGATAAAATTCCGAATGGTCATTTCTTCTGGATAAAACTCACGGGTACCTTTTACGCTTTGAATAAGTTTGTTCTGGTTCATCGTTGAAATTTACCTGTTCATTCTTGGTATAATAAAAAAGTTAATCAATTGTATCCTTAATTATGGAGGATTATGGAGATCAACTATAAAGAAACGACCGCAGATCTACAAAAGCGGATCAATATACACGAAAAATACGGCACCAGAAACATTGATGATTGGAACCTTGAGGTATTACAACCAAAACCTGGTTACACCATTCTCGATGTTGGCTGCGGCGCGGGAAAACAATGTTTTTTGTTTCACCAGAAAACAGCTGGCAAGGCTGAGATTTTTGGAGGTGATTTTTCAAAAGAACTGCTTGCCCAGGCAGATGAAAAACTTGCTGCCCTGGGTGCGGGAAATATCCATTTCCAATTCTTAGACTTCAACAAACCTTTTGAATTCGCGGATGGAATATTTGACATTGTTACCAGCTCTTTCGCGATATATTACGCGTCTGATCTCAAATTTACTTTTTCGGAAGCCTATCGGGTTTTAAAACCCGGCGGGCGATTATTTGTTACCGGACCTTTGCCGGAAAATAAGCAGATGTTTTACGATATTATCCTTGAGGCAACCAATAAACCTATCCCGCCTATGCCAGGCTCATCCCGCTTCAAAGGGGAGATTTTCAACACGATCGACGGAATTTTTGATTACACCGAACTACTGAAATTTGAAAATCCCTTAGTCTTTCCAACCTCCGAACCATTCATGGAATACGTTCACGCTTCTTTGAATGAAGACCGTAAACTCTGGAATGACCTGTTTAATAGTCCAGAAGAGTATAGAAAATTAATCACCGATATCAGCGCGGTTGCCAAAAAATGGCAGCAACGTGACGGTAAATTAGTGATGACCAAAGTGGTTGGCGGCATTTTGGCCACCAAGAAAAACGGATAGAAATGAGATTCTTTGGAAAAAGAGTTTTATGTCTGGGTGCTCACCCAGATGACATTGAGTTAGGCGCCGGGGCTTTTTTACACCACATTTTGCCTGAAAATGAGGTGCTTTGTGTCACTTTATCAGACAACCAAATGAACCCTGCCCTAAAAAATATTGTCAACGAACACTTTGCCAGCTTTGAAAAATTAGGGCTGCGCAAGGATAATGTGATTGTTGAGAAATTTGAAACACGCAAATTTCCTGAACAACGGCAAGAGGTACTTGAGTATTTGTTAAAACTCCGCCGTGAATACAAACCAGATCTTATCCTCACACATACTCGTTCCGACGTTCATCAAGACCATAACGTGATTACCGAGGAAAGTCTTCGGGCTTACCGTGGTACAACTGTTTTGGGTTTTGATGTCGTTCGGTCTTCTTATGGTTTTTTTCCGCATTTTTTGGTTGGAGTAACGGAAGCGGACGTAGAAGCCAAGTTAGCAGCCTTGGCTGAGTATAAAACCTACCATGACAAATATTATTTTGACCCTGCCCTCCTTCGGGCAACCATGATCAGACATGGTGCATTAGCAGAGAAGCCATTTGCTGAAGGATTTGACATTCTCAGGATCGTAGCTGAATATCACAAGATCTAATAAAAAGCAGAAGCGGGCTAAGCCCGCTTCTGCTTTTTATTAACCTACTTTGGTATTCCTATGAAGAGGGAATCTTTTTCTCGATAGACAGGGTAGGATGGGATATCTTCGACCGCAGGCATTTTCATCGCTTTCCCATTTCGGATATCAAATTCCGCGCCATGTCTTGGGCAAACCACATGGTAGCCTTCCAACAAGCCATCCCCCAGCGGACCATTATCATGGCTGCAAACATCCCCAATTGCGAAATATTTTCCCGCAATGTTAAATACAACAATCGCTAGATCATCTATTTCGAGAAAAATTCGCTCTTTTGATTCAGGGTGTTCAAGTTCAACTTCAACGATTTCGTATTTTGTTTCGTCAATCATCTTCCAAATCCAATTCATTCGCGTTATTCAAGCCGTAAACCCCGGCTTTTAATACTTTTAATGATAACAAGGCGCATTTAAGACGAACGGCACCTAATTCAATCCCTAATAAGGAGACAAGGTCATCTTTGGTCATTTTTTTTACATCATCTACCGATTTTCCAATAACCTCATCCAGAAGTATGTCGGCTGACGCCTGAGAAATAGCACAGCCGTGCCCTGTGAACATCGCCTCAGTAATGATTCCATCCGAGTTTGTATTCAAGGTAATTTCGATATGATCCCCACAAAGTGGATTATCATCAGCAAATTTAACATCGCACGGATCCAAAACTCCCCGATGAGAGGGATGGTTGTAATGTTCAACTATGTTTTCACGGTAAAGATCGTCCACAGAACCTCTTATTTGAAAAAATTGATCACCGAATGTAAAGAATGAATGAATTGGTCAATTTCTTCCCGGTTATTGTAAAGGTAAAAGCTCGCCCTGGCCGTAGCGGGAACATTAAAAACTGTATGTAAAGGTTGAGCACAATGATGGCCAGCTCTGATGGCGATACCCTCACGGTCAAATAATTGAGCCATATCATGCGGATGAATTTTATCCGAATAAAACGCGATCACGCCACCTTTATTCTCAATTTTTGAGTTCAGAATCTGCAGATCTTTAAATTCATGCATGGCATCCAGGGCGTAAGTAAGCAATTCGTTTTCGTGCTCGACGATTGTTCCCAAGCCTACTTCTTCAAGAAATTCAACCGCGGTACCCAAGCCGATCGCTTCCGCGATAGCGGGAGTACCCGCCTCAAACTTGTGAGGCAATTCATTGGAGGAAAAACCATCGAAGCGTACTTCCTTAATCATATCGCCGCCACCAAGGAATGGATCCATTTGATTTAACAAATCCAATTTTCCATACAATACCCCAATTCCAGTTGGTCCAAGCATTTTATGAGAAGAAAACGCCAGAAAATCGGCATCCAGATCTTCAACGTTGACTGGAAAGTGAGGAACGGACTGGGCACCATCTACCAAAGTCACAGCTCCGGAAAGATGAGCCAAGCGAATAATTTCCTTCGCGGGATTGATAGTTCCGAGCACATTGCTCATGTGAGTAAACGAAACGAGTTTCGGTTCTTTGGCCAATTTGTTCTTAAAATCAGCCATATCCAATTGCCCCTCAAGGGTAACATTGACAAAATCAATCTCAATCCCGATTTGCTGCTTGAGAATCTGCCATGGGACGATATTGCTATGATGCTCCATCTGGGTAAGTAACACCAAATCCCCAGCCTTCAAAAACATTCGCCCCCATGAATGCGCTACGAGGTTGATTGATTCAGTAGTATTCCGAGTAAAAATCACCTGTCGATTTTTTTTGGCTCCAATAAAACGGGCAACTTTTGCTCGGGCGCTTTCATACATTTCCGTGGATTCTTCCGCTAATTGGTGGACGCCACGATGAATATTCGCGTAATTAAGCCGATAAAAATTATCCATCGTATTTATAACGCTGAGCGGTTTTTGAGAACTAGCGGCAGAATCAAGATAGATCAAACGCTTCCCCGGTCGTAATTCTCGTTCCAATACCGGAAAATCAGCGCGAACATTCTCAATTTGGATCATTAATTTTAATCTTCCTCAACTATTTTTTTGATGACTGGCATTTTCTTACCAGAACCCGGAATCCTAACCTGGTCCGATCTGATTGGGAACCATAAAATGTGGTCAGGAACCATCCATCCATCGGTAAGATAAACATTCGATCTAAATTGCACCGCGAGGAGTTTATTATTTTCAATTTGAACAACGGTACCCTTGATCCATCCCCGAACTCGCTCATTATTTTTATCATGATCGCAAAAAGCTTCGATCGGATCGCCGACTTCAAATTCAGATTTATTGGCGGGTTCTTTCATGAAGTTATAGGTCTTCCCCGCTGAGCTGGGTACTCTCTTTAATTTTGGTGTGGTTGGATTAATTAATTTGCCTGGTTTCATACTCCCTCGCCTGTTTAATAATTTCGATCCATCTTATCCATGATAGCACTTTTAAAACGTTCTCGCACACCTTCAAAGGGTATCCGCTGCATAATTGGATCGAAAAATCCTTCAACAACCAGGCGTTCCGCTTCTTTTTGAGGGATTCCTCGGGATTTAAGATAAAAGATCGGTTCTTCTTCCAATCTACCTACTGTTGCTCCATGCGTACAACGAACATCATCCGCCAAAATTTCCAATCCTGGAATCGAGTCCGCTCGCGCGTTTTCATCAAGGATTAAGTTCCGATTGGCTTGATAACCATCGGTTTTTTGAGCATCAGGGGCAACATAAATCATACCCTGCCAAACCGAGCGAGAATGGCCTAATAGCGCACCTTTGAATAATAGGTCACTCTGTGTTCTGGGCATGAAATGGTTCTGTTGGGTATCATGATCGAGATGTTGTTTGCCATCTGTGATGTAAAAACCCGACATTCTACCAACCGCGCCTGAACCGACCAAATCGAGGTCCGAAAAATTCTTGGTCAGCTTTGACCCAATGGAACCAAAAATCCAATCCAAATTACCATCGGTCGCTACCTTTGCTCGCTCGTGTGAGAAATTCCAGACATCATTGCCCCAACTTTGCAATTCTACAAATTGAAGCTTGGCGCCATCGCCAACGTATATTTCGACATTGTTCGCTGAAAAAATATTTTCTTTTTGATTTTCATCTGACGCAGATTCGTGCACCATGGTGAGTGAAGAGTTCTGGTCCAAATAAACAACCAGATTGGTAATAAATGCTACGTCATTTCCTTTTGCCCAAAATAGGCTTTGAAGTGGCTGCCTCACTTCAACATTTCTCGGAACGTAGACGAATACACCATGATCTCCAAAAGCAGCCGCCACAGCGGAAAAAATACTTTCGTCAGATCTTACAACTTTACCTAAGATTTTCTCAACGAGTTCTGGATAAACAGCTTCTGCCGTAGCCATGTCTGTAAAAATCACACCCTGATCCAGAATGGACTGATCGACATCAACAAAAGCGCCATCCGCGGTTACAACTACCTTGCCACCAAAGTGATCGTCCACAACGGAATCAAATTTTTCTTGAGGGATAACTGTGAGATCAACCTTGCCATCTCTGTTGGAGATCGTATATTGTCCAGGTTGAAATGACCTCAAATCAGTTCTCCGCCAAGCTTCATCCGTTGTTTCGGGAAATTTTGATTCTGAAAGGTGAACCAGCGCTTTTTTTCTAAACGTAGGTGCCTTAATGGCAATTAATTCTTCGTTAAAATTAAATTTCTTTTCAACAACCGATCGGCTGGATACTTGTTTTACTTTAATTGCTGCCATGTTAACCGATAGATCCTTCCATTTGCAACTGAATCAAGCGGTTCATCTCAACCGCGTATTCCATTGGCAATTCTTTTACGAGCGGTTCAATAAAACCGGAAACAACCATTGTTGTCGCTTCTTCTTCTGAAAGCCCTCGGCTCATTAGATAGAAGAGTTGTTCTTCCCCAACCTTGGAAACGGAAGCCTCATGACCAATGTTTACATCATCTTCGTCGATCTCGATGTACGGATATGTGTCAGACCGTGAAGATGGATCAAGGAGTAAGGCATCACAAACAACATTTGATTTAACTTTCTTTGAGCCTTTGTAGACCTTAACCAGACCCCTGAAAGAAGATTGACCACCGCCCTTTGAGATCGATTTTGAGACAACCTTGGAGGTAGTCTGCGGAGCGAAATGAACCATTTTGGAGCCGGCGTCTTGAATTTGGCCGGGGCCTGCAAAAGCCATCGAAAGCATTTCTCCGTGTGCGCCTGGTTCCATCAAATAACAGCTTGGGTATTTCATGGTGACTTTTGAGCCCAAGTTCGCGTCCACCCACTCATGGGTACCGTTGGCATAGACCATCGCCCTCTGCGTAACCAGATTGTAAACATTCGTAGACCAGTTCTGAATGGTCGAGTAACGTGAACGAGCGCCTTCCTTGACGATAATCTCAATAACACCGCTGTGAAAAGAGTTGGTTGTATAGGTGGGCGCTGTACAGCCTTCCACATAATGTACCTGAGCGCCTTCATCTACAATAATCAGAGTCCGCTCGAACTGGCCGACATTCGCGGTATTTAATCGGAAATAGGCTTGTAAGGGCAGGTCAACATGAACTCCTTTTGGCACGTAAACGAAAGATCCACCGCTCCAAACGGCGCTGTTCAACGCCGCAAATTTATTATCCTCAATCGGAATTACCGTCCCAAAATATTGTTTGAACAAGTCAGGATATTGTTTCAAACCGTCTTCGATGGAGAGGAACACAACTCCCTGTTTTTCAAGATGTTCAAGTACAGAATGGTAAACCATTTCTGATTCGTATTGCGCGCCGACACCAGCTAAAAATTTTCTTTCAGCTTCCGGAATCCCCAACTTATCGAAGGTTCGTTTAATATCGTCTGGCACATCATCCCAACTTGTTTCAATTTTTTCGGTTGGGCGCACATAATAATAGATATCATCCAAATCGAGTTCGCTCAGTTTTGGACCCCAATTTGGCATTGGCCGATTTTGAAAATGTTTAAGTGCCTTCAAGCGGAAATCCAACATCCACTCTGGCTCGTCTTTCATTCGGGAGATATTTCGAACAACTTCCTCACTCAAACCTTTTTGAGATTTAAAGACATAATTATCATCGCGATCTTTAAATCCGTATTTGTATTCTCCAAGGTTTTCTAAAATTTTGTCATCATCACTCATAGAATTCACCTATCAGGCAGCTTCGTTTTCATACTTTTCACGAACCCAGTCATAGCCTGATTCCTCGAGCCTTAGTGCCAGGTCAGGACCACCACTTTCAACGATTCTGCCGCCCATCATGACGTGAACGAAATGGGGTTTAATGTAATTTAATAAGCGTTGGTAGTGGGTGATTACCAACACTCCAAGTTCGGGGCCATTTAATGCGTTTACCCCTTCAGCCACGATTTTTAAAGCGTCAATATCCAGCCCAGAATCGGTTTCATCAAGGATGGCGATTTGAGGTTTAAGAGTCGCCATCTGTAGAATCTCAGCTCTTTTCTTCTCGCCGCCGGAAAATCCGTCATTTAAATACCGTCCAGCAAAGGCTGGATCCATTCGGAGAAGCGCCATTTTTTCTTTAAGCAGTTTTCTAAAATCAGGAATCGAAATCCCCTTATCATCAGGATCGATAGCCCGCCGGCGGGAGTTAATCGCCGTTCTTAAAAAGTTTGCTACTGTTACACCAGGAATTGAAACCGGATACTGAAATGCGAGGAACATGCCTTCCCGCGATCGTTCATCAGGTTCCATTTCAAGTACATTCTTACCATTAAAATAAACCTCGCCACTCGTAACCTCATAGCTGGGATGCCCCATGAGCGTATAAGCCAAGGTGGATTTCCCCGTACCATTTGGTCCCATGATGGCGTGGATTTCGCCTTTGTTGATTGATAAATTAAAATTTTTTAGGATTTGTTTGCCAGAAATACTGACGTCGAGATCTTTTATTACCAAGGTTGACATAATCACTCCAAATAGATTCGTTTGTTGGCGTGATTATAGCAAATTGGAGTAATGCTGTCAATATTTTAGATTTTTTTCTAATAAATTAAAAATAATATTACTACAATTTTCTCACGTCGTGGGAACCGCTCTCGCGCAGGCCGGCATTTGTTATCTCAATAAACTCCGCTTTATTTTGAAGTTCCTTGATCGTGCTGGCGCCGCCATAACTTAATCCTGATCGTAATCCACCCACCAATTGATGCAGAACTTCTCCAACATTCCCTCGGTATGGAACCACCGCCTCAACGCCTTCCGGGACTACCTTCATCCAATCCTCAGAATCTTCCGCGCTCTCGTCCTGGCCTTTATCCACTGCCTTCCGGCTGAGATTTGCGCCGAGTGATGCCATCCCGCGAACAACCTTAACCTTCGTTCCATCTCGGATTACCGGATTTCCTGGAGCCTCTTCCGTTCCCGCAAACAAGCTCCCGATCATGACTGACTCCGCTCCTGCGGCAAGTGATTTTACCAGATCTCCCGCTTTTTGAATACCGCCATCCGCGATTAATGGTATATCCACCCGTGCATCAGAAATCCCCATCGCGCTATCCATAATCGCAGTAAGTTGCGGCACACCAAAGCCGGTTACGATTCGGGTTGTACAAATTGAACCCGGTCCTATGCCAACCTTAATGGCATTTGCGCCGGCTGCCGCGAGATCCCGAGCCCCTTCGCGCGAAGCAACATTCCCCGCGATAATCTGGGCGGATGGATATTTCGAAGTCAAATCATTCACGACCTTAAGACAATGATCGGCATGTCCATGGGCAATATCCATAACCAATACATCAGCCCCGGCTTTAATCAATTCCTCGGCTCGTTCCAATTCACCTCCACTTACGCCAATCGCTGCGCCAACCAACAATCTGCCTTTGGTGTCTAATGCCGCGTTTGGGTTTCGCATGGGTTTAAGAACGTCCTTGGATGTGATTAATCCATGGATCGTGCCATCCTGATTAATCACAGGTAGCTTTTCAATGCGGTGATCAAATAACAATTTACGGGCTTCCTCAATCGAGTATTGCGGGCCAACCGCGACAAGATGTTCGCGGCTCGTCATTACAGTTTGTATCCCAGCGGATTCATCCGGAGCTAAATTCACATCCCTGGAAGTTAGAATACCTTCAACCCTGCCTGTATCATCGGTAACAATGAGTCCTCCAACGCTAAAGCGCCGCATCACCTCTCTGGCTTTGGCGATACTTACGCTAATATTGATACAATACGGATTTTCTACCATCACCGCTTGCGCCCTCTTCACCTTATTCACTTGTTTCACCTGTTGCTCAATGCTCATGAAGCGATGAATGATACCGATTCCGCCGGCATTAGCCATAGCAATAGCCATCCCTGCCTCCGTTACGGTATCCATGTTGGCGCTCAAAATAGGAATATTAATTCGGATTTTGTCTGTCAAACGGGTTGAAGTGTCAACTGCTCCGCGAGAGGTAATTCCTGACTTTTGTGGAATTAATAATACGTCATCAAATGTTAAACCTTTGGTTGTCCTAATCTTCATATCATCCTCTCATCACATTCCGTCACGTCTTCTGGTTAGTGCGAATAATAGTATCGCAAGAAATATTCCGAAAAATACAACCAACAATAACCCAATCAAGCCGGTAGACCCGTCACTGATCTCCTCGCCAATAATTAAACCATTTTCTGGGATTAACGTTACGGCTGTACTAAGAGTTATGGTCGGTGTAGGCGTCAGGCTTGTTGGAGTGGAGGTGATAGGCAAATACGTTGGTGAAACCTCATTAGTCGGAGAGACGGCTTGAGGTGTCTGAGTTTTTCCGCCAGGAAGATACAATTTTTGGCCAACATAAATTTCATCACCAAATACACCCGGGTTTGCGTCCCGTATCTGCTGAGCGCTAAGTCCATAACTGACACCGATTAACCATAAGGTTTCGCCCGCCGCCACCGTATGAAATATTTTTCCAAGTGCATCTGGTGTGTTAGGCACAAGCGTATTTACTACAACCGGCGCGAGAGGAATATTCTCCAAAACACTCGCCATACTGGTCGGTATTGGCTGAGCGACTCCGCTATTGGTTGGTCTTCCGCAATCGATTACGTAATAAATGTATCCATCAATGTTCACCATTCCCGCGCCAATTTCAGTAAGGTTGGAACTAAGCATGGTATTAAGATGAGGAGCGTCTCCCTGCCATTCAATGACCGCATCCGACACAGATTTTTGTGAACCAGCCGTAATATTTTCAGAAAAAAATCCACCTAAGGTCAAGTCACCAGCCAAAGGATAACCAGCGGCTAAAGCACGCTCGTAAGGGCTTGAACCTCCGACTCCATAATGTGATACGCCATTCGATGCCATGAAACTAGCATGTGATTGGGCAATGGACATCAAGATTGGGTTGATCGAATAAGGCGCCAAACCATTATTAATTCGAAGTGAGTTGACTTCATCGATTAAAGCATAAGGATCTGTAGTTTGAAAATATGCTTCAGCCTTTACACCGGGTTTTAAAATAGGCTGACCAACCGATATAATCAGGATAAAAATGAGATAGATTAAAAGTAAGGTTATCCGTTTCATGTAATTCTTCCTTAATTCTATCAACAAACTTCACAAAAAACGGAAGGACCAACGTTTACGGATATAATAAGTGTTTGTAATATTTTTCACAATCTTAATTGCACTGGATTAAAAGTGCGTCCTTGAAAGGATAATCCATGGAAAACGATCCAAATATTAAAACAGCCTGGGCAAATTTTGACCCTTCCCATGATGTATACCGCTATGCCAATACTCCACTTAATAGCATCTTCGCACCAAAAAATGTTGCTGTGATTGGCGCCACAGAAAAAGAAGGCAGTGTTGGGCGGACGATTCTCTGGAACTTGATAAGCAGTCCATTTGGGGGCGCTGTCTTCCCTATCAATCCAAAACGTTCCAGCTTGCTCGGCATCAAGGCATATCCAAGCATCAGCGAAGTTCCTGATCAGGTTGATTTGGCGGTTATCGTCACTCCTTCGAAAACCATACCTGGAATCATCAGCGAGTGCGTGGAGGCTGGGGTAAAAGGCGCGATCGTAATTTCAGCGGGCTTTAAGGAAATCGGTCCCGAAGGCGCCGAATTGGAACGTGAATTACTGACGAACGCTCAGAAAGGTAATATGCGGATCGTTGGACCTAACTGTCTTGGAGTTATGAACCCAATGAGCGGTCTGAACGCGACCTTCGCAGCCGGGATGGCACGTAAAGGGAAAGTCGCGTTTATCAGTCAATCTGGCGCTTTGTGTACCTCAGTTCTTGATTGGTCATTTAAGGAAAACGTTGGTTTTTCCGCTTTTGTTTCTGTTGGCTCCATGCTCGATGTTGATTGGGGCGATCTCATTTATTATCTCGGCGATGATCCACACACAGAAAGCATCGTAATTTATATGGAAACGATCGGTGATGCTCGCTCGTTTATTTCTGCAGCCCGGGAAGTAGCTCTCACAAAACCAATCATCGTCATTAAACCTGGCCGAACCGAAGGGGCTGCCAAAGCTGCCGCCTCCCACACTGGATCCCTAACTGGTTCGGATGAGGTATTAGATATCGCTTTCCGCCGCGCAGGGGTACTTAGAGTTGACAGTATCAGCGAAATTTTTTCTATGGCGGAAGTTTTAGGCCGTCAACCGAGACCAAAAGGTCCCAAATTAACAATCCTCACCAACGCAGGCGGCCCAGGTGTACTCGCTACAGATACACTCTTGACCACTGGTGGTGAATTAGCTGAAATTTCAAAAGAAACAATCAAACAGTTAAATGAATTCCTTCCCTTTTCGTGGAGTCATGGAAACCCAATTGACATCATTGGTGATGCTGATCCTGACCGTTACGCGAAAGCCCTCGAAGTCGCGGCTCAGGATGTCAATAGCGACGGCTTACTGGTTATTTTGACTCCTCAAGCCATGACTGACCCAACCGCAACCGCCGATGCCCTAAAAGCCTATGCGAAAACTTATGACAAGCCAATCCTAGCCTCTTGGTCAGGCGGTCAGGAAGTCGCAGCCGGTGAGGGTATTTTGAACAAGGCTGGTATCCCAACTTTCGAATATCCTGATGACGCCGCCCGGGCTTTTACCTACATGTGGCAGTCAACTTTTAACCTTAAGAGCTTATACGAAACACCAAATTTTACAGATCTGGACGGCACTGGACCAGATAGGGGAAAAGCGGATAAATTAATCAACAATGCTCGTGCTGAGGGCCGGTTACTTCTCACCGAAGTTGAATCGAAGGAACTATTAGCGGCTTATAACATTCCGACCACAGCAATGTATATCGCCGAATCGCCGGAGCAGGCAGCCATGATGTCTGAAAAATGTGGTTTCCCTGTCGTCCTAAAAATTCATTCTGAAACGATCACCCACAAGACGGATGTCGGTGGGGTAAAACTCAACATCAAGGATCAACAGGAAGCGATAAAAGCCTTCAACGAAATCAAGGAATCAGTGTCCAAATTGGCTGGCGAGGAACATTTTCTGGGCGTTTCCGTCCAACCGATGGTTAAATTGGAAGGGTACGAATTGATTGTTGGTTCTTCGGTAGATCCGCAATTCGGTCCAGTGTTACTCTTTGGCACTGGTGGACAGTTGGTTGAAGTTTTCAAGGATCGAGCCCTCGGATTACCTCCTCTGAACACAACCCTCGCTAAGAGGATGATCGAGCGAACCAAAATCGCCAAGGCTTTGAAAGGTGTTCGAGGACGTCAACCGATTAATCTGCAAGAACTAGAAAAACTCCTGGTTTATTTTAGTCAATTGGTTGTGGAACAGAAATGGATCAAAGAAATTGATATCAATCCATTAATTGCCTCACCGGATGGTTTGCTCGCCTTGGACGCCAGAGTAGTCCTCTATGAAAAGGAAAAGCAGGAAGAAGATCTGCCCAAGCTGGCAATTAAGCCTTACCCCAACCAATATGTTACAGAATGGAAAATGGAAAATGGAAAGAACACCATCATTCGTCCAATCAAAGCCGAAGACGAACAATTGATGTTTAATTTCCATAAACATCTTTCCGATCGCTCGGTTTACATGCGCTACTTGAGTCCAATGATTTTGAGTGAACGAGTAACTCACGAAAGGTTAGCAAGAGTTTGCCATTGTGATTACGCTCGTGAAATTGCTCTGGTCGTTGAAACCGAGATCGAAAATCAGCGAAACATCATCGCGGTTGGCCGATTGAGCAAGTTCAAAACAGCCGAAGAAGAGGCTCGAATCAGCCTATTGGTAAATGATAATTATCAAGGGCAAGGAATCGGTCTGGAGCTTGTAAAACGACTGGTGGCCGCCGCAAAGGATGAAAAAATCAAGCGAATTGTAGCGGTCATGAGTGCCGAAAATTCTTCCATGCACAAATTGTGTCGAAAAGCCGGATTCTCAAATATCACAACCAACAGTAAAACAGGAATGATCGAAGCGACGATGTACCTCTAAAACTATCTGTGTAATAATAAGGGAGGTTGGCTGATTTCGCCAACCTCCCTTTTACATTATGAAAATCACTTATTACGAATGTTCCAATCCTGAATGTGGCTTACGATTTCCACATCATGCCGAATTTAATGGACGATGCCCAAAATGCCTTGGCGGCTTATCTGTCAAGGAAAAAATTTTCGTACCTGATGAGAATCAGAAACCGATACCTCATGAGCTTCCGCTGGCAGTAATACTGGATAATATTCGCTCCGGTTTTAATGTTGGCGCAATTTTGCGTACTTCAGAATGTTTTGGAGTAAAAATGATCGGTTTGGGCGGTATCACCCCAGGAATTGATGATACCTCTGTATCAAAGACCAGTTTAGGCGCTGAAAACAACATTGAAATTCATGGCTCAAATCAGACATTGGAACTTGTTCACATTTTTAAAAATAAGGGTTATCAAATTTGGGCACTCGAAATTACCCCAGAGGCGGAAAACCTCTTTGATCTGGTCATACCGCCCGTAAAGATTGCGTTAGTTGTCGGAAATGAACGATGCGGTATCGACCCTCAAATTTTGAAAGCCGCTGACCGCATCATCTTGATTCCAATGGCGGGAGTTAAACGCTCGCTGAATGTTGAAGTTTCGCTTGGAGTCGCATTAGGCTGTCTCTCTCAAAAATTAAACTTCAAATAATCGATCGTAAACCAACTCCATGGTATGAAGTCCCTCACGTTGAACCCCATCCTTGATTTGTGTGCGACAGGATGTTCCAGGTGAACAAATAAGCTTGGACTGATTGGATGTTTCACGCAATAATGGAAAGAGAGTTAATTCTCCTACTTGTTGAGAAAAATCATAATGCTCATGTTCATATCCAAAAGCCCCTGCCATTCCGCAACAACCCGTGGGTAAAACCTCAACCTCATAGCCAAAACCAGTTAATACCTGCCTCGTAGCCTCCACCCCAACAGCTTTCCCATCAGGTAACAAGGTAGCCGCTTTTTGATGACAGTGCCCATGTAATGTAACCGCTGGCAAGGAGGTAGTTAAAGGTTTGAGCTGCAGCTGGTTCAGATCCTGTCTGGCGATAAACTCATCAATAAAGTAAGCCCTATCCGCGATCACCCTGGCTGACTCTTCATCCATTACATTAAGATCAAAAATCTCTTCGCGCAAAATATTGATTTCCGAAGGTTCCAAACCAATAATCGGTATTGCACCGCCTGGGTCCAACTCCGAAATTCTCTTGAGTACTGTTGTTAAATGTTTCTTCGCATCATCTATGAAGCCTTTACTAACCATCGTTCGGCCCAAACCATCAACCTCGAGTGGAATCACTTGGAAGCCCATATGTTCTAGGATGATAATTGATTTGATGCTGATTTCGGGTTCGAGGTATGAAGTATATGGATCACTGACTAATAATATTGGCGTTCCAGAGGTTTTAATTTCATGTGATCGATTTACCATTTGCTTCGAAAATCTTGGTAATGAGCGTTTTTCCGCGATCCCAATCATCTTCTTAATTGGCGAAAGAGATTCCAATAGATCAGCCCCAAAGTTGTAGAGCCATGGCATACCTGAAAATAGTTTTAGAATTTTAGGAAAATTGGCAAAAACTACGTCCCTAATCTTCGGTTGATGAAATTGGTGATAATAATTCAAAAACTCAGTTTTCAGTTTCGCGACATCTACCCGACTCGGGCACTCTGATTTACACCCCTTGCATGCCAAGCACAAATCAAGCGTATGTTTGAGATCATCAAGTGTAATTTCATCCGCCGATCGTTTCTGATAAATGTATTCTCGCATCAGGTTTGATCGGCCCCGGGTTGAAAAGATTTCATCCTTCGTTACCTGAAAACTTGGGCACATCACACCATCACTTTTTCGGCATACTCCTTGCCCATTACATTTTTCGATGGTATTCACCAAACCACCCGTTGGTTCAAAACCTAACACTGGAATCCATGCTAAATCAGATGTTTGTTCCTCATTCCGAAGCCCGCTATCCATAGGAGCCGGATCGATAATTTTACCGGGATTAAAGAATCCATTCGGATCTGCAATGGTCTTTAATTCGCGCATCAATCCCGTAACTGACTCACCATAGATTTTTGGTATAAACTCCCCTCTGACCCTCCCATCGCTATGCTCCGATGACATTGTGCCGTCCAACTCAACTGTGAGTTGGTTAGTAAATTCGGCGATTTGACGCAATAGAAACTTGCCCTTGCCTGTCCTTAAATCGAGCACTGGACGTATGTGAAGGCAGCCTGCTGAAGCGTGAGCATAATAAGATGCCTCAACTCCGTCTTTTTGGAATCGATCTTCTAGAGTTTTTACAAATTTAGCCAAATTTTGAACTGGAATGGCACAATCTTCGATGAACGCGACTGGTCGAGCCTGGATCGATTCAGCGTCAAGTAAGCCAAGCCCCACTTTTCGCGCTGTCCAGATTTTTTCCTGATCCGCTGGATCATCCGCAATTGCAAACACATCAGGGATTGAGCGAACTTTTTTGATTAATTCTGTCTGATTATGACCGGAAAATTCAATGACGAGGTATGCTTCCGCGTCTAAGGAGAACATTCTCACTTTATCCGCGTATGCAGGAATCGAACGGGCGAGATGTACCAATTTATATGGAATAAGCTCAATCGCTGATGGAATAAACTCTAATAATTCCGGTATCGCCGCGCTAGCCGCTTCAACGCTCTTGTAAGCTAAAATTCCTAAAACTGTGTATTTTGGTTTTTCGACCAAGCCTAAAGTTGCTGCCGATATCACACCTAAAGTCCCCTCACTGCCAGCCAACAGAGCGGCAAGGTTAACACCGGCTTTTGGAATGAAGGGATAATCCCCCACCCATTGAACAGGGGAAGAAGGCGACCAAGGTAATAGGTAATTTAAACGATATCCCGCGGAGTTACGCCAAGTCCTTGGCCAGTGTTGAATTATCTCCTGCCGATGATTCTGGTTTACGTGTTGTCCAAAACGTGTAAGCTGGTCTTTAACATCGGCGCCGGTTCCAACGGGGACATCATTTCGCCACATTGCAATTTGTTTATCAGATTGAATTATTTTTGCTTCCAACAAATGATCGCTCGTCATACCATAAGCGATGGAATGCGCGCCTGTGGCATTATTTCCAATCACCCCGCCAATCGTAGCTCTTTCGGCTGAGGCTGGGTCAGGGCCAAACATAAGCCCATGTTTTCCAACAACTTTGTTGACTTTCGCTAAAATTGCCCCTGGTTCTACCAGGATCCGCCTCGAATCCGGATCAAATTTTGAATCGATGGAATTCAGGTATTTGGTGGTATCGATAATTAAACCGGCACCAATCGCCTGCCCTGCCAGGGAGGATCCAGAGCCCCGTGGTGTAATGGGCAATTCAAATTCGATGGCGGTTATAACGGTCCGTGCTAACTCATCCTGGTCCTTGGGGATTACAACGACTTTGGGATATTCTTGGTAAATGGACGCATCCGTACTGTAAGCCGCCCGACTGACCTGGTCATTAAAAATTTCGCCGCCAAAGCCATTTTTTAATTGGGATATAAACCCATTTATCTTGTCCATGGTTTTTTACCGTATTGAAAATTTAAATAAATAATTAAAGAGGTCTACAGAGCTATTTTTTTGAACTGCCCTGAGCCGCTACCGCATCCATCGCAGCCTCGATGGCCGATTGATCACCGAGATAATAACTCTTGATCGGTTTTAGATCATCACCTAATTCATAAACAAGCGGCACTCCAGTAGGAATGTTAAGCTCTGTAATCTCATTCTCAGGGATATTGTCCAGATATTTTACAAGCGCCCTCAAACTGTTTCCATGGGCGACAATCAAAACCCTTTTACCACTCCTTATCATTGGGGCGATGGTTGAATGCCAATATGGCAAAACTCTATCCAATGTAATCATGAGTGATTCTGTTCCGGGCAATTGAGCTGGATCCACTTCTGCATATCTGCGGTCAAAACGTGGGTGCCTTTGGTCATCCAACGAAAGGGCAGGTGGTGGAACGTCATAGCTCCTTCGCCAGATTTTTACTTGCGCATCTCCAAATTTCTCCGCCATTTCCGCTTTATTGAGCCCTTGAAGATTTCCATAATGGCGTTCATTAAGCTGCCAAGCTCTAATAACAGGAATCCAATCAAGATCCATTTTTTCCTGAATAATTCCTAAAGTTTTTATGGCTCGTTTGAGAACTGAAGTAAAGGCAACATCAAATTCATAATTGCCTTCTTTCATTAATTTTCCAGCCACTTCCGCTTCCAACTTACCTTGTTCCGTCAAGTCCACATCGGTCCAGCCTGTAAACCGGTTTTCCAAATTCCACAGGCTTTGGCCATGGCGAACCAGTACGAGGGTAAATTTCTTTTCCATCCAAACTCCTATGATTTCATCAAAAAGCCAGGAGTTGATTTTCCTGGCTTTTATTTATTATTATATGTTTCTATCGAATCGCCAGTTCAGTGTCCGGATCGAAAATGTGCATGTTATCCATATTGAACGCGATTTCTACTGATTCGCCTGGTTTAAAATTCGTTCGGGGATCGACCCGAGCCACAAAAGTATCTCCGCCAGTTTCGAGATAAAGATAAATCTCATTACCCATCAATTCAATCACATCAACCTTCGCGACTAACTTTTCGCCATGGATATTCGGCGGCATGAAGGAAGGATTTTTGACATCCTCAGGTCGGATACCAAAGATTAACCGTTTTCCTACCAAATTTTGGTAGGTTGATTTTTTATCATCGGGGATAGCGACACTAAATCCATTTCCAACCACAAATAATTTTCCTTCTGAGAGGTCAATTTTGGCGGGGAAGAAATTCATGGCCGGAGATCCAATAAATCCAGCTACAAACATATTTGCCGGCTTATCATACATATTTTGAGGTGTATCAAGTTGTTGCAAAATACCTTTATTGGTAACCGCGATTCGGGAAGCCATGGTCATAGCTTCGGTTTGGTCATGGGTCACATAGATAAAAGTTGTTTGCAGTTTTTGGTGAAGCTTGCTAATCTCAGCTCTGGTTTGAACCCTCAATTTCGCGTCGAGGTTGGAGAGAGGCTCATCAAACAAAAATACTTTAGGGTGTCGAACTATCGCCCGCCCAACTGCAACTCTTTGACGTTGACCGCCTGATAGCTGGCGAGGTTTCCGATCCAGATAATCGGTGATATTTAATATTTCTGCGGCTTCGTTTACCCGCTGCTTAATTTCTTCTTTTGGAGTTTTGCGAAGTTTAAGGCTAAATGCCATATTATCGTATACCGTCAGGTGCGGGTAAAGCGCATAGGATTGAAAAACCATTGCGATATCTCGATCTTTGGGGGCTACATCATTAACGACCCGATCACCGATCAAAATACGCCCGCTGGTAATATCTTCGAGTCCGGCTAAAAGGCGAAGAGCTGTAGTTTTTCCACAACCTGATGGGCCGACGAATACCAAAAATTCTTTATCCTCAATAGCCATGGTTAAATCATTTACCGCGGTTACATTGCCGAACTTTTTTACTACATGGTCATACGTTACACTTGCCATAACTTCCTCCAATTCAGTAGAATATAGTGGTTTAATTATAACCCAACTGCCTTTAGAATAGAGATTATGGAAAGATCTGACGTTACCCCAGTTCGACAACAATACCTGGATATCAAAAAGCAATATCCCAATACGATACTATTCTTTCGACTCGGTGATTTTTATGAAACTTTCGATGAAGACGCCGAACTTGTAGCCCACGAATTAGATATAGTACTTACTTCCCGTCCGGTAGGAGGAAACCAAAGGGTCCCTCTGGCTGGCATTCCTTATCATTCAGTGGAAAACTACCTCGGACGCTTGATTAACAAAGGTTATCATATTGCCATCGCTGAACAAATCGGTGATCAACCTACGAAGGGGATATTTCCGCGCGAAGTACAACGAGTGGTAACTCCAGGGACCTTGGTAGAAGCCACCCTGTTACCGGGAGATTCACGAAATTACCTGAGCGCATTGTTTTTCAACGAGGATCGTTTTTCTATCGCCTCCGCTGAAATCAGCACCGGTGAATTTAACGTATCTGAATCCTCACCCGCCAGCCCAAGCGCGATTCGCGCCGAAATTCAGCGCTTATCTCCTGCTGAATTAATTTACCCTGAACATTTACGTTTGCCCGATGGCATACAATGCCACACCACTCCATTGCCGTCCTGGAAATTTGAAAATGGAAAATGTGCGACTGTTTTTAGCCAACATTTTAATACAACCAGTTTCGAAGGCTTTGGTTTTAGTGCCAATTCGTTTTGTGTTAACACAATCGGCGCGATCTTGCAGTACCTCAAAATAACCACTCCGTCAGTCCTCGAATTTCTTACCGATCTTAAATTAGTCCACCTTAATGAATTCATGACTTTGGACGCTCATACCACCCGAAACCTGGAGCTGAAACAATCCCTGCGTGGACTCGCAAAAGGTTCGCTGCTCGATTTGCTTGACCGAACTCAAACACCAATGGGCAAACGGATGGTTGAACTCTGGGTCTCCCAACCGTTGTTGGACATCGCACAAATCGAAAAAAGATTGGATGGCGTAGATTACTTTTTTAATAATCCACTTCAACGCCAAGAATTTCGTGAGAAAGTTAAACGTATTGCTGATTTAGAGCGCTTGATTAGTAAGGTGGCGTCCGGTATTGTTCTCCCTCGTGAGCTTCTCCGCCTGCGAGATAGCATATCCTTATTGCCCAGTTTGAAATCCATATTTCGTGAACCTACCGATACTTTAAATGAGTTTTTAGATCTTATCGTCAGCTTTCCACAGGAACTATCATTATTGGAACGTTCCATTTCTGAGGATAGTCCTGCGACTTTGCAGAATATTGGAGTAATTAAACCAGGTTTTTCCGCTGAATTGGATAACATCATCTCGGCGTCCGCCAACGCAAGAGAGTGGATTAATTCTCTGGAATCCAAGGAAAAAGAAAGAACTGGAATTAAAACCTTAAAGGTCGGTTACAACAAGGTTTTTGGATACTATATCGAGATCTCAGCCGGTCAAGCGAACAACGCGCCTTCTGAATACATCAGAAAACAAACCCTTGTAAACGCGGAACGATACATTACCCCGGAAATGAAAGAATACGAAACGCTAATTTTGAATGCAGATGAGCAGATTCATCAAATCGAAAGCCTCATTTACAAGCAGGTTTGCGTTGAATTAGCCAAATCCGCGAAACGATTTTTACTTTCCGCGAATGCGATCGCCCACCTGGATTGCCTTTCTGCCTTGGCTGAATGTTCTTCCATGTATGGGTTTGTACGTCCCCAGCTCACAATGGATGATGTTTTTGAAATCATTGATGGCCGACATCCAGTGGTTGCCAATAACCTGAGTGAGACCAAATTCGTACCGAATGATATTGTTTTTGAACCGGGTGAACGCGTTCGGATATTAACTGGCCCAAACATGGCTGGTAAATCGACTTATTTGCGCCAAGCCGCGATCATTACTTTAATGGCACAGATGGGTTGTTTTGTTCCCGCCAAAAGCGCACGAATTGGAATTGTTGATCGTATTTTCACCCGAATCGGCGCCCAAGATGAGATTCACAGTGGCCATTCTACCTTTATGGTTGAGATGATCGAAACTTCCAATATTCTGCATCATGCGACCGATCGTTCCCTTGTAATCCTTGATGAAATTGGCCGAGGAACGAGTACCTACGATGGGGTGTCGATCGCGTGGGCGGTAATTGAATACATCCACAATCATCCAGGCTCTCGAGCAAAAACACTTTTTGCCACTCATTACCATGAATTAGTGCGTCTTGCTGAAATTTTGCCAGGAGTTCGAAATTACAACGTGGCGGTAGCTGAGCAAGATGGCGATGTTACATTTCTCCATCGAATCGTACCAGGCGGTTCGGATCGTTCTTACGGCATTCATGTAGCCCAATTGGCAGGTATACCCAGTCCGATCATTTCTCGGGCTCGTGAGATTCTCATGGAGTTGGAACGTGAGAGCGGCGCCAATCGCAAGGATCAATTCGTCGCTCAACAGGTAGCTCTCTTTCCCGAAACCAACCCTTTGGTCGACGAGATATCCATGATTGACGTCAACAATTTATCCCCTCTCGAAGCCCTCAATAAGATCTACGCCTGGAAACAAAAATACAAGCCCAACGGCTCTTGAACAAAAAAATAACCTGTCTCTTTCACAAGACAGGTTATTTATCTTTCTGGTCTAATTGGTGGTTAAACCATTCCCTCAGCCTGTTGTTTTGATCGCATGATTGCCCAAACCAGCGCAGCCGCAAGAGCTAATGAGACGATCCAAATCACAACTGTCTCCGTACCAGTAGCGTTCGCGTACTGAACGACAATAGGGGCAACGATTACCGATACAAGATTGACCACTTTGATCATTGGGTTAAGCGCCGGGCCAGCGGTATCCTTGAAAGGATCACCAACCGTATCGCCCACAACGCCAGCCTTATGCCGTTCAGAGCCTTTACCGAGGTTATTAGCGGGATCTTTCGGCTCATCTTCAATCAACTTTTTGGCATTGTCCCAAGCGCCGCCAGAGTTATTTAGAAATACTGCAAGGAGTTGGCCAGAGACGATGATGCCCGCAAGGAAGCCTCCGAGTGCCTCAACCTGCAAAGTCAGCCCAACCAGAATTGGGGTTAGGATACCGAGTAAGGCTAAGCCAACCAATTCTTTCTGTGCGGCAGTCGTTGAAATCGCGACAGCTTTCGCGTAATCTGGTTTGACACTGCCATCTAAAACGCCTAACTTGAATTGACGTCTGGATTCCTTAACAATCAAGGACGCTGCCCGGGAAACTGCCTGAATTGCGAACGAGGAGAATAACCAGGGTAATGCTCCACCGATCAACATCCCCACAAACACCTGTGGGATATCCACCCGGATACCGATGTTCTGGATTTGTTGTTCGAACGGCACACCCAATGATTCTTGAGCACGGGTAACATCTACCAGGAATGATCCGAAGAGGGACACCGCCGCGATTACAGCCGATCCGATTGCCACACCCTTTGTGATGGCTTTGGTTGTATTGCCCACCGCGTCCAGGTCTGCCATAATCTGCTGAGCATCCTTGGTCTCCTGATCTTCCATTCCCGACCATGACATTTCGCCAATACCATTGGCGTTATCCGCGATCGGTCCGAACGAATCCATGGCGACATTGTTACCGGTGAGGGTAAGCATACCGATACCGGTCATGGCTACCCCGTAAAGGATGAATGTGACCTCCTGACCAGGAGTCAAACCAGGTACAGTACCCATGATAAAGATCGAAGCGACAATCGTAACCGCGATAACTAATACTGACCAGACCGAAGACTCGAACCCAGCGGAGATACCTTGGAGGATCAGAGTAGCCGGTCCTGTATCGGCCGCTTTTTTAATATCATTTACTGGAGCCGCGTGGGTTCCGGTAAAATATTCGGTCAGGCGATCAATGGCGATGGCTAGCAAAACGCCGATGGCGACCGCGGTTGGTGTGCGCCACCAACCACCCCACTTATCCATCTCTGGAGTGTTCATATAAAAGAAACCGGCGATGAAAAACAATACTGCTGAGATTAGAGCGGAACTTAGGAATCCCTTGAAGATCGCGCCCATAGCGTCGCCGCTTTTTCCAGTGCCACCCTTAACCACATAGGTACCAATGATTGAGGAAAGCACACCGATACCGCGGACGATGAGTGGGAAAATAATCCATTCCAATTCACCAGTGATGTGGTAAAGCGACAAACCAAGAATCAAACCGGAAACAATGGTAACTTCATACGACTCAAAAATATCAGCCGCCATACCGGCGCAATCACCAACATTATCGCCAACCAGATCCGCAATCACGGCTGGGTTTCTGGGATCATCTTCCGGAATACCTGCTTCCACTTTACCAACCAGATCTGCCCCAACATCGGCCGCTTTGGTAAAGATACCTCCGCCCACCCGCATGAAGAGCGCAAGCAAGGTACCACCAAAACCAAATCCGAGCAATGCATCTGGCGCAGCGATTCCCAATGCGATGAAAATGACCGTGCCTCCGAGAAGGCCTAATCCGTCAGTTAACATACCGGTAATTGTTCCAGCCCGGTACGCAATTCGCAGCGCTTCACCAAAACCGCGCTTTGAGGCTGAGGCTACGCGCACATTGGCCTGAACCGCCATACGCATACCGATCTGACCAACCAACAGGGAAAATGTTGCGCCTAAAACAAATGCAATGGCGCGAGCCATACCGATGATGAACTTAACCTCACTATCCGGTTTGCCATGAAATCTCTCCATAGCTTCCGGTGTGGGCGGTACGATATATACCGAGAAGAACAATGCAACGGTAAGGACTACGATCAATGGGATAATTGATTTCAGTTGTTGCCTTAGGTAAGCATCCGCCCCATCTCGGATAGCCCCCCAAACTTCCTGCATTTTCGGCGTGCCTTTGTCTTCTTGCAGAATTTGCCGCCTTAAAAACCAGGCGTACGCCAACCCCAATAAAGCAACTGCGAAGACCGCCCAAATCGCAATCGCTTCGAATTGGGTCAAGCCTTCAATTTGAATCAAATACATCGGTAGACCTCCAGAATTTGTAATTTTTCTACATTAAAGTTCTGACTTCTGTCGAAATTGTACAATGGAAAAAAATATGAATCAAGCAAATGAGGAATATTATATCGAAAACAGAAATTTTGTCACTAATTTTGGTCTAACTATTGCATTTCAAGAATTATTAGCGTATAGTATTAGATTGTGAATAAAAAGGCGCAGCCGGAATTTCCCGGCGGTGCCTTATTTTTCGCATGTTTATGATTTGAGTCTTGACAATTAGTCAAGTTTTTCCTATTTTTAAATGAGTGACGATATGCAAAGACCTGAAGGTTTAGAAAGTGCCATATAGATGAATGATGAAATATTTCTCAATGAAGAAGAAGAGGAATTCTCTCCTATCGCGCGGTTGATCGAACTTGGAAAACAAAAACAGTTCGTCACACTCGATGATATTCTTCATTTTTTCCCAGAAGCGGAGCAGGAAGTTGAACAATTAGAAGAAGCATTTGCCGCGTTATTAAGCGCGGGTATACCCTTCATCGAAGATACTTCAACCATTGAACCTTCCGATGAAGAATTGATCGAGAGTGAAGAAGCGATCGAAAATGAAGTTTATGTAGATACTGAAGATTATCTTGCGAACATCGACACCGATGATACGATCGGTTTATATCTAAAAGAAGTCAGCCGGGTTCCATTACTCAACGCGAATGAGGAAGTTGAGCTGGCGATCCGGATCGAAAACGGCAGAAAAGCCCGGGAAGATTTGGCAAGAGGTAATGTAAGCCCTCGGCGAAGAATGCAATTACGAGAAGCGATAGAAGATGGTTGGGCAGCTCGGGAACACCTTATCACCGCTAACAGCCGGCTTGTCATTTCGGTAGCAAAAAAATACATGGGTAGAGGTGTCCCCTTTTTAGATTTGATTCAGGAAGGCAATATCGGATTAATTCGCGCGACCAAGAAATTTGATCATAACCGTGGTCACAAATTTTCCACCTATGCAACCTGGTGGATTCGTCAGGCTGTTACCAGAGCGATAGCGGACCAGGGTCGAACTATCCGAGTACCGGTACACATGGGTGATCAGATTAATAAACTGCTTCGAGTCCAACATCAACTAACCCAGAAGCTCGGTAGAGAACCGATGGTTGAGGAATTAGCCAAGGAATTGGATGTCCCTGAGAAAAAAGTCGAAAACATGATTCAGGTTGCACGCCGACCGCTTTCGCTAGAAACCCCAACCGATGACGAGGAAGATTCAGTCCTAGGCGATTTTATCGAGGATGAAGAAGCTGCTCCACCTGATGATACAGCTACCTACAACATGATGCGCGAAGATTTATCGGATGTTCTTAATGGACTTCCTCCACGCGAGGTCAGAATTCTCCAATTGCGTTACGGGCTTCTGGATGGACAAGCCTACACACTTGAAGAAGTGGGACGCAAAATGGGCGTTACGAGAGAGCGGGTACGTCAGATCGAGGCTCAGGCTTTAAGCAGACTTCGCCACCCTTCTATACGGAGATTGCTGCGCGATTATTTAGGTGAATAAGTAAAGGAGCCAAACAAGGCTCCTTTTTCTTTAATATGCGATGAAGTAAAGCGAATCCACAATCAGAATTAAAAAGATTAACAGCAGGTAATAACTGGAAAACTTATACATTTGCCAGGTAACTTTGTTGCCTGGAATAGTTTTAACCCGCCAGGCCATCCACAAAAAACCAATTCCTAACAAAGTTGAACCGATAAGAAAAATCCAGCCAGTATATCTGAAGATGGGTAGAAGCAGTGTAGTCAATACCAAAACGATTGAATACTCAAAAATCGCTTTTCGAGTAGCCTCTTCACCTTTGACAACTGGCAGCATTGGTACAGATGCTCTGGCATAATCTTTCTGCCGAACAATCGCGAGAGCCCAAAAATGAGGTGGAGTCCACATGAAAATAATCGCGAACAATATTATCGCCGGCCAGGCCAGGCTTCCCGTCACCGCGGTCCATCCTATCACCGCTGGAATTGCCCCGGCTCCACCTCCAATGACAATATTTTGAGTTGTGGCTTTTTTGAGCAGAACAGAATAAATATAGACGTAATAAACCATTCCAAAGAAGGTTAATAAGGTTGATAAGGGATTCACAAAGATAAAGAACAGATACAAACTGATTAAGCAAAAGGCGACCCCGATCGCCAATACCTCCGCCGGATATATTCGACCCGCCGGAATTGGCCTGCCAGCCGTGCGCTGCATCTCCTTATCCAAATTCGCATCCAGATATTGATTGATCGCTCCTGAACCACCCGCGGCCAAAATACCGCCCAGCATTGTAGCAATTAGGGTCTGGAAATCTGGCATACCCTTTTCAGCAAAAAACATTCCAGCTACGGTTGTCGTAAGCAGGAGCATTACAATGACCGGTTTGGTCAATGTGATTACATCAGAGACGCGTTGTCGAAGATTAATCTGTTCGTAGGTGGTTTGATTTGCTGAAGTATTTTGAGCAACTAAATACACATATCCGGACATTAACAAGATACTGATCGATGTAATGGCATGTAGACCGCGAAAATCACCTTCTTGCGGCAAAATCGCGAAGGAATATCCTATGATTACCTCAAATAAGAACAACACAAGTAAAGTTGTTGAAGTAAGTAAGAGCCGTTTATCTTCACGGTGCTGACGCCAAACAGTATATTCATGCCAAAGCAAAAACGCGGATAGTAACACTACCAAACTACGGTGGATCAGAAAAACCAAGTTGCCCCAGCAAAGAGGAGCGCCAACGCACTCAGCGTTACCTAAATCATTTCGAAACAGAAATGAAAATAGGAAAAATCCGGAAATCGCGAAAAATTGAAATTCTGATATTCTACTTTTGAGGGCTTTAGTCTGCATTGTTAAATTTCCTTTTTTTGATTCAATAGACCACTCTTACGTAACACAAATGGATATCCCATCAACAAAATGATTCCAAAAGAGAACCACTGAAAGGCGTAAGAAAGGTGGGGGCCATCAGTAATTTCCACTTCCAAGGTGGTTGCGATTGGAGGATTTTGCGTCCCATCAGGGTTAGGTTGAATGAAAGCGGTCGCGATTTGGTAGGGAATATGTTTTTGCAAATCCACAGGATAAAAATCGATCCAAATTCTTGGGTCATAGTTTTCGCTGGAATTAACCAACTCAACCGGATTTCGAAGTATTCCCTGCACCTCTACCAAACCCGCTGTCGTGTACAGTTCCCAATTGGGCATATTTGTTTTCGGATCAGCTGGAATCCAGCCTCTGTCAATGAAAACTGCACTACCGTCTTCCAAAATCAGCGGAGTCATCAACGCAAATCCTAAAACTCCTTGGTGATACTGGTTGACCCGGACGATGGCATGGAGGTGGTCATATTGACCACGAACGGTTACTCGGCGATATTCAAATTTCTTGAGATCGGTCAATTCCACTCCATTCAGGTCAAGAATTGGTGCTGCCTGCTGGGATGTATATTGGTTATTAAATGCTTGTCGTTCAAAATATCTGGAAATTTGCCATAACCCAAGTCGAAACAGAACAATGGCCCCTAAAAAAACAAAAAACGTGCTGATGATGACGCGAATTGTCAAAAATGGCCGAAAATCAAGCTTCTTTGTTTTCATATTTTTTGATCGGAAAAACTAAAATTCCATAAATCCAATATAGCATGCCAAGGGGAATTCCAGCTAACATAATCCCGCCTACTCGCAGCCAAAATGATACGGGTTCTGAAACTTCAAAACCAAGCATCTTTTCAGATTGGAAGGAACAGCTATAAGAGTAGTTATTGGATTGGGTGAACACTGTTGAAACAGATGAACCCATTGGAATAAAAAGGTCACCAAAGGTGTGATCTGCCAAATCTTGATTGAGTATCGTCAATTTATCCCCAATCACGAATTTTGATCCGCCGGGAATTATCTCAATTTGTTCACCGCTTTCAATTCGAGTTGCTGTACCCGCCGGGATAACGAAGGTAATTTCCTGCGGGGCTCTTCCACTTTCAGACTTAAGAAAGAGGAATGAAATCTCGTTGACCAGTATCGCAGTAAGGATGCCAAGCAACAGAGAAATCAATAACCTGGACATTAAACTTTCTCTAAACATATTAAAAAGGGGCTGGTCTGCCCCTTTCCTTTCAAACTAATTTACCGATGAGATAGATGGCGGGATAGAAAAAGATCCATACCACATCAACAAAATGCCAATAAACCGTTGCGGCTTCAACAGGCCAATAGTTTTCGGGGCTATAAACACCTTTCCGAGCGTTATTGATTACGATCAGCAAGAAGATTACCCCTGTTAATACATGGAAAGCGTGCATTCCAGTCATCATGAAAAATACGGCGCTCATTGCGCTATCATCGACCTTGAAAGGCGCATGCTGCCATTCAACGCCAACTACTCCGACGAGAAAGCCGATACCCAAAATAGTCGTAATGGAGGCGCTCACCAAAAAGCCTTTTATATTCCCCGATTTCATTTGGATTTCAGCTCGGTTCATAAAAAAACTGCTTACCAATAACACCGAAGTCACAAGGAGACCTAACCATTGCTCCAAATCTGGTCGGGAAAAGCCAAGTAAATTAAACCGGGCAGTTAACAAACCAGCAAATAGGAATGCGTCCGAGAGAATGAATAGCCAAAATCCGAATCGGTTTGTGGAGGTTTTCCATTCCCGCGAGGAATGGGGTAAATCATCATCCATCTCACCTAATTTGTAAATATGCATGTAGTAATACAGAACCATGCCAGCTTTGATAATCGCTACAACCGTTAGCAATAACAAAGATTGGTTTGTAATGGCGATCATGTATTCAATGAACGTTAAAAAAGCCAGGAGGATAAAGATAATCAATCCCTGATTCAGTTTTCCGTTCAAATTTTCGTGGTGTTCAACCATTCTTTACCTCATCATCAGCAATAAATTCAACATATCTTGAACCCTCAAGTCCGTAATCGTAAGGTTCGCCCACCACTTGGAACTGGTGATCATAATTATGTGTCGGCATTGGCGAAGGCACCTGCCATTCCGGAGACCGTGAGCGCCAGACATTACCTGTCGCGTTCTGCGGTCCACGAACGGTGATAATCACATTAATGATAAAGATGATTACCGCGGTTGCGATTAGGTATGCCGATATGGTCATGGATAGTTGCCAGATATCAAATTGGAGCAATGGATCATAGTCCGCAATTCTTCGCCGCATTCCCAGTAATCCAACTCTCATCATGAATAATGTGAGAATCAAAAATGACGGTGTCATTAACCAGAAATGCCATTTTCCGAGGGTTTCATTCAACTTCTTGCCAGTTGCTTTGGGGAACCAGTAGTACAAAGAAGCGAAAAATGGGAAGATATAGCCACCAAACATGGTATCGTGAAAATGACCAACTATAAAATAAGTATCCGTAAGATGAAGATCTGTTGAGACAGTCGCGTTTGGCGGACCGGTCAAACCACCCAGCAAAAAGACGACAATTCCACCCATTACAAAAAGCATCGGCGTTGGTATTTCGCGAGATATTTTTCCTTGGTAGAGAGTGGCAACCCAACTGAAGAATTTGACACCGGTAGGTACGGCGACCAGAAGCGTACTGTACATAAATGGAACTCGCAAATATTCGTTCATTCCAGAAGCGAACATGTGATGCGCCCACACCAGAAATCCGACCAAGGCAATGCCAAGTGAAGACATTGCGACCCATTTGTAACCAAATAACGGCTTTCTTACAAAAACTGGTAACAATTCGCTGATGATACCCAAACCAGGCAAAATGAACACATACACGACAGGATGGGAATAAAACCAGAAAAGATGTTGGAAAAGAATTGGATTTCCGCCCTTGGCTGGATCAAAAAAGGGCATCCCAAGAATTCGTTCAAAAACAACCAGTTGGAAAGACAAACCAATCATCTGTGTCGCAGTCAAGGTTATGATCGATGTCGCCATGGCCGCCCATACAAAAATAGGTAATTTAAAAGCAGTCATGTTCTTGGCACGAAGTCTCAGAACAGTAACGATTAGATTCAACGCTCCAAGGATGGAAGACCAGCCTGCTACCCAGATTCCAACGAAAAACATACTCATTCCCAAAGGCGCGCGGGTTGAAAGCGGAGGGTAACCTGTCCAGCCGGTATCAAAACCACCCAATGCCAGACTGCTGAGAAGGAGGACAGCCGCCGGGATCGCAACCCAGAATGAGAAAGCGTTCAGCCGGGGGAAGGCCATATCCTTAGCTCCAATGAGCATTGGTACCAGGTAGTTAATAACCCCTGATATACCAAGCAAGATGGAAACGATCATGATAATACCGTGCAAACCCATTAAGGAGTTGTAGATTTGGGTATCCATCATTTGAAGACCCGGCGCAGAAAGCTCAATTCTAAAGAGCAAGGCAAACAAGCCACCAGTTGACAGTAATAACAGAGAAGTGACTGTATATTGGATGCCGATTACCTTGTGATCAAGTGATACGCCAAAGTACTTAATATAACCATTAAGATCGTGGTGATGTTCTTCAGTTTTTTCACCTTTTGCCCATTTGAACCAATCGTCCAAGGCCCCAACTCCGGCTAAAAAAGCTATGGCTCCACCTAACGCACCGGTTACCCAGGCTGACTCGGTAAAGAGAAAGGTATTCATGTCGAATGGTTCCATACCAACCATCCAACGAATCGCCGTTGTCAATGAGGCAAAGAACAAAGTTCCTAATACTTGATAGATCATGCCTTTGACGATTCCGTAATAACCTACCAAACCATAAAAGAAACCAAGCAGGGACAGGAGCACACCAAGTAACCAAGAAGCCAGATCCCAGAAATAATTTGGATCAAAGGTATTGGTTACCATCACCTGGATCAGTACTCCAAGGATTAAGCCGATCGCTTGACCGGCTAAATAAAAAACAACTGCTTTTTTGAATGAAGTCTTCTGGCTATTCATCGTCGTCCTTATTCCAGCGTCTTTATATATTCGATCAAATCTTTAATCTGACCTTCTTTTAAGTAAGAGAAATCTGGCATCGCGTTGGAGGGGTATCCTTCAACCGTCTGCAGGGCAGGTTGTTTGATCGAATTAAACAAATATTGATCATCAGCGACCACAACTGAACCATCCGCCAAAGTCACTTCATGCCCAAATAATCCACTCCAGGTTGGGCCGGTACCTTCAGAACCATTAATAGAGTGGCAAGCCTTGCATCCGGCGGTCTCGTATAATTGCTTACCTCTTCCCGCGTCAGGTTTTCCCGCGGAAGCAAGTTCGATCTCCTTGGCCAACTTTACCTGGCCATCTACCCAGGTTGTGTATTCATTTTCACTCACCACACGGATGTTTCCAACCATGTATGCGTGTTTGGAACCGCAAAGTTCCGCACAGCTGACAACATAACTACCCAATAAATTTGGGGTAATTCGATATTCGGTGATTTGCCCCGGTAGGACGTCTTGTTTAATCCGAAATTCTGGAACCCAGAAGGAATGAATTACATCTGAACTTTCCATCTTTAGAACCGTTTGTTGGTCTATAGGTAAATAAAGCTCATTCGAAACAAATCCCTGAGGATATTCGAAACGCCAACCCCATTGAAAGCCAACTACCTTGATTTGATTCGCCTGAGGGTCCACAGTCAAAACCCGCTTGAGATTGTCCGCCCCAATAATTCCAAGAATAATGACAATAATCAGTGGAATGACAGTCCAGACTATTTCCAAAGTTGTATTACCTTCCATGTGAGGTCCATCCGACTGATCGTCATCATCCTTTCGGAAAACGACCAATGAATAGACCATCGGAACCATGATCACCGAAAAGAAAAAAGCAATCAACTTGAGTTCAAGGTCAAACAACCAGTCAATCGGAATTGCCTGTGCGGCTGCTTGAGCGGGAAATAAATTGCTCGCCACTAATCCGTAATACACCAGGACAGATAAAATCAGGATCAGCACCGATATGATGATCAGATGCTTTTTGTTTTGCATTAAAAAACTCCCACAATTTGGATTGGGTATAAATTAGAGCATATTCTCCCGCCTATTATAAATATTTATGACCTTAATTATCCAATAAGAAAAGGGTGATTTTTAATCACCCTTAAATCAAACCATTCTTGATCCCTTTGGATACCGCTTCAGCCCGATTCTTGACATTTAACTTTTTGAGGATATGACGGATATGTGTTTTGACCGTGTTTTCTGAGATAAACAATTGGTCCGAGATTTGGGATGTTTTTAAACCCTTAAACATACAACCCAAAACCTCGACTTCCCGATCACTGAGTCCACCTATTTGGGGATTGGGTGATTTTCGGACAGCGCTCAGAACCGATTTGGTGACTTCCGGGGATAAAACCGAGTTGCCTCGAATGACGTTAAGAATATGATTTTTTAAACCATTCGGTTCTATATTCTTAAGCAGGTAACCATCCGCGCCATTTTGGATAGCCCCAAACAGATCTGAACCCTCTTGCGAGATCGTCAACATCATAATCTTGATGGCAGGATCGATCATTCGGAATCGTTCAATAAAATCAATGCCATTCACCCCAGGCATATTCACATCCAATAAAACCAAATCAGCTTTTCCTGACTGAAAATTTTTAATCGCTGAAATAGGATCCCCATAGTCCTCAATGACTGCAAATTCGCCCATTTCGTTTAATAAGTTTTTAAGACCACTTCTGAACAATGAGTGATCATCAACCAATATAATCCGAATCACTTCCTTCATCAAAATATCCTTAGAGAGTTAAAATCACCTTGGTCCCTTGATCCGGAATGCTTTGAATGGACAAGTCAATCCCCAGGATTTTTGCTCTCTCTCGCATACTGGTCAAACCATAATGACCGCGTTTGTTCGTGTCTCCACTCTCGGTATTAAAACCAATCCCATCATCCATAATCTCAATTTGATATTGATTGTTGAGGTTTTTTCCAGTGATCCATACCTTTTTTGCCTTCGCGTGCCGGCGAATATTCGAAAGGGCTTCTTGCAGAATTCGATCCAGGTGGAGTTGGAATTGTGCATCGCGATTGATTGGAAATGGTTCAAGCTCAACATCGGTGAAGATGCCCGTTCTCTCAGCAAATTCATCACCGATCTGCTGAATCGTTTTAATAAAATCAGTTTTGGGGCTACGCCGTAAATCATGGATCGCGTCGCGTAAATCACTATAGGTGTCTGATAACGTTTGATAGCTGTCATCATAAACTTCAATAAATTTTGTTTCGTCTTTAATGGAATAAAAACTCCACATGCGCTTCATCTGAATCATCAAGAATGCCAAAGTTTGAGAAATTCCATCGTGAATCTCGCGGGATAATCGGATTCGCTCGTCGATCATCGTTTGTCCTTGAGATTTAAGATTCGCGCGCTCCAGGTTAAAAACAAACCCAATCTGTTCAAAGATGGTTGTCATGGCAATATCTGAGAGTACAGATTCGAGTTGGTTTCGCTCTCCTGTGATAATAATAAAAGGGTTGCCTTCCAAGACTTTGGAAGGTCCGAGATCAGTTTTAGAATTGATTACAAGCAAGCCTGAAGGATTGAAATTTTGATTTTCAATCAGGAGATGTTTTACCACCTCAAAGTTATTGTGATTCAATATATCTTCGATTTGATGAACTCGCTCAGGCTGTAGTTCTTCTTTATTTACATTTGGGAAAAGTTGAACAGCCTTTTCATATTTTGTAAAGAAGCCATCGGGAAAATACACGAACACTCGTTCGATTTGGTTTGCCGAACACATCTTATTAATCGATTTTCCAATAAGGTCAGATAAATCATGTAGTGGAGAGAAGGGTTTGGCGATTACTTCCTGAATAAATTTTTCTGAAGGCATTGTCATTAATTGAATTTTCTGTTCGATCAACTCGATTACCTTGCTGGATAACTCTATCTGGAATGGATCCAATTCCAACCCCTTTGGCCAGTAAAGGTTGATGATTCCTTCTTTTCGCCCTCCAATGATTAAGTTAAAACATCTTATTTGAAATCTCGTACCATCTTCCAACAGAACACAATGGCCATCACTTTCTAGGTCAGCGCAATGTTTACATTCCTGGCGCACTTCAATCAAGTTGATGTAATTGTCTAATTTAAATAACTTTGGGTTGCCCACCTCCCCAATGAAGAGGGGAGGTGCGATCGCTTTTAATTCATTTAACGGAACAAAGCTAGCCCCAGAAAGATTGAGCCTGTGGTAGAGATAGTTGATGCATGATTCAATCATCTCCTTTTCACTGTTCGCACTTGTGACCCCAGCCATCAATTTAATAATTGAATTATCAAATTCAAAAGACATTGAATTTTGGGTCAGCTGAGCTTGCGTTTGGGGACTACCTGGATTTGACATAGTCATTGGTCTAGTGAACCAAGTATCTCCTCAGCATGGTCTTCGGGTTTTACATTTTCGTAAATCTTTCTGATGGTTCCATCGGCTGCAATCACAAATGTTGTCCTTAAAACACCCATGTATTCTTTTCCCATGAATTTTTTTAAAGCCCAAACCCCGTAGGTTTCGCACACCTGGTGATCTTCATCAGATAACAATGTGAAAGGCAATTGATATTTATTTATAAACTTCGTATGCTTTTTGGCATCATCGGGGCTAATGCCAACCACTTTGATTCCTCTTGCAGTGTAATCCGAATAGATATCCCTGAAGCCACAAGCCTCCTTCGTGCATCCAGGGGTATCATCCTTTGGATAAAAATAAAGCACAACTGTGCTTCCTCTTAAATTTGACAGGCGGACGGAATCGCCATTTTGATCTTTTAATTCGAAGTCCGGGGCAATTGAACCTTCAGTAAATGTTCTCATTTTTCCTCACAGTTAATTTTTTCCAATATTTCACCCATCTGATGGGTTTTATAACCAACAAGTTGGTTTACCTCATTCTTAAAAGCTACTTCATTAAGGGTGTCAATTAATGGTTCAAATAGAAACGAATGATAAAAATCACGGGTAGTGATCAGATCATACTGCTCCTCAAAAAGCGGCACAAAATCCAGATCGAGCGCTTTCGCAGCCATCGGAATTCCCAGTCCGCAATCCGCTTTCCCGGAAGCGATCGCTACAGCGAGGTTCAGATGAGTGAATTCCTCAATATCATAGCCTGAAACTTGTTCCGAACTTAGCTTTTCATTCTTTAATGCAAAGTCAAACAAAATTCTTGTGCCGCTACCTTTCTGACGATTCACGAAGTTGGCTTTTTTATGAATAATATCGCCGATCCCGTTCAATCCTAGAGGGTTTCCTTTTCGCACCAGCAATCCTTGCTCTCTCAAAGTAAAGCCAAGTCGATAAATGTTTAATTCAGGCAAGTATTCTTTGATAAAAGATGAATTATAAGTTCCATCCAATTCGTTTAACAAATGGGATCCGGCTATATGCGAATCTCCTTTTCCAAGCGTTATAAGACCACCCAGGCTGCCGACATTTGCGGTAATAAACCTTCGATTCTTTTCAAATAGTTTCTGAGATAAAAGATCCAACACAAGATCATGTGAGCCGATGCACAGAATACTATTCTTTATTTCGTGTTCGCCTTTAAATAATTGTACAGATACACGATCTCCTCGGGTAAGCCCTTGCTGCCCCTTTGGAATAATTGTTATTCCATCCGCGTTAATCAAAGAAGTGATAACTCCCGCTCCTCGAGATAAAGGTGCGGCAACCATTCGTTCATTCACCTCGCCTACCATCACTCTTACGTAATCATCATCCCCTGATGGGCTGGTGATTTTTTTGGTAAAGCTCGCTTCAATTGATTCCTTGCTTTGGACAGATTCACCCAACCAATTTCGTAAGATCGGCTCAATAAAAATGTTCAAAGTCAAAGCCGCGGATACAGGGTAACCAGGTACCCCAAAAACAGGAACTGGATTACCATTTTTTCGTCGGACAATCCCAAAAATAACCGGATGCCCAGGTCGGACTGCCACACCGTGAAAAAACACTTCTCCAAGCTCACCAATTACCCTGGCAGAGTAGTCTTCACTCCCAGCAGAAGACCCGGCATTCAAAATCACCAGGTCACAATTTTCCACCGCTTTTTCAAGTTGGCTTTTGATCAAATCCAGATTATCAATCACGATCGGATAACGTATTGCATCTGCTCCAATTTGTTTGCATTGCCCAGCCAACACAACAGAATTAAATTCCAGGATGTCACCACGGTGAAGAGTGTGCCCAATCGGTATTAATTCGGTCCCAGTTGGAATAACTCCGACAAGAGGCTTTCTGGTGACTCGCAGTTCTGTTTCTCCGCTAGCCGCAATCGCTCCCAGGTCAAAAGCGCTTAATTTTCTCCCTTTCGGCAACACTAATTGACTTACTACAATGTCTTCGCCCATGGAACGAACATGATTCCAAGGAACAGAAGCATGGCGGACCATAATCCTTGTAACTTTTAATTTCGATAATTCCTGCTCCGCCTCAATCACCTCAACTTCTTCTACGGGGATTACAACATTGGCAAAATCAGGTAATGGGTCACCGGTATCAACCCAACGAGCCTGAGTCGGAATTTCTAAACTTACCGGGGATGACGCGTCCGCCCCATCTGTCCAGCTGGCGAAGGTTGCAAATCCATCCATGGCACTCGAATGATAATGGGGTGATGATTGCTTTGCCCAAACGCTGTCTGCAAGTTTTCTTCCAACCCCGTTTTCATCTAATGGGATAACTTCAGAATCATTAAAGTGAGTAATTCCAGCTTTAGACAATTCATCTTTGATGATTTTTTGGGCTTGAATTAAAGGAATATCGTGCAGGTAATGACTCATCATTGCTCCTGTAAATAAGCCTTAACCATGCTGTTTTCCGCGATTCCAGTTTGCGAAGGCTGCACTTGAACAAATGCGTCCGCTTTTGATAAATTAAAAATCAAGTTAGATTTTCCAAAAATTGGTGTAATCAGGATTTCATCACCTTGATAAGCAATATTAACCGGAACCCAATCTTCTCTCCCAGCAAGGCTGTTGATATTGACTGTCAGCCTTCCAGTGATGTACGGGAGATGTTTTGTACTAATCTCTCCACTTAGTTTTCGGAGAGCAGGCAGAACCATCATATAAATGTTGGTTAATGCACTGACCGGATTACCAGGTAATCCAATAACCGGCTTGTTGGCGCACATACCTAAAATAGTAGGCTTTCCGGGTTTTGTATTAAGGCCATGAACCAAAACTCCGGGTGCCCCCAATTTGTTTATCACATCAGCTGTCAAATCACGCACGCTGGCCGAGGAACCCGCGGTAATGATTAGCGCATCATTCTCCTCCAACGCGACGATGGCTTTGTTATAAACGTCTTCAAAAACATCCTTCGCGATTCCATAATGCTTGGGAATATACCCATGCGAAGTCAATACAGCTCCCAAGGTATGCGAATTTATATCCCGGATTTTGCCTTTTTTATAAGGTTGAGAAAGATCGATCAGTTCATCACCCGTAGAAAGGATTCCGATGGTTAATTTACGGGTAACGGGTACCTGATCAATTCCTAAAGCCATCAATCCGCCAATGTCCGAAGGCCGAAGTTTTTTGCCTTTTTCAAGGACAATTTCTCCTTGGCGAATATCTTCGCCAATCTGAATAACATTTTCCCCTGTTGAAACCGATCTATAAAACTCAATTTCACCTTTTTTGGTGGGCTGGGTGTATTCAACCATCAAGACCGAGTCCGCATGATCAGGGAGCATTCCGCCAGTGTGGATAATCACACATTCACCGCCCCCCATATCAACATTCGCCTCTTCGCCCATTTGAACTTCACCCACGACTTTTAAATATCCTGGGATCGATTCAGATGCCCCATGGGTATCTTTGGACCGTACAGCATAACCATCAACGGTTGATCGAACGAAATTTGGCAAGTCCTGTGGTGAGGTTACATCCTGGGCGAGGATTCTTCCAATGGCATCCACGGATGGAAGGCGTTCTACGCTTATTAAATTACCGTCAATTTGGGCTAATAAATATTCCCGCGCGATAGAAGGTTCGATCAATTTTAAAAATTCCGGCATTGTCCTACCTCACTCTAATATTTTTTTCACGTCTCTTAAGTGTAGTTGGTTATGGAGATAAATCATTTTCAGCATCTCAGCCAGCGTCGTCATACCAAGCGCTGGATGTCTTCCTACCTTTTTGAGATCTTCATGGTTTAGCGACTCAATGAATTCAAGGGTTGATGTTCGGGTTTCAGTGAAATCATTAATCAAGGATTGAATATCTTGATTTTTATATTCCCTCATCATTCTTTGATTGTAAAGATCAATATCAAAACCAACCGGTGATCCTTCTCCACCTTGGACGATTTCATTGAAAATAATCAGGAAACCTTTTTCAGCAAAAATAAAATGAGCTAAAACATCCCTAACCCTCCAATCATCAAATTCCGATGAATAGAGGCCATGGTTTAGTTGAATCTCTGAGAAACCGGAAAAAATTTCAGCAATTTTTTTTCGATCAGATTTCAGTTTTTCCGCGGTCTTGATTATGCTAACATTCATAAATCCTAATAATCCTTCCTTCCTAAACAAGAAGGCTTCCGCCATCGAGAGTGATTTTTGCTCCCGTCAGGGATGGGGATTGCAAAATGAATTCGATTGCTTTGGATAATTCATCCAAACTCAACGTTTGCTGAATCGGCAGTTTCATGATGCGCTGTTGCCAATCATTTTCGCTTTCATCTTTTGCGCGCATCACTAACCCAAGCGCTAAAATATTCGCTCTTGTTTTTGGGGCTAGCAATTTCGCAAATTGCTTTGCTGTGTATTCAAGCTGGATTTTGGTCATCGAATAGATGGGGTATTTTTTCCAAATCCTCTCAGCGGCGATATCAGAAATCATGATTAGGTTACTTTGATCACTCAAATATGGAATTAGAGTCTGGGATATCATCAGAGGAGCAATTAAATTTATATGCTCCATTCGCTGAAGATCCGCATAAGCAACCTCTTCAATTCCACCTGAGAGCATTATCGCGGCTGAATGAACCGCCAAATCAATGATTCCATTATTATTATTCAACAACTTCACAAGTTCTTGATTAAAAATGGATAGACCTGAATAGTCTGAAAAATCACCAGATAAGGGTAAAACCTGTCGCTTCAGTTCTGTTCCGTAAGCCTGCAATACTTTAATGCCTTCAGTAGATTGGTGATAATGCGCGATCAGGTTGTGCCCGCGCCGAAGGAGAGATTTGGCAATTTCCCAACCAAGTCTTGTTCCAGCTCCAGTTACGAGTGAATAGGAGTTCGTCATATCCTAATTTTACCTTTAGTTAAAAACAAAAAGCCTAATGTTAGGCTTTTTGCAAAATTATTTATTGGTAAAAAATCAGGATTTGAAAAAATTTGACACAAAGAACCAAATATTTGCGGGTCGTTCGGCCAAACGTCGCATGAAATAAGGATACCAATGGGATCCAAAAGGAACATAAATTCTGACCAAATAGCCTTCCTGGGAAAGTTGATTTTGAAGGTCTCGACGAATTCCAAATAAAAATTGGAATTCGTATCCTTCCTTTTCCAATCCAATTTTTTCCGCGTATCTTTTGGCAAAATCAATGCGATTTTGATCGTGGGTTCCAATCGCGGGGATGGCAGGTAAAATTCCTTCCCTTCCCAGCCTGGAACCATATTTCAGTGACGCGTCCATTAAAATCGCGCTTAAATTATCAAAATTCGAATCTACATCCGCTTTCTTAGGATAAGCAACGTTTTCAGGTTCTTTATAGGCACCCTTGATGAGGCGGAATTTGGCTTCAAGTTCCAATAATTCACGGACATCTTTTTCTGCTCGGTAAAGATACGACTGTGTAGCGACACCAACTGTATCAACACCAAATCCTTCCGAAAGCATTTGTTTGAAAATATCATAAGTTAAATCTGTAAATGGGGTGTCTTCAATGTCTATTCGCACAAAATTTTCAAGCCGCTTGGCGGTTGTCAAAATTCTGCGCAAGTTATCCTTACAAACATCATTATCCATTCCCATGCCAATCTGGGTCAGTTTGATTGAAACATTTGCTTTAACCTTTGCCTTATCAATGGCTTCCAGGGTGGCGATAATCCCATCTGCCGCGGAATTGGCTTCATCGGCATTGGATGTGTGTTCACCTAACTGATCCAGGGTAGCATTCATACCCTTTGAATTGAGCTCCTTTACAACTTGTAAAGCCTGGTCGATGGTGTTGCCAGAGATGAAACGGGAAGCAACTTTCCAAGCTACGCTCCAGTTTGTGACGAGTTTCATCGCCCATTCAGCTTGGGAAAGGTAAATTAAAAATGATCTAAGCATAGGGAAATCCTTTTTCGGATGCAAAAATTTGAACTGCCTGCTTATGTTATACTTTCAACCACTCATTATACAAGTTAAACCCTTCACAATAATATGGTGACAAATGAACAAATTTTCCAAACTCGCCTGGTTTAACCTGGTATGGACCATCTTAGTAATCCTCTGGGGTGCGGTTGTGCGCGCCACAAATTCTGGCGCAGGTTGTGGCAATTATTGGCCTTTATGCGGTCAGAGCCTGATCCCAACTTTTGAAGTTTTTCACACTTATGTGGAATTTACCCACAGAGTAATGAGCGGGGTATTACTAATCACCGTTTTTATCATGTTTATAATCGGCCGAAAACGATTCAAGAATGATCCGCTTCGCCGGAACCTAAACTTTCTGGTTTTCTTCTTCCTGATCGTAGAAGCATTATTAGGAGCCGGGCTGGTGGTTTTTGAACTGGTTGAGGACAATGATTCAATATTCCGCATCATCGCCATTTCGCTCCATTTATTAAACACATTCATTCTGGTTGGGCTTACCTCACTTAATGCTTATTTCGTATCAAACTCAAAAAACAACATCACCCATTTAACCTTGAAAGGCGCGTTTAAATTTATTCTTCTCTTCATATTGGTAATCGGAGTCAGCGGGGCGGTCACTTCACTCGCAGATACAGTTTATCCACCAAAATCATTTACCGAAACCATGACTGAATGGGTAGATCCACAGGCACACCTTCTGCAGAGACTCAGACCTTATCATCCTTTGATTGCTGGTTTATTAGGCTTGGGAATCCTTGGTTACATAAACCAATTCTTCCAACCAAAGTCTGATTGGGGAAAGAATTTACGCAAATGGATTCATGTTCTAATTTTTATCCAGTTTGGATTAGGTTCATTGAATATCATCTTACACGTCCCTCTCACCGTCCAAATTCTCCACCTCCTTTTTGCGGACTTGATCTGGATTACAGCAATTTACCTCGCCTTTACGGATAATGAGGAAAATATAACCGCTTATGAGAAGTAGTTATCGAGGGTCTTCCGGCCACATCTTCCGTTGGATCTCCCTCACTTTGTTATCAATCGCGATCATTGTAACCATGATTTCGCTCGTTATGTATTCACGCCAAAGAGCTTTTTATCCGGCAGGCTTAACCATTGGAGATGTTCCTGTTGAAGGATTGAACGCGGAAGAAACAAGACAACGCTTGCTTCAAACTTTTAGTATGCCGGTCATTGTTGAGCTAAATGATTCGATTATTCGAATTGAACCCGCTTTGGTGGGTTTCAACCTCAACACCGAAGCCCTCATCGCGGAAGCTGATCGGTATCGGTTAGGTACTTCTTTCTGGCCAGGGTTCTGGAATTTTCTCTGGAACATCAACCCAAACAAAGCAGATGTTCCTCTAATCTATACTATCGATGAACAAAATTTGATTAATTACATCGAAACAGAAATCAAAACAAGATACGATCAACCCGCTTCCCCTGCGGAACCCGTGCCGGGGCAAACAAATTTTTCTCCTGGAAACCCGGGTAAGGAGTTAAATAGCCAATTAGCCGCGGATGCAATCGCGGCAGCTTTTGTTGAACCTGAAGATCGTACAGTTCGTCTTACTACGCAAGCCGTGCAGCCTGGGAGGCCACAGTTTAACAACCTCGCCATCATGATTCAACAAATCATTGATCTCACCCCTTTTGATGGAACGGTTGGCGTTTTTCTTCAAGATCTCAGAACCGGTGAGCAGCTTCAAGTTGGATACGATCTTAATCAGAATATTTCTGTCGATCCAGATATCGCGTTTACCGCCTCTTCAACTATCAAGATACCAATTCTGGTTTCTGTTTATAACCATTTGGGTCCAGAGCTGAATGAAAATACACGCGATTTAGTCTTAGAAATGATAACAAAATCAGAAAATCCTGCCTCGGACGCCTTGATGGAATTAGTAGGTGGTCCATTGGTAGTGAGCGAAGACATGATAGCTCTCGGACTCGAAAATACGTTCATCGCTGGTTATTTTTATGACGGCGCTCCATTACTTCGCCAGTTTAGTACCCCTTCCAATAATCGGACTGATATCACAACAAACCCTGACCTATACAACCAAACAACCCCATCAGATTCGGGACAATTATTAACTGATATTTACCTATGCGCAAGTCAGGGAGGCGGCGCATTGGTTGCGACCTTCCCAACCAAGTTTAATCAAACCGTTTGTTCCGAAATGCTGGATGTCTTAAAGAAAGACAGAATTGGGGTGCTTTTGGAAGCTGGCCTGCCAGAAGGGACTCCCATTGCCCACAAGCATGGCTGGATTAGCGGTGTGAGTGGTGTGATACAAAATATCTCCGATGTGGGTATCATATTTACCACGAATGGAGATTATGTCCTTTCAATTTATACGTATCATCCAGTTCAAACGGTATGGGATTCTGTTTCGATCATGATCTCTGATATTTCCGCAGTGGTTTACAACTATTTCACATTACCCCAATAATGCCAAATAATTCACGATCGATCTTCCACTTACAACTCCTCCACACTGCCGTATTGAAGTTGAAGGATCAACTCCAGGATCTCAAAAAATTGCTTGATGATGACAGCGGAATGCGGCGGCAGGAAATCAATCTTAAAGCTGCCCGAGGATTACTAATCAAGCACGAACAAGAGCAGAAAAAATTAATTTCAGAGTCGGAGCAACTTTCACTCAGTATTCGTGATCATGAAAACCGATTATATTCTGGTAAAGTCAAGACTCCAAAAGAGATGGTAGAACTCGAACACGAGCTCAAAAATCAACGAGCACGCCTAAAAGAATTAGAAGATCTGGAGTTTAATAACCTATCAACGTACGAAGATTTGACTGGAAAATTAGAACAGGTTACAGTCGAATTTCAGGCTTATGTTGCCCGACACGAGCAGGATATGCAAGAATGGAGCCAGCACGCGGCTGAATTGAATGAAAATATCTCAATTCAAACCCTTGCCATTAACGAATTAAAGAGTCAAATTCCGGCAGAAATCATATCTCATTTCGAGCGTTTATTGCTTTCAAAAAACCAAATCGCGGTTTGTCTAATCGAAGAAGACTGTTGCGCGGTTTGCGGCACACTTCTCTCAAAACAAGTTGTTATTTCTTCACGCTCTGCTGAAATTCCGAACACCTGCCCAACCTGCAATCGAATGCTTTACAACAATATCTAATTCCCGAACGGTTGTTTTGATTTTCCAGGATAAGTTGGTACAATAAATTTACAATTGTCTGACAAATTATTGGAGGAGAATAAGCCATTATGTTAATTACAAACGCGACTGTTGTCACTTATCAAAAACAAAATCAAGTACTAAAAAATCACTCGGTGTATATTGAAGGTAATAAGATCCTTGATGTACTCCCTGATAGACAAGCGGCCATAAAATATCCTCTTGTAGAAAAATATAACGTTGATGGAAAACTGGTATTGCCTGGCGCGATCTGTGCCCATACACATTTTTATGGCGCTTTTTCACGCGGTATGGCGATCCCAGGTGACGCTCCAGCCAATTTTTATGAGATTCTTCAAAAGCTCTGGTGGCCCCTCGATCGTTCTTTAACAGAAAAGGATGTTGAATATTCTGCCTTGCTTTGCTTGGTCGATGCGATCAAACATGGTACCACGACTCTTTTCGATCATCACGCCTCCCCTCGATTTATTGATGGTTCTTTGGATCTGTTAGCCCAATCCGTAAACCAGGCTGGTCTAAAAGCCGGATTGTGCTATGAATTAACCGATCGAAACGGAAAATCTGAACGTGACGCTGGTTTCGCTGAAAATTTGCGATTTATCAGCGCTCAACAAGCTGTTCCAGATTCAAATATCGTCGCTCTTTTCGGTTTACACGCGCCTCTCACCCTTGAACCCGACACGCTTCAGAAACTCGCGGAGGCGGATGATGGCACCTTTGGATTCCATATCCATGTTGCCGAGGGAAAAGATGATCAAGCCTATACCCAGGCAACTTTTAAAAAAGATCCAGTTCCATTGATGAAGGAATTTGGTATTATCTCGGAACGAAGCATCCTGGCGCATTGTGTGAACATCAGTGATGAAGATATTGACATTCTTGCCAAATCAGGCGTTTGGGTTACACACCAACCGAGATCCAACATGAATAATGCAGTCGGAGTCGCAAAAGTTGAGAAGATGCTCCAAAGAGGTGTTAATCTCGCCCTCGGAAATGATGGTTTTTCAAATTCCATGTGGGACGAGATGAAAACCGCCTATCTTCTTCATAAAATTGCAAATTCCGATCCCCGGGCTATGAATGGTTACACTCTTATGGAAATGGCTGCCACAATCAATGCTCGCATGGCAAGTCAATTTTTCCGAATGCCAATTGGCGAAGTCCAGCCCGGTAATTCAGCCGATTTGATGGTTGTGGACTATCGTCCACCCACAGAGTTAAATCAATACAATTTTCCATGGCATCTCTTATTTGGGTTCCGAGAATCGATGATCGAATCTACAATCTCAAACGGTGAATTTGTAATGAAGGAACGTCAACTGCTCACACTTGATGAAAAAGAAATTGCCGCAAAATGTGTTGAACTTTCCGGTGGAGTTTGGGATCGTTACAATAACTTATTTTAGGACGCAATGTCTTCTTCGGATTTTTTCACAATCGCGATTATCGGCGGAACTGGGCGCATGGGTAAAAGTCTGGCTGTACTGTTTGCACGGGCTGGACATCAGGTTTTGGTCTGTTCTCGAGATCCCCAAAAAGCCGTGTCGGCTGTGGAAGAAATAAAGAAAAAATTTGGACAATTAGATATCACTCCTCACAATGAGGAGGATTCTTCAAGGTTGGCGGAAGTTGTAGTGATTTCAGTTCCATTCGCAGCCCATACCGAGACCATCCAGAGGCTAAAAACCCTGATATCCAACAAGCTGATTATCGATGTGACCGTACCGTTGAATGCAAAAGACCCGACCAAGTTAGCCTTACCAAGCCAAGGTTCTGCTGGTCTGGAAACCATATCAATTCTTGGACCGGATGCAATGGTTGTCGACGCGTTTCAACACATAAGCTACAAATTGATTACCAGGCAAACCTCTGAGGAAAGGGAAATTCTGGTTTGCGGTTCGCCTACTCATGCTCGTTTGAAAGTGATGCAAATAATCCATACAACGGGTTTCAAACCAATCGACGCGGGAGGATTGGAAAACAGCCCGGTCATTGAAGGGCTAACCCCAATTTTGATTCACATGAACAAGGTTTATCAAAAAGATAACTTGTCAATCAAGATTCAAGGGTTATAAGATGGCATTAGTCCTGCAACCAATATCAGAAATTCCACTCATTCAACCAGGAGATGATCTTGCCGCGATTATCAAACAGGCGATTCATTTCAATAAAATTTCGGTAAAGGATGGTGACATCTTTGTCATCACCCAGAAAATTGTAAGCAAAGCTGAGAATCGTTACAAAAGCCTCCATCAAATCTCACCTTCCGAGCGGGCTTTAAAAATCGCCGCCAGCTCTGGAAAGGATCCGAGGCTTGTTGAGTTGATTCTTTCGGAAAGCAATGAAATCATTCGGGTTGAACATGGTGTCATCATTGTAGAACACCGTTTAGGCTTTATTTGCGCAAACGCCGGCATCGACCATAGCAATTTATTGCACGAAAAGGATGAACCGGACCTGGTCCTACTTCTTCCTTTGAATCCGAGCGCCAGTGCCACACAGATTCGTACCAGTCTCGAAAGAACATTTCATAGGCAGCTCGGCATTTTAATCATCGATTCCCATGGCCGGGCTTGGCGAAATGGGGTAGTTGGGGCTGCGATCGGTTGTTCCGGTGTACCAACCCTATCCGATCAACGTGGCTGGATCGACCTCTTTGGTAATGAGCTTAAGATTACCAAAGTCGCCATAGCGGATGAACTCGCAGCGGCGGCTTCACTGATGATGGGACAATCTGCGGAAGGATTCCCCGTAATCCACGTGACTGGTTTTCCTTATCCTCTGAAGGATATGCCTTTCGAAGATTTACTCCGTTCCAAGGAAAGAGATTTATTCCGTTGAGAAAATTTTTCCAAAATTATGGAAAAATAATGGTAATATAATCAATCTAAAGGAAGGCGATTATGAATATTTCACCTGAACGAATGCGGAATTTGGAAGAAGAATTGGATGCGAATGTCGCATTATTCCAAAGGCAACCTACCATAATCCAGAGGTTCTTCGAAGCCCAAGCCAGCCAAATCTCCGACGCTCTAATCGAACATAAAAGTTCCCTTCACTTTTCTTTGCCGGACAAGATATCTAAATTAAACACGGTAACAGGGCAGGAAGAAGTCCTGCAAATTCCGATGGAACACCGCCATTATGCTATTGGCGGTTTTTTAAGCAAATTAACTGGTAAGGACATCAAAGACGACATTCGTCACAAAATAATCGAACTGGAACATAGTCAGGTCGAAGGAGTTTCTTTATCGGGTCAAATTTTACAGTACACGATTGCCACCCATTTAGTCCATAACGTATTACCTTCAGGGAAAAATGTTCAATACAGAGCTGAAGACGAGGATGAGCAGATCGCGTCAGTACCTGTCAGTGATGATGAACCAGAATCCGCGATTACCCAGGCCAGCGACGCAATTACTGAAGAAGGGTTGGACAACAAAGAAAGAGGAGAACTCCAAGTGCCATATATTCCATATGCGCGCAAGTTTTACCTACCCCAATGGGTCAGTCTGAACGATGATGATCAATTGATCGTTGGAAGTTTGAAGGAAGCGGAAGCGAATATTTCTTCGATGCAGCAATTTATCACGATTCTTCACCTGGCTTCATCCATAACCTCTTATATCATTGCTGACAAAGTGTATCAAAACAAACGATATGGAATGCTTGGCCAACTTGTAAATCAGGGTAGGGCAATAAGTCGTTTTAAAGTCCGCCAGATTATTACAACGATTAAAAATCGCGCGAGAGCAGGGCAACTAAATCGTGGGCTCAGTCTGAGCATCCCATATTTTGATGATCAAGATCTTATCTTGGATAATTTAAACTTTGAAGTTATTCCAGCTGGCAGAATCATGTTTGTGCCGGCTTTTGTAGTCAGAGCGGCCAAAGAGGAAGCTGATAAACGCCGCCAAGACACTCGCTTTAACGATTCAACCAGAAAACATCTCCTGGCTGGGCTTCGCATGTTAGAAGAAGCTTTTATCAGCTAATCAATTTTCAATAGGCTCACTCTGATGATTATTCCAATTCTCTTATTATTGATATTTTTCGCGATTTCTTATAAATTTGCGCCTCGGGAATCCCAAAAGGATGCGAATGTCCATGGCGCTGGTCAAGTTGGTTTACTGGCCGCAGTTGCCTTATTCGGTGTCGATTATTTTACATCCTACTATTACGCGACAGGCGAATTAATGCATGCTTTGCACGCGTACACTTTTAATGGCGTATCCATGGCAAATTATGCCTATTACGCAGTCGTGGTAATTATTCTAGCGAATATAATCTTCGGCGGTCTGTATATGTATGCCCTTGGTGTTTTTAGCGATGGTGGCGGAGCGTTTACAGCCTCAATTCGATATTTAGGGCCGGCGGTCAGTCTGGTTGTTGCGGTAGTTCTGCTCCAAGATTATATCTTTACCATTGTTGTCTCCACTCTGTCTGGAGCTGACCAACTGCTCTCGATCACCAATTCAATGGATAGCGGTTGGATTTATCATTTTCTCATCGGTGTAGTATTAGTTGCCATTACTTGGGCGATTACCATCCGTGGCCGCGGTGAATCAGCCAGCATTGTTTTTACAAGTTTAGGTATTTTCCTGTTTCTCACTATTACCTTGGCTATCGGTTTGTTCGTTGTAAAGGATAACAATCTCTACCAGGTGGTTCATACGGAATCACCCAAGGCGGTTACGCTTGGGGAAGCGTTTTATCATCTCCTGGTTGCATCCATGAAAGGATTGGTCGCACTGACAGGCTTGGAAGCAATATCCAACGGTCTGCAATTTGTTATTGAGGAAGATTATCCATTCATTACCTGGGCAAAGAAAAAAATGCCAAAGCTTCATGGGATTTGGAATTTTTACAGTGGTAAGGTGGGAATTGGGCGTACTGTTCAAACCTCGTTCATCCTTTACGGGGCTGTTACCACCTTATTTTTGGCGTATTTTTCAATTTATTTCAACGTTTATGATGGGTTTTCCGGCAAATCGCTGGTTGGAAATCTCGCCTATATTGGTTTTGTAATTAGTGGAATTCCTAGTGGAACTATTCTTTATTGGGCTTATCAATTGCTCGCGGTTGTCCTTCTTTCATTTGCCTCAATGACCGCCTATCAAGATATTCAAGCAATGACTTGGCGAAACGTCGCCATCGGTGAGATTCCTGAAACCGTAGTCTACCGAAACCCAAAAGGAACATTTACCAGACCAGTTACCGCTGCCGCCATCGCGGCGATCATTGTCCAGTTACTTGTAGGGGGAGAGACAACCAAGGCTGTACCTTATTATGGGGTCGGAGTTTTTCTGCCAATTACAGCGATGTCACTTGCCATGGGTATCCATGTACGTCAATCCCTTAAAGGCAAAGCCAGATTCTGGGGTCAGATTGGTACTTCGATTTCAACTATTCTTGCCTTGACCATTTTCATTGGCCAAATTGTAAGTAAATGGAATGAAGGCGGATGGGTTGTACTCATATCGTTGACGGTTCTGATTATCCTTGCCAATCTTTTACTGATATCACCATTCGGACATAGAACTCCAGTGGACATTCACCGAATCATTCGAGAAAAATCGAGAATTGATGGAAGAATGGGAAGCATTGTTGAGTGGCAATCAATAAAATTCCAAGAATATCGTTATATCTTATTGGTTAGAGTCGCTCAACTTTTCGAAATGTTTGGCGTCAGACGGCCAGTTCAATTTGAAAAACCGGCCAGTCCTGGTAGTTTTGAGGAAATCTTCGTCGCCGATGAGCACTCCTTCCTCAAATCTTATTTAGGTGATGAATTTGACGAGCTTCGGCTTGGTGGCCATGCTCATGAAATCAAACCTGAGGAATAGGCAGACCGACAAGACCCAAACCAATGTCGCTTGATAAGATTTACAACCTGAAAGTCTCAGATGTCTTAAAAAGCCTTGAAACAACTTCGACAGGTTTAACATCTGAAGAGGCAACTTCAAGGCTAGCCTTGTACGGTGAGAATAGGCTGCAAAAACAAGACACTAACAATCGATGGGTTTCATTCGTATCTAACCTTTTCCATTCCCAAACAATAATCCTGCTCATCGCTGCTATTGTAGCCGCCATCGCAAGCGATATCCTGCTCTCCTTCGTAATTCTTGCACTTATTGTTGTCAATGCCTTGTTTGCCTTTTGGCGTCAATTTCGTGCGGAATCTGCCATCGAGAAACTGCAGGAAATTTTGCCCGCCTATGCCCATGTATTAAGAGATGAAAAAAACTCATTAATTCCTTCTTCGGAGGTTGTTCCAGGTGACATTCTAATCCTTGAAGAAGGTGACCATATTACATCCGATGCCAGGGTAATCGAGGAATATGGTTTAAGGGTCAACAATTCGACTCTTACAGGCGAATCGATTCCAGCAAAAAAAACCGCCGATGTCTCCTTCGAAACAGACATCAGTGAGTTGGAGCAACCAAACCTGATTTTCGCGGGTACATCCGTCGCTTCTGGTACTGCCAGAGCGGTTACTTACTCAACCGGGATGTTGACCCAATTTGGGCGGGTCGCCCACCTAACCCAGTCCATTGAAGACACTCAAACTCCTTTCCAGAATGAATTACGTACCCTAACCCGAAATTTAACTTACATTTCGTTGGGAATTGGTTTACTCGTCTTCATTATTGGAATTACGACAAACATCGGCCTCACCCTTGATAAACTCATCCTTTTCTCATTAGGCATTATCGTCGCACTCATACCAGAAGGCTTACCAGCTACCCTTACGCTTACCCTCGCCGCCGCTGTCCAAAGATTGGCAATTAAAGGTGTACTGGTCAAAAAAATGAATACAGTTGAAACGTTAGGATCAGTTAGCGTAATCTGTACCGATAAGAGCGGAACGCTTACCCAAAACCAGATGACAATCCGCGAAATCTGGATTTCCGGAGAGGAAATTCAAATTTCAGGTGTTGGTTACGAGCCGCTTGGTGATTTCAGCCCGAATCCGGTTGATAAGGAATATAAAAAGAGTTTTGAGGAATTGCTGATCGCGGTTGCGTCCTGCAATAACGCAAAACTAAATCCACCCAGTGTAGAACATCCGAACTGGACCAGTTTAGGGGACCAAACTGAAGCCGCCATGAAGGTATTAGCCTTAAAAGGCGGGCTTATTGAAAGCACACTGGACAAAAACTACCCAAGAATCCATGAGATACCCTTTGACGCGCGGCGAAAGCGGATGACTACCATTCACCGTTCGGATCGAGGGTTGATTGGCTTTACCAAGGGCGCGCCGAACGAAGTCTTGGCTCTTTGTACTCATATCTTGCTTGATGATCAGGTTGTAGAGTTGGATAATCGCATGCGGGCAAGGATTATGGAGGCAAATGATCGTTACGCCAGGAATACTCGCCGCGTTTTGGCTGTTGCCAGTAAATACATCGGTGAGAATTATGGAAATTTTTCTCCGGTCAATGTAGAGAACAACCTTACGTTTTTAGGTTTGGTCGCAATGATGGATCCGCCGCGTCCAGAAGTTGAAAAGGCTATTCAGATTTGCCATAACGCCAACATTAGAATCATCATGATTACAGGGGATTATGGTCTTACCGCCGCCTCACTTGCCAGACGTGTTGGAATTCTTACTACAAAAAATCCTCGGATCATAACCGGATCAGAATTAGACACGATGAGCGATCAAGAGATCATCAACGTCCTTCAAAACGAAGTTTTATGTGCCCGGATGGCTCCGGAACACAAAATGCGCTTGGTTTCCATCCTTCAAACCCAAGACGAAGTGGTTGCGGTAACAGGTGACGGAGTGAATGATGCCCCAGCACTCCGCAAAGCAGATGTTGGAATCGCGATGGGAATTGTTGGGACCGATGTTTCAAAAGAAGCAGCCGACATCATTCTCACAGACGATAACTTTTCCGCAATCGTAACCGCGATTGAAGAAGGGCGAGCCGTGTACGCGAACGTCCGCAAATTTGTCTCTTACATTTTTTCGAGTAATGTCCCAGAATTGATGCCATTTATCGTAACATCCTCAATTCCGGCGATCCCACTTGCTTTAAAAATTCGCCAAATTCTAGCAATCGATCTTGGAACCGATATTTTTCCAGCTCTGGGTTTAGGTATGGAAAAGCCCGAACCGGATGTAATGAGTTATCCACCCAGACCAAAAGATCAACCAATCATCACCAACTTCCTGATTTGGCGCTCCTTTTTGTGGTTGGGATTGATCGAGGCTGCCCTCAGTTTTAGTGTGTTTTTTGCGATTTATTATTATTCCGGCAATTGGGATGTCCTCGGTTTACCCTATATTAAATTACCAGACATTGGTTTCTTACGATTTGAAATCGCCAAGAATCAAGTTTACCTGAGCGCGGTTACAGCCTTTCACGTAAGCGTTGTTTTTACTCAGGTTGGCAACGCGTTTGCCTGTCGAAGTGAGAGACAGCGAATTTCCAAAGTTGGCTGGTTCTCCAACAAGTATTTATGGCTCGGAATCGTGCTTGAAATCCTTGGCATCATTTTATTGGTGAATGTCCCATTTCTCGCGATTCTGTTTGACCACCTACCAATCCCGTTTGAGTATTGGTTATTCATCGCGACTTTTCCATTCATCCTCTATTCGCTTGAATGGATACGCAAGTTTATTGTAAGATTATTGTTTAACAAACCGATTATTGATTGAAAGGGAAAGATATGAAAGCGATCGTAATGGGCTGTGGAAGAGTTGGGTCGCAGGTGAGTTTGTTGCTCTCCGCTCAAGGTCACGATGTGACCGTAATTGATCACCATGATATTGATGCTGAGAATCGTCTTGGACCCAAATTCAAGGGACGAATGATCCACGGATTGGGTTTCGATGAAGCGGTGTTAATGAAAGCTGGAATTAAAACAGCTGATGCCTTTGTCGCGGCAAGTTCAAGTGATAACGCTAATATCGTTGGCGCTCGAATCGCTCAATTCATTTACAAGGTACCAAGGGTTGTTACCCGCTTGTTTGACCCTACCCGCGCTGAAATTTATGAACGTTTGGGTTTAAGAACTGTTTCAACAACTGCTATTGGCGCCTCACAAATTTTTGAGATCGTAACTCAAACAGATTTTGATGTGATAAATTCCTACGGGCATGGAGATGTAAGCATTATTAAAATTCCGGTCGATCATCACCTCGAAGGTAAATTGGTCAAAGAAATATCGATTGCTGGTGATGTCTTAGTTACCATGATCCTCAGGGATGAGAGAGCTTTTGTTCCAACCTTGGGCACTCAGCTAAAATTAGGCGATGTAGCCTTTCTATCCGCTCAGGCATCAGCGATTGATCGCTTGAAGTCATTATTAGGTGAATAGGAGCAATTATCATGTTAGTCATTGTTGTTGGCGGTGGAAAAACTGGTTCCCATTTGGCAAACCTGCTTTTGGCGGACGGCCACGAGGTTAGGGTAGTTGATGATAGACCAGCCTTGGTGGAAAAGCTAAGTTCAGAATTACCAAAAGACTGTGTGATTATTGGGGATGGAAGCTCCCCAAGTATTTTGGAGCAAGCGGGAATCAAGAATGCCCAGGTTGTTGCAGCTGTAACAGGGAGCGATGAAACCAATCTTGTTGTCACATCATTAGCACGTTTTGAGTTCAACGTACCAAGGATTATCGGTAGGGTTAACAATCCAAAAAACGCCTGGTTATTCACAGCAGAGATGGGTGTGGATGTTTCCTTGAATCAGAGCGATATCCTCGCCCACCTGGTTGCTGAGGAGATGTCACTCGGCGACATGATGACATTACTGAAACTCAAACGGGGGGAGTTTTCACTGGTAGAGGAGAAAGTTCACCCTAAAGCATCCACCTTGGGGAAGACTTTGATGGAAATAACCTTACCCCCAGAATCAATCATAGTGGCTGTAATCCGCGATCACCGATTGATCGTTCCAAATGGTCAAACGGTTATAAAAGAGCATGACGAACTCTTAATGCTCAGCCGAACAACCAATCTACAATCCCTTTCCGACTTATTCGAGAATCCTGAAGGTGATTAATCGGTCTGTTTCAAGTAGGCTTCCATAAAGCCATCCAAATCGCCATCTAGAACAATCTGTGTATTACCACGTTCATGCCCAGTGCGATGATCTTTTACCAATTGGTACGGATGTAAAACATAGGACCTAATCTGACTGCCCCACTCCGCCTTGGTGTAATCACCCTTTAGTACCGCGATTTCCGCCTCTTGCTTGGATTGTTGAATTTGTAACAATCGCGATCGCAGTACTTGCATTGCAACTTCCCTATTTTGGGTCTGACTGCGTTCGTTTTGGCAGCTAACCACCAAACCAGTGGGAAGATGGGTTATCCGAACAGCTGTAGAATTTTTCTGGACATTCTGTCCACCAGCGCCGGAGGATTTGAACACATCAATATTGATGTCATTTGGATCGATCACCAATTCATTATCATTGGAAATTTTTGGTATAACTTCTACCAAAGCAAAGGAAGTATGCCTTTTGTGAGCGGTATCAAAGGGACTAAGTCTGACGAGCCGATGGACACCTTTTTCGCTGCGGAGATAACCATAAGCATATTCTCCGTTAACAGCGATCGTGACAGACTTGATGCCCGCTTCTTCGCCTGGAGTAAAATCCAAAATCTCCGTGGAAAATCCTCGCCGTTCGGTCCAACGTAAGAACATTCGCTGAAGCATTTCTGTCCAGTCCTGACTATCCGTCCCGCCTGCCCCGGCATGGACGGCAAGGATCGCATCTCCCTGGTCGTAAGGTCCATTAAGCATCTGTTTGAACGATTCCTCGGCAACGATAGACTCAAGGTTTGCAAGTTCTTCTTCAACAACATCACGGAATGATTCGTCATCAGACCCGCAAATATCCTTTAAGTCATCGATTTGTTTTTGGATATTGTCCCAAAATTTAAGCAAATCTCGAAGACCGGAAGCTCTTTTATTGACTTCTTGAGCTCTAATGTTGTCATCCCAAAAGCCGGGTGAAGCTATTTCCTCATCGAATTGTTTTAACTGGTTTTTCTTTTCAACCAGGTCAAAGACGCTCCAAAATAGGTTGTATTGCCTCAGTAATGGCTTGAATACGATTTGTAAGATCTTGCATTAGTTTTTCCCTCTTTCAAATTCGATCAATGATTCCACAAATTTTTCAGGATCGAAAGGTAACAAATCTTCCTGTTTTTCTCCAAGGCCAACATACGCGATAGGCAAATTAAGCTCAGAAATGATTGAGAAAACCATTCCCCCTTTTGCGGAGGAGTCTAGTTTTGTGAGAATAACTGCGCTTACATTAACGCTCTCTTTAAAATTCTTCGCCTGGACAATCGCATTCTGACCAGTCGTGGCATCCAATACCATAAAAACCTCATGTGGCGCCGCGGGAAGAGCTTTCCCAATTACTCGATAGACTTTTTTTAATTCTTCCATCAAGTTGAAGCGGGTGTGAAGTCGGCCAGCCGTATCAATAATAATTAAATCGAGTTTCTTCGCGATTCCGGTTTGGATGGTGTTGTAAGCCACCGCTCCGGCATCAGAGCCAGGGTCACCGTGAATAACATCTATCCCGGATCGTTCACCCCATACCGCTAACTGTTCGTAAGCGGCAGCTCGAAACGTATCTCCCGCTCCAAAAAGGACGCTCTTACCACTTGACTTTGCCATCGCTCCAATTTTTCCGATTGTGGTTGTTTTTCCAGAGCCATTGACACCAACCATCATGATTACCCTTGGTCCCTGGATAATCGGTGTTTCATACTTCGTTTTTTGAAGGATGGTCAACAACTCTTGTTTCAGTAATCGGGTTAATTCATTTGCTTTGGTAATGCCCTGGGCATTAACTTGGGATTTGAGGTTTTCAATGACAATGGAAGTTGTCTTAAGACCCATATCCGATTGGAAAAGGATCGCTTCCAGATCATCCCAGGTATCGTTGTCAATCTCAGTCGCGCCGAGGAAAGTAGAAATTCGTCCAAAGGTAGCCTTTGAAGATTTCGCTAGTCCGTTTTTCCATTGGTTTATCAAATCTGCCATAGCCTAAGGATTATATCACCTCAAAAAAACCTATATGAAAAAATAAGAGGGCTGTCTGTTTAAAAACAACCCTCTTTATTCACGACGTGTTTTGATCAGTCGATTTGAATCAGGTATGAATATTTGTCATTTACTGTATCGATCATTTGCATCAGTCCGAGCATTTCCTTATTGGGAACCACATTCTTATCTGCTAAATCAGCCTTGCCATTTGTAATGACCAGATCAAAAACACTTTCACGGTAGCGCATCTTTGCGGTGGTTTCAGATGTGTAGACATAGCCTTGATGATGTTCTTTGAAAAATTCCTCTACACTCCAGAATAAGGTGAATTTGTCTTTGGCTGGGTCACTGCTATAAGGACAAAAGACCATACAATTTCCACACTCATTGCACAAACCTTCAATATGGAGTATCTGATTTACATCACGCAATCCATCGACTTTAATGGCGACATTGGCGATATTCGGACAGACTTCGATGCATTTGTTACAAACGAGATTGCACGAGAGGCAGCGGTTGGCGGCGGCGTTGAAGTTCTTGTCAAATTCATTTTTGGGTCCCTGAAGCTCAACAGTTGCTTTTCTCGCCTCAATTTGGGTCAGTCTTAAATCTTTATCAAAACTATATTCAATGGCAGCCTTAACTGGCTCCCTTTGTATGTTCTCCTTGGCGATAATTCCTTCCGCCGCGGATCTCCCGTCCGCAATCGCCTCAATGATCGAGGATGGTCCTCTAAAGGCGTCACCGCCAACGAAGACGTTTTCAACGTTTGTTTCAAGATATTTATCAACCTTGATATTTCCTCGGTCATCAATAATCAAGCCATTCTTTTCAAGCAGTTCATACTCCACCAATTCACCAATCGCAGTTATGACCGTATCGATCTCAAATTCCACAAATTCTCCGATGACTGGAACCGGTTTTCGCCTGCCACTGGTGTCTTTATCACCCAATTTCATTTTTTGACACTTCAGTATCCCATTTTTGAGGCTTATAGGATCAACGAGCTCGTGAAATTCCGCGCCTTCGTGTGTAGTTTCAAGGAATTCTTCTCGTGTAGCAGGCATTTCTTTACGAGATCGCCGGTAAATAATCGAAACTTTTTCAACATCCTTAACTCTTAATGCTGCACGGGCAGCATCCATGGCGCTGTTACCTGCCCCGATGATTGCCACTTTCTTGCCGAGTCGGATTGGTTCTGGGTCATGGGTAAATTCGGTCAAAAATTTAATCGCGCCCAATACTTTTTCCTTATCACCCTCTATATCAAGCGATCTGGATTTCCAAGCACCGATGGCTAAATGCACGTACTTAAAACCTTGTTTTTTATAATCCTGAACATCTATTCTCGGGTCGCAATTAAGTTCAAACTTGACCCCCATTTTCTTAACTAACTGAATATCATTTTCGATTGCTTCATCGGGAACACGGTAATTGGCTATGCCATGTGTCACCATTCCGCCGATTTTGTCGGTTTTGTCAAATACGGTAACATCAAAGCCTTCCCTCCCCAGGAAGTAAGCCGAAGAAAGGCCAGCCGGACCGGCACCGATGACAGCAACTTTCACACTCCGCGAAGGCGTTTTGGGCTTCATCCTCGTCATTACCTCATCAAAACCACGCTCTGATGCGATCCGCTTCAGATCCCTGATCTGAACTGTCTGTTCATAATCATTTCGAACGCATTTTAGCTCACAGGCGCTTTCACAAATATGGCCGGTCACAAACGGCATCGCGTTACTCGAAATAATCAATTCATAGGCTTCAACAAAACGACCTTCACCTATTAATTGAATGTATTCGGGAACATCCTGATGAACTGGGCAGGCAACGACGCAAGGCGCCACAAAACAATCAAAAAGGTCAAATTTTTGGTCAATCTTCATCGGCGCGGATGGTTTGGACTCGCGGTGATAACGATCATCGGTTAATGAGTGGTCCGCTACAGTTTGCAATTTTTTCAAATCGATTGGTCTCGCCGCATTTTCAGCAAACGACCTTTGGAGGACATGAGAGAGTTGGAAGAGGCGCGAATATCCACCGGGTTTAAGCAGATCGGTGGCAACAGTAATCGGTTTGATTCCACTCGTGAAGAGGTCATCGACATTGAAATAGGTTGCCCCTCCTGAATAACTGATTGCCAAATCGCCTTCAAATTCCTGAGCCAACTTGTTCGTTAAATTAACAGTCAATGGAAACAATGCCCTTCCACTCATGTACATTTCATCAGTCGGCAAGGCACCTCGGTCATTAATGACCGCCAGAGTGTTTGAAAGCTTTACCCCAAATTCAAGTTTGTTTTGTTGAGCAAATTCTTTCAAAGATCGAATCATCTTGACCGCGTCAGCGTATTTCATGTCATGATCAAATGATTCTGGCTTAATGTGTATGTGATCAAATTCTTGATGGTCAAAGATCGTTCTAACGGTATCGTATCCAAGCAGGGTCGGATTCAGTTTGACATATGTATGAATTTTCTTTTCACTCAACAAATAACGGCAGATTGCCTCTTGCTGATCAGGGGGGGTGCCGTGCATCGTTGAGAGGGTAACCGACCTGGAGATGTTTGGAGAAATCGAATCCGCGAACGAAGGATCCTTTAGATTGGGTATCTCCCCGGCTGTAATAGCTCGTTTAAGCTCGATAACACATTCCTGGAAAATTGCGGTATCCGAGGCGTTCTTAAGTCCTTCAATAAAGCCATCAATTTTGGGTGACTGAATGCCTTTGAGATCGTAACCAACACTCATGTTAAATACAAACCCACGCTCATTTAATTTGGATAATCCCAGCATCTTGGCCAGGATATGGATGAGGAACCAACCTTTTACGTATTCATTGAATGCTTCCTGCACACTGAACTCGGTTGACCACTCTGTGTTGTATCCCTCATCCGGAACATCAATACAAGGTTTTTCAATCTCAAGGGAATCGAGAATCTGCACGGTCTTTAGTTCAAAAAATCTACCTCCGGTCAGATAAGCGGCTGCAAGATTGGTGGCTTGTTGAGTGTGTGGACCGGCGGCTGGCCCGATCGCGGTTTCGCATTTTTCACCGAAAATTTCGAAGTGGTTGGAATCCGTCTTATGGTAAAACTTACTGGCTGGGATTGAGAAGATCGTGCGGTGATTTTTGTATTCCTCAAGCATCCAATTCAAAAGATGCTTAAACTTAATGGGTTGCATTACATCACTCATCTTGGGCTCCTATTTTTGTTGATTCGCCCTTTGGAAGGCTGAATCTCGTAAAAATGTATTGATCTTTGCCTTTAACTGAACGCAGCTTAAGTTGTCTAACAAATTTTTGCATAAATTATACACTACCCGGCTTCGCTTTCAACTTGTCTCCAAATTTCATGACAAATGTCCCAAATTTCTGACAAATCCAAAAAAATTCGCTCAAAAGAATATCGTTCCAATTAGAATTACTTATAAAAAAATAAATCAAGATCGGATTATCTCGATGACAAATCCTGTTTTAGAATCATTATTCAACCGGCGTTCCATCCGGGCGTTCGAAGATCGCCCAATTTCGCCAGAGACTCGTGAATTAATCCTCAAGGCGACCTTTCGTGCCCCAACCGCGGGAAACATGATGCTCTATAGTATCCTTGAAATTTCAGACCCTGAACTCAAATTGAAGTTAGCCCGCAGTTGTGACAATCAGCCATTCATCGCCAAAGCTCCGATGGTTTGGATATTCCTGGCAGATTGGCAACGCTGGTTTGACGCTTTTAATCACGCAGGTGTAGCCGATTTTTCCAATGCTTTGGATAAGGACGTTAGAAAACCTGGAGAAGGGGATATGCTTCTGGCGTGTTCTGATGCGTTGATTGCTGCCCAGCAATCAGTGATTGCGGCGGAATCACTTGGGGTTGGTTCTTGCTACATCGGCGATATCATTGAAAATTTTGAGTATCATAAAAGGTTACTTAATTTGCCTCAATTCACTGTCCCAATCTGCATGCTTGTCTATGGTTATCCTACTCCACAACAGAAGGTAAGACCATTAACCCCACGGTATGATTTAAAATTTATCCTGCATACAAACCAATATCAAAGGCTCTCGGAAGTTCAATTAGATGAAATGTTCCTCGATCAGGATAAATCAATTGGGGCCGCTTCGATCGCCAAAGGGATTGATCGATACGCATTGGCGATGTACATTCGAAAATTTGATTCAGAATTTTCTCGTGAGATGACCCGTTCTGCCAAGCAAATCATAAATCAATGGAATACAAATTGAGGTTAGGGATTTAAGTCACACAATTTCAATGATAAAAAAAACCCACAAGCCCCTTAAAGGAGCTTTACTGGGTTAGTTTTCTCCGTTACAATAGACTGACCAGTCGGTTTATGGAAAATCTCACCAACACCACCAAAGAAAAAATCCTTGAGGCGGCGATAAAAGTCTTCGCTGAGCGGGGATACCATTCCACCAGGGTTGATGATATCGCGGATGAATCCAAAACATCCAAAGGTTCAATTTATTTTTACTTTAAAAGCAAACAAGATATCTTTTTGGGATTGATTGAAATCTTCATCGATCTTCTCGAAAAACGGGTCATTAAGACCATGTCAAACAAAGAAGATCACGGCCCGGAACAACTCACCCATACCCTGGGTGAAATAGTGGGCGTCTTTAAACAATACCGCTCGCTTGCCAAAATCGTGCTTATCCAGGCGGTTGGGCTTGGCGAGATTTTTGAAGACCAGCGCCGATTATTCATCGACAAATTTTGCGGAATCGTACAAAAGAGACTGGATCTGGCTATCCAAAATGGCAGCATCGAACCGATCGATACCCCGCTTGTTGCCCGGCTTTGGGTAGGATCGATGGTTGAGATCGTTATTCATTGGATTTTTACCCCAGAATTTAACTTGGAAGCTCACATACCAGAACTAAATCGTTATTTCCTTAACTCAATTAATTACAGGAGCAAATCATGAAAAAAATCTTAATCTTAATCTTCCTTTTCTCATTTTTAATTACTGGTTGTTCAAGCTCCAAGTCAACCTCTGACAGAGTATTAAAATTTGCCTATTTGCCGATCGTAGATTCGTTACCACTTTTTGTAGCCCAATCCGAGGGATTATTCGAGACGAATGGAGTCAAGGTGGAACTTGTGCCCGTTCAATCCGCTCCAGAACGTGACCAACTCTTTCAAACAGGACAGGTTGATGGGGTCATTAACGAGGTACTCAATGTAATGCAATTTAACAAGGATGGCGTTAAGGTACAAATCGTCCGACATGCTTTAATGGCAGACGCAAATGTTGGCCATTTTTTTCTCATCGCCTCTGAGGAGAGCGGAATCACCTCTCCCTCGGAGCTTAAGAATGTTGAAATCGGAATCTCTCAAGGTACGATCATCGAATATACGACTACGCGATTATTAGAAAAAGAAGGTTTGACCGCTGATGAAATAAAGTATGTTGCGATTCCCAAACTTCCCGACCGATTAAATTTGGTCCTTTCAGGTGAAGCCAAAGCTGTCGTATTGCCAGATCCACTCGCTTCAATGGCCTTCGCTCAGGGAGCTGTTAATGTTATAGATGATACCAAATCCCCTGCCGTAGGCGCGTCAGTAATATCCCTGACCAAGGAAATTATTGACAATGATCCGATCGCGGTTAAGAATTTTCTGAAGGCTTACAATGAGGCAGTCAATTTGATCAATACTGACCCAGCCAAATACAAAGGTTTACTGGCCGAAAATAAAGTAGTTCCTCCCAACATTTTTGATAATTTCGTATTCCCAGCTTTCCCTGAGAATACTGTCCCGAGCCAAGCTGAATGGGATGATGTGTTTTCTTGGGCCAAATCCACTGGATTACTGGATACCGAATTACAATACAAGGATTCGGTTAATACCAGTTTTCAGGAATGATGATTCAATTCAAGGATGTAACCTTCTCCTATAAACATACTCCCCTTTTCCAGAATTTTAATCAAGTTCTTGGAAGAGGGGAAAAATGGGCCGTGGTTGGACCTTCAGGTTGTGGAAAGTCCACCCTCCTTAACCTGCTCAGTGGACTGGTCAAGCCAATTTCAGGGGAAATTTTTATTGATGGAATGCTATTAACCCGCCCGAGGTACAAAACTGGCCTCATATTACAAGATTTTGGTTTATTACCCTGGTCAAATGTAAAGGAAAATGTTCTTCTCGGTAAGCGATTGCAAGGTCGAAGCCGGCGCTCCTTTACCGGAAATTTTGATACAGAGAGTTTTCTTGAATATCAAAAATGGGTTTCCAAACTACATTTGAGCGATCTTCAGAATAAGTATCCCCACCAACTCTCAGGCGGCCAAAAACAACGAGTCGCCATCGCCCGTACCTTTATCCTAAATCCTGACCTCATTCTTCTGGATGAGCCTTTTTCCGCGCTCGATGAACCTACGCGAAAAGTTCTATCGGGTGAGATAGCCGACTATTGTAATCAAAACAACGCTACCCTGGTCATGGTGAGCCATAGTATTCATGAAGTATCTCAATTATGTGATCACGTCTTGGTGATTACCGACCTTACCAAACACGCACCGTTTATTTTTCATCTATCGGAAGGTACTGAGCGAATCGAGGAGATCAAAAAAATCAGAAATCTGATTGGAAGCGCCAAAAGGGAATCTCATGAAACCAACCAAGCGTAAGGAATTAATTATCGCTGTTTTCGGTTTAATTGGGTTTTGGTGGCTGCTCTCTTTGATTGTCGACCAGGACATTTTGCCGAATCCACCAGAAGTGGCCGTCGCTTTGTTTCAAGAACTGATCAACGGGTCACTCATCACTGATTTTTCATATTCATTATTCAGGGTTACCACTGGAACTTTAATCGCTGTTTTAATTGCGACCCCAATTGGTTTGCTCGCCGGGCAGTTCAAGTTTTTTGACCGAATCGTATCCCCTATAACGAATATTCTCTTCCCAATACCAAAAGTCGTTTTTATCCCTCTGATTTTCCTCTTTACTGGGATCGGTGAAGTTTCGAAGATTCTGATTATCGTCATCATCCTCTTTTTTCAAATTCTTGTTTTGGTAAAAGACAGTGCCTACGAAATCAGGCCAGAGTTAATTTCATCGGTTCGCAGCCTTGGTGCTGGAAGGCGAGGATTGCTCTGGTTCGTATACCTGCCTGCTTGTTTGCCCCCAATCTTTACCGCAATCAGGCAATCAATTGGTACATCCGTGGCGGTTTTATATTTTTCAGAATTGTTCGCCACAACACATGGTCTCGGATATTTTATTTACATGCAAGGATCAACCCTTTTTAATTATCCTGCCATGTATGCCGGAATCATAGCCATGAGTTTGCTGGGAATCGGATTATCCTCTTTTGTAAATTATCTCGAACGCATAATTTGCCCGTGGAAATTTGAGCCGTAATAATTCTGCCGCCAGTTTTAAGGACCTATTCGCTGGTCATGATGAAAAGCGGTTTCATTTCGAAGTGTTCATAAATTGGCCGGTATCGATCGGTATCATAAAAACTTTCCACGTCAACTACCTTCTTGGATGATGTGACTACCTCAATTGGCATATTATCATAACGACCATTTTTCAATACTACCAGCCTTCCATGCACACCTTTTAGGATCATATCCAAGGCTAGGTTTCCAAATGCCATCGGCACAATCGAATCAATCGCGTCCGGATCTCCACCCCTGACCATGTATCCTAATTTTTGAGTTAAAATGTTGACTGGCTTCCCTCGATTGTATTTCGCTGATCGCTCTTTTAGTTCAACCGCTACCCGGTCACCGATTCCGCCCAATTTGGCATGGCCATAGGCATCAGTGGTTCCATCTTCAAAGAACATGTTACCGCCTTCAAAGGTTGCTCCCTCCGACACTAATACAACAGAATATTTGCTTGGATTATTCGCTCGATCGAAAGACATCAGTTCGGTAAGATGTTCAATATTAAATTTATATTCTGGTATCACACAACGATGCGCGGCACCAGCCATGGTTGGCAAGAGGGCGGTAAAACCGGCATATCTTCCAAAAACTTCCAAAACCAGGAATCGCTCATGTGAACCCGCGGTTGTCCGCATCATATTTGTCAAGGCGATCGTTCTGGTAACGCAGGTACTGAAACCAATACAATAATCAGTACCAGGTACATCGTTATCCATTGTTTTTGGGATCGCTAATATTTTCACCCCTTCCTTGAACATCCGTGCCCCATAGCTCAGCGTATCATCGCCACCGATAGGAATTAATGTATCAACACCGAGGAATTCAAGATTCTTCAAGACCTCGGTTGTTAGATCATTACTCTCTTTTGGAAATGACACTTTTAGATGCTCAGGAACATCAAAAGCCTTTACCTTGGCAGGATTGGTTCGGCTGGTATGTAAAAATGTGCCTCCCGTTCTGCCGGCTTTATTAACAATATCCTCAGTAAGGATTTGAAAATTATCATTGTTATCCGCGTTTCTATCCCGAATGAGGTCTATGAGTCCCGCCCAACCACGCCGAATGCCGATGACTTGGTAACCTTCCCTCAAAGCACGAATCGTTACCGCCCTAATCGCGGGATTCAAGCCTGGCACATCCCCGCCACCAGTCAGAATGCCAATCACGCCTTTATTTCCAGTTTTCATGGCGGCCTCCGCTTATTTTTAACATTATACAACGGAGGAATGAGGCTTAGTTTTGTTTAAACCAGGTTAAAGTACTTATAAAGAATAATGCCAGCCGCAACCCCAAGGTTGAGAGAAGAATGGTGTCCAAGCATTGGGAGTGAGATTAATTGGTCACACGCCGAAATATGAGTATCATCCAGGCCTTTTTGCTCAGAGCCAAATAAAAGAATTGTTTTTCCATCCTCTGAGGTTTGCCAATCCTCTGATTTACCTCTTGCGCTCGTTCCGATGAGTTGATAGCGATGGATTTTTCGCCAATCATTCAAGGATTCGAAATCAACTTGAAGAATAGGATTCCAGAAAATTGAGCCCATGGATGCCCTCAGCAAGGTTGGATGATATGGTTTGACACCACCGTTGAGTATGACCAACCCTCCACCGCCAATAGAATCTAGTGTCCGCAGGATGGTTCCGACATTCCCTGGATCTTGCGGCTGAACCAATGCGACAATTCGCTTCTGGCGTTCAAGTTCTTCCCAACCAAAAAATCTCATCCTGCAAACGCCAAGCATCCCATGATCGAATTCTTTGGCTGAAATCTGATTAAAAATCGTCCTTGATACTTGATAAAGATAACCTCCTCTTTCCTTTATCTTTCCCAAAGTATCCAAACCAAACGATGATTCTTGAATCTCGTCTGTAAAAAAACATTCGACAATCTCCCAACCAGCTTCGACCGCCGAGCCGAGGTGATGATTACCATGAATCAAAAAGAGGTTCTCCTCGGTATCATTCCTCGATTGCAACAATTTTCGCAATCGTTTGATCTTTGGATTCGCTGGTGAAGTTATTTGCTCAAATTGCAAATCAGTTTTCATCGGTCAAATATTTCAATCTTTCCCAAGGGGATAATTTTGAGCCTTCCACAATCAAGGTTTTAAGTTCGAACAACTCATCACGTAGCTGAGCCGCCTTTTCAAATTCGAGGTTCTTGGCCGCTTCTTTCATCTGAGCTTCCAATTGGGAAGCTATCTTTTCCAATTCTTTTTGCTCAAATGTAGATGAATTTTTTTTGGAACGATACTCCCCTTTTTTGTCCCCGATTTGATGTTTTGTTGCCTTGGATTCCACACTGAGTTGGTCAGTAATATCACGAATGGTCTTATGTATGGATACAGGCGTGATTCCATTTTCCAAATTAAATTGAACCTGCTTCTCCCGCCTCCGATTGGTTTCATCGAGCGCAAATTTCATCGAGTCGGTAATCCGATCCGCATACATGATCACCTTCCCGTTCACATTTCGAGCTGCCCGACCGATTGTCTGTATCAAGGCTGTCGCGGAGCGCAAAAAGCCTTCTTTGTCAGCATCCAGAATTGCTACAAGCGAAACCTCAGGTAAGTCAAGGCCTTCCCTGAGAAGATTTATTCCAACAATGACATCATAAACTCCAAGGCGAAGTTCGCGAAGGATTGAGATCCGCTCCAGGGTTTCCACCTCTGAATGCAGGTAATGAACCTTAATTCCAACTTCCTTGAGGTAATCAGCCAAATCTTCTGACATTCGCTTGGTTAAGGTCGTCACCAATACCCTTTCTTTTTGGGCAATTCGCATATTGATCTCACCGATCAAGTCATCAACCTGACCCTTTGTTGGTCTCACCTCAACCATCGGGTCAACCAAACCGGTCGGCCGAATCACCTGATCAACAGTCTGTTGGCTATGTTCCAATTCATATGGACCTGGAGTGGCAGAGGTATAGATTGTTGCCCCCATCACTCGTTCAAATTCAGAAAAGGTTAGCGGGCGATTATCCAAGGCGCTTGGCAATCTAAAACCATAGTCAATTAGTGTTGATTTGCGGGAACGATCACCATTAAACATCCCCCGAATTTGAGGGACCGTCATATGAGACTCATCAACCACTAACAAATAATCTGATGGCAGAAAATCGATCAGCGTCCAGGGAGGCGTTCCCGCGGGGCGCCGATCCAAGTGGCGTGAATAATTTTCAATGCCAGAACAATACCCTACCTCTTTAAGCATTTCCAAATCGTATTTCGCCCGTTGTTCAATCCGTTGGGCTTCGATTAGCCTGCCTTCACTTTTAAAATATGTGACCCGCTCTCCAATCTCTTGCTCAATGTCCTCTATGGCAACTTTCAATTTTTCATCCTGGGTGAGGTAATGTTTTGCAGGAAAAATTTGGACTCTTTCCGGAACTTCAAATACCTCACCTGATACAGGGCTATAATCGACGATAGACTCAACCTCATCTCCGAAGAAGCTGATTTTAAAAGCCTTTTTCTCGGAGTAGGCTGGCATTATTTCAAGAGTATCACCTCGCACCCTAAATGTCCCTGGCCGCAATTCAATGTCATTTCGAGTGTATTGACTTTCAATTAATTTTCGCAATAAAGCGTTGCGGCGGTAGATTTCGCCCTTAATTAATTCGATAGTGCCGCTTAAGAATTCATCCGGGCTTCCCAAACCATAGATACAGGAAACAGAAGCAACAATAATTACATCTTTGCGAGAAATAAGTGAAGCCGTTGCGGCCAGCCTCAATCGCTCAATTTCTTCGTTAATATCTGTTTCTTTTTCAATGTAAAGATCATTTCGAGGGACATAAGCCTCAGGTTGATAGTAATCATAATAAGAAACGAAATATTCAACCGCGTTATTTGGAAAAAATTCCTTGAACTCGGCATAGAGCTGGGCTGCCAAAGTTTTATTATGCGCCATTATCAAGGCAGGGCGTTGAACTGCCTGAATAATGGACGCGATTGTAAAAGTCTTGCCTGTGCCAGTCGCTCCTAATAAAACCTGGTGTTTTAAACCCTTGTATATCCCATCGGTCAACTTTTTGATCGCTTCGGGTTGATCACCGGTGGGCTTGTAAGGCGCGACCAATTCAAATTTCATATTAATGCTTTTTAGACTTGTGAGTTACGATAATTTCATCTTTATAGAGCCAATCATTATTGGCTGCGAGCGCCCCTGCCAGAACTACAACCAGAAATCCGAGTCCAAAGTACCAAACATAATAACCAAATTCGACGACATGTCCCGCTTCGCTGCTAACAATTGATAAATTCATGGGTTAACCTTCCTATTTTGAAATATAGACTAAATCCTTTGTAGAGAATGTAAATTATAATTCTTTAATTATCAGGCAGGATCATTATGACCGTAGTACACGCAATCGCGATCAATCAATTCATGGAACATCTACCAAGTTATTTTTCCGAAGCGGATAAGGCTTTGGTTAAACACGCCTACGATCTTGCAGCGAAAGCACATGCCTCCCAAAAACGATTGAGCGGTGAACCTTACATTAACCATTGCGTGGCTGTAGCCCAAATATTAAGTGAACTGCGAATGCAGCCTGAGGTCATCGCGGCGGGGTTGCTCCATGATACTGTTGAGGATACCGAGCTTACACTCGATCAAATTCGTTCGGAATTTGGTGAAACCATTGCCAATCTTGTCAAAGGTGTAACCAAATTGGATACCCTGCCGAGGGTAAGCAGTAAAAATTTCGAAAACCTCGTATCACAAGATGATTCATCCGAGGAAGCGATCCGAAAAAGAAAGAAAATGCTCGCCAATGAAACAATTCGCAAGACTTTTCTAGCGATGAATGAAGATGTAAGGGTCGTTTTAATAAAATTGGCGGACAGATTACACAACATGCGAACTCTTGGATACACGTCCAAGGAAAAGCAAAAACGCATCGCACAGGAAACCATTGATATTCATGCCCCTTTGGCCAGTCGACTAGGAATATGGCAAATCAAATGGGAGTTAGAAGATCTTTCCTTGAGGTATGTCGATCCCGAGAAATACAAGGAAATTGCCGAGCTAATCTCGGACAGACGAAGCGTAAGAGAAGAACAAATTTCCGCAATCATCGATACCCTCAAGAACGTTCTTGAACAATCAGGTATCAAAGCAGAAATATCCGGACGTCCAAAACACATTTACTCTATTTACAAAAAGATGATCAAAAAGGATAAATCCTTTGAATTGGTCAGAGATGTCCGTGGAGTGAGATTAATTGTTCCAGACGTTCCTATTTGCTATGCGGCATTAGGCATTGTTCATAATCATTGGCGCCCAATACCAGGTGAATTTGATGATTACATCGCCGCGCCCAAGGACAATTTTTATCAATCTCTTCATACAGCTGTCATTTTTGATGATGGAAAGCCGCTTGAAGTACAGATTCGCACACCTGAAATGCATCAGAATTCAGAATATGGCATTGCCGCTCATTGGCGCTACAAGGAAGGCGGCTCGAAACAAGATCCTAAATATGAACAGCATATCCTCTGGCTTCGTCAAATGATGGAGTGGAATCAGGATGTAAATGATGCCCAGGAATTTGTTGATTCAATGAAGACGGACGTCTTTGAGGATCGCGTTTATGTATTTACTCCTAAAGGTGACATCATCGATCTCCCTTCCGGATCAACCCCGATCGATTTTGCCTATCATGTCCATACTGACATCGGGCATCGGTGTCGCGGCGCAAAGGTCGATGGAAAATTAGTTCCACTGGATTTTGCTATCCGGACTGGGCAACGCGTTGAGGTTCTCACAACCAAACAAGGCGGACCGAGTCGGGATTGGTTAAATTTAAGTCTTGGCTTGGTTAAAACACAACGGGCAAGATCAAAGATCAAAGCCTGGTTCAAAAAAGAGGATCGAGAAAAAAGCCTGGAAAATGGGCGCAACATTGTAGAACGCGAATTACGCAAACTTTCGATTACCAATACAAATTTTGAGAACCTGGCCCGTTCGCTTGATTACAAAAATCCTGAGGACCTGTTTGTTGATGTTGGGCTGGGTGAATTACCCCTTCATCGAATCATCAGCCTGGTTTCAGAAGGACAACTGGACGAACCGGAAGAGATTATTACTTCGGCTCCCAAATCCAGTTCCGAAACTACAGAATCTGTTTCTGTTGTTGGATTGAAGGGTTTACTTACCAATACCGCTAAATGCTGCAATCCAATGCCTGGCGATCCGATTATTGGTTATATTACCCGTGGACGCGGGGCCACGATTCACCGCATGGATTGTCCAAATATTCTCAGTGTGAAAGAAAAAGAAAGGTTGGTTAAAGTCTCCTGGGGTTCAAACACCCGGACTTACCCGGTTCCGGTTCAAGTAACCTCATTTGACAGACCAGGATTAATTCGAGATATTTCGAACTTGTTAACTTCTGAGGGTGTGAACATCGTCGATGTGAGTGTACGGGTAGAAAAAGATAAAGTAAAAGCAGATATAGCACTGATAAATTTGATTCTCGAGGTAAAAGATTTGAATCACCTCAGCCGGGTTTTAGCCCGATTGGAGTCTCTCGACAATGTTTTGGATGCTTCGAGGATCAAGGGCGGTTAATAGTTTGACTTTTGCCCTTTACTAATAATTAGGTTCAGTATAAAATACCTGCCTTGAATAGGAAAGGATCAGGTAAAAATCAATGAAGTCCAAGCTGGATCAATACATCCATTACGCCTCCCTCGCCGTCATTCTTATTGGATTGGTTGTCTCCGTTTATATGGCAATTTACAACTACACTGATAATGATTCGATGTGCTTAGGTAGCGGCGATTGCTCCACAGTAAATGCCAGTAGATTTTCTGAATTTTACGGTATTCCTGTCGGGTTGATTGGCGTCTTCGGTTACATCGCCTTGTTTTTAATGCTCTACTATGAAGACAAATTTTCAATAACCCAAAAGAACGGTAATCTTCCATTCTTTGCTTCCAGCTTGTTGGGGTTCCTTTTTACCATTTATCTCATATACATTGAGATCTGGATCCTGGATGCGATCTGTCCGTTCTGCCTGGTTTCCCAAATTACCATGACCATCCTGTTCTTTGTGGCTGTTTATAAAGTTTTTAAAAATATATAATTCCAGGAGTTGATACGCCATGCCTCGCATCAGATGCCATTATGTAGATTGTGTTTTTCTTGATGACAATTACTGTGCCGCAGCAGCGATTGAGCTCGACCCAGAGAATGGATGTTTAACTTACAGTTCTAGTGAAGATCCGGATATGGAAGATGATTTCGATGATGAATTGGATGGAATGGAAGAAGAAGAATTCGAAGAAGAAGACTTTGATGACGACGAAGATGATGAAGAATTCTAAATAAATTGCGATGAACCGTTGAGAATTTTCTTGACGGTTTTTTATAGGCTACAATTGTTCCTATTACCATAAACTTATGGATATTAAAAACCAATTTCTTAAACCAAGACCGATCAATTTGGAAATGACTTCAGGCAAGCCGACCATCGCCTGGGCTGAAGTGGACGAGAATGGGCACCTTAAACTTCCCGCCCAAATTGTGAAGAACTTTGCTTTAAAACCAGGCGAAAAAGTTCGCATTGATGAAGAA
>DATMWA010000087.1:0-1823 GCA_035562755.1 Anaerolineales bacterium
ATTGAGGGGATGATATTCGAGTCCGCTTGGGGGCACAACATCCCTGTACCCGAACAGGGTGTTTTTTTATCTCAAACCCGGCCCCCATTGAGGGGATGATATTCGAGTCCGCTTGGGGGCACAACATCCCTGTATCATAACAGGGTGTTTTTTTATCTCAAACCCGGCCCCCATCGAGGGGATGATATTCGAGTCCGCTTGGGGGCACAACATCCCTGTACCATAACAGGGTGTTTTTTTATCTCAAACCCGGCCCCCATTGAGGGGATTTTCCATTACTGTACCACCCATTGCTATTATTTCGCCTGCTGGCGGGGTGTTTATCCCCGTTGTAAGATATCCATAAGCCGGTGATTTGCGAACAGGTGATACTTTCCCACCACCGCATCGGTAAGAATGCCCGTTTCTGCCAGTTGGGCGAGATAACGGCTCGTGGTTGTATAATGCATGTTCAACGCCGCGGCAAGGGTGGTTGGAGAAAGCACTGGGAAAGTAAAAAGCGCGTCAATTAATTCCGCACTGTAAATCTTGTTATTTTCCATTCGTACCTTCTCTTTAACTTCATGATGCAATTTTAATATTTCATGTAGGGTTGAATAGGATGCCTGTGCTTGACTAATAAAACCAGCCAGCATGTAGCTTATAAAATCATTCCAGTTTTCATGGGCAGTTACTGCTAATAAATACTTGTAATAATCACCGCGATGATCGTTAATGTAACTGCTGATATAAAGGACCGGCAGGGAGAGCAATTTTTCCTGTATCAACTGCAAAACCATTAAGATTCTGCCTGTACGCCCATTCCCATCCCGAAATGGGTGAATCGCTTCAAATTGGTAATGAGCAATGATTGTGCGGATTAATGGATCTATCTTTTCATCGCCTTCGTTCACAAAATGTTCCCAGTTTGCAATCAAAGGAGGAATATCCTGGGCAGGCGGGGGAGTGTACAAAACCTCCCGCGTTGCCGCGTTTACAATCCGATTTTGCTCGTGGCGATATAACCCACTGCCTTCGGGTATGAGCCGTCCCTGAATACCATTGATAATTCGCGAGCAAAGCGGGAACTCGTTGAGTTGTTCATATCCCCAAAGCAGAGCTTCCCGGTAATGCAGAACTTCTTTATCAACCTGGCGCTGCTCCGACTTTGGAAACAACTGCCATTGTAATACCTCCGCTAGAGTGGTGTTGATATTCTCAATATTGGAACTCGCCACCGACTCGCGCAGTACAGATGGAGCGGTTAATAACAAAGGGTTCGGCAGTTGCCCGCAGGCTCCTTTTAATTCTGCCAAAGCAACCCGGGCCTTGATTAATAGATCTCCAAAGTCGGAATTGGAAATCTTTTGTGGTGGAGGAAGTAATTCCAAAGAATGGGGATATGCTGGGTTAAATGACATATTGAGATTAATATATCATTATTTATCGATATTTACAATATATCAACTACTTTACAGGCTGCCAAATGCTCATTCGGGTACGACGAAATTGTCAGGATTTGATGCCCAGCGAGTTACCCTTCGCTCGACCTGGTCTTTTCCTGAATACAAGTCCGCTTGGGGGCGCCGCATCCATGCCATTAAGCGAGCTTTTTTTGTAAACCTCATGGTACGCGCGCAAATCTCTGCACCCTTAACGTTGATTTCCGCAGCAAGGGATAAGTGAGTTTCGCTCCAACAAAGCTGCGCTCATTTCCAGCTATAAAATCGTTTTGAACTTGAGATCAAGTTTGAATTTGCTGGCGGCAATTTTTTTTCAGCTGGTTTGGCCACGCGCCTTAAATGCCCTTCTCCCAAAAAAAATAGGGCGGGGATGACCCGCCC
>DATMWA010000088.1:0-3417 GCA_035562755.1 Anaerolineales bacterium
AAAGATCCTCCGGCCTCTTCAGAAGAGCGTCCCTCAGGCCAGGCTAAAATGCGGAGCCTGAGTGGAAAACGTTCCGAAACCAGGAAAATCTCTCATAACCCGGAGGTCGCAGGTTCGAGTCCTGCCCCCGCAACTTAAAAACGCGGACCGCAAGGTCCGTGTTGTGTTTTAATTCGGCCGGAGTTCTACGGCCCCATGGCTGGGATAAAAATTCGAGTATTTATCCCCCGCAACCTAAGTTTAATAGAATAGATCGTACTCTAATTATTTGCAAATCAAGTGTGATAGTATGGGTTATGGGATGGAGTGAAAGCGATGTGATTGAGGTTGCGCTAGATCGAATGCATCGAAGGAGGTTTGGGTAAAAGGGCAGATTTGCGGAAATATCCTTGGATGAGTTTTCAATGTGGGGATCATACCAACCCGAAACACAAATCTCAAATCCGTTAGCATGTTTAACAATCAACCATCAAAAAAAGTATATAATGTGTCAATACTTATGCTTTTGATATGGATGTGGGTATTAAGTACGCCTTTCCACGAGTACCAACGAGTGAAGCAGCATTAAAATACCTTCGGCTTCTCACTTCACACCTTCTTTTGCTGTACATGATGGAAAAATTTCCTGACCGAGTAGTTGGTCAGGGTTGGTGATTTTATAAAAAAATTCGATTGTGAGTCGGAACAATGTAGCATAATTGGGAAAAAAGCCGCCAATGGAGAATGTGGAGACGTATGGAAGTTGAATTTGTTCAAGTAATCGGGATTCTAAAGCCAGAGATTGGATTGATCGGGAACCAGGGGCAGTTCGGTCGTCGGCAGGTTTTTCTTTTCCCAATTTCCGCGCAAAATCAGATATTGGAGCAAGTTGTCGGTATTGGCTGGAACCAAACAATCGGTTTACACGCTCGCCTTACCAAATGGTTTGATAGAACCTGCGCTAAGCGAAAGGTTGGAAATATTTGAAAAAGTTTTTTTCGTTCCTGCTCGGGATTTTGGTAGTGCTGATTTTAGCTGGGGCTTTGGTTTTCAGCTTGCAACCTGTTGAAGCGATTTCTGAGCCGGTTAACACGATGCAGGTCACAGCCACGCCGCAGCAAACAGCGGTGCCCAAAGCCGCGCAGCAAGATATTAATGAATTGCCCCTCGTGGATAATGTGGCGCTTTACGCGAATGACGATCCGAGTTCGATCGTGACCATTTATGTCACTGTGCGCAAAGGCAACGCTTCGGAGAATACCAACCACACCTGGGAAGAGGTTAATAACGCCACCAAGTTTTTCTTTGAGAATTTGGAAAATGTGGAAGTAGATAAAGCAGAGGTTATTTTCCAGATTGGCGATGAAACCGGACCCATCCGGGGCGAAGTAGGCTTTGGCGAAAACCTGCCTAACGGTACCATCCAGGTGCGTGGTAATTCCGCGTCCACCCGAACTGTAAAATCCTACAAAATCGAACTGCGCGATCGTACGGGCGGTTGGCGCGGACAAAACACCATCGCGCTTAACAAGCATTACGGTGATCCAACCCGAATAAAAAACTATCTCTGTTTTGATTTGTTGCAAAGTGTGCCGGATATGACCAGTTTGAGGACCCAGTTTGTACACTTGTACGTGAAGGATGAAACCAGCGATCCGCCATCTGAGGAATTTGTTGATTACGGACTATTCACCCAGGTGGAACAGCCAAACCGCACCTTTTTACGCAATCATGGTTTGGATCCAAACGGCCAATTATATAAAGCCGTCTTTTTTGAATTTTTCCGCTATCCGCAAGAAATCCGTCCAGTTGATGACCCTCAATACGAATTGCGGGCTTTTGAAACACGGTTGGAGGTAAAGGGCGACCAAAACCACACCAAGTTGATCAGCATGCTTGAAGCTGTCAATGATCCGCTCATCCCCATTGAACAGACTTTTGAGCGCTATTTTAATGTTGATAATTATTTCACCTGGATGGCTTTCAATATCCTGATTGGCCATACCGATACGACATCCCAAAACTTCTACCTTTACAGTCCGCAGAACAGCGAAAAATGGTACTTCTTGCCCTGGGACTATGATGCCTCGCTAAACGTACTCTTCAAAGAACGTTTTGGATCCGTATTTCCCTACCAGAACTGGGAAAAAGGCGTCCAGACCTATTGGGGAGTTGTGCTTCACAACCGCGTGCTCAAGGTCGACCGTTATCGCCAGCAGCTGGATGAAAAAATTGAAGAAATTCGGCCCTTGCTTACATCTGAGATCATCAATGAGAAATTGGCAGTCTACCGCGAAGTGACGGCCCCATTCCTTAACCGCACGCCTGATCTATTTTATTCCGAGGAAGACCGGCTCGAATTTGCCTACCAAACCATCCCAAGGGAAGTGGATACAAATTACCAGCGCTACCAGCAAAGCCTCAAGGAACCCATGCCATTCTTCCTTGGCACTCCCGAAATTGTGGATGGGAAAATTCGGTTTTACTGGAACACCTCGTACGATTTCAATGCTGAAAACATTACCTATCAAATTCAACTAAGCCGAGATTATGAGTTTAATGAAGTAATTCTCGAGGCAACCACTACCAATTTTCCGCAGGTGGAATTTGATAACGTTCTGGAACCCGACACATATTTTTGGCGGGTAATCGCGAGGAATGAATCTGGTTACCAACAGTTTCCATTTGATAACTATATGGATGACTTAAATATCCGCCACAATGGCTTGCAGGTTTTTTATGTGTACGCAGACGGCACCCTTAGCCCGCAATAAAATAATCGGCAATCCACCTGCTGCGCGCTAAACATCCATGCGCTGATTTCGTCACCTAACACCGCAAGCGTTACGTTCCTGGATGTGTTTTGAATTGCCACAGGTCGCTGGTCCTCCAGTTGGGGTAAATATTTTAGTCATGCGTTGGAAGTTTACAGAACCGCGGCTTTGTAGCTGCGGTATTTCTAATTGCCTAAAATGGTATTTTGCCCTACATCTTGTTCTTTCGAAGGAGCGCCGCCTCAATGTCATGCCGAAGGATCACAGCCCCTCTTGTCATTTCGAACCAAACCTTGTCATTTCGACCGAAGGGAGAAATCTTATCCATAAACCTAGCATCGCCTCAATGTCTTTTCGGTTCATTTGCTTGTCATTTCGAAGGAGCGTCAGCGACTGAGAAATCTTAACATCCATGACCAAGATTTCTCGCTACGCTCGATATGACAGGAAGTTTATGGTCATGTCGAAGGAACGCTGCCGGCTTTGTCATGTCGAAGGAGCACAACACCGCTTGTCATTTCAAAGGAGCACCGCCGCCCGCTTTGTCATTTCGAAGGAGTAAAACGACTGAGAAATCTTAACATCCTTGACCAAGATTTCTCGCTACGCTCGAAATGACAGGAGGTTTATGGTCATGTCGAAGGACGACCGCCCCCAATGTCAT
>DATMWA010000089.1:0-2153 GCA_035562755.1 Anaerolineales bacterium
GATCGGTTATTTTCCGGTTATTAAGAGCTATCGCACCATCGCGAATAAGCCGTTTTTTGTCAGCATTACTCTCCCCTGCTCCCAATTTGGAGAGAAGATCTAAAACGGATATTTCTGTCAGGTCGAGGTGGAATTCGGGAAGATTGGCAAAGCTTTTGGTTTGAAAGGTGGTTAAGAAGTGCGTTTGGGCACTAATGGCGGTTGTTTCTCCTTGGCAGAGCTTGACGACTTCAAAGGCGAGCCGTTTTTTTATTTCCATAGGTTGGGTTTGTCTTTGTTGTTTGAGTATTTCGATTTCTTTGAGGGGAAGGGTGGTGGCGAGTTCAAAGCCTTGATCAAGAATGCTGTCTGGTTGAGACATGATGGCCCCAAATAAGTCCTTGGGATCACCAAAAAGATTGATGGCATTGCCGGTGGTTTTGCCGATTTTTCTACCTTCTGCGTCGGTAAGCAGCTTGGTGGTGAGTACCGATTTCTCTTTATTTTTGAGTGATTTCATTAGTTGGCGACCCACCATCATGTTGAACATTTGGTCATTACCGCCAACCTCAAGATCGACATCCATAATGACACTGTCATAACCCTGAGCTAAAGGATAGAGAAATTCATGAAGGAAAATTGGTTTATTCTGGGAAATCCTGTCTTGAAACATATCTCGCTCGATCATTTGTTGGACGGTCACATTGGAAGCAAGTTCGATTAAATCCTTGAAAGTCATACTGTCTGACCACTGAGAATTGAATTTGAGTTGAACTGGATTTTCACCATCAAACCGCAAAATTCTGCCAGCTTGCTCCTGGTAGGTTTTGGCGTTTTCGAGGACTTGCTCTCGGGTAAGTTTGGGTCGGGTAGCTGATTTGTCGGTAGGATCGCCGATCATGCCGGTGAAATCGCCGATGAGAAAGATTACTTCATGACCCAAATCTTGAAAAGCTTTTAATTGAAGTAGGCCAACTAAGTGACCAATGTGAAGGTTGGGACTACTGGGGTCAAAACCTTGATAGAGCCTGATTTTTTTACCCGAATTCAAAACTTCTTTTAATTCCTCTTTGGTGGGGAGTATTTTTTCTACTCTTCTGGTGAGTAATTCTTCGATTGGATCCATGGTCATTTCCTTATGTTAGTTGATTTTAATATATTTAGTTCAAGATTTCTCTTGCAGTTGCTTCTGCCAGGATTTCGAGACTATCGAATATGTTGTGATTATTAATGCTGGATTTTGCCAATTGTAGGTCGGTACAGCCAAGGAGGATGTCTTTAGTTTGATGAAATTCCTGAAGAAGAATTTCTTCAAGGTTGATATCTAAATCGTTGGTTAGTAGACGACTGATTGCAGTATCGACTTGATTTTGGTTGGCGGGAAAAACTACGTTGATATTGTTTGCTGTTAACTTCCCAATGTGAAGTTTGGCATCGATGGAACATTTTGTAGCCAATAGACCAATCTGATGAATATCTTGTTGTTTTAGTTTTTTGATTGTTTCGTCGATAATATTCAAAATGGGAATATTGACTGATCCCGCAATGTCTTCAAATAATAAATGGAGCGTATTGCATGGGAGGACTAAAAAATCAGCCCCAGCTTTTTCAAGAATTTTGGCAGCATTAATTAAGAATGGTAGGAAAAGTTTAATTCCGTTGCCATGATGGATAAGCTTATTTTCGATTGACAAGGGAATTGGAGTATTCCATGACAAGATGGGCGGTCGACTTGTTTGGTTGGCGCGTCTAACTTTATCGATCACCATTAGCTGAAATTTGGCTGTGGTTACGGGTCCAAAGCCTCCGATAATGCCTACAGTTTTCATAATTTTCACCTCCTTTCATGAGGGGAAATAGCAATAAAAAACCTCACCCCAACCAGCCAGATAATATATCTGATTGGCAAGGGCGAGGTTTCTCGCGGTACCACCTTGATTTACTTACGTCTTTTTACAAAAAATCCCCTGTCACGGGGATGTCGAAACAAAAGACGTTAGTCTTATTGATTCGAGCACTCGGTTTCATTGTGACATGCTCTAGCGCTGTATACGGGCGCACCCGGCACTTCTTTTTGAAGAAGGCTTCTCCTGAGGGTATTTCGATTAAACTATCTTGACAAGCTTTCACCAACCGCTTGTTCTCTGATTACCGAGTAGATAATCTACTTTCAC
>DATMWA010000090.1:0-2128 GCA_035562755.1 Anaerolineales bacterium
GCTACCCTCAACATCTCAGGTTCTGGTTTTCCAGCAATAATGGGTTCGACACCAGTCGCGGTTTTAATGACATTAATCCAAGCACCATTACCAGGGATAAATCCCCGGGAAGTCGGAAAGCTTACATCTGGGTTGGTCGCGTAGAATGGTAGACCAGAATTGACCAGAAGGGCAGCCTCGGCCATTTTCTCAAAATTGATTGATCGATCGATTCCCATAACGACTGCTTTTGGCTCTTGAAGGTTCTGCAAACCGACTGGATGCAATCCTTCTTCATTCAGGGAGGAATATAGCCCGCTCTCACCAATGGTAAAAATTTCGGTTCCTTGAGGAAATCTTTCTCTGAGTACCTGGGCGGTGGTTTGAGAAGAATTGAGGATTTCCTCTGGATTGAGGGTAACGCCTAAAGCGGCAAATTTTTCTACATATTCGGAGATTGTTCTGGTGGAATTATTTGTAGCCATGGTGAATTTCAAGCCGAGTTCTCGCATTTTTGAAAAAATCTTAGGTAAATCGCCGATTGTGGAAGTATCGCGCCAAACTACGCCATCCATATCCAGTATAAGTGCTTTGATTTCATGCTGTGTGGATTTCATGGTTTAGTAATTTCGAAGGATGTAATCGTGAACTGGTTTATCGAGCGTATGTTTGATAGGATCAAATCGATCCTCAAAGTTTTCATAGCCAATAAAGCCACTTAGAGCTTGTAAAAATTCATTTTCACTGAAATTTTCCGAAGATAGATGACCTCTACGTAGTAACAATGGTGCAAATTTCTTGATCAAACTCTCATCAATTGGAATTTTTTCCTCGATTGGGGAACGGTCATAATATAGATGGCGAAGCTCCATCATTTCTGAAAGTTTACTGAAAGGATCAGAATCGTTATCTACCCGAAAATCGATCAAATTATCAGAAAAACCTCCATATCCGCCGCCAACTTTAACGATTCTAAGAGCCGCAGATTGTCTACCGCGCTTATCACCTCCGGCGGTATCGCCTGCCTTGAGGGCGGCAAATAACCTGTCCGCAAAGTCACCATTACTCAAAAGATAGTTTTTTTCCATCTCGAGAATGACGTTTCGGCTAACTAAAAGGTTTCCTTGAATAGCATAACCGGGTTGGGAAATCCCTCCTGCCCAGTCATGACATTGTTTTCCTGTAAAAGTAAAACTTCCTCCAAATTTGTCGACAATACCAACCTGGCGAAGATCGAGTTCGTGATCGGACTTTGAAATTTCCTGGAAACATTTTTCGGCACTGATTCCAGTGGCAAGTAATTTGATTCCTTCCGAGCCGAATAATGTGTTTGCGTAAGACTGAGTCGCAATGGCGCCGGCGTTTGATGAGAGCCAAGGAACAACAGATCCCACCGCGAGGAATTTCGAGGCAACGGCGATACCCCATGACTCGGTCTCAGAGTCGTAAGCAACGATAGAGAAGGTTGAAGGTTTAATCATAATTTTTCAATTATAAACAATAATGAGAGAGAACACGGAAAATGAAGAGGAGGGGTAGTTACCCCTCCTGATTACTTGGTCTTCTCTGGAACTTGAAGTACCTGATCTACAAGTCCGTAATGGACTGCCTGTTGAGCGTCAAGGTAATAATCGCGGTCAAGATCTTTCTCAATTACTTCAATAGGTTGACCGGTGTGTTTTGACATCACACCGTTGAGAAGTGATTTGAGCCGTAAAATCTGCTTAGCTTGAATTTCAATATCTGTGGCTTGACCTTGCGCGCCGCCTAAAGGCTGGTGCATGTGAATCGTCGCGTTGGGTAAAGCGAATCGGCGTCCCTTTGTACCAGCGGTCAGCAAGACAGTTCCAAAAGAGGCTGTTACACCTACCGCAACTGTGCTGATGGGATTAGAAATCATTTGCATTGTGTCATAAATCGCCAATCCCGCGTATATTACTCCACCAGGTGAATTGATATACATTTGAATTTCTTTTTCTGGATCTTCGTGGTTTAAGAACAGCAATTGAGCGACGATCGAATTGGCGACCTGGTCATCGATTCCGGTACCGAGGAATATAATTCGTTCTTTAAGTAACAAAGAATAAATGTCGTATGCCCTTTCGCCTCTTCCAGAACTTTCGACAACCATGGGAACAATATTTCTGAA
>DATMWA010000091.1:0-38631 GCA_035562755.1 Anaerolineales bacterium
CATTTCGACCGCAGGGAGAAATCCTGGTCACTTTGGATAAGATTTCTCAGTTGCTGGCGCTCCTTCGAAATGACAGCACACTTGTCATTTCTACCGTTTTGTCATTTCGACCGCAGGGAGAAATCTTAGTCACATTGGATAAGATTTCTCAGTCGTTTTACTCCTTCGAAATGACAGGGTGGTATAAGATTTCTCAGTCGCTGTGCTCCTTCGAAATGACAAAGCACTTTGCCGTTTTATTCCTTCGAAATGACAGGCTGGTTTCCACACTCAATCAGCGCACTCGGCTACAACCATAGCGATCGCGTGATCATGGGTATGGCTGAGGCTGATCGACCAGCGCAGGATGCCCAACTGGGCAGCCGCTTCGGCCGCCTTTCCCCGAATATGGAGCAACGGTTCGCCGCGTTCCCCACGCAGGATTTCAACATCCGTCCAGGCGATATCACCAAAACCGGTGCCGATTGCCTTGCTGACCGCTTCCTTGCCGGCGAAACGAGCCGCCAGTGAGGCAAGATTTTTACCGAAAAGCTCCTGTTCCTTTTGGGTAAACACCCGATCCATAAAAGTTTGTCCGGCGCGTTCCAGGGCGCTTTCCAGGCGGTAAATTTCAATCAGATCTACTCCGGTTCGCAACATATTCATTTACCTTTCTTACTTATCCTCGGTCCGCAGCTTGATATAACAAAATTAGGGCTGAACAAATATTTGCGGGCGGCTTCCGTGACTTGCTCGCGGGTGATGGCGCGAATTGTGGAGGCGTAGTTGTAATAATAATCAAAGCTGAGCTGTTTTCGTTCCAAATCGAGCACGGCTTTTGCGACCCCGCGGTTGCTTTCCAGGCTGAGAGGCAAACGCCCGATAATCGCGTCCTGATTATCGGTAATCTCGTCCTGGCTGGCGCCTTCCTCTAAAAACTCGCGGATTACCTTATGGATGAGGGCAATGGTCTTGTCGAGGTTTTCAGGGTTTATTCCGGCGCTGAAATCCCAGGTACCCTGCGCAACAGCCCCGCCGATACTTGAGCTGGCGTAATAAGCCAAGCCGCTTTTTTCACGGACTTCCGTACCAATTCTACCCATCATGCCAAATTGTCCGAGGATCGAATTCGCCATTCGGGCAGGTAAATACTCGGGGTCGGTTCGTTTCATTGCCATTACCCCCATAATCAGATCGGTTTGAGTTTTACCTGGAAGGAACAAATCCGAGCGCTGGGGTTCGGCGGGAGGAGTCGCGTCTGGAATGATGATTGGAGATTTTTGAGCGGGATTTTGCCAATCGCCCAAGGCTTGTTCCACCCACTCCACCGCCTGGCTCGCCTTAACCGCCCCAACCAGACAGATAGCCATGCCTGCTGGGCCAAAGGTGGCGCGGTGATGATCGAGGATGTCTTCACGTGTAATCGCGCGCACAGTTTCAGGGTAACCATCGTCTGGCCGCGCGTAGGGATGACCGCCGTACATGAGGGCGTCGTAGGCTAATTCCGCTACGGCTCCGGTGCTGTGTGAGCGGAGGTCGAGCCCGGTGAGGAATTGAAGACGCAGTTTTTCCATTTCCGAAGGATCAAAGAGCGGTTCTCGCAGCATTTCGGAAAGCAAATTGAGTTGGTCAGGTAGATCCTCCGCCAGGCAGTAGCCGGAAACAGCGCTTAAATGTGTACCGGAAGACAGACCGAGCCGCGCGCCAACACTCTCCTGAGCCTCAAAAAACTGATCGAACCCACGCCGAAGGGTGCCGCGCATCATTAGCGCGGAGGTAAATTCACTCAACCCGAGCTTTTCCGGTGGATCGAACAAGCTGCCCGATTGGATAAAGCCTTGAAAACCGATACTTTGGCTGAAAAAATTCTCGCGGGCAAGCACCACAATACCGTTGGGAAGTTCCACCCGGGTAATATCTTCGGAGCCGGGAAGACTATGGGTTACCATGTCTCCTCCAATGTCTGGCCGTTAGGGAGGTAAATTCCGACCGCGCGTTGCTGTTTGGAAAAACATTGCCGGGCTACCCGGGTAAGATCGGCAGGGGTAACCTCTTCGAGGCGGAGGAGATAATTTTGGAACCAGCTGTAATTTGCGAACATCTCGGCGTGTCCCAGCCAGAAGGCTTGATTGGTGATATTCTCAGCTCCATAGGCGAAGATGGCTTTGGCTTGTTTGATGGCGCGGGCAATTTGTTCCTGCCCAACCGGCTCGTTTTGAAGGCGTTCAATCTGTTCATCCAACGCGCTGATCGCGGTTTGAACAGATTGTTCAGGCCTCAGTGTGAGGTTGAAGGTGTACAGGAACGGATCGATGGTGATCGGTGAACCACCGCCGGCGCCCATGGCAAGCCCACTGTCGATAAGCGCTTTAAAAAGGCGTGAAGTTTTGTTTGATACACTGCCACCGCCGAACATATTCATATTGGTAGGCCCCGATAGCAAGCTATCAAAGATGATCAAGGCAAATGTATCCGGGTGAGCCGCAGGCAGGGTAGGGTAGGAAATTTCCACAAAAACCGTATCGCCGGGACCTTCTACCTCAAAGACCTGTTCGCTCTGATTGGGCAGATCAGTTGGATAAACACGCTGGATTGGCAGGCGCGGCTCCGCGGAATCTGGGATATTGACGTACAACTCGGCTACTTTATCCAACATCTGATTTGGGTCCAAGTCTCCGGCAATGGTTAATACGGCGTTGCTTGGGCGGTAATAACGATGGTAGTGTTCCAAAAGGTCGTGGTAAGAATGAGCCTGCAAGTCTTCCCGGGTTCCGATGACCTCATGGTGGTAGGGGTGAATCTGAATAAGGGCTTCCTGAACCCGGCGGGAAAGCTTAAAGGTCGGGTCGTTTTCGCTGCCTTCCAATTCGGAAAGAATAACCGCTCGTTCGGATTCGACTTCATCCGGGGAGTAGGCGGTGTTGCGCATCCGGTCGGCTTCAAAGCGCATTAATCCATCAATTTCGGCGGCCGGCATGCTGGCGTAATAGGTGGTCCAATCAAAGAAGGTGAAGGCGTTCCACATACCTCCTTTGCGGGCGATCTCGCGTTCAATTTCTTCAGAGGAATGATTGGGAGTACCTTTAAATTGCATGTGCTCCACCCAATGAGAGAGGCCGGTTTTTCCGGGGGCTTCGTCCCGGGAGCCGACCCGGTACCACATCCAATGGGAGATGATTGGGGCGGTGGGGATGGGTTTAATCAGCAGCTTAAGCCCGTTGTCGAGCTCAGCTTCAATGTGATCCTCAAAGTCGGTTCGGTTCATTTAAAGTAAAGCTCGCATAAACCGGGAAATTTTTCGCAGAATGGTAAATCCTTGGGAGATTGAATGTTGGGCAGAGTAACCTCATAAAATTGATTGATTACCTCACGCAGCCCTAGTAGCGGCTCGTGCAACTCGGTGGAGGAAAGCGGGATCGATACGGGAACATCCAGCTCAACCGGGACAGAAATACTGACCGGTACGCTGAGGCGCAGGCTGACCGGTAATTGCTGACCTACAGGCAGGATGATATCCGCGGGGCTGTTGATGAACACGCCGCCGCTGCTGAGGGCGACATTGGCGCCGTAGATTGGGGTATCCTGGGTGAGTACAACCACCGTATCCTGCTCGAGGGGAAGGTTAAAACTGACCGGAATATCCTTTTTTACATGAACGCTGGTTGTGATGGTGGCGTCATCCATTAATACAAAATTCTGGTACAAACCGCTGAGAAGCTCGTCGCTGACCAATTGTTTGAGGACAAAGAGCTCCCGGCCAACACTGAGCAAGGCGAGGATTAGGATGAGGTTAAGCAGCAGAGAAAGACTGCCGCTGAGAGTCCAGAAGATTGGCCAAAAACGGGATTGACTGCCGGAAGAGCGCGGGCTGGAGGTTCTTCGGCGGATGGTCGGAGGAGGGGTTGTGAATTGTTCACTCTCCTCCGAAATTACTGGTTCGGTGTGCGGGTAAGGTTCAGTCTGGGGTGTTGAGTAGGTTCCAACAACCTGTCCAGGTCCGCGCAGCATACCTTCATGGATGTCTTGCGCATAGCTATCATTGTCAGATTTGGATCGAAAAAACAAGCCGGAAATTTTCCTGCTCAGGGATCCGGTGATCGATGGTCTGCGGGTTCGCGGGTTACGCCGGCTCATATTCGCGCTCCTGTGTTGTTGGGTTTTGTTAAATATAGCATAGAATCACCGTCCTCCCGATTTGGGCTGTTCTAAATTACAGTGGACTTTGGTACAATGAATTTATATTAAGCTGATCTAATTTATTCATACCAGGAGACATTGTGACTTCAACACCCTTCCATATCGCCGTGATCGGGGCTGGCCCGGCCGGCTTGTTTGCTGCCCGGGAATTGGCGCGCGCGGGGAATTTGGTCAGTCTGTTTAATCGTGACATCAAACCCGGCGGGCTGGCTGAATATGGCATTTATCCGTCAAAACTTTCCATGAAGACTGGTTTACGAAACCAATTCCGGCAGATTCTGGAAATTCCTGAGATCCGCTACCTTGGCAACCTGAGCATTGGCGCCAATGGGGATCTTCCTTTGGATGAACTGCGTTCTTACAGATTTGACGCCTTTGTTGTTACGGTAGGCGCCCAGGCGACCAAAAGTCTGGGACTGCCCGGCGAAGACTTGCCCGGGGTAATTCACGCCAAGGATTTGGTTTATCACTACAATGGACTACCCGGATTCGTGGAGCGCCAATTTGAGTTTGGCGAACGGGCGGCCATTGTGGGCGCTGGAAACGTGATGATGGATATCGCCCGCTACCTCATTCAAGTTAAGCGGTTACGCGAGGTAACCGCCCTGGTTCGACGGGGACCATTTGAAGTTAAGTTTGACAAAAAAGAGATGGAATCGGTCATCCTTAACCTGGATTTGATTCATCTCGACCGGGAACTTGCCCGGGTAGCCCCTCTCGTCAGTCCGTTTGAGCAGGATGTGAGTGAGGCAAAACAGCACCTGCTCCAGTCACTTCCCAACGCGGAACCTTCTCGCTCCAATACCCGTTTCCGTTTGCGCTTTTTTGTTTCCCCGGCGGAAATGCAGGGAGATGCCAAACTCGAGAGCCTAAACCTTGAGTTAAACCAACCAGTTCCCAAGGGGGATAGCCTCGGCGCGCGTGGCAGCGGTGAGTATGAAAAAATGGAAGTTGATTCAGTCATCTTTGCCATTGGCGACAAGGTGGACGAGGGTTTTGGTTTGCCACTCCAAGGTGGTGAGTACGCCAAGAATCCGCTCCCTCGTTTTCCGATGGAAAACATCTCTTTTGAGGCTTTCGATCCGGCCAGCGGCGCTCCAATGGAGGGCGTGTTTCTCGCTGGTTGGGCTCGCCAGGCTTCTACCGGCTTGGTCGGCTATGCGCGAAAGGACGGCACCCTCTGCGCTCGGGCGGTGTTAGAGTATTTGGCGGAAAAGAACCCAAATAATTTTGATATGTCTGGGTTTGATACCCGAATAAAAAATTGCCGAAAGTGCGTGGTAGGTAACCGGGATGTACTGAATTTGATGATGATTGAAGACGGAATTTCCACCGAGCGAGAAATGCCCGGTTTTAAATTCACCTCCAATTCAGAAATGTTAGAGCAGATTAAATCGATCGGTTAGGAATTAAATTCGAGCAGGGTCTTCTCAGCCAGAGCGCGCGCCTTGCGCGCGGCAAAGCCGGTATGCCCGCGGTAATCCATCAAAGCCGAAATCTGGGCCGGGTTTAAGTATTGCTTGATTTGAGATTCGCCGGCGATAAGGTCCGCCAGCGGATTTGGCTTGCCGATTTGAATGGCTTCCCAGGCGCTTAATGAGCATTGGCGCAAGGTTTCGTGGGTTTGCTGTCGGTCAGCGCCTTTTTTGACACAAGCCATCAGGACCCGCTCGGTGGCGGCAAAAGGCCCGTAGCGTTGCAAATTGCGTTCAATCGCTTGTTGGTCGATCTTCAAACCCTTGACGATTTGCATGAACACACGCAAGATCTCATCCGCGGCTAAAAAGGCTTCCGGCAGCATCACCCGTCGATTGGCGGAATCGTCCAGGGTTCGCTCTAAAAGGTTGTGAGCGGCGTTATCCCAGGCCAGGCGTGGCATCTGAGCCAAATAACGAGCCAGAGAATCAATTTTCTCAGCTCTAATCGGATTTCGTTTGAATGGCATGGCGGATGAGCCTACTTGCTGCTGCCCAAACGGTTCGGAGAGTTCGCCAAAGGCAGGCGATTGTAAAAGGCGCAAGTCGAACGAGAATTTGTAAAGTGACTGGGCTAAACCGGCCAGGGCGTTCATTACCTCAAGCTCCTGCTTGCGCGGATAGGTTTGAGTCGTGATTTCAAAGAATGGCAGTTTAAGCCGGGCGCTCATCTTTTCTTCAAAACCTTCCAACCCCTTTACGCCAAATAATTCGGCATACGAGGCGCCGGTTCCAACTGCCCCCTTGAACCCCTTTCCTTTAATATTGCCAATCAGCCAGTTAATTTGACGAAAATCAGCCAAAAGATCTTGCAAGGTTTGAGCAAAGCGGTAACCCAGCGTGCTGGGCTCGGCCGGCTGAAGATGGGTGAGGGCTATCAGAGGTGTATCGGCATATTGCAAGGTAAGCGCGGAGAGCAAGACAAGGGTGTTACGCAAGGTAGCGCTAATCTGTTCGAGGGACATCTTTAAGCGCAGGGCTTCGGCGTTATCCTCAACATCCATGGATGTCGCTCCAAAATGGATGATTCCGCCGCCAATAGGCGCCTGTTCGGCAAAAGTTTTTACCTCCGCCATCAAATCGTGCTGAATCTCCTCCTCGATTTGCAACGCCCGAGGCAAGTCAATCTGATTCATGTGAGCCTCAAGGTCGGCAGCCTGTTGGGGGGTAACCAAACCATAGTCGGTTTGAACATGAGCCAGAGCGACCCAAATGGCGCGCCAAAGTTTGCGTTTGTGCTCTTCAGACCAAATTTGACGCATGGCTTTACTGCCGTAGCGCCAAGAGAAAGGAGATTGAAAGACTGAATGATCCATACCCTGAATTATACTCCGGGCACTGACGGAAGGCGCCAACTGACGGGGTATTTGGAAAGGCGGGACACTACCCTGAAATGTTGTATAGTTAAAAAAGTATGAACAAACGGGAACTCAATCTCTCCCATCCGCTGGTAAACATGCCAGGCTTTCTTGGCTTTTCGCCCAGCCCGTACTGCTTGGAAACGATTCGCGGATTGGACGACTGGGGCGGGTTTGGGGCATTTATCACCGACCCGCTCAGCTGGCGATCGCGCTCACTGGCGGAGAATAGTGGTTTACTGGAAGCGGATGGGCAGGTGATGATCCATACCGGGTTTCCTAACCGCGGATTCAGGGCGGCGCTCAAAGTTTTGGAAAGAAAATGGGCTCGTTCGCCATTGCCAATCATTCCCAGTTTGATGGAAGCGGATCTTCAACTGAGTTTGGATATGGTTCGCGAACTGGAAACGCGGGAAAATATCGCCGCGGTGAACCTGATGCCTCCAATTGATGACCTTTCCGAAATCCAAGCCTGGTTGGCGGCTTTGCCCGCCTTTGGCGCCGAACTTCCCTTGATTTTCAGCTTATCCGCGGATCTGATTTTGATCTGGGGAAAAGTATTTCAATCGGCAGGTGTTTCCGCTTTTTTGCCGACGCCTGCTCGCGGCATGCTTCAGCGCCAAGCAAGACCCTTCAGCGGCAGGTTGTATGGGGCGCCACACTATCCAGCCGCCCGCCGGCTGGCTCGGGAATGTGCCCGGCGAGGCATTCCGTTGATCGCCGCCGGGGGAGTGGATTCACCTGAAAAGGCAGCAGAGCTGGCGGAAGACAATCCCCTTGCCATCGCCATTGACCTGCCCCTCTGGCGCGGATAGGGCGATTTCAGACCAGACTTGTTCAGATGACATTCCTGATATTTTGAACTAAAAGAGAATTTTTAAAACTAGAATTGTGGTATTTAATAGATGCTTGAGATAACAGGATAGCTTAAAAAAATATCAACAAACTAATCCCAATCCACCGATAATTGTTAAGTTTGAGTTCTAATTCTTTCATCTTATTTGGTGAATAAAATTAAATTTCCGCGTGTAATTTAAAATTCTATTTACATAATAGCTATTTACAATTAAGAAATATAAATGTATAATTTTATAAAAAATACATTCTAATAAAATATATTGGCGGGCTAAACTTATCATTAACCAATGGGAAATTAACGAGGAGAATCATTTATGTTAGAAGTGCTGGGGATTCTGTTAATTGCTTTTGATTTTGTATTTGATTTCTGGTTTATCTTATTTCTTTCCCCTCTTCAATCTAAAAAAAACGGATTGCGCGATATTCTTTTTAGCTGGAGCTTTTGGGCTTTTATTCGGGTAATATTATTTTTCTCACCTTATTCGACAAAATCACTGACGATTCCAGAACCATTAAATTCTATTTTGTTTTTAATCACAGGATTATTATTATTTGCCTTTTATTATTGGAAAAAATATAGAAACTCAAGAATTATTAGAATCAAAGCTACAGGGATGGCTGTTAAAGATTTGCTTGAATTATCTCCCGGGGAGTTTGAAGAAATGACAGCAGAATTATACAGAGCACTTGGATACGAATCAAAAAAAATTGGTTCGGTTGGCGACCATGGGGTTGATGTTTTGGTTAAAAACAAATCGGGCAAAAAAATGGTCGTTCAATGCAAGCGATGGCGAAAACAAGTTGGAGAGCCAATTATTCGAGAATTTTACGGTACAGTACAACACGAAAAAGCTGTTCACGGTACAATTTTTGCTCTAAGTGGTTTTACACCGCAGGCAATTGAATGGGCAACAGGAAAGCCTCTCTCACTTTATGATGGCAAGAAATTTTTGGAAATGTGGAATAAATCAAACATAAGTGAGATACCTTCTGATCAAAACTTTGATTAAGAATCTACTCTTAGATCTTTAAGATCTTGGGTTTTCGTTAAACCCAGGCTTGCAAGAAATTCAATATCATTTTACCTAATGTATGGTCCGAGGGTATGTTAAGCAAAGTGGAATGGCTGGAAAGGCTACATTTTACGAAATAAAAACTCGAAAAGGGAAAATATTTTTAATCGGGGTTCTTTGACGACCATTTTTATAAAATGATAAAGTATAATATTTATAGCTCTTAAATATTAATTGTTTATTTTGGTAAATGATGTGGTCGCCACTGATATTTACTTTATATTCTTCCCATCCCACAGGAGTAACAATGAAAAAAAACCACACTATTCTCTTGGCAGCCTTGCTTGCCCTGGTTTTGGCTGCTTGCAGCGCTCCGGCCGCGCCAACCCCTGCCACTCCCCAGACGGCAGCGCCGATCATTCCACAAGAACCTGCCGCAGCTGTTACCTTTAGCGATCCGGCGCTCGAAACATTGATGCGTGCCACGCTTGGTAAACCCGAGGGGGACGTCAGCGTCCTCGAAGCTCAAGCCGTAACCAGGCTGGATTTAAGTTACGAATGGCAGGCATACCTTCCCGAGGGAACAAAGATTGAAAAAATCGATGGTTTGGAAAGTTTTAGCAACCTCGAATACCTTGATCTTTCATCCCATGCCATCAGCAATGTTTCAGCCCTGGCTGGCCTCACCAAGCTTACTTTTCTATCCTTGCGCGACAATCCGATTGGCGACCTTGGCGGACTTGAAAACCTTACCAACCTCAAGGTTCTTGACCTCTCCGGAAGTATGGCTGAGGATTACCGACCGCTCGCAGGGCTGGCAAGCCTGGAAACCCTTAAACTCGAAAATTCAACCATCACTGAAATTACCCCGCTGACTTCGCTGACCAGCCTGCGCAATCTTTCCCTTGCCAACAGCGCGGTGGAGGATTATTCGGCTTTGTTAAGTATTTATCCAAACCTTATCGAACGCGATTTTATGATCGCCGCCACGCTTGAAGAACTCGGGTTTTGGATGGACGAGGGCAGAAGGACGGCGGTTTTTGAGTCTGAGGATGCATATATCAACATTAACCACTCCGAATGGGGCGCTCCGCCAGCGGAGTGGGAGACTGACTCAATTCAATCCTCCACTTACCTTGAAGGCGAAACCAAAATGGGCGTGAGGTACTATCCTGAATTGAAGGCTTACGCGATATTCCTCAGAGGCAACAACGAGCCTGAGATAAATTACGTCATTGACTTAGCAAATGGTGACATTCCAGATGATTCAATCGAATTCGAGACCGCCGAGCGTTTGATCCGTGAGGGCATGCAGGTCCTTGACGGCGAAAACCCACTCCTCGCTCCGATTCGATTTTTTGATGATTCGATCCAAAAAGCATTCAAAATGAGTCCTGATACCTTATTCTCGATGCCCTACGCGCCATTGTCCCTTAAGTTATTGGGCTTTTTCCCGGATACGGCTAACGCCGTCGCGAGGTACGAATTGCGGGAAGGAAAGGACGTAAACATCGATATTCATGTACCTGATTGGGGCGAACAAGATTACGATCTGCTCTTCTTTACTCCGATCAGTGACGAATACCGGATCGTGATCACCTACAAAATCGAAGAGAATATGTTTGGGGTAGGTGTGGATGACAACAGTCTGGGCGGTGTGTTTTTTGAGTATTTTCCAGAGAATCAAAAAATTGTTGACCAATGGTCGAGCGACAAAAATTTGACGGTTGAAGAATACCTGATTAAGGCTTTCAACGATCCGGCGATTGAAGATGTTCATATGCATGCTTTGCAGCTGATGGAGCAATTTATCCGAGAAAAATTTAATCTCTCGGTTGAGGAACTGTTGGCTCTACCCACAGGTGATTACCCAGAGTTGAGTGAGGAATAGGCGGGTAATTAATCCGCCCGGAATCAGATCTTTTTGAAGGCTTGATTCAGTATAATGAACCTGGCGGTGAATTAACTTACCTTATCTTTATCTGTCATTCAATTTTTCGCGTTGTGAGGAACCGATGCCCTTGACTTTTGATTTACCCTTTGATGAACTGCTTCAGTACAATGGCCTTAACCCCAAGCCGGCCGATTTCGATCAATATTGGGAGGCTGGTCTGCGCGAAATGCGGAGCATTGATCCGCAGATCAGCCTGGTTCGAGCCGATTTTCAAACCGTTTATTGTGATTGTTTTCATCTGACCTTTACGGGGGTTAATGGGGCGAGGGTTCATTCCAAACTTTTAAAACCCAAAAGCGGCGGCGAGAAGCATCCCGCGATTCTCATGTTCCATGGTTACACTGTCAGTTCTGGCGACTGGACGGATAAATTAGGCTATGTTGCCCAGGGCTACACGGTTGCCGCCATGGATTGCCGGGGTCAAGCGGGCGGCTCTGAAGATGTTGGCGGAGTGACGGGAAACACCATGAATGGGCAGATCATTCGCGGATTGGCGGACGCATTGAAAGGTTATCCCGAAAAACTGTTGTTTCGGCAAATCTTTTTGGATACTGCCCAGTTGGCAAAAATTGTGATGGAGATGGACGACGTGGATGAATCCCGGGTTGGCGTTTGCGGCGGCAGTCAGGGCGGAGCTTTAACGATTGCCTGCGCCGCCTTGGAACCGCGGGTGAAAAAAATCGCGCCGATGTTTCCCTTCCTCAGCGATTACAAACGAATCTGGACGATGGATCGCGCTGTGGAAGCATACGCGGAAATCCGTGAATTTTTCAGGATGTTTGATCCCAGGCACATCGAGGAAGAAAAAATCTTTGAGAATCTTGGATACATCGATATCCAACATCTTGCGCCGCGGGTGAGGGCGGAAGTTTTGTGGGGAATCGGTCTGATGGATGATATTTGCCCTCCGTCCACCCAATTCGCGGTGTACAACAAAGTTGAGTCTAAAAAATCGATGGCGATCTATCCGGATTTTGGACATGAGTCGCTGCCTGGCTTTGCAGATAAGGAATTTCAGTTTTTTAGTGACCTGTAAGGATTACCCAGCAGCGCTAACAATAAAAGCCAAATAATTAGCCACCATAAATGGAGAAACGACCACGCGAGTGGTCGTTTCTTTGATGTTGCTGTTGAGAGGAGAGAGAAGCTTTAAGGACGATGCTCTTAGCGCAGGTCAAAGCGATCGAGGTTCATTACCTTGGTCCAGGCACTAACGAAATCGTGGACAAACTTTTCCGCGCCGTCGGCGCTGGCGTAAACTTCGGACAGCGCGCGCAACTGGCTGTTAGAACCAAACACGAGATCGGCAACGGTGGCGGTCCACTTTAACTCACCGGTGTGGCGGTCGCTGCCTTCCAATACCTCCTCATCCGTGGCGGAGCGCTTCCAAACCGTACCCATATCCAGAAGGTTGACAAAAAAGTCATTGGTCAGGGTTTGGGGCCGCGTGGTGAACACACCGTGCTGGCTGCCCTGGTAGTTGATGTTAATCACCCGTAACCCACCGAGAAGAACAGTCATTTCGGGAGCGGTGAGGGTAAGCAGTTGAGCCTTGTCCACCAACAGTTCCGCGGCGGAGATGGCGTATTTCTGTTTCTGATAATTTCGGAAACCATCCGCGATTGGTTTGAGGGCGGCAAAGGAATCGACATCGGTTTGTTCCTGAGAGGCATCCGTTCTTCCCGGGTGGAACGGGACATTAACTGGCTGACCAGCATCCCGAGCGGCTTTTTCGACGCCCGCGTTGCCAGCCAAAACAATCAAATCTGCCAGAGAAACGCGTTTGCCGTCTTTCTGCCTGGCATTAAAAGTGGATTGGATTTCTTCCAATTTTGCCAATACAACCGCGAGCTTTTCAGGTTGGTTTACTTCCCAATCCTTTTGAGGGGCAAGGCGAATACGCGCCCCGTTGGCGCCGCCGCGCTTATCGCTGCCGCGAAAGGTGGAAGCGGAAGCCCAGGCGGTGGTTACCAGTTCGGAGACCGAAAGTCCGCTCTTGAGTACCATTTCCTTTAATTCAGTCTGGTCCTGGGCGTTGATGAGGGGATGGTTGACTGCCGGAACTGGATCCTGCCAAATTAATTCCTCTGCGGGAACTTCCGCGCCAAGGTAACGGGAGCGAGGGCCCATATCGCGATGGGTGAGTTTGAACCAGGCACGGGCAAAGGCGTCCGCGAATTGATCAGGGTTCTCGTAAAAACGACGTGATATTTTTTCGTAAATCGGATCGAAGCGCAAGGCTAAATCGGAGGTGAGCATGGAGGGGGCATGTCGTTTTTCCGGGTCGTGGGCATCGGGCACACTGTTCGCGCCCGCGCCGTGTTTAGGAACCCACTGGTAAGCGCCGGCTGGGCTTTTGGTAAGTTCCCAGTCGTAGCCAAAAAGGTTCCAGAAGAAGTTATTGCTCCACTTGGTGGGGGTGCTCGTCCAGGTTACTTCCAATCCACTGGAGATCGTGTCGCCGCCTTTTCCAGAGCCGTAGGTACTATTCCAACCCAAGCCTTGCTGCTCAATGCCGGCGGCTTCTGGTTCGGGACCAACATGGGCGGCACTGCCCGCGCCGTGGGTTTTGCCAAAGGTGTGTCCGCCGGCGATGAGGGCTACGGTTTCCTCATCATTCATCGCCATGCGGGCAAAAGTTTCGCGGATGTCGCGGGCGGAAGCCAGCGGGTCCGGTTCACCATTAGGACCTTCGGGGTTGACGTAAATCAAGCCCATCTGAACCGCGGCGAGAGGATTTTCCAATTTTCGTTCACCGGAATAACGTTTGTCATCCAGCCACTTCGTTTCTGAACCCCAGTAAACGTCTTTTTCCGGTTCCCAAATGTCTTCGCGGCCTCCAGCGAACCCAAAGGTTTTAAAACCCATACTCTCAAGGGCAACATTGCCGGCTAAGATCATCAAGTCAGCCCAGGAAATGCGTTGGCCGTATTTCTGTTTTACCGGCCAAATCAAGCGGCGAGCCTTATCCAGGTTCACATTATCGGGCCAGCTATTCAATGGCGCGAAGCGCTGATTACCGCGCCCGCCACCACCGCGACCATCGCCGACCCGGTACGTGCCGGCGCTATGCCAAGCCATGCGAATCATCAGCGGGCCATAATGCCCAAAATCGGCGGGCCACCAATCCTGTGAATTGGTCATCACCTCGCGCAGGTCTTTTTTAACCGCCTGAAGGTCCAGGCTTTCAAATTCCCGGGCGTAATCGAATTCCTCACCCAATGGATTGGATTTGGCGGATTGTTGGTGGAGGACATCCAGGTTGAGCTGATTGGGCCACCAATCAGCGTTGCTGGTGCCGTTGGTGGCGGGGGTATGGTAATTATGTTCTTCGTTCATTGCGTCTCCTAATTCCTATTTGAATTTAAATTTTGGTTTGGCGATTTCCCAAATTGATCATGTGACTGTAAAGAGAAAAAATATCTATTTAATTGATAAAAAAATATTAAACTGACTTTGCATTGCAAGCCGGGCATAACCCATAGAGTGTAATCTGGGGGCGGGTAATTACAAATCCCGTGGAGCGCTCCATCTGATTAAGCCAATCAGCATCCAAACCAACATCTCCGTCTAAAATCTTTCCGCATTGCACGCAAACCAGATGGGGATGTGGTTCAGGCCGGTTTCCGTCGTAGTGACTGTCCTCGCGCAGGTCAATTTCAAATACCTGACCAATATCCTTAAGCAGACTGAGCGTTTTGTAAACGGTTGCCCGGCTCATGGTCGGAAATTTTTTGTGAACACTTTCGAAGAGCAGGTTGGCGCTGGGATGCCCCTCACTGGCGGCAATCATGCGCACGAGCTCCATACGCTGGGGAGTCAGTCGGTATTGGTGCAGCTGGAGGGCGGCAATCAGTTGGTCGTAACGGGTTTGGATGTTATTCATTCGAAAATCAATCTTATTAGATAATTATTATCCATAATTATACCGGCTAAAAATTTAAATTCAAGGTCCGCGGGTTAACCTTTTGTAAGAAAATAAAAGCCGTGTAATTTAATGGGAATAAGTTAAGGATTATAGTATTTAAATCTTACCAATATACTTGATTACATTTATCATCGAGTTTTAATCTCGTTTTAACTTGTCATTAATCTAGCCTTTCAGTATATTTGAATATGTTGGAGATTAATCTTATTTTAATCTTGGTAAGAGAGATCGAAGGCCAAATCGAAAGGAGAATGTAGCAAATGTCAAAGAAAGTCATCATGTTCATAGGTTTGCTTGTTCTTGGTGCCGCGCTGCTGACCGCATGCGCGGGAGAGCCAGGCCCCGCCGGCCCAGCGGGTCCTGCAGGTCCTCAAGGTGAGCAAGGTGTTGCCGGTCCTGCCGGCGCGGATGCCGAGTTGACCTGCGTTGAGTGCCATAACGACACTGACCTGATTACCGAGAAACAAACCGCTTGGGAAACTTCCATGCACGGGACGAATGAGTCCTATCTGCGTGGAACCAGCGCCGATTGCGCTGGCTGTCACTCTGGTGCCGGTTTCTCCAAAATGGTTGGCGCTGGTCTGACCCCCTTCACCGTTGAAGAGGGCGATGCCGAGCCGACTCGCCAGGACTGCCGTACCTGCCACAATATCCATACCTCCTACACCGGTGATGATTGGTCCCTCAAGACCGTCGCTGCTGTTACCCTGGCGGATGGAACCGTATTTGATGGCGGCGAAGGCAATTTGTGCGCCACATGCCACCAACCCCGTCGTTTCTTCGAAGCTGTTGACGGCAAAGTCGATGTGACCTCCGTCCACTGGGGTCCTCACCACGGTCCACAATCCGCCATGTTGCTTGGCGTAGGCGGGGCGTTGGTTGAGGGTAAAGCGGGCGCCCATGCCAAGGTTGAAAATACCTGCGTGGGATGTCATACCGACAACCACACCTTTACTCCAGCCGTTGCCAACTGTGTTGAGTGCCATTCCGATGCTGAGAGCTTTGACATCGGCGGCGTTCAGACCGAAGTACAGACGAAGTTGGATGAGCTGCTTGCCGCTTTGGAAGCCGCTGGCATGTACCATGACGGTCACCCCGTTGTGGGCGTGTACGATGAAGCCAAAGCCGCTGCCCTGTGGAATTACATCTACATCGCGGTTGAAGATAGCTCCCTCGGCGTGCACAACCCTGGCTATACCATGGATCTCCTTGACGCTTCACTTGAGGCACTCAAGTAATCCACAAGCAATAAGTTCCCAGATGAACACAGCAGGGTTGCTTAGGCAACCCTGTTGCCATCATTAAACCCATCATAGCCAACATCGATTCCACACTCTCTCTCAAAACATCCCCAAGCCAAAGGAGATTTTGATGAAGATACAACAAACCCTTGAAAAGATAAAAGTCTGGTTAACCGACTTTTTAACACCACCTCACGGCGCCAACCTGCTGCGCGTGCTTATGCCGATTGGTGTAATGGTGGTTGTCGCCATTCTGGCATTAGGCGCCGGTGCCTGGGGTTGGGAATATACCAACAGCCCGGCTTTCTGCGGAGGAACATGCCATACCATGCCGCCACAGGGAGTAACCTATGAAGCCAGCCCGCATACCAATATCTATTGTTCCGAATGTCACATCGGGCGTACCAATGTATGGACCCAGGTTTACCGAAAATCCGAAGGTTTGATTGAAATTTACTCGCAAACCTTTAAAGCTTACGAATTCCCGATTCGGGCCGTGCGCCATAAGCCTGACCGGATCACTTGTGAAGTTTGTCATCAACCAGAGGCATTTCAATCCGATAGCCTGGTCAAAATTTCGCGTTTTGCCAACAATGTTGAGAATACCCGCACCGATACCTATCTGATCCTTAAAACCGGCGGCGGATCCAAACGCGAAGGGCTTGGCCAAGGTATCCATTGGCATGTGGAAAACCCGGTCTACTTTTATTCCAATGACATCTCAAAGCAAATCATCCCTTACGTCAAGGTAGTGGGTGAGGATGGCAGCGAGACCGAATACATCGATATTGAATCCGGATTTGATCCTGCCAGTATCTCGGACGAAGACCTGGTGGCAATGGAATGTACCACTTGCCATAACCGTGTAACTCATGAATTTAAAAATCCGAGCGACTCGCTTGATCAAGCCATGCAGCAGGGGCTGATCAGCAATGAGATCCCTAGCATTCACATTCGCGCACTCAGCGTTCTCAGCCGCCACTACGAAACCAGTGAGGAAGCTCACGCCGCCATCGACAGCCTGACCGAGCAATACAAGCAGGAAGGTTATTATGCCGCCAACCAAGCCTTGGTGGATGACGCCATCGCCGAGGTCAAGCATATCTACGATGTGACCTTCTTCCCCGTGCAGGAAGTGGATTGGACGACCCACCCTAACAATCTGGGACATCTTAATTCCCCGGGTTGTTTCCGCTGCCATGATGGCAAACATCTTACCGAAGAAGCGGAAGCCATTCGCCTGGAATGTAATTTGTGCCATTCCATCCCTATCGTGGCTGATGAGCAGGATTTTGTAGCCGACCTTGAAATCAACGTGGGCCCCGAACCGGAATCCCATCAAAATTCAAACTGGATCAGTCTCCACAACCAAGCCTTAGACTTGACCTGTTCCAATTGTCACACCACCGGCGATCCGGGCGGAGTGAGCAACACCTCATTCTGTTCCAATAGTGCCTGTCACAGCAATGTGTTCACTTACGCCGGATTTAATGCCCCAGCCCTGCGGGAGGCGATTCAGGATCAGCTGCCGCCTCCAGCCCCGTTGCCAGCCATTGGCAAGGAAGGCAATAACCCAACCTTTAATGGGACCATCAGCCTGTTGTTTGAGGGTCGCTGTCTGGAATGTCACGGTGACACCCCCAGCGCGGAGTTGGATTTACGTACTTACGAGAGCGCGATGCGCGGCAGTGAAAATGGCGCGGTGATATTGCCCAATGACAGTCCCGCGAGCCGAATCGTGGAAGTGCAATCGGGCGACCATTTTTCAAATTTCACCGCCGATGAACTGCTGATTCTCAAACTGTGGATTGATAACGGCGCCATCGAGTAGAACAGCCAGGCAAACTGTAGTTTGATCGAGCAGACTCCGGCAATCCGATAACCGGGGTCTGTTTTTTGTGCGGGAAGTAGATTTTGTGGAAAGTGGATCTCATTTTTTCTATATACTCTTCAAATCCCTTATAATTGAGCGGAAAATGGAGAACTAAGACCTGATGAACTTGACCGGAAAAGAACGCTCTGCGTATGTGCAGAATTTGTTTACCCGCATCGCTGGAAAATATGATTTGATGAACCGTTTGATGACCATGGGGCAGGATATGAGCTGGCGGGTGGAAGTGCTGCGCCGGGCAGAACTGACCACCGAGAGAAGTCTGCTTGACCTGGGCGCCGGAACCGGCGATCTCGCTCGTTTAGCCGCCGAACAAATCAGCCCTGCCCGGGTGGTGGCGGCGGATTTTACTTACGAAATGATGCGCGCCGGCCGCAAACCAACGGACCGATTTCATTGGGCAAATGCCGACGCTCTGAACGTGCCGTTTAAAGACGCCTCCTTTGATGCGGTGGTGAGCGGCTATTTGATGCGCAACGTGATCGACCGGCCCCTTGCTCTCCGCGAGCAGCTGAGGGTGCTTAAACCGGGCGGCAAGTTGGTCATTCTGGATACCACCCGCCCACGCCGAAATCTCTTTTCGCCCTTTATCTGGATTCACTTGCACCTGATTATTCCGTTCCTGGGGACTTTATTGACGGGCCAATCTGACGCGTACACATATTTGCCCAATTCTACCGAAGAGTTTTTGAGCGCGGAGGAACTTGGTAAAAAGTTGACAGAAGCCGGCTTTGAGGGAGTAGGCTTTAGAACTTTCATGTTCGGCACCATGGCAATCCACTGGGGACACAGACCATGACCAATTTGGAAAAAGCCGCCCTGCGGGGAGAACCATCCTACGTTTGGCGGGCAGGTCAGCGCCGCCGGTTTGAGATGATTTTACGCGCGGCGGACGGTCGCCAGGCAGGCAGGGTTTTAGAAAACGGCTGCGGAGTTGGGATGTACATGCAGCGTTTTTTGGAACACAGCGCGGATGTGTACGGTTTGGAATATGATTTTGAGCGAGCCGGGCAAGCCAAACAGATCGGCGCCCGGGTGGTCAACGCCGCCGGGGAAGGGTTGCCTTTTCCCGGGGAGAGTTTTGATCTGATCCTCAGCCATGAGGTTTTGGAACATGTTCAGGATGACCGCCGCAGCGCGGCGGAAATGGTGCGGGTGCTTAAATCGGGCGGCAGGGCGGTGATTTTTGTGCCTAACCTGGGTTACCCATTTGAGACACACGGTATTTACTGGTACGGAAAGTATCATTTTGGCAACAAACCACTGGTCAATTATCTGCCGCGCGCCTGGCGGAATAAACTCGCACCACACGTCAATGTATACACCACCGCTCAAATAAGGGCACTCTTCGATGGCCAACCGATTCGGATTGTGGAACATACGATCATATTCGGCGCCTACGATAACCTTATTGCCCGCTTTGGTGTGGCAGGCAAATTTCTGCGCGGATTTTTACAAGCGCTTGAACGCACACCTTTGCGCTGGTTTGGACTTTCCCATTTTTTGGTGATTGAAAAACTCAACTCCTGATTGCTTCAGTCAGCCTGATTTTTAAGTCCGCGAATATGTTTTTTAATCCGGGCAATGTACATCGTTTCCGGATGCTCGCGCCACATCTTCTCGATAAAGTCAGCATACTGTTTGGTTAAATTTTGAATTCGCTCCTCATAAGATTCGCCATCAGCTTTCAGCGGAGGAAGGAAATTGATTACCACTTTGAAATCATCGCTGATCGAGGTAAACATAGGCAGAATTTGAGCATCGACGCTTAAGCCAATTTCGGCAAATCCGCTTTTTAGATCGTAGGGCTTTCCCAACAAATTAAAGGAATAATTCTTGGTAAGCGGGTCTATGGTATCGCCATAGAAGGCTAAAACCCGCCCTTGAGCGACATATCCCAAGGCGTCGATCGTCACACCAGCGTTTGACGCGTGGCGGGTGAGCGGGTCAGTTTTTTCCCGTCCGAGGCCGTATTTACCGGCGACACCCCGATTGTGGGTAATGGTCACAATGGGTTGGATTCCGGCGAGATACTCGACAGTCGGCCTGGTCTCAAATCGAATATTTCCATGAGTGGAGATGAGAAAAACAGGTTTTTTGGAATCGAGCGCTTTAAGAAAATGGTCAAATCCTTCGATCGGGAAATTGACCGGTGAGGTGCGCGGCGGGGTATCCATGATCTCCTTGGCGAAGCTCCGGTAAAATTTGATTGAGCTTTTTGACAGATCAAGGATACTTCTTGCCTCTTCAGAGGACTTAATAAATTTAGTTTTCGGCAGCAGGTTGAGCAGGGTAGCAAAAACAAACTTTTGGTAGGAAAGAATCCGATCCGGATAACCGGTTACATCCAGCCATTGGTTGTACCAACTTTTATAAGGCGCCATGATGGTGGAACCAAAAATGGAATTATTGCTTAACCACCGAATTTTGCTCAATAACTGCTTCCAGGTAAGCTTTTCAGTCACCAACCCAAGCCAACGCACCCAGAATTTATCCTCATATTTTTTACGGTGCATTGAAGTACGGTTTTCATTGAAAATCTCCCGCCTTCCCTCACTCTCACGGGAAAGTTCCCTTGAATGATTTGCATCCTTGATAAGGCTTGCCATGGCGCGAATGGTGGGGTTGTCGATAAACACGGATGGTATGCGAACATGATACCTATCCTCCACCACATTGATTAATTCAAGGATGTTGATCGAGTCGCCTCCGAGTTCAAAAAAGTTGTCCTCGCATCCACATGAATCCAAATCCAACACCTCCTGCCAAATGTCCGCCAATTCCTGCTCCGTCCCAGCGGAGGGAGCAATAAAAGCCGTTGAAATGTTGGGACGGCGATTTAAGCTGGCAGGTAATTTGTGCGGGTCAACTTTGCCGGCTGGACCATATGGCATTTCTTCCAAGACGATAAAACGTTGAGGAAGTTTGTAAGTTACAAGGTTTTGAAGAAGGTCTTTTTTCAGCTCAGTGATCGTACAATCTGAGCCTGGTTTGAATAAAATCCAAGCCGTGAGTAATTTTTCCCCTCGCCGGTTGCCCGTGAGGTTGACGTAGGCATCCTGAATCCGCGGATTGGAACGTAAGCTACTGGTGACTTCTCCCAAATCTATCCGATAACCGCGGACCTTGACCATCGAATCCTTTCGGCCCAAAACGCCCAAATTCCCCTGGTCATCCAAATCACCCAGATCGCCAGTTTTGAAGAATTTTCCACCTGGCACACTATTATCGTAGACGAAGATCTCGGAACCAACTGGTCCATTAAGGTAACCATCAAAAAGTTTGATGGATGCGACAAGAATTTCACCTTTCGCGTTTCGGTTGGCAATTGAGCCATCCTCGGTTTGGATGGCGATTAAACTTCCCACAACCAGATTTGTAAAGCGCATTTCAGGGTCGAATTTGCTAAGATGGTCATAAATGGCATCAAAGTAAGTGGAAGTTTCACTGGCACCGATGGAATATCGTAGTTGATGATTCAAGTGTTTGGCATTCAGAAAGGTTTGTAAGGTGGTGGGGGAGAGTTTTTCCCCACCAACATCCATCATGCGCAGGGTGGGAAGGGACAAGTCGCTGTTCTGGGCGAGGAAATCGTAGAGTTTTTCTCCAAATCGAGAGGAAATTTGGGCGTAGGTGGCGCCAATGCTTTCAAGCCATTCTAGCACCTGATTGATGGAGATTCCATTCAAATCGGTGAGCGCGATTGTAGCGCCGACTCCCAAACCAAGCCATACTGATTTGATCGGACGAATGAAAACCAGAGAAACAAGCAAAGCGAGCACGTCGTCCTTGCCAAATTGGTCTGTCAGTCGATCTTGATAAATCCGATAAAGATAGGACTGGTAGGAAATGCTTATCCCTTTTGGTTTGCCGGTGCTGCCGGAGGTAAAAAAGACCACAAAGGTTTGGTTTGGAGCAGGTTCGATTATCGGAGGTTCCGGCTGGTCAGAAATATCCAATTCTTCAATGATTATCCAGTGCCTTATTTCCGGTAAAAGATTAATCAGTCTGTGCTTTTGTTCCTGGGTGGTAATCAGCACCTCGGCGTTTACTGTCGACCGGATATGCTCTATCATTTCTATCGGCAGGGTTGCATCGACCAGGCAATTAGGATTGCCTGTTGTGGTTACCCCTACCATGGCAGCGATTAGGTTTGCCCCATTTTCCAACAATACCAGAGCAAATTGTTTTTCAACCCCCGCATTTTGAATGGCTCGGGCAATCGCGTTGGATAAATTCGCTAATTGCACATAGGTAAACTGAGCATGATTGTCTATGACCGCAATCTTGTCAGGCGATAAGCGCGCCGCGTCTCGGAAAGCGAAAACCGGATTGCGGAAAGGCATCTGTCCGTGGGTTGATATCGATTTGATGACCGGTGGTTTGTTCAGTCCAGTAACCCTCTCTGAAATTTAACGGTTATTGACAGCGTCAATAAACCGGCCATCATAAATTTTTTCGATCGGATAGACTTTATCCAGCAATCCGACCTTTACCGCCCATTCCTGAAAATCAATCAACGACTGGGTGTTAACGGACAAATCCGAACGGATATCCTGCAAACAAATATCCTCGATTTCCGCCGGATCCTGTTTAGCGAATTGCGCGAATAACTCGATATTGCGGTCGGTATAACCCAGATTATATTGTTCAACCCCGCGCTTGTATGCACGCATAAAACGAATTCCGAGCTCAGGGTTATCCTCGGTTAAGGTTGGACCATACCAAATCGCCGCTTGTTGAGCGTCAGGGATAAGCTGGTTGGCGCTCACCCAGATTTTAAGCTCACCGGATTTCAAGCTACGAGTGACCCAAGGCTCACCCATGCCGGCGAGAACGTATTGACCACCGCTCAAAGCCTCAGCGCGGGTTTGGGCAGGCAGGTTGTCCATCGGAAAATCTAAAAATGAATAGCCAGAGTTAGAAAGCGCCAGATCGAGGGCGTATTCAGTCACTGAGTTGTTCCAACCGATCATTTTTTTGCCTTCCAAAAAGGACATATCCATGCCAGGGGAGAAATCTGGAGCGTCCGCGTGAACAAGAAAAGCAATATAGGAGCATGAGGCATCTCCATTTATGTAGCCTTTATCGGCAACGATTTTAATCCCCGTGTTCTGCCCGATAAGGTTAAATAAACCGGAATCAATCAATCCAGCTGAAACATCGATGTTGCGAGTTGCCAAGCCAACCATGCCTTCGGTCGCGTTGGCCACATCGATCACTTCGATTTCGATCCTTTCCTCCGCAAAGTAACCTTCCTCGATGGCAATATAGATCGGAGCGAAAGACATATATGGCCGCATGGCAACCACAACCAGGTCGGGTTGGGCGGCAGGCTGCTCAGGTTGGGGGGGGGCTGGCGTAATGGTCGCTGGTGGGTTCGAATTTTGACTTTCGACCGGTTGAGGCGCGGATTGAGTTTCGGCAGGGTACGGCGCGCATGAGTTCAGAAAGAACAGGATGGACATTAATCCGATTGTAAATTTTTTCATTCATATCCTATCTTTGTAACGAGAGCTGACAATTCCATTTCGTACGTCAGGGTAAACCAAACGTATCCCAATTATAGCTTCGATTATTTTCGAAGATGTTGCTTGATTACCTTGCGGCGCATCGCTTCAGGATGGTTTTTCCAAGCCTCGCCAATAAAATCAACGTATTGTTGCAACAAATCCTTCACTTTTTCAGCATATTCAGTTTCATGGGTGATAAGGGGGGAAAGAAATTCGGTCATCACCCGCCCATCGGGCAGGAGGTACTTGTAAACCGGGATAATGGGCGCGCCGGTCAACAAACTGATTTCGGCAAATCCGGATTTGAACTGGACCTGTTTTCCGAGCAGATCGTAAGAATAATTTTTTGAATGACGGTCGTTTGTGTCGCTCAGAATGAAAATCGCCTTGCCCTGCAGAAGCCGCTTGCGGGCGTCCAGCGCGACTCCGGCGTTGGACGAGGAGAAATCTGTCAGGTCAATTTCCCCGGCGGAGGTGTATTTCCCCAAATGGCCATGCGTAAATGAGATGATGTCGATCAAGCCCGCTCCAGAAAGCCATTCGATATCCTGAAAATACGGAAAACGGACATTTCCATGGAACGTAACCAGAATCACTCCCTTTCTGGCGTCCAGGGATTGTGTAAACGTTTCGAGGTTTTTAAAGAGGAAAAAAGGATGTTCAGCGCGGGCAGATGTGCCCAGGAAGCTCTGCGCCAAGGATTGTTGGAACCGAGAAGGCGAAGAGAGCAGGGTGGTATAAAAACTTTCCAGCGGCTCACGTTGGAAGTTGTGATCAAATGGAAGGTAATTGGCGAGCTGATTGTGCAGATATGCTTCAAATGCCTGCTCAAACGGAACTTTAGAACCCGTGAGGGTGTACCAGCGCTTGAATTCGGGTCGGGAGAAAGCAAATAACCCTTTGAACCAGGCGGCCCGGCTTAATTTCGCGATAAGCTGTAAAACTTTTGGGTAGGGCATCCCTTGCACGAACAGACGGGTAAGCGCATATTCGGGAGTGATCAGAAACTCTCGTTCCTTCAATTTACCGCGCCGTCTCCGGTTTTCAAGTCGAACTGCCTCCAATGGATCGGGATGACTTTCTCCATTGGTCGGAGCGATCAAGCTTGAGCCAAGAAATTGGATGGTAGGGGTTTGCTCAAAACCAGAGGGCACGCCGCGATTAAATAATACCTTCAGGCGGGAATCCAGTTCGGCAAGCGCTTTTTGATCACCGCCGAGATCGAAGAAATTGTCGGTTGGGCTAATTTCTGGCAACCCAAGGATTGACTTCCAAATTTGAATAAGGGCAAGCTCGATTGCATCCGCTTGAGCTCTTGAATCGCCATCGGAGGGCAAAGAGTCCGTCAAATTCATTGCCAGTTCATTCCATTCCGGAAAAATTTCTTGATTTTACTTACCGTTTGAATCTCTGGGTGGTTCTTCCAACTACTTTCTATGAATCTCGCGTATTGCTCTACCATGTCTAAAATTTTTCCGTCATACGAGGATTGATCAGAATGTAATGGGGGTAAAAAAGCCCTCGAGACCCGGTTTTGATCGTCGATGTAGTTGTAAGTCGGAATAATGGCCGCTCCGGTTTTAACCGCCAATTCAGCAAAGCCGGCTTTAAAATTGCGTGGTTTTCCAAGTAAATCCGCGGTGTAATTTTTGGTTCTCGAGTCCTGGGTGTCGCTAAAAATCTGCAATACCCTTCCAGCGCGCAGGTGGTTTAAAGCATCTGCGGCGACTTCGGCATTGGAGGCTACCAGGTCGAAATAACCCGCCTTGGAAGGATCCTTGCCATACTTGCCGAATTTGCCCAGATTAAAGCTTACTGTAATCATCGGGGGTATGCCTGCCAATTTCTCGATGATTGGGCTGAGGTCAAAACGCACATTGCTGTGTAAACTCAGCAGGATAACACCGTTTCCATCCTCAATCGCGGATCGAAAATGGTGAAAGCCATTGATCGGAATCCAATCCAGATCCTCTTCTTTTGTTACCGTCTTGAGCTTTTCCAACAGACTACGCACGAAGACCGTTTGATTGGAGGTTGGAGGCTGCCCATTTCCAACCCTTGGCAAAGGATCATAGTTTTTGATCCAACCAAAGCTGTGGGTGAGGTCCGCGATGATGAACCTGGAAAAGGCGGCCGCGGGATCGGTCTGGTATTCCAATACATCCAGCCAACGATTAAACCAGCCTTTCTGGTGCGCGTAAACAAGTTCTCGGAATATAAAGTTGGTACTGAGCTTTTGAATTGTCTCCAAAGCGAGCGGATATGGCATTCCGGAGAGGTAGCGTGTCAGCCAAAAGCGAGGATTAAGGATTTGTTGTTTTTTGCGCATGTAAACAGAACGCGAGAGTTTGCTCTGGTTAATGTGTTTCGAATTGTCATCACCCTCGTTTGAAATGATCCGTGCCAAGGTCGAAATGGTTGGTCGCTCAAAAAATGACATGGAAACTTCTTTTCCGAAACGCTGCCGAATCTGACTCATGATTTCGACCGCGCTGATCGAATCTCCTCCCAATTCGAAAAAGTCGTCCTCAACACCGATGTCAGCTAAGTCAAGTACTTCCTGCCAGATTTCCACGATTGTTTTTTCCAATTCGCCGCTCGGTTGAACGAAACGTGAGTTCAGTTCTGGCCGTTGACGGTTGATCGAGGGCAGTCTGGAAAGTTGTATTTTCCCAGCTGTGCTGTAAGGCAATGAATCCACTCGCGTGAAGATGGCCGGCACCTTATAAGGGTTAAGGGTTTTGTGCAATTTTTGTTTCAGTTCCGAAACTGAAATATTCATTTCGGGATGATAAAGCACAAAGGCGGCGAGCAAATCTTCCCCCCGCTTGCCGGGTGTTTTAATAACCGCGGCGTCCTTAATTTCGGGCAGCTTTTTGATCTCGGCGCGGATTTCCTCCAAATCGACCCGGTAACCACGAATCTTAACCATGTGATCCGATCGACCGTGCAGGACGAGGCGGCCGAATTCATCCAGACTGCCCATGTCACCGGTCAGAAAAAGCCGTTTGGATGGATCGGTCGGATGGGTTATAAAACGTTGCCGGGTCATTTCAGGGTTGTGGAAATACTCGTGAAAGAGGGAAGAGGTATAAACCGCGATTTCGCCTTCCGCGTCCCTTTTTTCAAGATTACCGTCCCCGCTTCGGATGAACACTTCGCTGTTCGTTCCAAGTTCATCAAAAATGATCTCTTCCGGAATGGGGGACTTTTTGGTGAAGCTGGCGGTCAAATAGGTGGCGGTCTCGGTCGAGGACATCGAATCGCGCACAATAAAATCCAATTTGGGATGCGACTGCCAGAGCCTCAAGCTCTCAACGCGTAATTTTTCACCGCCGGTATTGATCAGGCGAACCGAAGGCAGATCGATTTCGGGATGAGCGGAGAGGGCGAGTATAAACTGATGAAAATAGGTGGAGGGCATCTGAATGATGCTGAGGTGGTCGCGTTGAATCCATTCCACAATTTCAAGCGGGGAGCGTTGTCCGTACCTGAAAATCGAGATCGCGCAGCCGGTGATGAGCATGTAAAAAACCGCCGGAATTCCCCAGCTGAAAGAAAAAGACATGGTGGCGGACTGGACATCCTGTGGAGTAGATCCTACCTTCGCGATAGCGTCAAGATGACGATTAATTATATTTTGATAAAGCATCACCAACCCTTTTGGTTCTCCGGTCGAGCCTGAGGTGTATGGGATCATTAAGGGTCTTTGATAAGAAAATTCGTGGGTGATGTCGCCATGAAGGTCATCACTTACAAAACCATTCAGGATGACAATCCGCGCTGTTTTGTCACACATCTCCTCAACCGTGGGAAGAAAATCTCGGGTTGTGAGAACCAATTGAGGTTTTAACTGCTGGACAATTTTTCGATTTTGTTCAGGCGAATGCTCGTAGTCCAAAAATGCGAAATACGCGCCGGTTAAACACACCGCGGTGATGGCGCAGATCGATTCGTAGGTGCTGTCACCAAAGATTACTACCGGCACGGACTCGCCGCGGGTATGGTCGAGGATTACCCAGGCTATTCGGTTGGCGTCATTGCGGAGCTGCTTGAATGTTTTTTTTAAATCCCCGTGAATAACGGCGACATTTTCCGGGTATTGGTTACAAATCTTGTAAAAGAGATGGGCGATGGTAGGGTTAGGGTCGGTTTCTCTCATCAAGGTTACCTAAACCCGGGAGAGGCAACTCTCCCGGGAAATGGATTTTTTTATTCTTTGGCTGCTTCTAAAAATCTTCCATCCCATAAAGTTTCCAATGGGACGACCGCGTTCATGAAATTGTTCTTTACAGCCCATTCCTGATAGGCCATTATACTCTCGGAATCGATCTCTCCACTCGGACGGAGATCGGAAGGACATGCTTTCTTGATTAATTCCGGGTCGAGTTTTGTGTATTTGGCGAAAATCTCAACGTTACGGTCGGTGAGACCCTGGTTGTATTGCTCAACCGCCCGCAAATAAGCGCGCATCCAACGAATGCCCGCTTCGGGATTCTTTTGGGTAAACAATTCGCCGAACATAATGGTGGAAACAGTCGCGTTGGGCAGAACATCGTTCATCCCTATCCAAAGTTTGGTATCCCCTTCAGCGAGATAACGGGTGATGAGCGGTTCTACGGTGCTGATTCCGTACAATTGCCCGGATCGCATCGATTCAATCCGGATGGCGGGGTCTATGGTCGTCAGGGTCATATCCTGTGTGGTAAAATTCTGCCCTTCAAGAAGCAAGTCAAACAAAAAGTGGTGTTGATTTCCAGGAATAATGTCCAGGGTTTTGCCTTTAAAAAAGCTGAGGTCCATTCCTGGAGTGTAATCAGGCACGTCCGCCAGGGTAACAAGCCCTTGATAAGCGCAGGTAGAATCCGGATTGGCGAAGCCTTTTTCGGAAACTATTTTGAGAGCTGGATTCTGGGCGATGATATTAAAGTATGTAACGCTGATATCGGTAGCGGCGACATCTGCCTGACCGCTCGCGAGCGCGGTGGCTGTATCCCGGCTGGTTCGAATCTCGATCGGAACGATGACCAAACCTTCATCCTCAAAGAAGCCTTCTTCCATGGCAATGAAGATCGGCCCAACGCCGAGGTAAGGTTGCAAGATCATATTAACACTGACCGGTTCCCAAACCGTTTCGGTTGGGAGAACGGTCGGCTCTTCGGTTGGTTGAGGGGGTGACGTGGGCTGTTCCGTTGGTTGGACGGCTGCCTGTTCGACAGGCGCTTCTGCCGCGGGCGGGGCAACCGCCGGCTGGGCACAGGATGATAGCAACACTGTCAGCAGGGTGATCAGTACAACTAATTTTTTCATATCATTCTCCATTTATTAAACAACTTCGATCGGTTTTACTCTTGTTTGGCGGCTTTTAAAAAGCGGTCATCCCAAAAATTCTCTACCGGAACGACCTTGTCCATCAAACCCTTCTCCACCGCCCACTCCTGATATTGAAGGATGCCATCGATATTGATGATGCCGCTTGGGCGAAGGTTTGTGAAGCATGCTTTTCGAATTAAATCTGGTTCTAACTTGCTGTATTTAGCTAAAATTTCCACATTTCGATCGGTCAATCCGAGATTGTACTGATCAACTGCCCGCAGGTATGCCCGCATCCAGCGAACGCCAGCCTCCGGATTTTCTTCAAGTAAGAATTTTCCGAACACAACAGTGGAAATAGTGTGATCGGGTAATACGTCCTTGATTCCCAGCCAAGGCTTAAGCCCTCCGCCCTGCATATATCGGGTAAGAAATGGTTCACCCGTGCTTACCAGGAAATTCTGTCCTGCTCGAACCGCATCCCCCCGGATGGCGGTATCGACGTTCATTAACTTCATATCGGCGGTTGAAAAACCTGAATCTTTAAGCAGGGTATCGATCATAAATTGGTGCTGGTTTCCAGGAATCACATCGATAGATTGTCCCTTAAGAAAACTGAGATCCATGTCAGGTGTATAGTCCGGCACGTCCAGGCGGGTGAGAATTCCCTGATAGGCACAGGTTGCCAGAGGATCGGCAAAACCCTTTTCTGTGACCATTTTGATTGAGGGGTTTTGAGCCATGATATTGAAGTAGGTGATGTTAATATCAGCCACGGCGACATCTACCGCTCCGCTGGCTAAAGCCGCCGCGTTTTCACTGCCCTTCACAAAAGAAATCGGTTCGATAATCAAACCTTCCTCTTCAAAGTAACCTTCTTCCAAGGCGATAAAGAGAGGACCGATACCGAGGTAGGGTTGAACAGCCATTCGCACCGTGACAGGTTCCCAAACGACTTCGGTTGGGCTCTCGGTGGGTGTTACCTGACTGAGGCTTGGTTGGGTGGGTGTTTGAGAGGGTGTGCCTGTGGGGAGGGCTGGAGCGCATGAAGCGAGCAACGTGATGATGGTTCCGGCTTGTAACCAATATTTTAGAAGATTCAAGGTAATACTCCAAGTTTAATGAGGAAAATCCTTAATATCTATCAATTATACTATTAAGACTTTTATTATAGAAATAGTGTATGAAAAGATAGAAGGGGAAAAAGTGTGCCCCAGGCGGGAATCGAACCCACGTTTGAGCCTTAGGAGTGCCCAGTTCTATCCACTGAACTACCGGGGCGTAGGCAGATATTATACCAAGTTTTTTGGCTCAAGCCTGTCCGAGGAACCCAAGGGAGTACTGGCCTTGCTTTAAAAGGCAGGCATGTTTTTCAGCTCGTAAGCTGGTCGGTCCAGGATCATGATGCATGAGCGGAGCCGCAAGTCTTCGTTTTGATTTCAGGATTTTTCGCCGACTCCCTTTATGACAAGCATTTGTTTGCCGTGACTTTGCTCAACTGATTTGCCAAAACGGCAGGGCAGTCAAAAAGGCGACCCGGGTGGCGAGGAAAACCGTTACTCTCTGCCTACCTGCCTGGTCGCGCGAACACATTCCCTCACCAGACCTGGGCCGGAATAAATCAGTCCGGTATAAATCTGCACCAGGCTGGCGCCAAGCTCAATTCGCCTGCGGGCATCCTCAGGCGTCATAACCCCTCCAACACTCACGATCGGGATTTTTCCATCAACGAGTTTGATCGCTTGACGCAAAACGCTTTCACTTAGCTTCTTTAATGGCTCTCCGCTCAAACCGCCGCTTTCGTTGCCGGCTCTTGAGCTTAAACCAGTTCGGTTGAGGGTGGTATTGGTGACAATCAGGCCGTCCATCTTGGACTCAATAATCACACCGATCGCCTCTGCCAGCTCGGTTGAGGACAGGTCTGGAGCGAGCTTAACCAAAATCGGCAGCCGGCGTTCAATTTCCTTTTGGGTTAAAAGGCGTTGGGCGTGCAACTCAGCCAAGAGGCGTTCGAGGTACTGTTTGGATTGCAGATCACGCAAGCCGGCTGTGTTGGGGCTGCTGATATTGACCGCGATGTAATCGGCATACGGGGCAAAATTCTGCAGCAATTCCAGGTAATCAAAAGCGGCTTCCTGGTTGGGAGTGGCTTTGTTCTTGCCGATATTTACACCCAACACGAATGGATAACGCTTGCGCTGGATGGGTCCGGTGCGGGATAAACCAAGCACGCTGGCGATGCTCATTCTCTTGCCAAGCGCGAGTTGGTTTTGGGCATATTCAGATCCGCGGCTGGGAAAACCCATGCGGTTAATAATGCCCAGATCTTCCACCAGACGAAAGACACGCGGTTTTGGGTTGCCTGGCTGCGGGCGCGGGGTAATCGTGCCCGCTTCAATGTGTCCAAACCCCAGGCTGCCCAAACCAGCCAAGGCTGTGGCGTCCTTATCATAGCCAGCGGCGAGACCAACCCGGTTTTTAAATCGCAGCCCAAACAGATCAATCTCGTCCTCAGGTTGGGCATACATGGCACGCAGGATCCATTGTGAAAGCGGAAATTTGCCCGCCAATCCGATCAGATTGAGGGTCAATTGATGGGCTTGTTCAGGCTCCAGTTCAAATAACAAGCCGCGTAAGAACGGATAAACGTTCAAATCATTTTTTCCGATAAAAATTTGATCATTTTTTTTACTCTCTGTTGGCGCGTCTCAGGTCTTTTGGCTTCCAGAATGGAATTAATCCATTCTTTTTGGTGGGTGTAACTCAGTTTGTTGAAAGAGGTCATTGTTTCAGGTTGTTGCTCCAATTCAACTTTTACATCGTTTGGAATCTCAACAATCCGCGGTTCACTATCCCGCTTGAGTTTAACCAGCAGAGTATCGCCAATTTTCTTTTCATTTTTAAGTAGAATATCCTTGCGCACCCCTAAAATAAGGCTTCCACCCATTCTGACAACCGATCCGCGATAGGGGACGGAGTCAAACCAGGCGAAAACCTTGACGCGTTGATTACCCAATGCCGAAGCGATCTCCGCCGGAATCTCAACGAAGGCACCATGGGCATCTGGACTCATCACCGTCGCGTAAAATTCAAAGGTTTGATCGGGTTCCATTTACTCAAAGTAACTTTCCCGCGCGGGATTAGCGATGTGTTCAAGCACCTCATCCAATACCCGCCGCGGAGTACGGTTGGTGGATAGCGCCGGCAGGCAATCGATTGGCTGCCAGGCAACCTCGAGACTTTCATAACTCGGGCGGGGCTCTCCACTTTCGCGCTGACAGAGGAAAACCAATTTGTAAGCATGGTAGAAGTCAAGCGGTTGAATGAGGCTGTTATTGAAAACCCCAACCAACTTTAAAGCCTTGACAACATAACCGCTTTCCTCAAAGGTCTCCCGTTCGGCCACCCGGGCGGGAGAATCTCCCAGATCCGCCCAGCCTCCAGGCATGGACCAGTTCCCATCGCTAAGCTCACGAACCATCAGAATTTGGCCGTTTTCAACCAGCGCGGCGCGGACATCCACTTTGGGGGTGGGATAGCCGGCTTGCAGACTGAAAACGTTCTCGATTTCATCAGTCGCCAGATTGGTATGGTCGCTGACGATCTCCGCTGAAATGCGTTGAAGTTGTTTGTAGCGCTCCACATCAAATGGATTTTGGGAGTAAGCCAGACCCGCCTGAGACAGGCTGTAAAGGGTGCGGGCGGTTTCAAGCCAACGTTGCTGTTTCATTTGCTTTTCTGAATAAATTCACGCACGGCATTGATCTTCTCTACCGGCACTTTGCCATTCGACTGCCAATGATCCAGCATTTGGCTGAGGGTAAATACCGCGTGCAGGTTCACTTGACTTGCGGTCAGGCTTTCCCGGGCTCCGCTTTCACGATCGACCAGAACAACCACATCGGTGACCTGAAGTCCAGCCCCGCGCAGTTTGTCAAGCGCCTCAAACTTGCTGCCGCCTGTTGTGGCGAGGTCATCGATCAGAACCACGGTTTCGCCGTCCTTGTAATTTCCCTCGATTTGAGCCTTCGTGCCATATTCCTTGACTTCCTTGCGCGGGTAGATCATAGGATACCCGCCGGCAAGGCTGATGGCGGTGCAGATGGGGATGGCGGCGTAAGGCAACCCGGCTACCCGGTCAAAACGAAGCTTTTCGAGGATGGGAAGGTAGGCTTCGCCCACCTTCCGCAACAGAAGCGGATCAGAGATGATGGCGCGCAAGTCAATATAAATTGGGGAAATCAAACCGGATTTTAAGGTGAACTCGCCCAGACGAATGCAGCCGGTATCAAACAATCGATCGATAATTTCCGCCCGAAGGTTATTATCCATGTTTTGCCCTCCGATTGATTTCGTTAATGATGCTGTCCCTGTATTCGGCGGCGGCTTTGGTCTTGTCTGCCGCCCGGGAGATTCCCCGACTAACAGGGAAGAGGATGCCTTTGTTATCCGGCCGCAGACCTGCCTGCAAGCAGGCTCGCAATTCGCCTCCCTGAGCACCCAAACCGGGAGCCAGCAGCCAGGCTGTGGGATTGACAGCGCGCACCCGTGCCATGGCTTGCGGGTGGGTCGCCCCCACCACCAGGCCGATGTTGTCGCCAGTGTTCCATTCCAACGCCAGTCGGGCAACATGTTCGTAAACCAACTCGCCGCTTTCCAGGCGCAGATCCTGTAAATCGCCTGAACCGGGATTGGAGGTTTTACAAAGCAGAAAGATACCTTTTTCGGGAGTGTTTATAAAAGGGGTTAACGAATCTTTGCCAAGGTACGGATTGATGGTCACACTATCTGCTCTCAACTCCTCAAAGCAGGCTTTGGCATAGGCTTCGGCGGTAGAGCTGATATCACCCCTTTTGGCGTCGTAGATCGTCAGTATGCGGGAGCCAAGGCGGTCTGATTCTTCCTGAATGAGGTTGAACACCTCTTTAAGGGCATGCCAGCCTTCCGCTCCAAATTGTTCAAAAAAAGCGGCATTCGGTTTAAAGGCTGCCGCGTAACGGCTGGTTGCTCGTACCAAATCTGAACAAAAACTGAGCGCCGCGTCCGCGCTGGGGCTTTTAAGATCGCTTATGTGCGGATCTAAACCAACGCAAATCAGGCTCGAGGCGTCATCCACCCGCTTTGAAAGAAAGCTGAAAAAACTCTCCATGGGCTATGCCTTTCCAAGAACCATGGCGAGCAAGGCCATCCTCACATAAAGACCGTATTCCATCTGGCGAAAATAGGCTGCGCGCGGATCGCTATCGAACTCAGGGTTAATCTCACCGACCCTTGGCAGGGGATGCATTACGATCATTTCCTGCTTGGCGGCTTTCATGACCGCATTATCAATCACGTAGGCGTTTTTCACCGCCTCGTATTCTTCCGGGTTCTCAAATCGTTCTTTTTGAACACGGGTAACGTAGAGTACATCGGATTCAGCCAGGACTTCTTCAAGCGAAGAAAATTCCGCCTGCGGAATTCCCTTGGCCGCGACTTCTTCCATCACATATTTTGGCATTCTCAAAATTTCGGGGGACACGTAATTCAACTTCACATTATATAAGGAAGCCAGGCGAGCGAGAGAGTGCACCGTTCGGCCATACCTCAGGTCGCCGAGCATGGTGATCGTTTTTCCGTCAATTTCGCCGACCCCCAATTCCTCGAAAATGGTGAAAGTATCCAGCAGGGCTTGGGTTGGATGCTCACCGGCGCCATCGCCGGCGTTGATGATCGGTTTTTTGCCGGCCTCGGCGGCAATGGCCGCTGAGCCAGTTTCAGGGTGGCGGAGCACAATCACGTCAGAATAACATTCCAATGTGCGAATCGTATCCGCCAGGCTTTCACCTTTGGAAACGGAGGAATACTTAACTTCGTTGATCGGAATCACGCTGCCTCCCAAACGTTCCATGGAGGCGGTAAAAGAGGAAGAGGTACGCGTGGACGGTTCGTAGAATAGGTTGGCGAGGATCTTGCCTTTCAGGAGATCGAAGGTGCCCACCCGCTCGACCATGCCGCGCATTTCATGGGCGACTCCAAACACGTATTCAAGGTCTTCACGTCCAAATTGCTTGACGGAAAGGATGTCCTTTCCATACCAATCGGCGCGTTTGTTTTCCCCAAAGGGTAAATATGGGTTATTGGAAATAGTGGGCATAATGGGTCTCCTAATTGAAAGATTTTACGTTTTTACCATAACCTGGCGGGGCTAAAACCTCGCCGTCTTTGTAAGCCAATGTACCGCGCAAAAAAACCCTGCGAACCCTGCCGGTGACCCGCCAGCCTTCGTAGGGCGTCCACCCGCAGCGGCTGTGCAACTCACTGGCCTGAATCTGGTAAGAATCGTTTTCGTCGAGTTCCACCCAGGTTTCAGGCTGCTCCGGCAAGCGAAAAATACGGCGCGGGTTGAGCACTGTTTTTTCTATCACCTGATCAAGGGTAAGCTTACCTTCCTTTACGGCGGTGTAATACAAGGGCAGAGCGGTTTCAACGCCCGGAAAACCGGGCGGTGGATTGGCTCCATCCTTTTCTGCGGCGGTATGCGGAGCGTGATCGGTGGCAAAACAGTCGATCACATCCAGATTTTCCCACAAGGCGCGGGCATCTTCGGCGGTTGCCAAACGTGGGCGCACTTCGCTTCTGCCGCCCGTCAAACCTTCCCGGCAGCAATCGCCGGCGGGAGTGAGTGGAACGGCGCCTTTTTCCAAGAAGAGATGATGAGGGCAGACTTCGCAGGTCACTTTGATGCCACGCTGTTTGGCTTGCTTGATAATAAGAATTTCTTCCTTGAGTGAGATGTGGGCGATGTGGATCGGTTTGTCGAAAAGGGCAGCCATTAAAATCGCGGCAGCCATCGAGCGCCCCTCAGCGTGGGCAACAATGGGGGTTTCCCCCGGCCAGGCTTTAAAATGCTCCATCCAAAACGACATTTCGTCGAGGCGCAGCTCGCCGAATGTTGAATCGAGGTACATCTTCAATCCGGCGGTTTGGTTGGCGAGCTTGGCGGCGATCGCGGCGTTGGAGGGTCCCGCGCCTATAAATTGAGCATAATCGCAGCGCGCCTTGGCGTTCGCGGCAGCTAAAGCCAGCTGAAGCGTGGTCTGGTCAAAAATTGGAGGCAGGGTGTTGGGCATTGCCAGTAGCATAGTTACTCCGCCAGCCAGCGCGGCGGCGGTTCCACTGTCGAAATCTTCCTTATGGGTCGCGCCTGGTTCGCGCAGATGAACGTGCGGGTCGATAAGGCCGGGAAGTTTGATCATATAATATTAATTATATGGTAAACAACCACGATTGGGTGATCCTTTAAGCTTGAACGGGGACATCCCGCAGGCATGAATTTCATATTCTGGTTGAGGAAATGGCGTTTCGCGTGAAAAAATCGGCAAGCGGACTTCTGAGTGGAATCTTTTTACTTTTGCTTGGGCTGGAATGGCTTGTTTTCATGCTGCAGAACGCCGGAAAGGTTAACCTCCAATCACAAATCGAGATGGTTGTTTTTTTACTTGTCGGCTTAACCGCCGGTGTTTCCGCCCTGCTGATTTGGAACTCCCGAAGCGGAATCCTTCCCGACTGGCTGAAACGGATCTTGCTCCCGATTTGGTTGGGATGGTTTCTCTTTCTACTTTTCTGTTTGTGGTTGCGGCTCAACTCCCAACCCGAACCGGGTGATCTGCTCTATCCTTTTGCCCGGTTGGCAGAGATGGCGGAGTGGATTTTTCTCTTTCCGGTTACAACACTCCTCTTTTTTACTTTCTCGAAAATTCGAACACGAGCCATGCGCTGGGCTGGCTGGTTCGCGCTTGTCATCGCCCTTGCGCTGCTGGCTTTTAAGGTCAAGTCGGATGGCAGTCTGGTTTTTCCCATGGACGCGGACCAGTTCCCTGTCCTCTGGCAGCTTAGCCTGGCTGTAATGCTGAGCGGCTTGTTGACTTATCTCATCAAGCGGTTCAGAAAAAACAAGACAGTTGACCTTCTTCTGTTCATTCTGATTTGGGTCTGCGCAGGTCTGGTTTGGACGGCAGCGCCAATCGGAAGAGATTATTACAGCCTGCAACCAGGGCCGCCTACGTATCGAGTCATGCCAGAGAGTGATGCCGAGATGTATGATTACGAGGCCGCCCGCATCGCGCTCGGTTCAGGGGAGGCAATTAACCTGTCCTCACGGGGGATTCTGCTCGAATTTTACGCCGCGCTTAAACTGATCATAGGCTTTGATTCCCAGAGTTTGATGACTGTCCAGGCGGGCTTGCTTGGTTGTATCCCGGCTTTGATCTATCTTATAGGAGTTCAGCTGGGATCCAGGCCGACCGGGCTATTGGCGGCGTTCTTAGTGATCGCTAAAGAGCGCAACGCGATTGTTTCCGACTTGGATTTTATTCACGTCAAATCCTTGATGACCGAACCTTTGATGCAGGCCGGGGTGCTTTTGATGGTTGTTTGGTTGATTCACACGATCAAATCGAAGCCCTATTGGTTTAAATGGCTGGTTTATGGAGCACTGGCCGGCATCCTGATTAATGTTCGACCCAACGCCGCGCTTTTATTATTTATTCCGTTTTTTTACTTACTCATCCAATTTAAGCGCAAGCCCCTTCCAATTTTGAACTTCAGCCTGATTCTGGCGCTTGGGTTTACTCTGGCTATCAGCCCGATTGTGATGCGCAATATCACAACCGGGAATAATCCGCTTTTTTTCAGCGCAAAATTTGGGATTCTGACCGATAAGCTTGGATTTCCAAAAGAAGTCGGTGATTTTTTCTCCCCGCCAAAATATTCAGATAACAAGCAAGTCCGCGAATCCGAGTTTAGGACCAAGGGAAATAACGAAATTATCGCTCCACTGAGCGTTAACTCACTGCTCAATAGCTTTTCGAGGATGGCCATCCACACGCTCAATATCACCCCGCATTACCTGCCGGGAGAATTATTCCTCGAGGATGAAAACGTGGATCCGAATCGGCTGCTTGACCCGCAGCGTGGAGTCCATTTTCTGACGATTTTACTCAATTTATCCCTGATTTTGGCGGGCATCCGCGCTCTGGCGGATCGAGATTGGCAGGCGGGTCTCGCGCCCTTGGTTATTTTTCTATTTTACTTTCCCACTGTCTTCCTTTCTTCGCATGCCCACATTCGCCATCTCGCGCCGATTGAAAATCTGGCCATGCTTTATTACAGCGCGGGGTTGATGGTCGCTATCAAAGGTTTTTTCCCAAAACTTGGCTTGGATTCTGAAACAAATATGGAGATCCCGCGGTTGGATTTTGCCTGGCTTGTTCCTCTGGTTGTACTCTTCGCCATGGCGCTGCCCGGGGTGGAACTTATCGCCCCAAAGTCACCGGTTGAGAATATAAGCGCGGCGAATTTCGAGGACATCTCGCCTTCCTCTCTGGAAATACTGGAAAAGGCTGGCGTCTCACAGACAGAACTTACATCATTCCTGCTGGAAAATTCTGGGGCCGAATTGATGAGAGGAAAAATTTTCTATCCGCAATTCAGCGCGGATAGAATGTTAGGCAGAGTACTAGAAAACAGACTGCCAAATCTTTCATTTCGCTTGGTGGATAGTTATTATGTGACCAATGCTTACTTGCCTCTGGAGCAGGAGCCGCGCCAAATCCAGAATGGGGAAACCGTGCTCTTACTGGCTTGTCCAGGTTCTGCGGGATCAAAAATATTCCGGGGATCACGTCTGATTTTGGTTGAGGATTTTCTCGTCCTACCAGATTCTGAGAGTCCTTTCAGCCTGGATTGCGGAGAGCCGAGATGATCTATTGCCACTGGGCGGGTCTGGCGAAGAAATCGGGTATGATAGACCCAATTCAACCTACCTGCCAGTCCATGCAAATCTCGCGGAACGATTCTCGATGACTCGTCTCAGTCTATCTCAACTCATTACCTCCGGGCTGATTGCCCTGCTTGCGTTTTGGTTCGGC
>DATMWA010000092.1:0-3233 GCA_035562755.1 Anaerolineales bacterium
GAAATCAGCCACTGTCTTCATTCTGGCCCGCTACAACCACCTGAAGCCGGGCAACTTGAAATTGTTGCAGGCACGCTACCAGGGCAGGCTGAGTATCGAGTTCAAGTCGGCGCATCGCTCGAAGGGCCTTGAAGCGGACTACGTGGTCGTGCTGGGCATGAATTCCGGTTCGTTCTCGTTTCCCAGTCAGATCGAGGATGATCCATTGCTCGACATGGTGATGCCAGTGCGGGAGACGTTCCTGCATGCTGAGGAGCGCCGATTGTTCTATGTCGCGCTAACTCGCGCTCGGCATAAAGTCATTGTTTTTACGCGGCGTGAGAAAATTTCCCGGTTCGTTCCGGAACTCCTGGTTGCAGAGTTTCGCGGGAAGGTGCGCTATGGAATGGCCAGCCATTCGGCAGCGAAGCCTTGCCCGAATTGCGGGGTCGGCGTGCTGCGGGAGAAGAAAGGGAAGTTTGGCTGGTTTATGGGGTGTTCGACGTATCCGGCGTGTCGGCATGCGGAGAAGATACAGGCATTCCAATAAGTACCATCATATTCTTACTCTTGGAGTCATCCTCCTTATCTCGATGAGATGGACCTAACAAAGTAGTGATGTGATTACCCATTAGCCTGACCATAATACAAGCTAATTTCCTAAATACTTAATTATTTCTCAACCTACCAACACTCAGAATATTGTAGTCAGGAAGGCTGGCCAATCACCAAACAGTACCCAATATCCGACAAACAACATACCAACAACGGTGGCGAAAACAAATAATGTCGCAAAAACATGAAGCTTCTTAGACGCTGCTGCAATAGAGAATATAACTCTTAGGGCCATGCCAAATATTCCATGCCCCCATTGGCCTGAAATCCAGCGAAAAATATGCTTCCGATAGGCAATAACATAAACACCACTGATTACCAAAGGAACAAATATTGCATAATGGTACCAATGAGCCAACAAATGCTGAACTATGTAAATAGCACCATCCTGTAGTTCAAATGGCAAAATTGGATTCTTCTCAACACATTGATTATCGGCTGTAAGGTCCTTAATGCAAGGGACTTGTAACAGCTGAATCATGGCAATGAGTAAGCCAACAATGGACAAAATTGTTGGGACCAACACTTGCAGGATCACCGACTTCCGGTCTTCAATTTCTCCAACTGTAGCAAGCCGCGCCTCAAGTGACGTGCGCAAAGCTTGAGAATTAATGGATTGTAAATTCGGATCGATTTTCTGTGCTATGACTTGAAGCGCTTCGAGATATGACAACCTACCCAAAGCGTTTTGGACATCTGTCTTAACATTTGCATTCCGATAACTTGAAACAATCGATTTGTGAATATTACGAATTGTTTTACTCAGCCAAAAATGTGGCTGAGAACAATCTCGAGGGTATGGAACGACAATCGCATCGTCATCGTGCCGATGGAATTTATGACAGTGAACCAAATCTTTCAGAAAAGAGAATGCTTCAAAGACAAATGACGATTCGTTAGTAGAGTCGGCACCTTCATAGACAAGTTCTATACGCCCATCTCGATATAAATTGAAAGACACCCGGACAGCCTCTGGATTTGCACTCCACGAATCCCTTAAATTATCTGCAGCCGACTGATCGTTAACAAAATTTTTTATTAAACTCTTCTGTTCAGAATTAAGTTTAATTCTTGGATAAGTGAAAATATCACCCGCCAACATTTCACTGTTACCTGGTTCGCTTCTCACTGAAGCAATTAATAAATAACAAAGCCACCCCTCTCGATCAAATGGTGCATAAATCGTATCGGACAGATTTCTCTCTTGAAGAGACGCTATTCTTGCTCCAGTCTCTTTATCCAAATGATTTAATGTTCTCGGACATTTCGCCCGCCCTGGAATACGCATCCCTTTGATATTTGAGAAGGATATCGATCCCGATACATTTGGAACCCAAGCGTCGTGTTTTCCCATTTATTTCCAAAAAAAAAGGGGCCATAGCGCCCCTATTTTTAATTTATTAAATCGCTTATTTCGGAAATGCTGCCCTTAAACCCTCAGATGATAGTGCAGACTGAGATATATACCTCTTGGAACGTGAGTCCCATTTTAGTCCGCGAACAATCCTGAAGTCGCCAAATTCATTGGGAGAATGCCTAAGCGTTCCTTTCCAAAGGTTTGTAACCCCGCCTTGGAAACGTCGAATTTCCGCCAGCTCTTCTTTATTCACAGCCCAGAGCTTGATGATAAGGGCTAAGCCAATTGTGACCACAAGACCAGAAAACAGCGCGAACAAGACTATCGATGCAACAGCCTGCATTTTTTCCTCCCTATTCGCCAAAAAACTGCAAGATTATATAGATTTGTACCTGATCATGCAACAAAGCTCCCTGTGTTCCAGCAACCTTACCGACTTCTGTAGCATAAGACATACACAGCGATCAACCTTACGCTAAGTCGGACCGCCTAGAGGTAAGCACCTATGAAGCACCTGTGGATACCTACGGTGTTCATCGTAATCCCCATAATCGCGCTGCGTCAAGGCCGCCCCAACCGACCACCAATGATGTTCTTGTGTACGGACTCCCTAAAAGCAAGGAAACTGATCAATAGGTTTGGCTGTTAGGCAGCTTTGCAAAAAACAGAATCATTGCAACCTATAAAATTGAAAATATCTCGATTGCATAGCATCAAAATCACGTGCGACCTTCATGTGCGAAGGCTTTCCGGCCAAAGAAAATATGCTCCATGCTTGGGGCTCATACGAAACTCTCCACCAATCTCCTTGCCCTTCGCGGTGATGTAGTGTTTGCCATCACGAGGCTCCAGGAAGCCGGACTGGACAAACTTATCCATAAGCTCGTTGGTTTTCATCCCGAGACGCTGAGCCAGCTTTGAAGTGGTCAGCTTGCCTGAAGACACCTCTTCGGCCTCGGACTGAACTTCGGCCTCACTCGTAACGCGCTCAAGCGAAATGCGAACCTCTTCGCTGATGCGAATGATGCGTTGTGCTTCTTCGTAGGCATCTTTGTAGAGCTCGGTATCGTCGGAGCGGCGAATCAGAACGCCCATTTCGTTGTTATTGACCTGGCTGAACTCGTAAAGGTTGAGACTGGCAATGATGCACAGCTCTTCGTTCATGTAGCACTTGGCGTGGAGATTCTTGCAAAAGCTCGTGCGGATGTAGGTCAGCTCCTTGAGCCAGTTGATCTCCTCCGGCTGCAGTTCGCTCTTGCCGTAAACTATACGAACGTCAATC
>DATMWA010000093.1:0-2501 GCA_035562755.1 Anaerolineales bacterium
CCTGCGGTCATCCAGCAGGGCTTCGTCGGTCAGCGTGCCCGGGGTGATCACGCGCACCACTTTACGTTCCACCAGACCCTTGGCCAGCGCCGGATCCCCGATCTGCTCGCAAATGGCGACCGATTCGCCGAGCGCGACCAGGCGTGCCAGATAGCCCTCAGCCGCATGCTGCGGCACGCCGGCCATGGGGATGGCATTGCCGCCGCTTTGGCCGCGTTGGGTCAGGGTGATGTCGAGCAGACGCGAGGCTTTGCGGGCGTCATCGTAGAAAAGTTCGTAGAAATCGCCCATGCGGAAAAACAGCAAAACATCGGGGTATTCGGCTTTCGCTGTGAAGAACTGCCGCATTAGTGGCGTGTGGCCTTCCAGGCTTATGTTTTCCATACAGTATTCCTATTTATCAATACTTTAAAGTAATTTTTAACCGACATCTTGGGACATTGAACGACTCAAAACGACAACTTACGACATTTTTGTGTGCCCATAGTGATACCAAATGAATAAATCTATGACACAATCAGTAATATTTTGGCTACACTGTTTATTGATAAAAATAATCTATCAATATCCAACAATCAATAGCCTAAATTATTGATGTATATCAAGACCCAAATCTTCTGCATAATCAGGACGGACCAATGAAATTAAGACTCACCAAGGATGTCATAAAACACCAACTCAGGTTTGATCAGAGGCCAATCAAAACGAATGATTATCAGAATCGGATCCTCGAAACGGTTCCGAACACAAAGACCTATATTGTCTGGGATGCAACTCCCGGAGTTCCGACTGGGTTTGGTGTCAGAGTTGGTAAAACAAAAATAACCTACATCGTCCAGAAACGAGCGCTGATCGAAACGCGTGTGGCGGTGGGATTCGTTGAGAAAGAAGGCATTGATAAAGAGACCGGCATGGCGGCGATTGTAAAAGTGCCCAAATATGAAACCAAAATGGTGAGCACCGTTGTAAAAATCAGCCTGGGGGAGGCCAAACCCGATTATCACTTGCTGGAAGATGCCCGTAAGCTTGCTATGAAGAAAATATTGGATGGAGTAAGGCCAGAGAAACAGGATCGATCCAAATGGGTTAGTGAGATGTCTGCATTTCATAAAGACACCACGCTCGGGGAGGCTTGGGACTACTGCCGGATTCGATGGATTCAGAAAAAACTGAATGATTCGACAATGCGAACAGCCGATGGTGCCAGAAATCGATTCAATCGCAAGGAGTTGAAAATCAACCTTCTTAACATGCCTTTGGCTGAAATCGACGACGACCAAGCTATTTCCATTTTCAATCAGTTGAGCGGCCTCTCGCGGCAGGGCGTCAAGGATCCTGATAAGTTCACAAAGATTACAACTTCGGCAGAGCATTCGTTTTCTTGGGCGAATCGCGTAGCAAAGATGGTGATGGTTCAAGATGCTAAAAATGCAGTACGCGAACAAAGAGTCCCGTATTTTCTTGTGAACCCATTCGAGATTGTGAGAAAAGAAATGTTTCGAAAAAGTGTACAGTTGGAAGATGATCAGAGCAAAGCAAGGAGGCCTATGTCCCTAAATAAAAAATCTGACGATCCATTTGAAAAGCCAAGGTACATCGGGACGTTTATTGATAGCCTGCTGGACAGGACCCGTCCCGAGGGTGGTGTAGTGAAAGGACGAGAAGTGAGCGAAAAAAGGCTGCATATCAGCAAAACGTCAGGCGACTATTTGCTGTTGACTTTGTTATGCGGAACAAGGAGAAGTGAGGCCGCTTGTTTGGCTTGGGGCGATCGGCTTACAGAGGGTGAAAGGAAAACACAATCTCACGTTGACCTCGTTAATGAGGTCGTTTGGTTTCACAACACAAAGAACAAAAGATCTCACATGCTTCCGCTGGGGCCAGCTGCACTAAAACTGTTGAAAGACAGGGAGGCGGACAGGGACTTTCTACTCGGCCCAGGGGCTGGACCCAAAGACAAGCGCTGGAAATATGTCTTTCCAGTCCGATCGACGAAAAGCGAGGTGGTTCCTGGTGGTCATAAAGTCAACCCTGACAAGAAAAGGGTTGGTGTCCCGGTTCGAGGGCATTATGCCGATTCAAAAGCCATCTTGGAGTCCCTAAACAGAGACATCAAGTTTGAACTTCACACACATGATTTGCGGCGCACTTTTGGCCGAGTGGCGGGACAGATCTGCGGGTCCGAGCGAATGCTTAAAAAGCTACTCAACCACTTTGATTCAAATGATATAACGGGGAGATACATAGACACAGAGGTGCATATCATGCGTGAGGTCATGGCCAAAATCGAGTTAAAGATGCTTCAAACATCCAACCGAGCCGTTGAACTCTTCTACCCGGTTGGACGTTGGGCCGAAATCAAGCTAAAATCGAGTTGATTTCCATACTGGCGAGATTCAAATGTCAAATTTATCTTGGAGCAAACCCGTCAATATAAATATCGCGGATTGCGGAACATTGCTGACCAATGCAGAAGCTGCTGGCGTGTTGCGCGTCAGCAC
>DATMWA010000094.1:0-2129 GCA_035562755.1 Anaerolineales bacterium
GCCGGGAAAATTCATCCGCGCTGGGGCGAATTTCCAATCCCCATCCGAAAAAAAAGGGGGTATACTAAAAAAATATGTTGGTCCAACCCGCGAATGTGCTCGACATCACCACCCTCAACCAGTTGGAAAAAATTTGCTTCCCCCAGGATGCCTGGCCGCTGATCGATTTGGTTAGCTGTCTTACCTTTCCGGGGGTTTTACGTTTTAAGGCGGTCGAGGATGGCAGGATGATCGGTTTTGTGGCCGCCGATGACCGGACCGCCGCGCACGCCGCCTGGATCGCCACCTTGTGTGTGCATCCCGACTTTCAGCGCAAGGGCTTTGCCCGCCAGTTGTTGGATGAGGTTGAGAGCCAGGTGAAAAGCCCTTACATCCGCCTGTGCGTACGCCCAACCAATACCGCCGCCATTCATCTGTACGAAGAACGCGGTTATGTTCAGATTGATACCTGGAAAAATTACTACAACGATGGGTCAGACGCGATAGTGATGGAAAAGATGATCGCCGATCCGCAGGCCGAATTGTAACCATGCCCAACACACCCGCCATGCCTCCCATCATGATTGATACACCTGAAAAACTGAACGCGGTATTGCCGGCTTTATTAAAGGAAGACAGCCTGGCAGTGGATACGGAAGCGAACTCGATGTACGCCTACCGCGAGCGGGTGTGTTTGATTCAAATTTCCACTCAGGCTCAGGATTTGATTATCGATCCGCTGGCGATTAATGACCTTTCCAGGCTGGGAACTTTGTTTTGCGATCCAAAAATTGAGATCATTTTCCACGCCAGCGAATATGACCTGATGGGTTTGCAGCGCGACTACGCTTTTAGCGTAAACAACCTTTTTGATACCATGATCGCCGCCCGCCTGCTGGGCTACAAGCAAATCGGCCTGGCAAACCTGTTGAAGGATAAATTTGAAATTACCCTCAACAAAAATTATCAGCGCGCGGACTGGGGCGCTCGTCCGTTGAGCGCTGAAATGATTGCCTACGCCGCGGAGGACACCCGCCACCTGTTCGGTTTGCGTAATTGCCTGCGGGCGGAACTATTGGAAAAAGATCTTTGGCAATTAGCCCAGGAGGATTTTAAACGGGCAAGTTACATCAGTCCGGCTGAGAACAACCATCGTCCGTGTTGGCAAAAAGCCATGGGAAAGAACGAGTTAACCGAACGGCAGCAAATCCTTCTGAACGCGTTGTGCGCCGCCCGCGAACGGCTTGCCGAAAAATTCGACCGGCCCTTGTTCAAAGTAATGGAGGATTCGGTGCTGTTGAAGATAAGCCAAGCCGAACCGGAAAGCATGGATGAGCTGCGCGAATGTGGGCTAACCGAGAATCAGGCACGTCGCTTTGGGAAAACGATACTCAAGGCAATTATGGACAGCAAGCAGCTGCCACCGGTGGTGGTGAAACAAAATCAACGTCATCCGGGATGGTATCTCAAACGGATGGAGAAGTTGAAGGCTTGGCGTAAGGAGAAGGGTGAAGCGCTGGGTGTGGAGAGTGATATTGTGTTGCCCAAGGTTTACCTCCATCCGCTGGTTGAGGACCGCGCGCTTTCGGCGGAGGCTTTGGCGAGGATAATGGCGGACAGCCCGTATCGGCTGGAGCGGTATGGGGAGGAGATTTTAGAATTGCTTAAGTAGGGCGGTGAAGGATAGGGGGGATTTAATGGTCATTTTTCCTTTTTTTTGTTCCTTCGAACACATTCGGCATTTCGAACGCCTTGTCATTTCGAACGCCTTGTCATTTCGACCAACTTGTCATTACAACCAACTTGTCATTTCGAGCGCAGCGAGAAATCTTAACCAAATTGACTTGTCATTTCGACCAACGGGAGAAATCCTACTAAATGCTTTTCAAGATTTCTCAGTCGCTGATGCTTCTTCGAAATGACAGGGGGGTTGTCATTTCGACTGCCTTGTCATTACAACCAACTTGTCATTTCGAACGAAGTGAGAAATCTTGACCACTATTTTTCAAGATTTCTCAGTCGCTGACACTCCTTCGAAATGACAGGGGGGTTGTCATTTCGACCGCCTTGCCATTTCGAACGTCTTGTCATTTCGAACGCAGTGAGAAATCTTAACCAAATTGACTTGTCATTTCGACCAACGGGAGAAA
>DATMWA010000095.1:0-4633 GCA_035562755.1 Anaerolineales bacterium
CCTGCCTGCCTGTTTACCGCCTTCGCTATAACCCCAATATTGAACAATCCATGAAAGGTGATGATGTTCTGGCTTTTGATTTTACCTCGAAACGGCCGCACATAATAATTGGCGAAGCAAAGTTTCGCGGAACCCCTTCGAAAAAGGCCATTCAGGATATTGTAAGTGGGCTCGTTCGCTCTCATCAAGCAGGGTTACCTGCTTCTCTGCAATTTGTAGCAGATCGCTTGTATGAGCTAAATCAGATCGAACTTGCAGATCGAGTTGAAGACTGCTCTATAAAAATGGCCCAGGGCAGACTTGATCTGAGTTATGTCGGACTCCTCCTGAGCGATGATAAAAGCAAATCCAAGGTTCACGAACACACTACCGCAGAATTGAGAAGCCTTGTAATGATTTCCCTGGGAATTGATGCTCCAGGGAATTTGGTTGAAGATTGTTTTGACGGGATTGAGGAGATAGCCCATGCCAATCCCGACTGAGAAGGCCAGGGAAATCCTGCAAAAACATCAAGCTGGCCACATAGAAAATCTATTTGCCCAGTCTAGTGCGAGATATGTCCTATACGAGGTCGGCGAATCAGAAGATAATTTTCCGTCATTTGATTCCGCACTTACAGACAAAGTCACTTTATCAGCTTACTCAATTCTTGCGGCTGGGGTTAGCCTGGCTGAGGCCAATTTAACAGGTGAAGTAATAGCCGCCATGGAAGAGGCGGCGGCCCTTCTCATCAATGTTCATGCGCCTTATGCAGAGACCGAGCTTACAAGCAGTTTTCATGTCCTGATCGCTTCAATGGCCTTTCATGCGTCTGGCCAATATTCACGGGCCTTTGTTTACATCCGGAAAGCGGAGTTGCTGACTCCGTTGGCAAGAATTGTAGCATCGCTTATTCGAAAAAGGCCTGCAGATGCAATCCTTGAAGCAAATCAGTATCTGTTGGCGGATCTCTCAGCTATGACCGACTCATGGTCGCTATGTGACCATGCGGTTACACTTTCAATTTCGCGGTCAACTTCACTTGTTCTCGAATATTTTGCCACAGGAAATCAGCAATACTTAGCGTCTTCCATAGAAAACTTAAACATCGCTATGGAACTTGCCTCAGATTACGATTCTCCCTCGCACTGGTGGATAGCCCGTCTGCTTAGGCTTATGATATCCGGAAACGGTCAAGCATCCTTGTGGCACGCCTTGCCGCCATATTTCCCTGGCGATGCAACTCTCCTAAGTCGCTATATAAGACTGCACGCCTACGCATCGAAATCAGTCACAGAGTTGTGGAGATCTCAGCTCGACGCAATTCCCATAACGCTTGGTCAAGGTCGTACTGGTGCCGTTGTGAACATGCGAACCAGCTCAGGGAAAACGCGGGTTGCTGAACTTGTCATTCTTCAAACACTCCACGAAAACCCTGGCGCAAAGATATTATATTTAGCCCCTTTTCGTTCGCTGGCTTTGGAAATCGAGCAGACTTTATGCCAAATCTTTGATCGGTGCGGATTTCTTGTCTCTCATCTTTATGGCGGGTTTCGACTTAGCTCCGCTGATAGACAGATCGCCAAAGACTCCACTATCACCATAGCAACGCCCGAAAAAATCAGAGCAATATTACGATCCTCTCCAGAGCTTCTGAATGATGTCAGGCTCATCATTATCGATGAAGGGCACCTGATTGGTGCGGACAAGAGATACGTTAAGAACGAGCTTTTTATAGACCACCTTAGAGTGTTGGCCAGATCTTCCGCATGTCGAATACTCTTGCTTTCTGCTGTTTTGCCCAACCCGGATGAGCTTGCTGTGTGGTTAACCGGAGATGTTGGGAATGTTGCAAGATCCGGTTGGAAGCCATCGTCGGAACGATTTGGAATCCTACGCTGGCAAGGAAGCAGTGTACGGATTGACTGGAAAGGCGATTTTGCTTCATTTAATCGCCAATTTATTATCGCGAGCCAATGCAAAAGGCAGTATGACCATAAACTTACGCGGTGGAAAAATCGGCGGTCCCTTTTCCCTCAGAATAAAAATGAAGCGGTTGCGGCATCTGCAGTACGATTATGTTCAGTAGGGCCTGTGATGATATTTTCAGCCCGAGCGAATAGTATCCCAGGGCTCGCTGCTTGTGTTCTCACTGCTATCGGAGAAAATGCTGAAGATCACAATTGGCCTAAAAATGAATGGAACGCTTTTCTGGCTACATGCCAAGAGGAGCTACAAGACAGTGCGGTGGAGCTGACGGCTGCAAGGAAAGGCATAATATGCCATAGCAATAAACTCCCATCCCAGGTACGAATGGCCACAGAACGCCTGATGCGTTCAACTTCACCCAAAATCATTATCGCGTCGTCCACGCTGGCTCAAGGTGTCAATATCGGCATTTCTTCTGTAATCGTTGCCACTCCTTACCAAACGGATCAGCCTATTGATCATAGGGATTTCTGGAACATTTGCGGCCGTGCAGGACGAGCTTTTGTTGATGGCGAGGGGAAAGTTCTCTATGCCATCGATGAGACAAGAGAAGATTGGCAGATCAGACAGGACCGAGAATTGGCGGCAGGTTATTTCAACGTCAGCCAAAGCAAGCCCGTTGAAAGCGGTCTGCTCTTTGCACTTGGAATTATCCATCAAGCCGCCGAAAGGGCTGGCATAGACTTCGAAGACCTCATGACCATGGTTGCTGAAAATGATTTTTCCAATCTGAGTGAACAAGTCGCTGCCGGTTGCCTTGAAATTATGGACCTTATTGACGATGGCCTTCTCGCTCTCCATGAAGATCCCGAAGTTAATCCTAATTTGGAAAACCCAGAAGTGTGGGCCGACACCGTCTTCCGGAGTTCATTGGCCGCCATCCAAGCCCCAAACAGTACATTCTCAATTGATGCCGATGAGTTGATCAGGTTTCTTGCTGCAAGAGCTAAAAAAATAGTTGAGATGACACCTGAGCCAAGCCAGAGAAAGGCGTATGTGGCATCAGGGCTTCCAGTTTCTGTCGCATCAAACGTGTATAGGGATCGTGAACAATTTCTCCAATATGCGCAGTTTTTAAGTGACGCAGACAAAAACCTTCAGTCCACGCTGGCATTTCTGGAATGGCTGGAAGAATGGGCGCGGGAGAATGCCAAAGGTGTTGTTATCAATCTTCCTGAAAAGAATGTTTTAGACATGATTCGGGGAGCTTGGATTTCAGGCTGCCCGATGCGTGAGATTCTTGAATTGACCGATGAGGCAGATGACGCGTGCAAGGAGGCCTATGGTTTTCAGTTCCCTTGGCTGATCCACGCCGCTGCACAGCAGCTCAAACAGATCGGAAACGAAGAGTTATCGGAGATTCTTGCGGCCATCGCACTCTTGGTTGAGCTTGGCGTTCCTTCAGAAAAGGCCGCATGGGCCTTTCTTGCCGGAGTGCGTTCGCGTGCGTCTGCTACGGAACTGGCTTCGTGTGATATAGATATTGGGAATTCACCATCCATGGTCCGTAAAAAGCTTCGTGAGCCAGACACAATCGCGGCATTGCGCTGCCAGGTCAGCGAGCAGACTCAGGCTTGGCTTGATCTCCATTGGTCCAATTTCGATAGTGAACCAGCCAATATCCCATCGTTCCCCAGGTTTACTCTGGAGAAGATACCCGACGCTGGTACGATCTTAGTTCGTCGTTACAATCAGAGCACGTATCTATGCAGTCCGGACGGACTCCAGAGGATGGCGGTTAAAGTTTCAGAAGAATGGCCATTTGATCGCATTGCCAATGATTACCGATTTGCTTTTACAAGGGCGACTGACGGGAGTTTTGATTTGATCAGTCGTGACCCTCGGATAGAACTGATTCAGCCTGAATAGCTAAGGTGTTCTCAGGAACAAGGAGGGGCAAGCTGACGTGATCCGTTCGATTCCCGTTTTGGGAACCGAACCGGCGTCCGAAAACTGGATTCGAAGTTGTTGCTGCTCGACGCCAGGTATCCGATTTTACTGCAAACCCGTCACCCTCGTCCGGTGCCGGGAAATCAGGGGAGAAAATCGTTTCTCTGGTCGGGTTTGCGGGAAGTGGTTGTGCGAGATGACTTCTTCGTTTATTATCAAGAAGTTACGAGGAGAGCGGGCTTTGAGACTGTTTTGCGGTAGGTCGGCGTTCCCTCCACCAATTTTTTATAATAAATTCAAATAGTTATGTTTTTGAAAGCTCCACCTCTGGTAGAATACTGGTAGAATTCAGAGATGGAGCTTTCTTTTTCAGCCGGAATAAATCAACGCAATTACGGGTCTAATATCTCATCCTCTGATAGAGCAGCAGCAGAATTCCAGGCTTTTTCCATATGCGTCCCGTCATCTGGGGCAGGGATATGGCGATAGTAATGGTCAACAATCAGATCGCCATCCCCAGAGAAAAAGTTTTGCGGGTCTTTGCCCAAATTTCCGCTTAAAATAATTGTGTTCATGCGTTCACTCTCCTTTTTGCGTTTGACGGGTTATAAGTTTTTTGATGATGAGTATTGTAATAATGCAGATCAGGCATACTCCCAGGAAGATACAAACGCCCCAGATGATGGGTTTCATGAGCGCATATAAAATCAGGAATATGATGGATGGGATTAAAAGCAGATCCAGAATGAATTTACCGAAGCCGGTTATTGCACCT
>DATMWA010000096.1:0-52106 GCA_035562755.1 Anaerolineales bacterium
TGAGATCAGCACGAAGGAGATAAGAGCCAGGGGCGCGGAAACGCTGGTTCCGATGGGAGAGGCGTATAAACTGCATGTGGAGTACGAACGACTGCTGGCGCAACGGGGCGAGGTGGAAGAAATTGGGCTGCAGTTGGGAGAGAAGGTAAAAGAGGAAGGGAAGCCGGGCGGAGAAGATGGAAGGGTGTTGTACCAGTTGGCGGCGGATGGTGACGCGGCGGTGGCTGGGACGAAGAATGATCTGAGGCAATTAGCAAAGTATAAACGTTTATGGGAAGCGATGGGGGTTCAAAGCCCGGGATTTAAAAAATGGTTCGGAGATTGGGAAGCGCCGAATAACGCGATAGCATTTGAAAATGTAGATGTAAAAACTTACTCATCGAATGAACTTTTTCCGAATACCGATGTAGGTTTATTAAAGGAACATGCGAGAGCAAGTTATGAAAGATTAACAAAACTCACTGCAACAAATTTAAGAGATGGAACTACGATCAGCTTTCCACAAAATTATTTAGGAAAAACAATAGGTGGGTCGGACACGTTTGGCTACAAGTGGAGAATCATCGAAGACCTACCCGAATTATTCGAAAACAGTATTCGGTTATTTTCAGATATTGGTCGCCCAGAAAAAAATAGCATTGACCTTGTTTCGAGATACAGTTCCAAAATATCAATTGACGGTGAAGTTATAGATATTACGATCACCATACAGGAAGAATCTGGTATTGACGGAAAAAAATTTTATTATGATTATTTTGTTCCGAATCCAGAAATAAAAAACTCCGATGTGTCAGCACTCCCTAACAAGGGAGGTGATACAGTGGAATCTACTTTCACTATAACACGCTGGTTATCGGAAGTCAATGATCACTCGGTTGTTGTGGATCAGAGCGGCGCGCCGTTGGTGGTGTTTGGGGTGAACTTTGCCGATGGGTCTACGATCAGGGACCTGAACCCGACCGGTGGTGTGAATGTAGCGTATGACCCGAAATCGCGGTTGAATTTGGATCTGACGGAGAAGATGACCATTGAGTTCTATACGACCGCCAACCAAGTTTGTACAACTTATACACTATAATTCTTTCACTCCATCCACAGGAAATTTATCATGAAATTCAAGATCACCGCCGCGCTCATTGCTGTCTATCTAATTTGGGGCTCAACTTATCTCGGAATAAAGATTGCTTCCGAGACATTTTATCCATTTTTTCATGGCGCTCTGCGCTTTTTTGTTTCCGGGCTGGTGTTATACCTCTGGCAGCGTAAAGCCGGAGAACCAAAACCCACCGCCGCTGAATGGCGATCTGCTTCCATCGTTGGAATCCTTCTCCTCGCGACCGGAAATGGTTTGGTATCTCTCGCCGAAACACGCATCCCGAGCGGTATCGCCGCTCTATGTCTGGCGACCTCCTCCATATTTATGGTTACCATTGACGCGGTATTTATCAACAAACGACCGCCCGGAATAACCCAAACCATAGGGCTGGTTTTGGGATTGATAGGTGTGATTTATCTCATCGATCCGTTCAAAGATGTTGATTCGGCTGGTTCCCTATCGATGACGTTCACCTTAATTGGGATTCTGGCGTCATTCAGTTGGTCGGTCGGCTCAATGTATAGCCGGAAATCTGTCCATCCCAAATCCGTGTTGATGTACACAGGAATGCAAATGATATCAGGCAGTTTGGGGTTATTTCTGATGAGCCTTTTGAGTGGGGAAATAAAAAATTTCGATTTTTCACTCGTTACCATGCAATCATGGCTGGCCATGGGTTATCTGATCGTATTTGGCTCCTGGATCGGTTTTACATCGTATGGTTTTCTGTTGAAGAATGCCCCTGTTTCGCTCATTTCGACCTACCTTTATGTAAATCCGGTTGTCGCGATTTTTCTTGGTAATCTCATCGGAGGCGAGGAATTGTCCAACCGCATTTTGATTTCAGCCTTAATCATTCTCACTTCAATCTTTTTGATCAACCTGAAGCCCAAAAAACCTGTTCCTACCGAAACTACTGCTTAAAGTATTTTCAAAAAGCTATAATTAACTCATGCACGCTCGTTTTCCGGTTAAGTCTTTATTGAATTCTGAGTTATCAGAAGAGGCGCTTAATGCCCTCTTTTCCTCGCTTGGGTTTAATGATTGGCTCGCTGCTTTCCAACGAATTAAGAAGATCAGCGGTTATCCCGATCTCGACCAGGATAAGTTTTCTCAAGCGTTGCCCAACCTGTTGTTTGCCTTTTCCACCAGCCCTGACGCGGACAGCGCCCTGATCAATTTTGAGCGGTTTTTATTAAAGGCAGAACCTGGAATCACCAGTAAGGTACTTGAGAGTTCTCCCCGCCACCTCGAAATTCTTATCAAAATATTCTCGAGCTCCCAATATCTTTCCGAAATACTGCTCAACGAGCCCGCAAGTGTTGAAATTCTGTTAGATCAGGCAATAATAAGTCAGGTGAAAGACCTCCATCAAATGATCGCTGAGCTCGAACCTTCCGTTTCGGAAAGTACTCATAACGATCCTCTCACCGTTGTACATCGATTTTACAAACGAGAACTTTTGCGGATTGGGGCCGGCGATTTAACTGCTTCACTTGATCTCGCTACGGTCACCCATCAACTCACAACTCTGGCTGAGGCCATCATCCAAACCTGCCTGGGTTTGGCTTGTGAAAGTTTGAAACTTAAACCTGACCAGTTTGTAATTCTTGGGATGGGAAAACTGGGAGGCGAGGAATTAAATTATTCCTCCGACATTGACCTGCTCTTCCTTACAGAGGGCGACGACCCAAATCTCACCAAAGCGGGACAAATCCTCATCGATCTCCTCACCAAAAGAACTGACGAAGGCTTTTTATACAGGGTTGATATGCGTTTGCGGCCTTGGGGACGTGCCGGGTCGCTGGTTTCCACCTTTGATGGTTACTATCAATACCTTACGAGTCACGCCAAAAACTGGGAAAAACAAGCTTTGATTAAAGCGCGACCCATTGCCGGAGATTTGGTAAAGGGCGCGGATTTTCTCTTAAAAATCAATGAGGTCATTTATCATCTCAGCCCGGATATCATCAAACAGAATGTTTATCAGATGAAAGCCCGAACCGAAGAAATTCTGCGGGAAAATGGTCGGGGTTGGGGTGAGATCAAGCTTGGGCAAGGTTCGATCAGGGATGTCGAATTTGTTACCCAGTATTTGCAATTAATTCATGGCGGTAAAAATCACCATCTTCGAAAACGATCAACACTCCAGGCAATTCGGCGGTTGCATAAATATGGCATCATCCCCACCCGTGATTTTCGAATCCTCACCGATGGATACATCTTTCTGAGAACAATCGAACATTTTTTGCAATTAATGCACTACCAACAAACCCACACACTCCCCGATAGTGTCCCGGCCATTCAAAACCTTGCCCGAAGGCTCGGCTTTGACTCTACTGAAATTTTTTTACAAAAATATACTCAAAACAGCCAGGCGATCAGGGCAATTTTTGAGAATTACCTCTCCTCTCCGGTTGACCACCTTCCGGCACAAAATCCAGTAGGGGAAATTCTGCCATTTGTCCGTGACCATATCGCCCGAATGTCACAGGACTATTTGCAAGCTTTTAACGAAGCTGAAATCAACGTTCACGCGCTTCTGGCCGAGAAAATCAACAAACAAAATCCCGGTCTGATTACTGCCGAGAAAATAAGTTCTACCCATTGGAAAGTCACGATTGTCGCCCTTGATTTTCTGGGCGAACTTTCGATTTTTTGCGGTCTTTTCTTCCTTTATGGGCTGAATATCCAATCCGGTGACATCTTCACCTATCAGGATAACAAGAACGGAAGAGATGATGAAAAAATTGTGGATGTTTTTATTGTGGAATCGTTAAAAGCAGACATCAACTGGGACGCCTTTGAACACGATATAAAGAAATTCCTACTGCTCATCCAGGATGGACAGCTGCGGATTGCCCGCAGTCAGCTCGCCATCCGAATTGGTACGGTCTTTGAGAATCTCAACCCCGTTGAAAAACCGCTTCTCCCTATTGAACTTTCTTTTAATAATCAAGAATCTGATGAATTTACGATCATTCAGATCAAAACCGCCGATACGATCGGCTTTTTGTACGAATTTACCAATGCGCTCTCTCTTCTTCACATCGACATTGATAGAATGATCATAAATACCCAAGCCTTGCAGGTAGAGGATCATATCTATGTTACCGACGAGCAAGGTAGAAAGATCACCGACAAAGCCAACCTGCAACGACTTCGATCAACGGCTGTACTGATTAAACATTTCACCCATTTGCTGCCAAGTTCTCCAAATCCAGCCAAGGCCTTGCTTAATTTCAGGGAATTATTAGTGAAATTATTTGAACAAGAAGATTGGGAACAGGGTCTGGCAGCCCTTGAAAAACCGCAAGTGATCGACAATCTTGCCAGGCTGTTAGGGATCAGCGATTTTCTGTGGGATGACTTTATCCGCATGCAATACGAAAATCTATTTCCAGTAATCAAAGATACCGAGAGTTTGGCGGCTTCCAAATCACGTGAACAATTACAAGCTGAAATCTCAGGTTTGATTCAACCTCTGCACAATGGACCTCAATTACCGGGCAATGGTGACGGCTGGAAGACTGTTCTCAATGAATTTAAAGATCGGGAGATGTTCCGAATCGATATGCGTCACATTCTCGGTCTCACCCAGGAATTCTGGGATTTTTCTCGTGAGCTGACGGATCTTACCGAGGTGATCATAAATGTCGCATTTCATCTCACCTTTGAAGATCTCCGCCTGCTGTATGGAACCCCAAGGGATGAAAGCGGGGCAATCTCGCAAATGACGGTTCTTGCGCTTGGAAAATGTGGTGGACGAGAACTTGGTTTCGCCTCTGATATCGAATTAATGTTCATTTACGCTTCTGAAGGTAATACAGATGGAGCCGACTCGATCCTTAATTCAATTTTTTACGAAAAATTGGTTGGGGAATTTCTTAAAACAATTACAGCGAAGCATGAGGGAATCTTTCACATCGATCTTCGCCTCAGACCCTATGGAAACGCCGGAAGTCTCGCGGTTGCCCTTAACGCATTTCAAAAATATTTTCGTCCCGGCGGACCGGCCTGGCCTTATGAGCGCCAATCCTTGGTTAAACTAAGACCAATCGCCGGAGATAAAACCCTTGGGCAAAAACTCGAAAACATGCGTGACAAATATGTTTACAAACCTGCCCAATTCGATGTCATCGCAATGCGAGCCATGCGCGAACAACAAGTCCGCCATCTCACACAGGCAGGGCTTTTTAATGCCAAATACAGCCCCGGAGGCTTGATTGACGTCGAGTATCTGGTCCAAGGCTTGCAAATTCTCAATTCTATAAACTTTCCATCGATTCGGGGGACAAATGTCCGTGATACTTTGTTCGCGCTCAACAAAGTGGGAATAATCTCCGAAGAGGAATTTACCAAACTGCGGAAGGCTCATACTTTTCTACGCTGGCTGATCGACTCGATGAGGGTAGTTCGTGGAAACAGCAAGGATGTAAATGTCCCCCCCTTTGATTCTGAAGAATTTTCGTTTCTCTCTCGCCGGCTCCGGTTTGGCAAGGATCACCAGAAATTGATCGAAACAATCGCCAGGGTTCAGGCTGATGTGGTCGAACTAAACCGCAAATTGCTGCCTGTAAAACACTGACTAAATTAGAAAAGGATTGAAATCAGTATCCCGATCGTAATGATCGACTTTTTCGATTGATTTTGCCTTGGTTACAAGCTTGTATGTGAGCGGAGTCATAATTACTTCTATTCCGACTTTGAAGAGATAATTTGAGACTGTCAAAGTCCAAAACAAGGACCACGGAAAGACACCAAATAAACTCGCTATCGTAACAAAAACGACGGTATCAATCATTTGTCCGACTAACGTACTGCTAATCGTTCGAAGCCAAAGCATTTTCCCTTCAGTAATAACCTTCAATCTTGCCAGTATTACCGAATTTGAAAACTCTCCGCTCCAGAACCCAGCCAATGAACCCAGTACAATGCCGCCCGAGGACATCCCGCCTAAAATTGCCGCGTAAGCATGGTCTCCTGCGTAAGTTTGCCATTGTGATTCGCCAGGGAGCAACCCTAATCCCCAGAATACAAGGCTCGAACCAGCCAATGCCGCGAAGCCGGTCCAAATTACCCGCCGAGAAAGTTTGTAACCGTAAACTTCTGTCAGAATATCCCCAAAAATATAGCTAAGCGGAAATAGAATTGTCCCGCCATCAAAAGCGAGCTGCAAGCCGAATAGATTTGCCTTGAGATCCACAATTTTTGCGGATGAGGCGATATTACTCACCACAAGAATCATGACGAAAAATGCCATTATGATGTCAAAATATTTGAATTGTTTCTCTTCCACTCTCTTCATGCTCCCACAATTTTACAGAACGCACACTTTCCGGAATTGGTCGTCGGTTGACCGCATATTTCACAAACTTGGTTCGGATCTGATTGAGTTAAACCACTCGCATCGCTGAACAACCCATCTTCACGAGCCTTGAGGAATTTGACATAAAACGCGAGTTTGCTCCCCGGCCGTTCGTTCTCAAGCCGATTAAGCACCTCCTTGTGATAGATCGATGTCGAACCAATCGAGTATGGACATTCTTCATAGATATAATCGATCCCTCTCAGGAAAGCGTAGGCAGCCATTTCTTTTTCATAAAAACGACAAAGTGGCTTAACCTTGCGGGCAAGGCCGTGGCTCTCAGCCAGTACCGGGGATTGCCGGCGGATGAGATCCTGATTCCATGAAAGGGTATTCCCAAAAAGGGTAGCCGCTTCATCATCCAGATTATGCCCGGTAGCTAATACGTTGTAACCAAGATCCTTGGCAATGCGGTTCATCTCATGCCGTTTTACCACCCCGCAAACCGAGCAAGGTTTTTGCATGCCTCTGCCCTTTTCGCTTGCCAAGGTTTCAATCGATCTCCCGTAAGACGCTTTGATATCCACAGTATGTAATTTTAAGCCGCGTGCTTCAGCGAAAGCCACACATAATTGTTTAGATCGATCGGAATATCCCAACCCGACGTCAATTCCGAGTCCGATGTAAAAACCATCCGCATGATAGCCAAGGCGAATGAGAATATCCCAAAGGCTTAAAGAGTCTTTTCCGCCAGAGACCGCGACAAGAATTTTTTCATCCTTGCCAAACATCCAATATTTCTTGATAAAGCGGGCTGTTTGATCGGGAATCCAATCTAAAAAATGTTCCTTGCATAGAGCGAGGCGATGTTGACGGAGATTGACAACAGCCTTGTTTCCACAAATCTTACACTTCAAAATTAACCGCCTGAAATAACCGAAATTAACTTCACTTCCTGCCCATTCTCGAGAATCTCATCCTCAAGAACCATTTCACCGTTCCGAACCGCCAAAATACTTTCGGGCAGGATATTGATTTTTTTCAAACTGTCCTTTAGTGTCATCCCGGATTTAACTTCAAATCTTTTTTCCCGGTAGTGGATGGTTACGGTCATTTTGCCTCCAGGTTTGAATGGAAAAGGGTTTTTATTGTAACCTTTTTTGCTGGCGTATAATCCATTTGATGACAAAACACAACCAAATAATTGGAAACCTTGGAGAGCAAATGGCTGCCGAATACTTGACAGCGCGCGGATTTCTGATTTCGGCCCGAAAACAAAGAACCGAAAGCGGCGAGATCGACATCGTGGCTGAAAAAGACGGACAGACTCATTTTGTCGAAGTAAAAACGCGTACCAATACTGGAATGGGTTATCCCGAAAACGCGATCACGCCCAAGCGGTATCGCCGTTTGCAAACCTGCGCTCAGGAATTCGCCGCCGATCACTCGATCGCCTCCTTTCAGCTCGACCTGATCTCCATTTTGCTTTCCCCAGCAGGCATGCCGGAGGTGCTTTTCTTTGAAAATATCTGATCAAGAAATGCCCAAAGCCAAAGTTCTGGTACTTGTAGGACCGACGGCGGTTGGGAAAACTTCTTTCTCCATTGAGCTTGCTCTGGCCTTAAATGGCGAGATTATTTCCGCTGATTCACGCTATCTCTACCGAGGGATGGATATTGGAACGGCAAAACCGACCTTGATAGAACGGCGCGGGGTGCCTCATCACTTGATCGATGTGGCAAATCCGGATGAGGTGTGGTCACTGGCGAAATTTCAGCGCGAAGTTTACCGCTTAATATTCGAAATCCATCAACGCGGCAAACTTGCGATCATTGTTGGCGGTACAGGCCAATACATCCGAGCGGTCACCCAAGGCTGGACACCGCCAGAAATCAAACCGCACTCGGAAATTCGAAAAATTCTTGAACATTGGGTAATGGAAATCAATACATCCGGCCTGCACCAAAAACTTGCCATTCTAGACCCTATCGCCGCGGAAAATATCGACCATCGCAACCTTCGGAGAACCATACGTGCCTTGGAGGTAACCCTTCTTTCTGGCAGACGCTTTTCTGATCAGCGGCAAAGTGAGGATGTTTTTTTTCAACCCATTCAGATTGGTTTGGATCTCCCAAGGGAGATTCTTTACCAGAAAATTGACCTCCGTATTGAAACGATGTTTGAAAATGGGCTAATAGAGGAAGTAAAATCACTCCTAAATAATGGCTACGCGAACTCTCTACCCTCCATGAGCGCGATTGGCTACCGGGAAGTCGCTGATTTCCTTGAAGGAAATATTTCACTCGATGATTGTGTCACCCTTATAAAACGCTCTACTCGCATTTTTGTTCGCCGACAAGCGAATTGGTTCAAAAAAGAAGACCCTCAAATCCACTGGTTCGATCCGCGTCAGCAACCACCTGATCGCTTAATCGCGATCATAAAAACTTACCTCGAAAATCCTTAATGAAATAAAAAAAAAGATGACCTCGCAAGTGAGGTCATCCTATTTTTTTATTGTTTCGGCTTTTATTACCCAGCCAACTGTGGGGTACCGCTTCGTTTTCCGTTAGGAGGTGGAAAGACCGCTTCAAATTCCTCGCGGGTTATGGTTTCTTTTTCCAACAGTAAATTTGCGATCGTATCTAATTCCTTGCGGTATTTTTTCAAAATCGCGACCGCGTCCGAGTAAGCCTCATCCACCAACTTCCGAACTTCCTTGTCAATCTGTTGAGCGACTGATTCAGAATAATCACGCTGTTCAGAAATTTCTCGCCCTAAAAAGATCAATTCTTCCTTCTGACCGTAAGCGATTGTGCCCAAGCCATCACTCATTCCAAGCCTCGTAACCATGTTACGAGCCATACGGGTTACTTGCTCGATGTCATTGGATGCCCCAGAAGTGATATCATCAAAAATCTCCTGTTCAGCAGCCCGTCCACCTAACGCGTAAGTAATGGTGGCACGAATTTTGTTGCGTGACATCAGAATCCGGTCATCTTCCGGACGGAACCAGGTTACGCCTCCGGCCTGGCCACGCCCCACGATGGTTACTTTTTGAACAGGATCGGCATCAGGTAAGGCATTTCCAACCACAGCGTGTCCCGCTTCGTGATAAGCGATGATTCGTTTCTCTTCTTCGCTGATCAGACGAGATTTTCTCTCAGGTCCCATCACGACTCGTTCGATCGCTTCTTCCATTTCCGGTTGACCGATCATCTTTTTGTTTCTTCGGGCTGTCAGGATAGCCGCCTCATTGACCAAATTTTCAAGGTCCGCGCCAACGAAACCGGGGGTGCCACGGGCGATTGTACCTAAATCCAAAGCAGGATCAATCGGTTTTCCTTTGGTATGAACCTTCAAAATCGCCTCTCGTCCGTGCATATCCGGGCGGTCCAGGGTTACTCGTCGGTCAAAACGACCAGGGCGCATTAAGGCTGGGTCAAGAATATCAGGACGGTTTGTTGCCGCCATCACGATCACATTCGTATCGGTGTCAAATCCATCCATTTCCACCAGCATTTGATTGAGGGTTTGTTCCCGCTCATCGTGTGAGCCGCCAAGCCCCGCGCCACGTTGCCGGCCAACCGCGTCAATTTCATCCACGAAGATGATACAAGGCGAATGTTTCTTGGCTTGATCAAACAAATCTCGAACCCGGCTGGCGCCGACCCCGACGAACATTTCCACGAACTCAGAACCTGAAATGGAGAAGAAAGGCACACCTGCTTCGCCAGAGACCGCTTTGGCAAGCAAGGTTTTACCGGTACCGGGAGGGCCGACCAAGAGCACACCCTTAGGAATACGTGCGCCTAACTGGATAAATTTTTGAGGTTCCTTAAGGAATTCGACTACCTCTTTGAGCTCGTTCTTGGATTCATCCGCGCCGGCGACATCATCAAAAGTGACGGTTGGTCGTTCACCGCTGAACATCCTTGCCCGACTTTTTCCAAAGGACATCGCTTGATTGTTCGATCCTTGCGCCTGGCGGAAAATCCACCAGAAAAGACCAAACATCAAAATAAATGGAAGGATGTAGCTTAGAACGCTCAAAATTCCGAGCCAGGAGCTGGGTGGTTCAACCTCAACCTGGACCTTGTTCTTGGCAAGGTCATCTGAAGTTACCCCAAGCGCGATTAATTGCTCGACTATGGAAACGCCGGTCTCCTTCTGAGTTAATTTTTCAGTACCATCTGCGTATGTAACTTTTACCCTGTCATCCGCGTCTGTCACAATCCGGGTTACCTGACCGGCTTTCACATCACTCGCCAATTGGCTTATGGTTAAACTCTCGGTAGTAGTGGATTGATCGGAGACTTGAAAAAACACCATCACCGCGATCGCGATGAACAACAAGGTGTAAATGATCATTGATTGGCTTCGAGTGTTATTCACGTTATTAATACCTCCTTTATAAGGCATTCAAATTATAAACTACCCTGCCTGTAGTAAAGCTTCACATAGACCGATCTTATAAATTGTTTACACAATCAGACTATTAAATGGATTGGACAATGGTCTGATCCCATGATTTGATCGTCAATCTGAACATCCTTTACCATTTTATGAAAGGATTCGTTCACCAGATAGTAATCAATCCGCCAACCTACATTTCGTTCCCGCGCCCTCGTGACCTGATCCCAATAAGTATATTGGATTTTTTCCGGGTAAAGCGCGCGATAAGAGTCTACAAAACCCGCATCTAGAAATTTCTGAACCCACTTCCGTTCTTCCGGTAGGAATCCTGAGGTCTTAGAGTTTTCCTTTGGATTGGCAAGATCGATCTCCGTGTGTGCGGTGTTGAAATCACCGGTAATAATTACATTTTTACCTTCTTGCATCAATTGTTGGCATTTGGTCAAAAGATAAGCATAGAACTCTAATTTGTAATCTATCCTATCCTGCCCTCTTCCCCCATTGGGAAAGTAGATCGCGAAAAATTCGAATTGCGGATTCGAGAGTTGGATTACCCTGCCTTCAATGTCAAATTTTGGGTCGCCCATTCCCAAGGTTACTCTTCCCGAGGACATCAATTCGCTGCGGACAAAAAGGGCGGTACCACTATATCCTGGCCTCTCCGCCGGGTTCCAAAAGACCTCGTAACCCGGATATGTCATCTGTTCCACGGTGAGCTGTTCAGTCTTAACCTTTATTTCCTGTAATCCAACAATATCAGCCTGATTCGATTCAAACCACGTTCTAAAACCTTTTTTCAGACTTGCTCGATATCCATTTATGTTCCAGGATGTAATTTTCATCTGCCGTTTCCCATGATAGAATTTTTATTTATAAGTATACAAAAGAACTGTGCCATGTCTCGATTTGAATCCTATACACTCACCTCAATTCAAGCTACATCAATCCATGTTGAGTGGAGATCTGATTACTTTGGAAAACTTCGCGGATTGATGGGCACGCGCGAACTCGATTCCAATTTTGGAATCGTATTGGCAGAATCCAAGTCAGGCGTTATCAATACATCCATACACATGCTATTTGTTTACACACCATTAGCGGTATTCTGGCTGGATGAAAATTTTTATGTTGTTCATAAAACCGTTGCCAAACCCTGGGACCTGGCCCACGCGTCGCCTCTTCCGGCAAAATACGTTCTAGAACTTCACTCCGATCACATCAGCCGATGGCAGTTAGGGGATACAATTACTTTCAATGAAGACCGCTAAAATCATCCTATTTCTAATTATTATTTCCCTGCTGTTTCCAACCGGTGTGTTAGCCTCGCGAATGAAATCAACTGCCTGGCAAGCCGATGGTCCAGTCTACATTGTTCAAGCCGGTGATTATATGTCCGTGATCGCCAGCAGATTTGGATTGACCTTGGATGAAATTGCTCAGGCAAATCCTGAAATGGATATCAATGCGATCGTCCCGGGAGACCGAATTATCATTCCCGGCCTTGAAGGGGTAAACGGTGTGCTCACCACCGTTCCGGTTGGGTTTGGGGAAACACTCGATTCCCTCAGCCGCAAAAACCGACTCGACAAGGACTTCCTCATCCAGCTGAATCACATTACCAGCCCGTCGGAATTGTTTGTTGGCATCGGATTAATCCTTCCTTTATCGGAAGATCAACCTCTCTTTTCAAAACCCTTCAGTTTAAAATCCGGATCGAGTGTGATGGAAAAGGCGATTTTCAGTGGAAAATCCGCTTACGAGCATTTATTAAATAACTCGATTAATCATTCATGGCAGTTATTACCTGGGGAAATCGCGTTTGAAGAAGGCATTTCTGATGATTCAACTGGTGTTACTTTCAGCGATCTGATTACTTCTTTCGAAATTACTAACTTCCCAATCGTTCAAGGTGGAACAGCCTCGATCCGAATTCAAACATCTGAAGCGGTCTCGCTCAGTGGAATTTTGGTTGATATGCCCTTAAAGTTTGCGATGGAATCAGAAAACCAATATGTCGCTCTTCAAGGCGTCCATGCTTTATTGGAACCCGGTCCCTACCCGCTTCGAATCGAATTAAAATCTGTGGACGGTGAAACTCAGAGCTTCGAACAAACTGTCCTGGTTACATCTGGTTACTACCCAGATGATCCGATCCTGGTTGTTGATTCCGCTACGATCGATCCAACCCAGAATGACACCGAATTGGCTAAAGTGCTTGAAATCACTTCCGAATTTAGCGACCCAAGGTATTGGACAGGTATTTTCGCCAATCCTTCCGTTTATCCGGATTGTTTCACCTCCCGTTACGGCAACCGCCGGCTTTATAAAGGCGAGAATTCAGACCTTGAATATAGAAGCTTCCATACCGGCCTGGATTTTTGCGGCGGCGAAGGTCTTCCAATCACTGCCCCCGCCGATGGTGTAGTGGTAATAGCCGAGCCGATGACTATTCGCGGAAACGCGACGATCATCGACCATGGATGGGGTGTTTACAGCGGGATTTGGCATCAATCAGCGATCGAAGTTCAACCCGGACAACGGGTAACCAAAGGTGAAATCATCGGTTATGTGGGTGGAACAGGCAGGGTAACCGGTGCTCACCTCCATTGGGAAGTTTGGGTCAATGGTATCCAGGTCAATCCTATGAATTGGCTTAATAACCAATTCCCTTAATAACGCCAAAAAGCCAAGTAATATTCCTCTTTTTCAATAATTGTCTGGATGAATCATGATTCCGGAACTTTTTTGATGATTTATTACCAATTTATAAATTAGCAAGTTGTTTTACCAAATAATGCTTTATAATAGCGGCTTAATATTTAACGACAGGGTTGCCGGTGACAAATCTAAAATTCGCTTTTTTAGTGCTTGAAGAACATCCTTATGGCCGAGAAATGCTCCAGGCATTACTTGCGGAAGGATTAATTCCCCACGTTGTTATCCAAGAAGTCTCCGCGGTAGGTGATCAGGAACGACAAAAATTTCTTGATCGGATTGCCGGCCAACCAGTTCCCCCAACGATTAATCAATTACTGAATCAAACCCATGTGCCGGTTTATCTCGTCTCAAACCACAACAACGCGGAATGTGAACAAATATTAAAAGAAGAAGACTGCGATTTGATTATATTGGGCGGCACTCGGATTATTAAAAATAACATCCTCACGCTTGGCAAACTTGGTACATTAAATTGTCACCCAGGTCTGCTTCCTGAGCTCCGAGGATCTTCTTCCTCCGGATGGGCTTTGTACCAGGACCTTCCACAAGGCGCGACCGCCCATTTTATTGACCCTGGAATTGACACTGGCGATATCGTTCAACGTAAACAGTTGAATGTATACCGAAATGATACTTTTGAATCAATCAACTATCGCCTCGCGCAATTAGCGGGAGAATTGATGGCAAATGCGATTAAACAAGTTGGGGCAGGTACAGTCCATCGTACAGCCCAGGACTCCTCCATCGGAACTACCTATCGGGTAATACCTGAAGAACTATTAGCGATTGGCAAGCAGCGATTATCTAACGGCTCTTATTCACATTTTGCTCAAGGATGAGGACTAACATGGAATTGACCCGGCAACACGCGATCGATCTTGATCACTCAGACCCCCTGAAATCCTTTAAAACCCGCTTCTCAGCAACCGACCCAGATCTGATTTATGTTGACGGCAATTCCCTTGGCAGATTACCGCTTGAATCCATCGCCAGGGCAGAAAAAATCGTAAAAGAACAATGGGGCACCAATCTGATTCGCAGTTGGGGTGATGATTGGTATGACGCGCCTATTCGGATCGGCGATAAAATTGCTCAATTAATCGGCGCGTCAAAAGGCGAAGTAGCCGTAAGCGACTCCACTACCATTAATTTGTACAAATTGACCATGGCCGCCTTGATGATGAACGCTCCCAGGCGAAAAATTATCACAGATGACCTTAATTTCCCTTCCGACCTTTACATGTTACAAGGTTGTAATTATTTTTTGGGAAATCGGCAAAACATTCACATTGTGCATTCAAAAGATGGAATAAGCATTCCCACTGAAAAAATCATCGAACAAATCGACGAGGATACATCACTTATCACCCTCAGCCAGGTGGTTTTTAAAAGTGGCTACAAATATGATGTTGAGCTGATCACAAAAGCCGCCCACGAAAAAGGCGCGTTTGTGCTATGGGATCTCAGTCATTCAGTCGGCTCAACAGAAATTAAATTAAATGAATGGAATGTCGATTTTGCGGTCGGCTGCACATACAAATACCTCAATGGCGGTCCAGGCTCACCTGCGTTTTTATATGTCCGGGATGACCTGCAAGAAAGCGCGCTCCCACCTATCTGGGGCTGGTGGGGAGACACCAATCCATTTGGTTTTGAGCTCCGATTTCGTCCGGCTGAAAATATTCGCCGTTTTCTGACTGGCACTCCACCGGTGTTATCACTCGTCACCATGGAAGTCGGAATCGATCTCACCTTGGAAGCCGGCATGCCAGCCCTGGTGGAAAAATCCAAAAAACTTTCTGAATATATGCTCTATTTGGTTGGCCATCGATTGAGAAATCATGGATTTACGGTTGGTTCACCAAGCGATCCAAATATCCGAGGATCTCACATCAGCTTGAAACACCCTGAAGGCTATCGAATTAATCGCAGCTTGATTGAGGATTTTAATGTCATTCCTGATTTTAGAGAACCGGATAACCTGCGAATGGGTTTAACCCCACTATATACTTCGTTCACTGACGTTTGGGAGTGTGTAGATCGAATTGAACGTGTGATGTCAGGGAAATCATATTTAAAATTCCCTGTTGATCGCTTAACCGTTACTTAAGCCATAAGGTTTTCATCCAGCCTTATAAGTGACGCCATTTTAAAAGGAGAAGAATTATGAAAAAAAGTTTACTCTTCGCTTTCTTGGTAGTGTCCATGCTGTTGGCCGCCTGTGCCCCAGCTGCTCCTGCCGCTGAAGCCCCCGCCGCTGAAGCACCTGCTGCTGAAGCACCCGCCGCTGAAGCACCCGCTGCCGAAGCACCAGTTGCTGAAGCACCCGCTGGTGAGCCTGAAGCTTGTGCCGCAGATTTGGGCTGTGCTGTTATCAAAGCTGGCGAAACCATCAAAATTGGTTACGCTGGACCGATGACTGGTGACTATTCTCAGTTTGGTATTGATATGAGCCATGCCATGGAATTAGCAGTAGCTGACGCCGGTCAATTCGAAGGATTTAGCTTCGAGCTGGTTGCAGAGGATGACCTTGCCTCTGCCGAAGGCGCTGCCGCTGTCGCCAACAAGCTTATCACTGATCCTACCTTCGTCGCTATGGCCGGTCACGCCTTCTCTGGCGCCACCGCTGCTGCGATGGTAATCTATGAAGCCGCTGGTATCCCAATGCTTTCACCGTCCGCCACCAATCCTGACCTTACCAAGGCCGGCACCTCTGTCTTCAATCGTAACGCCTTCACCGACGCGCAACAAGCCGCCGGCGCTGGCGCTTACCTGTATGACACCCTTGGCAAGCGCACCCTCGCCTTGCTCCATGACGGTACTGACTATGGTCAGGGACTTGCCAATGGAGTACGTGAAGTATTCGAATCCAAAGGCGGAACTGTTGTTTCGTTTGACGCGATCACCCCAGGTGAATCTGATTACTCAGCTCCTCTCGCCGCGATTTCCTCCTTCGCGCCAGACGCCATTTATTATGGTGGTTACAACGCGGAAGCTGCCGTTATGGTTAATCAATTGAAGGTTGCTGGTTTGGAAGGCGTAACCTTCTTCAGCGGTGATGGTATCTATGGAAAAGACTTCCTCAACAAAGCCGGTGTGAATGGTGAGGGTGTATATTGTGCTACTCTCAATCCCGCCTCCTCCCCTGCCATTGATGCCTTCAATGCGGCTTACAAAGCTGCCTATGGTGAAGAAGCTGGCGTACTTTCCGCTTACACCTGGAACTCCTACGACGCTGCCTCCGCTTTGATCGCCACTGTTAAATCAGTCGCGGTCGTTCAGGATGGAACAGTTTATGTTCCTCGCGCTGCCCTTGTGGCTGCCGTACGCGGTATGTCTGGTTACGAAGGCATCGCCGGTGTCATCACCTGCCAGGCCGATGGCGAATGTAACGCCTCCGGTCCAGTATTCTATGTTGTCAAAGACGGCGCGTGGGTTCCCGCCGAATAAGTTTCAAATACATGGCTATTGAAAAATAATTGGATGAAAATAGCCGAATCGGTTGTTCGGCGGCAGCTTGCCGCCGAACAACCAACATCTTAATAGATTAAGAGAAATTTCATGACGAATCAAAACTCTCAGAATATTTCAAAAATAAAAATTTCACGATTTATCCGCCCAGTCATTTCTACCCTCATTATCCTGTATCTTTTCTACCGTATTTATACGGTTGTTTTCATTGAAAGTTCTTTCACTCCGGATATCTGGGTTCGGTTTGCGATTTCTGGCTTGATTATCGGCGGTATGTACGCGCTCATCGCGATTGGATATACCCTGGTATATGGCATTATGTTCATGATCAACTTTGCCCATGGTGAAGTGATGATGCTCGGCGCGTTCGGTGGCTTCTTTATTTTTGAATTATTCAAAAGCATTCCAACCCCAACCGCGGCAGACCCAACCTTAACCCTCAACAATTCCCATCCGTACCTGACCATTGTCCTCGCCTTCGCCGTAGGAATTCTTGTTTCAGGGTTGGCCGGCTACTTTCTAGAGAAGATAGCATATCGTCCCTTGCGCAAAGCGCCCAGGCTGATCCTCCTGATTACCGCGATTGGCGCTTCGATTTTTCTCCAGAACCTTGCCATGCTCATGTTCGGTCCACAACGGAAAAATGTGGTAAATCCTGAAATCCTCAATCGTTCAAATGGTTGGGAATTTCTGGTTAGTGGAAAATCGGTCTTCCTCACTTACACTGGTGTTTTTTCCTTAATCCTCTCCGCGGTTTTAATGATTCTGCTCTATCTTCTGGTTCAACGCACCAAGCTCGGCAGATCCATGCGGGCTGTAGCTCAGGATCAGAACACCGCCGCTTTAATGGGGGTGGATGTTGATGACGTGATCAGCAAAACATTCATCATCAGCGGTATTTTGGCTGGTGCCGCTGGAGTGATGTGGGATATCCACATGGGCTTGGTTAACCATTACACCGGATTTCTACCCGGCATTAAAGCCTTCACCGCCGCCGTTATGGGTGGAATCGGAAATATCCCCGGCGCCATGTTTGGCGGTATTTTCCTCGGTTTGATTGAATCGCTTGGTCCAGCATCGCTGGGTATTGATTTTCAACTCAAAGACGTTATCGCGTTCTCTATTTTAGTCCTCGTCCTCATTATTCGTCCTTCGGGAATTTTCGGAGAGAAATTATCGGAGGAAAAATTATGAAAAACCCAACTTTAAAAAATGGTCTTACCGCTGGGATAATCTTTGGGATCATTACATCCGTTATGTTTTTAATCGGTTTTAATGAGGTCGCTGCCAAATTGATAAGCAAAGTGTTTTCCGACCAGAATTTTACAAAATTTCCTCAATACTACTATTTCGGAATTTTCATGGTTCTTCTCGGAATTTGGAATGGAAATATCGCCGCCAAAGCTGAATTAAAGCGCAAGAATGATCTTTTAAGCTCGCTCGCCTCCTCAATCATTGCGGGCTTCATCGCCGGCCTCTTTGGCTTAATCTTTTCCTTGATTTTCGGCAGTCTGGTTGAACAGCAAATTGATGTCCGAAAATACCTGGTTTCAGTCAGCCCCGAATCAATAAAATTGTTCCTCTTTGAAAAGAGCGCTCTGACAGGCGGATTGATCGAATTAGGACTCTCGATAGTCAGTGCTTTAGCGGGAGGTTTACTTTTTTATCTTTTCAGCGCGGTAGGTAGTGTTAACCACGCAAAGCAAAATCTTTCCGAAAATTACCAATCGCTTATCAGTTCGCAAAAGACGAAAGCCCTTCTATCAGACCCAATTTTTAAAATCGTCGTGTACATCTTTATCGCTGCCGCACTGATCATTATTCCCCGGGAATGGGGCAGCTATTGGAATTATGTTTTTGGAACCGTTGGAATTTATGTTTTGTTAGGCATCGGGCTCAACATGATAACAGGTTGGGCGGGGCAATTGGTTATCGGATACTCATTCTTTTTCGCCATTGGCGCTTACACATTTGCCATCTTTACCTCCCCTGAACCACATAACCTCATGTGGAATTTCTGGATCGCGCTTGGTCTTGGTGTGCTTGCCGCTGGCTTGTCCGGTTTACTCCTCGGGCTACCGATTCTTAATCTGCGTGGTGACTACCTCGCCATCGTTACCCTCGGTTTGGGCGAAATCATCCGAATCCTGCTTAAAAGTGACCTCCTTACCGATTTCACCGGAGGACCGCGGGGATTGCAGAAAATCGCTGGTCCAACTCTGTTCGGAAAGCCATTTAACAGTGACGTGGATTTCATGTACCTGATTATTGTTGCTGTGCTTGTGGTTAGTTTTCTTGCTCATCGTCTTCAAAATTCCCGCACCGGAAAAGCCTGGTACGCGATTAATCTCGATGAAACCGTGGCAAAGGCAACAGGGGTCAATTCCTTCTGGTCTAAACTGCTTGCCCTTACCCTCAGCGCGGCCATTGCCGGCCTGGCCGGAGCGATTTTCGCGTCGCGCAATCAATACACCGGCCCTGATGACCATACTCTGATGGTCTCCATCAACGTAATCTGTTTGATTATTGTTGGTGGGATCGGAAACATTCCCGGCATATTCCTGGGAGCATTCGTTCTCAAAGGTGTTCCTGAAATCCTGCGTGAGATCGACAATTACCGAATGCTCGTTTTTGGTGTTCTCTTGATTGTAATGATGCGCATCCGGCCTGAAGGTTTCTTACCGCTCCAGCGGCCAAAGTTGGAAAAATTCGTCAAACCTGTCAATCCCGAAGGAGGCGCTCAATGAAAAATTGCATTCAAGTAAACCAGGTGAGCAAATATTTTGGTGGTTTGACGGCGGTCAATAAAGTCGATCTCGAAGTATCGGAAGGATCGATCACAAGCATTATCGGACCCAATGGCGCGGGTAAAACAACCCTTTTCAATTGCATCTCCGGCTATTACAAACCCGAAGTTGGACAAATTCTTTTCTTTGGTGAACCAATTCAAGGGCTTCCAACCTATGAGGTCGCCAAGATGGGCATCAGCAGAACCTACCAAAATATTCGCCTTTTCAGCCAGATGACCGCCATTGAAAATATTATGCTTGGTCAGCATACCCGCCTTACCAATATCTGGATCGACTCCATCCTCGCCACGCCCCGTCATAATCGTGAGTATAAGTTATCAATCGATGAGGGCAAACGTTTGCTTAAATTTGTCGGACTTGAAGGGCTTGGTGATAATCAAGCTAAAAATCTGCCTTATGGAGCCCAGCGGCGGCTCGAAATTGCCCGGGCTTTGGGAAACAAACCCAAATTATTACTCCTGGATGAACCAACCGCGGGCATGAATCCACAAGAAACAGCCAAAATGACCAGCTTTATTCGCAGTCTGCGGGATGATCTCGGGATTACGATCATTTTGATCGAACATGACATGCATGTGGTCATGGATATCTCAGACCAGATCGCGGTATTGGATTACGGTGAAAAGATCGCTGAGGGTTTGCCAAAGGAAATTCAATCCAACCAACGAGTCATCGAGGCATACCTTGGGCCTGACGTTTCCCTGCTCACAAAAAAATACCAAGAACGAAAGAGACTTCGCCATGCTGTTGCAAATTAACGACCTTCACGTCCACTATGGGGCTATCCATGCCCTTAAAGGTGTTGACTTTCATGTAAACAAAGGTGAAATTGTCGCTCTCATTGGGGCAAATGGCGCAGGAAAATCGACTACCTTAAATACAATCTCCGGTTTGTTAAAACCAACCCAGGGTTCGGTTATTTTTACCGGTGAAACGATTAGCGGCATCCCAGCCCAGCAAATTGTGCTCAAAGGGGTTATCCAAGTTCCTGAGGGTAGAAAAATCTTCAGCAAGATGACAGTTTGGGAAAATTTGGAAATGGGCGCTTTTGTTCAATCAGATCGTACTCAAATCGAGCATGACATTGAATCAGCCTTTGCAAAATTTCCGCGCCTTAAGGAACGCCGCAATCAGCTTGCCGGCACACTCTCCGGAGGCGAGCAACAGATGCTGGCTATCGCCAGAGGTTTAATGGCCCACCCCGAATTACTGTTATTGGATGAGCCTTCTATGGGTCTTTCTCCATTATTGGTTGAGCAAATCTTTGATATTGTTCAAGACATCAACGAACAAGGCACAAGCATCCTCCTGGTTGAACAAAACGCTCAAATGGCTTTGGCAATCGCGGATCGAGCGTATGTGATGGAAACCGGGAATATCGTTATGACTGGCAGCGGTGATGACCTGCTTGAAGATGAAAAAGTGATTCAAGCCTATCTCGGTGGTTAAGTAAAAATATCATGTTTTTTATAAAAGGAGTCGGTTATAAAAACCGACTCCTTTTATTATTCATTGTCATCTGCTTTCTTTTTTGTTATGAGAAATATTTATAATGTCAATAAGGTGACATTATTTACTTGACCCCCATTGACTAAACTTGTATATTTTTGTATTGACACGGCAAGTGCCGTAAATTTTTTTTCCTTATCTAAAGGAGGATAAGAATGTCTAAAAAGTTGTTTGCTTTACTCAGTTTACTGGTAGTAAGCACCATGCTTTTTGCCGCCTGTGCTCCCGCGCCGGCAGCTGAAGCCCCCGCCGCCGAAGCGCCCGCCGCTGAAGCCCCCGCAGCTGAAGCCCCTGCCGCCGAAGCCCCAGCAGCTGATGCCGTAACAATCAAGATCGCGACCCAGTCACCTCTCTCCGGCGACCAGTCCAGCGTTGGTGTTGACATCAAACGCGGCGCTGAATTAGCCATGGAGCAATTGGGTGGTCCTCTCACCGATTTAGGCTTCAAACTCGAATTAGCCCCATTCGATGATCAGGCTAACCCTGACACCGGTGTTGCGAACGCGAAACAAATCGTTGCTGACCCCGCCATCTTGTGTGTCGTCGGTCACTACAACTCCGGCGTACAGATTCCCTCATCTGAGGTTTATCATGAAGCTGGTTTGGCGAATGTATCTCCCGCCAACACCAACCCAACCGTTACCACCCGCGGCTATCTCGAAGTTAACCGCGTAGTTGGTCGCGATGATGTCCAGGGCGCGGTCGGCGCTGAATTCGCCGCCAAACAAGGCCTTAAAACCGCTTATGTTGTCCATGACAAAACCGCTTACGGACAAGGTTTAGCCGAGTTCTTCAAACAAAAAGCCGAAGAGGCTGGTCTCCAGATCCTTGGATTTGAAGGCACCGAAGAAAAAGCCAACTTTGACGCTTTGATTACCCCAGTTCTGGCCGGCAATCCCGATGTTGTTTACTTCGGCGGTATGTTCTCCCAGTCCGCGGTCTTCTTCCAACAAGCTCGCGAGAAGGGTTATGCTGGAATGTTCCTCTCCGGTGATGGTTTCGGCTCTTCTGTAGCGGCTGAAATCGCTGGCGAAGCTCTAGTTCAGGGCGCTGGCACCTACTACACCACCGTTGCTGGTCCAGCCAAAGACTATCCCGGCGCTGCCAAATTCCTCACTGACTTCAGCGCGAAATACGGCGCCGAGCCCCAACCATTTGGTGCTCAGGCTTATGACTCCATGGCGATTTGTTTGAAAGCCATTGAAGCCGCCGCCGCTGGCGATGGCAGCAAGGCTCCTGATCGCGCCGCCGTGGCGAATGCCATCCGCGCCCTCAAGGCTTTTGAAGGCATTACCGGCACCTTCACCTTCAATGGTATTGGTGACCCCGAAACTTCCAAATACTTCGTCATCCAGGTTCAATCTGGTGATCCCGCCGCTTGGGCGAACAACCCGATTGCGGATACTTTGGAATTAGCTCCTCCACAATAGTTTTTCCCCAGTAAATCACTCCCGGCTTTTGGTCTCAAAAGCCGGGAGAATTTCTATGTATTGGGAGTTCAATTAATGAAACTACTTCGCTCTTTTAATTTTAAAGAATTATTAAGACCGATCGGACAAATGATTATGTTCAGCTTAGGCACCTCAATCGTGCTTTCCCTGATCATCGTCGTTTCAGCACTTTTTCTAGATAATACCGTGGTAGGGGCAGAGACACTTGAAAAATACAAAATGTCTCTTTTCAACTTCGCCCTCTTCAATCTTCCTCAAGTCATCCTGGATGGTTTGACCATTGGGTTCGTTTACGCGGCAATCGCGCTTGGTTACACCATGGTGTACGGCGTTCTTGAATTTATCAATTTTGCTCATAGTGAAATTTTCGCGACTGGCGCCTTTGTTGGCGTTGAGTTGCTTATTTATTTGAAAGAAGCCGGAAAACTGGCGGATATATCCACCGCTACCGCTTACCTCATTCTTTCTGGCGCGGTTTTGGCTGGCATGATCGGGGCTGGTTTTATGGCTTGGCTGGTCGAAAGAGTTGCCTACCGCCCGCTTCGTGGTTCCAAATCACGTTTGGTTCCGCTCATCTCTGCCATTGGTGTTTCTTTCCTGCTTCAAGACACCATTCGCTTGACCGAGAGTTTAACCACCGGCGAATTCCACCGAATTTTTCCAACCTTTGGAAATTTTTCTAACCGGATTAATTTAGGACAAATCGACCTCGGCACAAACCAAATCATGCTCGGCGTTTCAATTAAGTCGATTATCGTAATTGTGGCAGCCGTGGCCATGCTGGTTGCTCTAAATTACCTGGTAAACGCTACCCGGGTAGGCAAAGCGATTCGGGCGGTCGCTCAGGATAGAACAACGGCCGCTTTGATGGGTATCAATGTCAACGCGATCATCTCGCTCACCTTCATTGTGGGAGGTGTGCTCGGTGGCGCAGCCGGTGTTCTCTTCGCGCTCAAATTTACCCGAATCGATCCATTTGTCGGATTCTTCCCTGGCATGAAAGCCTTCACTGCCGCCGTAATGGGTGGAATTGGCAACCTCACAGGCGCCTTGTTGGGTGGCATCGTTTTAGGTATGTTAGAAACCTTTGCCGGCGCTTACATGGGCGTATTTACCATGGGCGCGGCCGGCTCGGAATACAAGGATATTTTTGCCTTCGGTATTCTCATTCTGGTGCTAATCTTCCGCCCGCAAGGTTTAATGGGCGAGAATGTAACGCAGAAAGCGTAAAACCATGTCCAATTTATCCCAATATCTAAAAAAACTAACCACTGGCAAGATCGCGGTCATTTTAACTCTAGTCCACGTTCTCAGCGCCACGTTATGGGTCTATTACGCTCCATTATCCCGGGTCGCGTTTTTCTACTTCATCACTGCCTTCTTCACCCTTTACGCGATGAGCACCTCCAAGCTATTCAAGTTCAGCATAGCCATGGTTATCGCCCTGGTAGTGGTCCCGATCATCGGTATCCGCAACATCTTTTACCTTGAAATCATCTTCCAAATGAGTGTTTTTTCAGCCCTCGCTCTCGGTTTGAATATCGTAGTCGGTTTCGCCGGGTTGTTGGATCTTGGTTATGTAGCGTTTTACGCCGTTGGCGCGTACCTCTGGGCATTTTTTGGTTCACAACAATATTTTGTGATGCCTTACCCCGCGGGAACAGCCCCAGCTGGTTTACCCTTCTTGTTACCAGGGAATGCGTTCTTCCTGTTCCTGTTTCTCGGCATCATCGCGGCCGCGATTACAGGTATCATTCTTGGTTTGCCGGTGCTGCGCTTGCGCGGTGACTACCTGGCAATCGTAACTCTTGGTTTTGGTGAGGTTATACGTGTACTTGCCAACAACATGGACAAACCGGTCAATATTACCAATGGTCCTCAGGGAATTACGCCTATTCAAAGGCCTACCATTCCTCAATTTGCTATCGACTCTTTTAACGCCGTTTTTGGCGGGATTACGGGCAAACAAGCCTCCCTGGCTGAGATGTATAACGTATTTTTCTACCTGTTAGCTTTGGTAGTCATTATTATCATCATCCTTGTCGCTAATCGACTGAACGATTCAAAAGTCGGACGTGCTTGGGCAGCCATTCGGGATGATGAAACCGCCGCGATCGCAATGGGCATCCCCTTGGTGAAAATGAAATTGACCGCCTTCGCCATCGGCGCTTCATTCGCGGGCGTGATGGGTGTTTTATTGGCTAGTTTCCGGACCTTTATCAGTCCCGAAACATTCAACTTCATGCAGTCAATCGGTGTCCTCACCATGGTCATCCTCGGCGGCGCCGGCTCAATCCAGGGCGTTATTCTTGGCGCAATCGTGGTAGTTTTATTAAACCTCCAGGTACTTCAGGGTCTCTCACTTTACTTAAGCCAACTTCGCCAGAGCGATGCGGTTATCCCGATCATTAATTTCGCATGGAAGGATCTTTCCAATCAGTTAGATCCGTCCAAATATCAGAAGTTATTGTTCGGCTTTCTTTTGATCGTGATGATGATCTTCCGTCCCGGCGGATTGATTCCGATGGAACGTAAAAAACGAAAACTTTTGCTTGAAGAGAGTGATGAGACCAAATCAGGAGCATCCCAATGACATTACTCAATACCACCAATGTCGTAAAACGGTTTGGCGGACTCACCGCGGTAAATAAAATGAACTTTGCCCTCCAAAAGGGTGAGATTGTAAGTATCATTGGACCAAACGGTGCCGGCAAAACAACTTTTTTCAATTCGCTTACTGGTATCTATAAACCTGAAGAAGGAAAAATAGAATTCAATGGTGAAAATCTGGTTGGTTTACGCCCCGATCAAATCGCGGCCAAGGGAATTGCCCGAACCTTCCAAAACATTCGCCTCTTCACCTCGATGACTGTCATCGAAAATATTCTCGTTGGAATGCATCACCGCCTCAAGCAAAACGCGGTTCAGGCCGTCCTCCGAAGTCCGGTTTTCAAAAATGAAGAGAAGGCATCTGAAATCAAGGCCGAGGAGTTAATGCACTACGTAGGTCTTCGCGGTGTTGGAAATGAGATTGTCAACAATCTTCCTTACGGTATTCAACGCAGAGTGGAATTTGCCCGAGCCTTGGCTGCCGACCCTCAACTCCTTCTTCTGGATGAACCTACCGCGGGTATGAATCCTCAGGAAACAGAAGACGCGATCCGCCTCTTCCGCAGTATTAGGGATGACAAAGGGATTACCGTTCTCTTAATTGAGCACGATATGCGGGTTGTGATGAACATTTCGGAGCGAATCAGCGTAATGGACTATGGTTCCAAGATCGCTGAAGGAACTCCCAAGGAAATTCGCGAGAACCCGGCAGTGATCGAAGCCTATCTCGGCAAGGGCGCTGTTGCAAATCAACATGAAGAGGTGCTCTCATGACATTACTCTCGCTCGAAAACGTCAATTCTTATTATGGTCAAATCCATGCTCTCAAGGGCATCGATCTTACCGTTGAAAAAGGCGAAGTGGTTTGCCTTATTGGCTCTAATGGCGCTGGCAAAAGCACCACATTGAGAACAATTTCTGGCATTTTGCACCCCAAGGTCGGCAGCATCAAACTAAATGGTAAAGAAATCGGACATACCGCGCCGCACGAAATTGTAACCGCGGGGGTTGGCCATGTACCTGAAGGTCGTGGAATTTTCCCAAAACTCACCGTCAAGGAAAATCTGGAAATTGGCGCCTACAATGTAAAAAATCCCGCTGAGATCGAAAAACGAATGGACAAAGGTTTTTCACTTTTTCCACGTCTCAAGGAACGATTTACCCAGAAGGGTGGAACACTTTCCGGCGGAGAACAGCAAATGCTCGCTATGGCTAGGGGTCTGATGATGGATCCGGATCTCCTCATGCTTGATGAACCATCCATGGGCCTTTCCCCAGTCTTGGTGGAGCTCATCTTTGATATCATCAAACAATTGAATGAACAGGGTACGACGATCCTGCTGGTAGAGCAGAATGCCCTCATGGCGCTTTCTGTTGCTCATCGCGGTTACGTACTTCAGACCGGTCGAATTGTAATCACAGATACCGCCAAAAACCTCCGTTCAAATTCCGAGGTTCAAAAAGCTTATCTCGGTATCGATTAATCGCCTAGGTATTTGTAACATCCTGAGAGTACAGGTAGAATTGCCTGTACTCTCTTTTTATTAAATTTTTCCAAAAACAGGTAAAAATATGCCCATCGCTGAGATTGTCACAATTGGTACAGAACTTTTGCTCGGTGAAATATTCGATACAAATTCCCGTTTTCTTGCCCGCGAGTTCCGCCTTAATGGCATTGACCTTTTTCGGCTCCAAACCATCGGTGATAATCCTTCCAGAATCGCGGCAATCATCCAGGAAGCGCTTCAACGGGCTGACATTGTCATCACGACCGGAGGTTTGGGGCCAACGGTTGACGACCCGACCCGCGTGGCGGTTGCTGAGGCATTTAACACACAACTTGTTTTTCATCCGGAATTGTTGGAGGATATCGAAGTACGGATGAATAAATTAGGTCGTAAATTAAGCCAAAACCAAAAAAAACAAGCCTACATACCAGAGAACGCTCATGCAATTCATAATTCGGTTGGCACAGCACCAGCATTTTACGTTGAAAACAATGGCAAAATTGTCATCAGCCTTCCGGGTGTTCCCTCTGAAATGGAATATCTTTGGAATTTTTCTGTTTTACCCCTACTAAAACAAAAATTTAATCTCTCCGATGCCATTGTCGTCCGTAAACTGAAGACCTACGGAATTGGGGAAGGATCAATCGACGAATTGATTGGGGACCTTGAAGAATCCCTCAACCCAACAGTTGGACTGAGCGCCCATTTTGGATTTGTCGATATCCGCATTTCAGCGAAAAGTGGCTCAAAGGAAAGCGCGCTTGAAATGATAGCGGAAATGGAAACTCGGATAAGAAAGGTCTTACCGGATGTAATCTTCGGAGTAGATGAGGATTCGATTGAAATGAGTATCCAAAAGATCGCAGGCAGGTTCTCGATTCCGCCAGCGATCATCATTGACCCTGAAACAGCAACCTGCCCAATCTTCAAAACTTTGGGAAGTAGCACAGAGATCAAAGTTTCACAAACCGGAACAGAGTTCGAGCGGGATCAATACCACCAACCGGTCATTCAGCTTTATCAGGACAAGGCTGCAGGCACAATCAGCTTATTTTGTTCTGGCGGTAAAAGGGTTCTTCAACATACCCGTACTTTTGCTGGGAATCCGGATCATTATCAACGTTGGAGTCAGAATATTCTGCTCGGTGAACTCTATATGGCTTTTAAAAACTTGATTGAGGAGTAATTTTTCGTTCAAATGATTTATTTGTGCGATGGCTGCATAAAGACTCTTAAATCGATACTACAGTTAAATATCTTCTTCCCCTTCTTTATATTTTTGTTAATATGTCTGACAAATGAATTGACAAGCGCTTAGGCGCGTTTTACAATGAGTTGAATTCAAATTAGGAGAAAAAATGACCAGAAAAATAGACAAGATCCTGAAAAACGCTTACGTTCTCACGATGAATTCAGAACTTTCTCAATTTCCGCATGGCGCGGTTGCCATTCAGGGTGACAGTATTGTGGCGGTTGGTAATGAAACGGATATACTCCAACAATTCGAAGGCGTCGAAATTGTTGATTGCGGCGGCAAGGTATTAATGCCAGGCATTGTTAATGCCCACACTCACGTGCCTATGACCTTATTACGGGGCTTGGCAGATGATTTACGCCTCGATGTTTGGCTGATGGGATACATGATGCCCGTAGAACGGGAATTTGTTTCGCCGGAATTTTGCCGGCTGGGGACCTCAATCGCCTGCGCGGAATTCATCAAGGGCGGGGTTACCAGTTTCGCGGATATGTATTATTTCGAAGACGACGTCGCCATATCAACAGCCCAGGCGGGTTTGCGGGCAGTTCTCGGACAATCGGTAATGAAATACCCAGCCCCCGACGCGAAAAGTTATGAAGATGCCCTCGATCTGGCGGAAAATTTTATCCGCAAATGGAAAGGCCATCCTTTAATCATACCTGCCGTTGCCCCGCACGCGCCTTATACGGTTACCCCGGAAATTTACAAAGCGGCGACTGATATGGCGGTAAGATATGATGTGCCGTTGCACATTCACCTGGCCGAAACCGCTGTCGAAGTTGAAAACAATCGGGCCGAACATAACATGCCGGTGATCCCTTACGTCAAAAAGCAAGGAATTTTCGAATCCAAAGTCATCGCCGCTCATTGCGTTCATGTGGATGAAGGCGAAATTCAAACCCTTAACCATTACAATGCCGGGGTTGCTCACAACCCTTCCTCCAATCTAAAACTTGCATCTGGCTTTGCCCAAATCCAAACGATGTTGGATACCGGATTAAACGTAGGCATTGGAACTGATGGACCAGCATCGAATAACGACCTGGATATGTTTGAGGAAATGCGCCTCGCTTCATTCATTTCAAAAGCGGTAACCAACGATCCGACCAGCTTACCAGCCTGGCAGGCGGTTCTTATGGCAACCCGACTGGGCGCCCAGGCGATTCATATCGGGGAAATCACCGGTTCAATTGAGGTTGGAAAACGTGCCGATTTAATTACGGTTGAAATTAACACTCTCCACAACTCACCCAAATACACCCGCGACCCCAATAGCGTTTATGCTCAACTGGTTTACGCCGCCAAGTCCACTGACGTATTTGATGTCATGGTCAACGGTATCTGGTTGATGCGAGAAAAAAGTCTTTTAACCCTTTCAGAAAAGGAATTGTTGGAAAAAGCTGACGCCTACGCGAAATTAATCGATGAATTTCTGATTACTCGTGAAAAATCAGTTCTATCCAAGTTAATCGCTCTCGGTGGCTCATCGGAAGAGGAAAGCTTTGAGGTTCAGGTTAAACTTCAAATTCCAAATCTTGATCAAGCCAAGCACGCGATTGAATCTTCCGGGTTGGAGGTTCTTTATAAACGCCATTATAAACAACATGATACTTACTTTACCTTTGCCGATCCCGGTGAAGGTCGATTGCGCTATCGCGAGGATGATATTATTGACCAGAAAGGCAACAATACAGGTATTCGTTCCCGTTTAACCTTGCTTGGGCAGCGCCCCGGTGAATTTACTGAAAATGCCCTGCTTTCCCGATCCCGTTATCTTGCTCCGGCCACCCAACCATTACGTTTTTATCGGGAGTATTTCAAACCTGTGTTTGAAAAATTAATTCAGAAAGATCGACTTCGCTGGTCGGTCATGTACAAGGATTGCCAGTTTTATATTAATCTTGACCACCTCAAAACAGAACCTGATCAGTATTTTCTTGAGGTTAAAAGTACAACCTGGAGCCGCCAGGACGCCAATACAAAAACGAAACTCGCCGGCGAATTAATCGAGAGTTTTGGCTTGCAAGGCTCCAAAGTGGAGAAAAAGGATTATTCGGAGATGTAATCTTTCCGAAAAAATAAGGGGGGTTGCTATACGCAACCTCCTTTTTAATTTAAGGTGTTGATTTGGAAATCAGCTACTCTCAATCCATGGAGTTCAGGGACAGAGCTTATCCAGGTGTTCCGCGTATGTTTCTGAGAAGGTATGCAAACCGGAGTTATCACACACGGATTGAAAGTAGAAAAAATCGGAATCTTCTGGGTAGGCTACCGCCTGCAAGGCCTGGGAGGATGGCGCCCCAATGGGGGTTGGTGGCAGACCATATACCTTATAAGTGTTGTAAGGCGAGAGCACCTCGAGGTCAGATCCTTCCAGAGGAACCTTCCACCAATTTCCATCGCTTTGCTGTCCAATTGCATATTGGACGGTTGGATCAGTTTGAAGCAGCATGGCGGAACGTAACCGATTGAAGAAAACAGACGCTATCATCGGCATTTCAGATTCAACGACACTTTCTTTTTCAACGATGGAGGCAAGAATTACCGCCTGATAAACACTTAAATCATTTTCCTTGAAAGCAACGATCAATTCCTCTGATAGTTGCGCCTGGGATTCTTCAACGATTGAAAGTACAAGCGAATCAGCGGAAATATTCCGCTCAAATGTATAATCACCCGGAAAGAGAAAACCCTCTACACCTTCGCCGGTAGGTTCAAATTCGCTCCAAACCAAAGCGGATTTGGCAGCCTTTAAAAATTCATCTGGTTCGATTTCCAATCCGCTCGTCGGAAGTGAAGCGGCAATTTCCTCCAAACGCCAACCCGGAAGAATTACCAAACGTCCTTTGGTTGGAATAGGATTCATCAAACTTTCCACGATTGCGGGGATGTTTTTGGACGGGTCAAGCACAAACTCGCCTTGCTGCAATTCAGTATCCTTGCCAGAATAAACCAGATAATTAACCATCACATCACCTGATTGAATAATTCCATCGGTCTCCAGCCTTTCGGCTATCGAATAGGGGGATTCTCCCATTTCGATCTTGAATTCTTTTTCGGTAGACATATTACTAACCGGGTTGACCAGCTCATTCCGATTCATAAATAATTGAAGTGGATAGCGAATCCTGTCCACGGAGGAAAGTCCATTTTGTATTGGACCCGCAAACTGGGCTACATATTTTGTAACCACAAAATATCCGCCAGCCAATGCCCCAAATAGCAAAATGAGCACAATCAAACACCCAATTCCATTGGCGGAATTTCGCTTTTTACGCATGGCTTTTCTTGAATCGGTCATATTTACCTACCTGATTGATCAATGTATCCTTGCAGCAATATCGCGGCTGCCAAAGCATCATGATGTCCATTGCGTTCTTTTTTTGAGACACCCTTTTTAAGTTTCAGCTCTTTGGCGTCATCGGTCGTTAAGCTTTCATCCCAACCGACAATTTCGAATTCGGGGTTCTTTTGCAAAGTCTCAATCAAATTCAAAGCTTGTTTGCCGGCATCATTCGGGTTGCCTTCATCATCAAAGCTTACTCCAACGATGATCTTTGCCGCCTTATTGGCCACCGCGAGGTTGATGATTTCGGCGGCATCCTTCTCCCGGTTAGTGTGGTGTATGATTGCCAACTCTCGAGCGGCGATCATTAATTCGTCACAGACCGCGATCCCGATATTCTTCATACCAAAATCGACCGCCAGAATTCTCATTTCGATTCTGATGGTTGGCTGGAATAACCAACAATTAATTTATCTTCAGTTTTAAGCAGCTTATGTGGGAAGCCGTATGTATAGGTGTAATCTCGTCGCAGGATTCCGAGCTCATGGTCGAACACCAACATTGAAACAACCGCCGATCCTCCCGCCTGATCGAGGTAAATTATCGGATCTGTCTCTGAAATCGTCAACGCGCGCATCTTCTGCCACCAATTAAAAGCAGGATGAACGCCTTCTGAATCCAAGACATCAATCAAATTCTCAACATCATCAATGTCACAGATAACGGTCACATCATCGTATTCTGCCTGATAGTATTGATAGAATTGTCCGCCTAATTCTTCCAAAATCGCCAATTGTAAAAATCCCCACTGAGAAAAATCCGTCTCAAGAGCATAGGTGAATGCCATTGATTTTCCTTTTTTGTAGTCGTCTTCATTCTCAAAGCGCTTCTCACTGGCCGGCAAGGAATAAACGAGCGGAAATCCCATCGAATTTCGATAGCTGTAAACATAATCGACTTGAAATCGTTCATTCACTTTTACAAAATCGAGTTTTTCAACAACTGACGCTAATCGAAAGTCAGTTTCTTTGCGGATCGGATGATCAGATTTAAGGTTGTCGGGAATCTTCAGTTCGGCATAGCTATTCAGAATGGTTTTGGTCGTATTCCTGCACACCCGCACCGATTTATCCTGTCCTTCTGAAACCGATGTGATTTTACAACCGGAAATTGCGAGCACCATTGTGAGCAATAAGGTTATTTTCAAAAGAATTTTCATCAAGTAATACTTTTCCTCTCCTCAATCAAGGCGATTAATTCCGCCTCCGATAGGATGGGTACATTTAGTTTTATTGCTTTTTCATGCTTTGAACCGGGTTTCTCACCCAATACCAGATAACTGGTATTTTTACTTACCGAATCGGTTAGTTTACCGCCATTTGATTCGATCAATAATTTTACATCTTCCCGCGATAAAGTCGGCAGGCTTCCGGTTACAACAAAAGTATCTCCCCACAATAAGCCTTTCATCTCGGGCTGGTTCTCCACGGCAATAACTTCCGGCCAGACACCAAATTGCTTCAATTTTTTGAGGATATTTCGATTTGCCTCAACTGAGTACCAATCAACGATCGCCTTGGCCATGATCGGTCCCATTCCCTCAATCGAAGTGAGTTCTTCGATGGACGCGCTGAAAAGCCTGTCCAATGTGCCAAAATGGTTTGCCAAATCATTTGCGGCAACTTCACCGATGTTGTTAATCCCCAAGGCGGCGATAAGCCGGCGAAGTGGTCGAGTCTTTGAATTTTCTATTGAATTAAGAATATTCTCCGCCAGTTTTCCGGGTGGTTCCTTCTCTGACTTCCGATCTTTCGAGGATACCGCTCTGGTAATCATCTCACCATTCAACCCGTAAATATCCGCGGCGTCTTTGATCGCTCCATTTTCAATCAACTTCTCAACGATCTTTTCGCCCATGCCAACAATATCCATGCCGCTCTTTGAAACAAAGTGTTCAACCCCACGAAAAAGGCGGGCGGGACAATTCAAATTCGAACAATAGTAAGCTACTTCTCCCGGTACTTTCTCCAAATGGCTTCCACATTCCGGGCAAGTTTCTGGTAAAGTGTAAGCTTTCGAATCTGCTTTGCGCAAATCCTTGATCGGTCCGATCACATATGGAATCACTTCTCCCGCCCGTTTGACAAGCACCTTGTCACCAGGGCGGATGTCCTTTTCCAAGATGAAGTCGAAATTATGCAGGGTAGCCCGCTCGACGATGACTCCATTGATATTGACTGGATCCAAAATAGCGTAAGGTGTCACAACTCCGGTCCTTCCAACACTCAAACCGATGTCAATTAAAGTTGTCGTTACCTCTCGTCCAGGAAATTTAAAAGCGACCGCACCGCGTGGGTCCTTGCCCACAGTGCCAAGCTCCTCGGCAAGTTCCAGATCGTTCAACTTAATCACCATGCCGTCTGCTTCGTATCCAAGTTTATCCCGCTCCGTTTCCCAAGCTTCCGTAAACAGGATCGCCTCTTTGATTGTATTAAATTTTGCCGCCTCGCTGGCAATTGGAAAGCCAATATTTTTGAGCCAGTTTAATAACTCCCATTGCGAAGTCGGAATGTTTCCGCCCTCATAATCGATAACCTGATATACAAGGATGGATAATGGCCTTATTGCGGTAACATTTGGATCCAACTGTCGTAATGAACCCGCGGCTGTGTTTCGAGGATTTTGATAGGTCTTTTGGCCCGAATTGAACAATTCTAAATTCAATTTCTCGAAAGCTTCATTGTAAAGAAATACTTCTCCCCTGAAGTAAATCACTTCTGGGATAACGGGAAGCAGATTCTTATCGTCATAAATTGGAATCCGCATTGGAATCGAGCGCAAAGTTTTGAGGTTGGCGGTAATTTCTTCTCCTATGATGCCATCACCCCTGGTGGCTCCCTGTACAAAATTACCTTTGACATACTTCAGCACTACACTGAGACCGTCAATTTTTGGTTCAACTACGAACCCGCTTTTCTTCACTCGTTCATCAAGCCTTGAAATACGTTCAAACCAGGCATTCGCTTCAGGCGCGCCAAACGCGTTGGCAAGCGAAAGGATCGGTTTTGGATGTGCTACCTTCTTGAATTTGGAAGTAATCTCGGCACCGGTTCGCTGTGTAGGACTTTCAGGAATGATCCATTCAGGATGTGACTCTTCAACTTGGTGCAGCCGCACTAATAATGCGTCATATTCCAAGTCACTGATCACCGGATCATCCAGTACGTGATAGCGATGGTTATGAAAATTTACTTCACCCACTAATTCCAGATAAGCTGCTTTTGAGATGTCCATTGTTCCAATTATATATCGCCTTACGCAATGAATTTGAAATATTTACCCAAAATTGCCTCTTGATTATTTAGAATGTTTGTTCTATAATGAGTTTATTAGAACATTATTTCTAATTGTTCAAAAAGGAGAAAAAGATGAACACAAGTTTGGGAATGAAAAAGATTAATGTTGATTTTCAAAAGATCTCCGCCAACCGAAATGTTTTATTCGGTTTGATGCTCTTCGGCGCGCTCATCTCATTTGAGATTTTTAATTTCAGCACAACAGAATTTGCCTTAAATGACGCGCTTGGCAACCTCACCTTTGCCGGGATCAAATGGGCGACCATTTTGGCTATCGCTTTCTGTGGAATCGATTTTGCCGGTGTCGCTAAGTTATTCTCAACCGACGGAGCCAAGGAAGAACAAGCTGAAGTTTGGTATCTCTTTGGCGCCTGGATTCTTGCGGCTGGAATGAACGCCATACTCACCTGGTGGGGTGTAAGTATCGCGATTGCAGATCATGCCAGCCAAGGTTCCTCAATTTTTGCGAATACTTCACTTGACAAGGCAATTCCAGTTTTTGTCGCGATACTGGTTTGGCTGATCAGAATCATGATTATCGGCACATTCTCTGTTTCTGGCGAAAAACTCTTTTCGAATAATTCAGCACAGGGATCTCATTCTCGGATGGGCAACAAGAATTTCGGATATTCGGAACGCTCGGCACCAGTTGGTTTTGCTCCCGCTAATAACCAGTCAGTGCGTCCACATTACAAACCATCCATGCAACAAAACAACACCCAAAAAAACCAGGATTATGATTCCCTGGATGAGTACATCAACTGAAACTTAACCATTTTTTCAAAATTGCGGAGCATATAAAATGGCCAGCTTGAATTCAAATCGACAAATGAATAAGGCTGGCCGTTCTTTGATCTTCATAACCTCATTGTTTCTCTTGGTAGTTTTGATCTCAATCCCATTCTTGTTCAAGATCGATCCACCAATTCCATTCGAAAAACAACCAATTAATGATCGAATAGCACCATTTTTTTCCAATTCTGTCCAATTTTGGAATGAAGATATTCAAGCCTGGGCAGCGGAATACGACCTCGACCCTAATCTCATCGCCACCGTAATGCAAATTGAATCGTGCGGTAATCCGAGCGTGATTTCCTCCGCTGGGGCAATGGGTTTGTTTCAAGTAATGCCATTTCATTTTTTATATGGGGAAGATCCATTCGATCCAACCACAAATGCCTTGCGTGGACTAACATACCTTAGCGATTCAATGTATTTGGCGGGGCAGAATCCAAATTTAGGGCTGGCTGGATATAATGGCGGAGTTGGCGTAATTCAATGGTCATCTGACCAATGGTATGATGAAACCCAACGATATGTTTATTGGGGTTCCAGAATCCTGGAAGACGCCAACGCGAACCTTACCCAATCCAGCGCGTATGATGAGTGGTATGGCTCTTATGGTTATTGGATGTGTGAGGATGCCCGAAGTCAGCTTGGGTTGATACCTTGATGATCGATTGGCAAGCGCATGATGAAAGTTGTTCCCTTCCCCACCACTGATTCAACCTGAATTTCTCCATGATGAAGATCAACAATCTTACTTGCAATCGCCAAGCCAAGCCCGTAACCGCCTCGCGCTGATCGGGTGCGAGCCTTTTCTCCGCGGTAAAAACGATCAAAAATATTTTTTAGATCTTCCTCCGCGATACCCGGACCATTATCACTGACCCTCACCTGAAAATTATCCGCATTTCTTTCTAGATGAATGCTTACTTCTGAGCCTGCCGGGCTGTAAGAAATGGCATTTGAAATTAAATTTATTAATACTTGTTTTATTCGGTCTGGGTCGACCATTGCGCTGATCGGTTCTGTGATATCTATTCGCACGTTCACTTTCTTTTCGCTCAATACTTTTAGGTTCTTTACACACTCAACAATCAAATCCTCCACGGAGGAATTTCGATAATTCAAAGTCAAACGTCCGGCGTCTGCCTGTGCCAACAGTAATAGATCTTCAACCATCCTTGTCAATCGATCTATTTCCAATTTAATCGTACTGACGGCTTCTTCGTCCGCTCCAAACCGCTCAATTAATTCGGCGTTACCCTTGATTACCGTTAAAGGTGTCCTGAATTCGTGGGAAACATCCGCCAAAAACCGTTGTTGGGAATTAAACATGGATTCAACTCTTGCCATTGTATCGTTGTAGGTTTTAATCAAGCCCCCGATTTCATCATTTCCCGCGTAAGTTTCTGGAATTCTCAGGGATAGGTCATCCGCTTTTGTGATCCGAAAAGCCGCGTCCATCACGATATAAAGCGGAGTGAGGGCTCGATTCATCGATAACCAACTTATCAGGGATACCAGGGCCATCACAAAAATTGTAGCGGTTGAAAGGGTAAGCATTAAAGATCGGTTAACCAAATCGACGATTCGAATGCTTATCGCTGTCATTAATGTCCCTAACTTACGTTCCCCCGCGAAGAGCGGCGTCGTCCGAACTCTGAAGCGTTTACCGTCAATGGTCACATTTTTGGTTACCGGAGTTCTGTATTCCAAACCATCCTCATCCAAGGGGGTTGTAAGCGTTGCTATGTCAACCGACTTATTCGAAAGGTTCCCTGATCGGTCCCAATACTGGACATATACTCCAGTATCAAAAGCCATTTCAGGCAGAATTAATACTTCAAGATCACCGACCTTACTTACTTTTGAGTTGGTAACGATCCCATTGACCGCGGTGGTAAGATTTTTATCAATTTCGCCAAGTAAAGTTTGGTTCAATATCCAATACAGTCCCAAACCAAATAACAGAATCACCCCTCCAACCAGAGCGGTGTTGAAAAATGTTATTCTGGCACGCAGCGACATTTGGTCAGCTATCTTCCTTCAGAACGTATCCCACCCCACGAACGGTGTGTATCAGGCGAGGTTTTCCTTCCGATTCTAACTTGTGACGGATATAACGGATGTAGACTTCAAGGATGTTTGATTCACCGCCGAAATCGTACCCCCAAATCCTGTCGAACAGAAACTCTCGTTTTAATACCTGGCGGGGGTGGCGTAAAAAGACCTCCACCATGTCAAATTCCTTGGCGGTGAGTGTGATCCTCTGTTCCCCACGATGGACCTCTCTTGAGCCAAGGTCAATTTCAAGATCCGCGAATTTAAGCGTCTGCGCTCGATCCGTCTTTGTGCGTCTTAATAAGGCGCGAATTCTCGCTAATAATTCATCCAAATTAAATGGTTTTACCAAATAATCATCCGCCCCCGCGTCCAAACCCAGAATCCTATCCTCAACGGTATCCTTGGCTGTGAGCATTAATATCGGAACACTGCCTGCCAGCCGCATGCGATGGCAAACTTCCAAACCATCCAATCCGGGCAGCATCCAATCAAGTACCACTAAATCAGGCGGTTGATTACGTGCGGAAAGCAATCCTGTTTTTCCATCCCCAACGCATTCGACATCGTAACCTTCGTATATAAGTCCGCGATAAAGTAGACGAGAAATTTCTTGATCGTCTTCAATCACTAAGATTTTTTGTGGCATAGCAGGGCTCCATTAATCAGATAAAGAAATTATACACAACGCTGGTAAAATATGCTCAGACAATGGCTAAGCGAACTTTCGATCTTCTCCTTTCCTCATTTTTTTTGGTCCTTCTCAGTCCGATTTTTCTTATCATCAGCGTAACCCTTCTCTTGTCAATTGGTTGGCCGGTATTTTTCACGCAGCCACGCCCTGGCTTTAAGGGGAAAATCTTCAATTTAATAAAATTCCGAACCATGTTGGAAAAAGTTGGGCCATCCGGAGAACTTCTTCCGGATGAAGAAAGGCTTACCAGCATCGGAAAATTTTTACGCGCATTCAGCCTTGATGAACTGCCTGAACTTTGGAATATTTTGATCGGACAGATGAGTTTTGTTGGACCAAGGCCCTTACTGGTTAAATATCTTCCTCTCTACTCCGAAGTTCAAAAACGCCGGCATGATGTGTTGCCCGGCCTCACTGGATGGGCACAAATCAATGGCCGTAACGCGCTTACCTGGCATCAAAAGTTTGAATTTGATCTTTGGTATGTCGATCACGCCAACTTTTGGCTAGATTTAAAAATTATTCTGATTACGATATCAAAAGTTCTCAAACGCGAAGGAATTTCACAAGCTGGCTTTATCAGCTCGGAGGAATTTAACGGCAATAATTAATTTCGGATAATTTTTATCCTGTTTATGTTATAATCCGCGAAACACAAAAATTATCTACCATAAGGAAAAATTATGACTACTCGACAATCTACTGCCATTTGGAATGGCACCCTGAAAGAAGGAAACGGCACGATGGTTATCGGCCCCGGGCATTACAGCGGACCTTTCACCTATGCCTCCCGTTTTGAAAATGGCAAAGGAACTAATCCGGAAGAGCTCATCGGAGCCGCAAACGCCGGCTGTTTTTCAATGTTCCTGTCTGCCCTGCTTACCAAAGCCAACTACACCCCAGGCGAAATCAATACAACCGCGACAGTACACTTGAACGAAGGAACCATCAATCTGATTGAATTAGCCTGCCGTGCAACAGTTGCTGGAATTTCAAACGATGAATTTCAAACTCTGGCATTGGAAGCGAAGGAAAAATGTCCCGTTTCCAAATTGCTCTCTGCCGCCGAAATACGCCTTGTAGCGGTTTTGGTCTAAACCCCTTTGATCAAAAACGAGCGAAAAATCGCTCGTTTTTTTATTTTTTTCTCAAGTACCCTACCGCCGGGATGATAATTATCCCAAAAGCTGTGATTGCCAGTATGAGCAATCCATCGGTATTGCCGAGCTGAATCATCCTTCCTACACCACCTTGTGATGGGAGATATTCCGGCTGGCTTAATTGAATTACACCAAAATTATTCAGTAAATAAATCGCGATGAACGCGACAGTCATGCCGATGAGGGCGTAAAGTGAGCTTTTTTTCATATTTTTCGCCAAACGTGAACTGGCTAACGCTTACCTATCGAAGCCGATTGCCTGCGTTTATCAATCGCTAAAAGTATAATCCATAACTCCTCACGATTTCGCCCTGAATTGGGTCAATTATTAAAATAATATTAGAAATTCAGTGGTAAAATATGCCCAATTAAATTCTGACTCTGTTTATCTTTTATACCTAATTTGTGATATTTTTAACAAACAGTGTCTTGCATTGCGTACTTTGTTTCCTTATTTACTCTGGCATTCGCCATGACTAAAAAATTTTTATTGAGGAGAGAGCATGCCAAATCTATTCGAACTGCTAAAAAAACCAGGGGTACAAATTGGGATTTTGGTTTTTCTTTTAGTATTCGTAAGCGCGGCGATCTTTGGGCTCTATCTTACTCAGGTGCCGCCTGAGCAACCGATAGCTTTCCCACATGATATTCACGTAAACCAGCAAATTCAATGTCTGTATTGCCACCCAGGTGCATGGAAACAAGCGTCTTCAGGTTTGCCAACAACAGATAAATGCTGGGCTTGCCACGGGCAATTAAAGAAGTATTACGACCCACCTGTGGAAGTTTCTCAGTGGCCAGCTGAATTGCAGAAACTTCATAAATACGCCACCACTGATACTCCCATCGAATGGGTTCCTGTTTATCAGGTCCCGGATTTTGTCCATTTTAATCACCGTCCCCACATCGCCAGTGGGTTGAATTGTGAGGACTGCCATGGGGACATGAGTACCAAGACCGTAGCCACCTTGGAGCAGACTGTAAACATGGGCTGGTGTATCAACTGCCATCTGGACAGTACCACGGACAACCCGGTCAAACAGGCCAAGTTACTTGATTGCGGTACTTGTCACTATTAATCCAACGATCGAAATCTTACGAAAGGAACTTATTAGATGGGTAAAAACATCAACAGACGCGATTTCCTGAAGATCGCTGGTACCGGCCTCGCGGTCACCACAGCTCTAACGGGTTGTGGACCAGCTTCAAAATACACCCGCAGAGAACCATACACTCAGATGCCGGAATACACCTACAACGGTCAGAGTACTTATTACGCTACTGCCTGCCGGGAATGTCCCGCCGGCTGTGGCCTGGTTGTACGTACCATCCAAGGTAGGGCGATCAAAGTCGAGGGAAATCCAAATCATCCGCTTAACCTCGGTAAAACATGCGCTCGCGGACAGAATGCGGTTCATGGTTTATATAATCCAGACCGGGTACGCACTCCTCTATCAAAACAATCCGGCCAAAACAATGGATCCGAGTTAACTTGGGAGGAAGCTTCCCAAATCGTGAAAGACCTGCTCAAAGGCGGCACAAAAGTTGCCTTCCTTACCGGTCTTACCGCTGACCACGTTTTTGACCTTTTCCACGAAGTCGCCGTCGCGAACAATAACCGAACCCCAATTCGCTTCAGCGCACTAGAAATTTTTGACAATGCCTCAACTCTTCGGGCTGCCGCCGAACGTGTTTACGGAGAAAAACGTGAGTTGGTTTTTGATATCGCCAACTCCGATCTCGTCCTCAATTTTGGCGCCTCCTTCCTCGAAACCTGGCAATCTCCCGTCTCCTACACCCGGGCATTTACAAAAATGCGTAGAAATCCAAATGGACGCGGAAAGTTGATTCACTTTGAATCCAGAATGTCTCAGACTGCCATGAAAGCCGACGAATGGATTCCAGTTGTGCCGGGAACCGAAGGCTTAGTCGCCAATGCCATCGGCAAGCTGGTCAGTGAAGCGATCACGGGTACCGCAGGGCTGGCATTCGCGGATGCCAACATCTCAGAAATTGCCGCGCTGAGTGGAGTTGAAGCAGCCACGCTCGAGCGAATTGCCACGGAATTCTCCACTGCCAAAGCTCCTCTTGCCTTACCGCCTACAAACACCGCTGCCTCAATCAAAGGGATTGACGACATGGTCGCCGTCCTCAGCCTGAATGTGGTAATTTCCAACCAAGGCAAGGCAGGCGGTGTCTTCTTCAACGCTGCCCCTGTCCTCGACCTCCCTTCAGCATCCGCCGCCTCTGGTGATATCAGCGGACTGATTAAGAGTATGGAAGCGGGTGAGATCGAAACCCTCTTTGTCCATGGTTTTAACCCCGCATTCGAAATCCCCAAATCCTTCGGTTTTGAACAAGCACTGGCGAAACTCACCAATCTGGTTTCATTTAGCTCATTTGAAGATGAAACCACGCTTAAAGCCAACTATCTCTTTCCGGACCATTCGGCTCTGGAGAGCTTTGGATACCAGTTCGTCAAACAGGGTACCACAACCGGTGTAATCTCAGGTGTACAACCTGTGGTCGCTCCATATTTCAATACCATGTCCACCATCGATCTCTTCCTCAGCGCCACCAACCTGGCGTATGCCGATGAAGTCGAGTTTATCCAATCCAAGATTGCTCCTCTCATGGATAGAACCGATGGCGCGTATGGTGATTTTGACATGCCAAGTTTTTGGGCTAAATTTCAGCAGTTTGGCGGTTGGTGGAAAAGAACTGCCGATGCCGAAACTGTTACGCCGACCAATGTGATTGAACAAGGTCTGGCGCTTGCCACATTACCTGAGAGAAAAGGTTTTTACCTGCATACTTATCTTTCACCTATTCTGGCAGAAGCCGGCGCCAACAAACCCTGGTTACAGGAAGTCCCAGATCCAACCACTACTGTGATGTGGAACAATTGGTTGGAGGTCAACCCGTTTACCGCGGATGAACTTGGTTTACATAATGATGAAGTCGTTAAGGTTAAGTCAGAAACAGGCGAAATTGAGCTGCCCGTTCTCATTTATCCAGCCATACGACCTGATGTCGTCGCCATTGCCTTTGGACAAGGCCACACCAACTACGGGCGATATGCCAACGGGCGTGGTGTCAACCCCGCTGATCTTTTCGCCGCGGAATCCAATGATGCTGGCGCTATTGTAACCGGTGGTATTGATGTCGAAATTCATCACACTGGCAAAACCCGTCCGCTCTCCCGGTTGGAAGGTTACACCCGCCTGGCACAAGATGCCGGCGAGCATTGATCGAAAGGACCCAATCCATGGCTATTACAAAAATTGAAGAACACAAAGCAGACTGGAGTGAAGTCGAAGGTGTGTGGGGAATGGCGATCGATATGGATGTTTGTTCAGGTTGCCAGGCATGTGTTGCTGCCTGCGCGATGGAAAACAACATCTCCTTCGTCGGCGAGGAAGATTCCGGTTACGGCCGTGCCTTACATTGGATTCGTGTGGAACACACCTGGGAAGGTGAATATCCCGATGTCCATTCCACTCCTTTTCAACCAATTTCCTGCCAGCAGTGCGGAGACGCGCCTTGCGAACCCGTTTGTCCGGTTTTTGCGGCGGTTCACAGCCAAACCGAGGATATCAACCTGCAAGTTTACAACCGCTGCGTAGGTACCCGTTATTGCGCCAATAACTGTCCGTATGTCGCCAGAACCTTTAACCACCGTGATTACGAACGCCCTGAGCCGCTTGCCAACCAATTGAATCCAGAAGTCACCGTTCGCCGCCGCGGAATCATGGAGAAATGTACATTTTGTATTCAGCGGATTCACAAAGGCAATGAAAAAGCCAAACTCGAAGGTCGAGCTGTTCAAGATGGTGATGTGGTACCAGCTTGTGCCCAGGCTTGTCCCGCCGATGCCATCGTTTTTGGAAGGCTTGATGACGAGCATAGCGTTGTCAGTCAGATGACTGCTCAAGGCCGGGCTTTCAAACTCATGGAAGACATGAACACCAAACCAAGAGTTACTTTCTTAACGGAGGAGAAGTCTTATGGCCGTCATGGCTAATTCCAACCAACTCCATGGGAAGGATCATGCCATGGAACACGATCATGAAGCTCATCTCCGAGAAGAGCACCTCATGCTCGATCCCCGACCGCGTAGCGAATTAAACGCCATGGTCATGGAATCGATGACTACTACCTCGTGGAAATTCTGGGCAGTCGCAGGATTTTTATCGATCGTGGTTGCGGTCTGCCTTGGATATTACTGGTACCTAATGATACGAGATGGCATGGTCGTTGCTGGTATTAACAAGCCAATTTACTGGGGAATTTTCCTGGTCAATACGGTTTTCTGGATCGGTATCAGTCATGCAGGTACATTTGTATCAGCCTTACTTAAAGTTTTTAAAGCTGAATATCGCCGCCCATTCACCCGTGCCGCGGAACTGATGACCACCTTCGGCCTGGTACAGGCGGGCTTAAGTATCTTCATGCACATGGGTCGGGTTTGGTTGTCGTATTGGCTCTTCCCATACCCTAACGAACGCGGTCTTTGGCCAAACTTTCATTCCCCCCTCGCTTGGGATTTTTTGGCGATCAACACCTACTTGCTTTCAAGTACCATGTACCTTACCATGCCGCTCATCCCAGATTTCGCGATGGCGCGTGATCGTTCCACTGGTTGGCGCAAGAGTCTTTATCGGGTTCTTGCCATGGGATTTCGTGGTACAGAAGCGGAATGGCGCCATCTGCGCTTTGCGATGAACCTTTTCGCCTATGCCATCCTGCCCGTCATGTTCTCGGTTCATACAATCGTTAGCTGGGACTTCGCGGCGGCAATGCGTCCAGGTTGGAGTTCGACCATCTTTGGCCCATACTTCGTTATCGGAGCGCTCCAATCAGGTTTGTCCGCGGTTTCTATGGTGTTAATCATTGTTCGCGCGACCATGAAAAATATGAAATACTTTATTCGTCCAGAACATCTTGATGCTCTTGGCAAATTAATGTTGATTATTTCCATGTCCTGGGGTTACTTTTTCTTCAATGATTACATCGTTCAATGGTACAACGGCGATAAATACACCGACTTGCTCCTCCACTTCCACGAAGCCGGGCCGACGGGTTACATGTGGTTCCTGATGTTAATCTTCAATGTGGTTATTCCTTGGGCTACTTTATGGAATAAAAAAATCAGGCGAAACCCAACCGCATTGTTCATCATCGGGTTTCTGGTTAATGTTGCCATGTGGTTTGAGCGGTATATTATCATCCCGACCTCATTAAGCATCAATCGATTCCCATTTACCTATCAGCTTTACAAACCAGGTGTTGAGATCCCGCTTTCGTTTGGAACCTTGGCTCTCTTCATCCTCCTTTATATGCTCGCAACCCGCATCTTACCAATGGTACCTGTCTGGGAAGTCCATGAAGGACAGGTAGCCCATTCGATCAAGAAATTTGGTAAGGAACCGGTCGTTACGATCAGCGATTTGGAATGAACGAGGTAAAACATGGATAATAAAAACCTTTTATTGGCAGTATTCGCGGATATCGATCCCGCTGCCCACGCGGTGGATCTTCTCCGCACGCTGGGATTCAGTGAGGATCAGGTCAGTATCATCTCCGGATTTCCCATTTCAGAGGCGATGTTTGGCCGTAAACCCCAAAAATCGCACGTCCCGTTGATGGCGTTTGGCGGTTCGATCCTTGGATTGCTGGTTGGCCTCACCTTTGGGGTTTGGACACCTCTTACCTACCCGCTTAATGTTGGTGGACAACCACTGGTTGCCGGCCCACCGGTGATTATCGTTATTTTTGAGATGACCATGCTCGGTATGCTTCTGTCTACCTTTATCGCTGTCTTCCTGGACAGTAAATTTCCGAATCTAAAACCAATGGAATATGTTACGGAGATTAGCGATGGCAAAATCGCCCTCTTGATCAATTGTGAAGGTCACAATTGTGAAGAAGTTACCAAGCAATTGCAGCAATCTGGCGCGGAATCTGTAAGAAAAGCGGAGGCAAATCCCTTATGAGTTTCTATAAACGATTGATGGTTGTTGCGGTCGTAGCTGTACTAATCCTGGGACTAACCATGATTTTTTCCTACGACATCATCAAATTCGATTATGTCACCTTCATGGAGGTGCAGCCGTCCTTTGATAACATGGAAAAACCGCTTCCGGTTGCGGCCCGATCCATTCCGATCGAAGGCGCCGCTTATATTCCTGGCCAAGGTGTACCGGACAATCCTATTGAAGCTGACGCTTTCTCAGTTGATCGTGGCAAATTACTGTTTAGCGTACATTGTGCCCAATGCCACGGACTAGAAGCGGATGGGGCTGGAGTAGTCGCCGGATCTCTCCTCTATGCCCCCAGGGATCTGACTTCACAGAACGTCCAAGATCTCCCTGATGGTTCCATTTTCCTTACGCTCTCTCAGGGCATCGTGGCTGAAGATGTCATCCGAATGCCAGCCTTGAATGAGAATTTGAGTGTTCGAGACCGTTGGGACGTGGTTAATTACATCAAATCACTAGAACCCAAACCTGCCCAGTAACGGAGAGAATGATGAAAGATAATACCAAAAAGATCGTATACGGTGTCCTCCTGGGTTTGCCAAGTTTGCTCATTGTTTGGGCTTTAGGGCTTTACTTTTTCGGTTGCCAAACCAACAATACCTGTGACGGTGCCAATATTGAAAGAACGCCAATTCCGCCTCTTCCAGTAGCCTACATGCCAGACGCGGCCAGTCAACTCGGTAGCGACAACTTACCCAAATGCAAAGTCACTCCTTACGACCTGCTCACAGCCTGGATTACCGCCGGCTCGCCTGAAGAGGAAGCTTTTAACTTTGTTGACTCCAAAGAACGGCAGTGCTCAGGGACTTTTGCCGGTGATATTCAAAAGTTCTTTGTAACACCAAATTTAATGTACTCTGGCGCTCCCGCCTGTACAACATGTCATAATGCGACCCTTGATCCAGCTAATAAGAGCCTTGATCTAAGCAGTTTCGAGGGCATAATGGCCGGATCAAATCGAACAGAAGGCAACATGGGCACTGACATCCTTGGCGGAGGAGACCCCAATCAGGCTCTGATACTTCAAATGTTGTTTGCTCCCAATGGTGAAACACTGATCGGTCGGCCGGCAATGCCGCTCGGCAGACCCGCTTCGGTACCTGAAGAAGGTCCTCTAATCAGCGCCGGTTCACCCGCGGCGACTTCTGACAACTAGACATTTCAACATAAAAGCAGCTCCCCAACCGGAGCTGCTTTTATGTGAACCTGAAATCAGGTACCCGCGTCCCCAACCGAGACGAAAAATACCGACCGAACTCTATTAAAAATTCTTCGCTATTATATTCATTAACAAGAATATGATGTATAATACATTCACTATGTCGAATATAAACCCCGAGAAATTCAGCCAACCGGTGGCCGAATTTCTTCAAGTCCTTTCCTCACCGGCGCGGATCGCTATTATCGTTGCCATCGGTCACGGCGAATCGTGTGTATGTCACTTGGAATCCATCCTTGGTTGGAGGCAGGCTTACATTTCTCAACACCTGATGGCACTCCGCAAGGCAAACCTGCTTAAGGATCGACGTTACGGACGATTTATGTACTATAGCCTGGTTAATCCTGACATTTTAAATGTCATTCGGCTGGCAGCGGAAACCTGCAAAATTGACCCGGCGGAGATCGACGACGCCACGAATCCCGATCCAGGACCTAATTGTGAATGTCCTAATTGCGCCATACCAATCATCCCGACACTTGAGGCAAAAGAACGATGATCAATACCGACCAACCTGCTTTCGATTTCAAACGCTGGTCAATACCCCTTGCACTAAGCGCGGCGCCAATCTGGCTCATTGCCTATAATTACATCGAATCATTGGCGAATTGGATTACATTCGACCTCATCGGTTTGGATGAATCGAGCCATCTTGGTGAATCACTCGCCTTTTTTCTGTATGACGTGCCGAAGGTATTGCTTCTTCTCACTGGCATGATCTTCCTGATTTCTCTCCTCCGCACTTTTTTCAGTCCGGAGCGAACCCGGGCGTTGTTGGGAGGCAAGCGGGAAGGATTGGGAAATGTTTTGGCTGCCCTCCTCGGAATCGTCACTCCCTTTTGCTCGTGTTCCGCTGTTCCTCTCTTCATTGGGTTCGTCAGATCAGGAATTCCACTCGGGGTAACATTCTCTTTCTTAATTGCCGCCCCAACCATCAACGAAGTGGCGATTGTACTTCTCGTAGGACTATTCGGCTGGAAAATCGCTGGCATTTACGTTGCTTCCGGACTATTAATCGCCATCATCGCCGGCTTCATCATCGGCAAGTTAAACCTGGAATCCGAAGTCGAAGGATTTGTCTGGCAGGGTGAAACCGCTGGAGAATCCGCAGTAGAACAGCTTTCCTGGTCAGATCGAATAGAGCGTTCCTGGCTTGGGGTAAAGGAAATTGTTGGTAAGGTTTGGGTTTATGTCATCCTCGGTATCGCGGTTGGAGCCGGAATCCATGGCTATGTACCCGAAGATGCCTTGGTTGGTATTATGGGCAACAAGGCTTGGTGGTCCGTACCCTTGGCGATCCTGATTGGTTTGCCTTTGTACTCAAATGCGGCCGGAGTAATCCCAATTGTGAGCGCTTTAATGGAAAAAGGCGCGTCATTAGGAACTGTATTGGCATTCATGATGTCGGTTGTAGGACTTTCTTTACCTGAAGTTGTAATACTTAGGCGAATCCTCAAACCCAGGTTGATTGCCATTTTTATCGGGGTTGTCGCTCTGGCGATCGTTATTACAGGTTATTTATTTAATTGGATCATTCTCTAAGGAGGAACATTGTTAACCGTAAAAGTTTTAGGATCTGGCTGCGCGAATTGTAAGCGAGTAGAACAAATTACCCTAAGGGTACTAAAAAATAATGGAATAGACGCGGAGATTGTCAAGGTAACCGAATACCCCGAAATCATGAAGTACAACATCCTTTCAACACCTGGCTTGGTCATCAATGAAAAGCTGGTCAGCGCCGGCAGAATTCCCAGCGATGAAGAAGTCAAAAACTGGCTCGTGAGCGCCCAAATTTAAGGCAGTTATGGAACCCAAAAAAATTCTCTTTTTATGCACCGGAAATTCTTGCCGAAGTCAAATGGCTGAAGCAATCATCAATGCCCAATTCCCGGATAAATGGCAGGCATTTAGTGCCGGCACAAAACCAGCTGGATATGTGCACCACAAAGCGCTCAGCGCCTTGATGGAATCAGGCATAATCCACACCGGCCGTTCAAAAAATTTAACCGAATTTTCTGACGTTGATTTTGATTTGGTTATTACCGTGTGCGATTCGGCTGCGGAGGAGTGTCCGATCTGGTTTGGTAAAGGAAAAAAGCTTCATCACGGCTTTCCTGACCCCGCCGTCAGCGACGATATGGACGATTTTCGAGCGGTAAGAGACGCTATCATGCGCGAAATTCCTCCGATTTTGCAGGAATTTTTTCATTAAAGCAAATGGGCGGTAAAACAATACCGCCCATTTCTTTTATGGTCTAAATACTCAAACTAATCTTCAAATAACAGGTATTCCTCAGTCTTTTTGCTCATGTCAGAATATGCCCCGCGCAGATTTTCGGGGAGCAGCATCGCGATCTGATACATCATCTCATCCGCCATTTGTTGGCGGATTTCTTTTGTAACCCTGCCTGAGGATGTATTTAATCGAAATGACCGGCCCACCCTGGTGGAAATCTTTGTTCTTTTTAATTTCTTAATATTCGTACCAAAATGGGTTCCACCCCAATGGGCGACAGGGATAATTAACGGATTGTTACGTATGGCAAGCATCACGATACCCGCTTTGGCGGGTAATAGACCCTGATCACCTTTGCTGCGGGTCCCTTCCGGCGCGAGTCCAAAAAAATAACCTTCATCCATTTTTTTGTAGGCCTCTTTAAGCGCCGCCGTATCCATTTCACCCCGATTAACCGGTATGATTCCCCAAAGATTAAACAACCAATTCAAAAAGGGCTTTTCCCACAATTCCGCCTTGCCAAAGCCGGAAATCTTACGCGGGTATAAATTGGAATAAACAATAGGCGCCTCAATTGTTCCGGTGTGGTTGGCATAAATGATTGCCGGGCCAACCTTTGGAATTTTTTTAAATTCATCAACATCTACTTCACAGAGTAGATCCAAGCCAATTTTGCAAATGTAGGTTACAACATCACGCAGTAAATTCATAGATTTTATTTTATTAAATCCAGAGCGCCAGGCAGTAATTTAACCTCAATCCCATCGCAAAGGAAACCAATCATTTCCCCATCGGCGTGGCAGGGGAAATTGCCTTTAATGCTGGTTACCTTAATGGAAGTGCTCTGAAGCATTCTAATCTCTTTCTGAGTCTCTTGTGTTCCAAACAAAAAGTAGGGGATTAATCCCAGCATCCTGAGTTTCGACGCGCTCTCAGCAATACAAAGATTGAAAAGCCCATCATCATTGCGGGAAGTTGGCGCCATTTTAAAACCGCCGCCCATACGATTTCCATTCATAATCGAAACCATCAGGCAGTCCAGTTCCAAATTATGGTTGTCCAGCTCAATTTTTAAAGTCGGCGGAATGTAATAAAAGAAAACGGTCTGAATCGCGGCGATGAGATATGCCAGGATTCCCCTCGTCCAGCGGATTTTTGCCGCGTAAATACCCACCGCCGCGTCGAATCCAATCCCGATGCCATTTCCAAAATATCTTCCTTCCGGAAAATCACCACCTTTAACAAACCCAAGGTCAATTTTAGACCGGACTCCATTGAAAACAGAATCGAGGGATGGCTCTAATCCAACCGGGATGCCAGCCCCTCCCGCAAAATCATTTCCTGTCCCAATTGAAAGGACACTAAAAGCGGCTTGCTTGCCACTTTCCATTTTAGCGTCCATGATTCCATTAATCGTCTCATTTACCGTGCCGTCTCCGCTGGCGCACACGATAACGTCATAACCTTCGAGCACGGCCCTTTTGGAAAGTTCACTCGCGTGTCGAACTCGCTCGGTTTGGACAAGTTTATATTCAACGCCTTCCTTACGGAAACGATTGTCAATCGCCTCCAATGACTTGCTTCCTAATCCCCGTCCGCAGACCGGATTAACCAGAACAAAATATTTCATGATGACTCCTCAATAAATGCGCTATATAGAAAATAAGCCCGGTATTCCGCGCCAATTAATAAAAAGATTATATATCAAGGAAATAAATAATAAATCCTAAATATCAAGTAATTTAGACCGAATTACCCGCGTTATAGTCAGCGGGTGTATCTAAATCCATCAAAACTGATCGATCAGCGCCCAAATAGAAAATCTCATCAGCGTGTGCATTCAACCAATCCCTCATGGTTTTCCCAGCCGGCACGGATAGCAAAGATTTGATTAAGGATCGCGAGACAAGCCAGGGATGACCGCGCCGCATTTGAAAACTGGGTATGACGATCGGTGCGCTCTCCCGATTTGTAATCATTTCCGTGATTACTTCGCCTGAAACCTGCGGATTGTCTCCCAGGGCGATGAACACATAGCGGCAGGTTTGACTGATTCCGCCGAGACCGATTTTCATCGAATCTATCATCTCGCTGTTAACCGGATCCTCGTTTTTCCGAATCGTTATTCCCCGATAAAAATCCAACTTTCGCAGGGCATCTTGAACCTCGTCCGCGTATCCTCCCAACACTACAACAATGTCTTCGACGCCAAAGTCATGAAATTTCTGACAAACCGTTCCAATTACACTGCTTCCGTCCCATGGCAGGCTGAGTTTTGAAGTTCCCATGCGGGTAGATCTGCCGGCCGCCAGAACAACCACGGAAATTTCCGGCAAGTTATTCATCCAAAAGTTCTCGTAATTGGGCTGGTGTGTCCACATCGATCAGCTGTTTACGGTCCAGCCAATCTACATAGCTTAGCCGATGACGATGAAAAATCTGGCGGCCCCCCTGGTCACCTTCTAACTCGGCCAACTCCCTGAAGGTTGAGCGATCAAAGTAAACCGGATTTCCACGCTGTCCATCGATCAAGGGCGCAACAATTTCTGTGACAAATTCAAGGGCATGATCTCGCAAGGCTCGCAATAAAAGCGGACTGGTTTGAGGTTGATCGGCATGCAGAAAAATTACCCCGCTCGCCTTTGGATTAATTTGATCAATCCCAAGTCTGATCGATCCGCTCTGACCGGCTTCAGGATGCTGGTTAATCACGAATTTCAATCCCAAATCCATCGCCGCGCTCAAAGCTTTCCGGTCATTCGGTTTTGTTACCACCACAACCTCATCCAAGGCCAATTTGGCGGTTTCACAAACGTTATTGAGGAAAGATTTGCCCCGAAAATTCTCATGGATCTTCGGTTTGCCGTAACGGGTTGAACTCCCCGCCGCCAGCACGACTCCGCTGACCCACTCGCGGGTGTACAGTACTTCACCCGGATTCGGCCTTAAAGACCCGATAACTACTCGATCCCAATCACCGATGACCCGATCGGCAATTTCTTTTCCAATTTTTACCGCGCCGGTGGATTCAGGTTGGGTAAGCAATAATTGGCGGGTAGCTTTGGCGGGAATGTTTTTAAGACCACCTTTCGGATGCAAAAGGATTTCAATA
>DATMWA010000097.1:0-44040 GCA_035562755.1 Anaerolineales bacterium
AAATTTTTCACCTAATTGAGTAATTGAATGAATCTGGCCGTTTGCTGGATCAAAATGATATAACTCACCAGTGGTAGTTTTTAACCAAATCGCGCTGCCATCTTTCAAATAACGCACGCTGTGGGAAGGAGCAGTTGCCCCGTTTAGGACAAGCACCTTATTAATTTCGCCAGATGGCTTAAGTTTAAAGATAGTGCTTATCCCCTTGGCTGGCTGAAGGACCAATTCACCGCTATGTCGATTTTCCATTTTAATGAAATTAGTTCGAATAAATTTATTCAGCGCCTCAAATTTCTCCCATAGATGCATTCGAATCATCCAATTTTTTATGTAAAGAAGTCGCTGATGATTTTGTTTTTTGATCAGACCTAATGAAAGCAGAATGTCCCCTTCATCATTAATGCTCAGTCCATTTGTATGAGTAGAATCCGCAAAAACTTCATCATGCGTTCTTGGATCCCGAAAGTCAATTTCACCATTCTGAATCGACTTGTCACTTATGAAAATAGCCGGATTAAAATCTTTTAATCCAAGCATTTTGGTAAATTTTCTAGTATCGTAGTACTTTATTAATTTTGAATCAAAACTTAACTGACACAGAATGTCATTTCTCGCGCTTGTAATCCACACGGTACTTCCATCGAGAACAATGTCATGTACCCCGGCACAGCTGGGGTGATAAATATAATGTAGAGGATTCCATTTTTCATCGTAAATGAAAATTGTGGATGCGTTGGAAATCGCGATTATCCCATTTTTTATACTGATGCCCTTGGATCCCCTTAAACCGCCGCGCGGATTTGGGTTTTCGACCCGATATGGCGGTTCAATCATTTCCGATGTTCGCAATATTTTACGAGTTTCCAGTTCATAGGTAATGATATGTCCAGATGGTTTATCAACCGGTGTATGCCTGCTCGATGTAGCTACTAAAATTCTCGTCATGAATTTAGATTTCCACCCTCTAATAGTGATTTATAAATTCTAATATGCTCATCGATGGAATGTTCCATACGAAATTCACGAAAAACATGCTCGTATCCTGCCTGTCCCAAGGATTTCCATCGATCTTCTTCCAATAAATAATCCAGTCCAGAGCTGAAATCATCATCCTGAACAAATTTTCCAAACCTGCTTGAAAATTGATCTGGATCTACTGAACTCAAAATGGCACATTGATGAGCTGCCGCTTCAATAAATGAATTCGGCAACCCTTCTCTCGCGGCCGTATTGATTAAAATCCAACTGGAGCTTAAATAATTTTCCATTTCCGAGTCTTCAAATTGATTTACAAACCCGGGCAGGATAATATTCTCCAATTGCCCTATTTTTGTCATAAGCTCTTGACCGAATTTTTTGTCTCGGCTGGATCCAAGCATCATGAATGTGACATCAGGTTTTTGCTTTGCCAATTCGATCACCATTTCAGGACGCTTACGTCGATCCCATCTTGCCACGTAGATAACCAAGGGTTTATCTGATTTTTTTAATTCATCGGGAAATCTGACTGGTGTTGGTAAAAAAATTGGAGTTTGTTTCAGTTTATACTTATTTTTCGCCCGTTCTTTTAAGAGATGAGCCGCAACGAAATTTCCATTATTATTTCTTAATGCCCAATGTACCAAGAAATTATCTTCATAAAACCAATTAAAAATAACTTGAAGCTTATTTAATGAAGGATATTTAAACTCAATAATCCAATCGCTGAACAACCGAGTATCACGAAAAGTAGTTATGTGTTTTTTTTCAGGATGTAAAACTTTAGCCAAAAATGTTCCAAAGGATGGTTCTTCAGAGTGATAAATATCAGCTTCAAGGTCCCGATAAACATGGAAGGTCCTCATTGGATGTCGGACATCAAATCCATAAACATCGATTCCATCCAGAACCTCATGTAGTTTTTGCCCTTTCCGAATCGGAACAATGGCGCTGACTTTTATGCCACGCTTAACCAATTCCCGGCCAATTAAACGTGTTGCGCGCCCAAAACCGCCATATTTTCCCCAGGCAAAAATCTCTGTGCTTATAAAACATATATGCATAATCGACATCAAATTTTATCATATTAGCATGCCAGCCAATATAAAAAAGATGGCCTTGAACAGGCCATCTTTTCTTCTAATTTACAAAAGTACACCAGTTTAAATAACGCTCATCTTCTCCCCGAATTGCTTTGTGAAATACATCCTGGATGGCTTTGGTGATTGGACCCATTTTTCCATTTCCAATTTTTCTGAAATCAATCTCACTCAATGCAATGCATTCCGCTGCCGTTCCAACTACAAATACTTCATCAGCTTTGTATAACTGGTCCCTGCTAACCGGCTGTTCTTTTATTTCCATGCCCAAATCAGATGCAATTTTTTGAATGGATTGTCTGGTGATGCCTTCTAAAACAGGGGCTGTATTTGGAGTGACAATTTGACCATTTTTTATTACAAAAATATTTTCACCAGTACATTCCGCTACATATCCTTGCGGATCCAAAAGGATGGCTTCCTCAAATCCAAGTCTCACCGATTCTGTCTTTGCCAGGAAACTATTCGCGTAATTTCCAGACACTTTGGATTTTGTCATACTTACATTCACATGATGGCGGGTATAAGAAGAAATATTTGCGCGAATTCCTTTTTGCAGCGATTCCTCACCGAGGTAATTATTCCATTCCCAAGCGGCAATCCCCACTGAGGCCTTTCCGCCATCAACATTTAAATTCCAACCGCCATCAACTAAATAAAGCAATGGCCTTACATAGCAGTCACCAAAACCATTTGCTTTAACAACTTGTTTACAGCCTTCAAAAACTTCTTCTGAGGATACAGTTAAATTCCTGAAACCAAAAATTTCTGCCGATTCAATCAAACGGTCTGTATGATCTTTTAACCTGAAAATCGAAGGCCCCATTTTGGTCTGGTAAGATCGAATTCCCTCGAAAACAGCGGCTCCATAATGTAAAGCAGGAGTAAGAAAATGCAGGGTTGCTTTTTCATAGTCCACCAATTCACCGTTCATCCAAATAAACTTTGATTCCATTCCCATGATCGTATCCTCTTTATAAATTTTTAATTACTTCATCGGTCATCTGTTTGGATGACAGTTTTCCGCCGATGTCTCCGGTTCTGGCTCCAGTCGCGATTGCGTGTTCTACCGCGTTTTCGATAGCGGAAGCTTCAGCCTCGAGTTTTAATGAATACCTGAGCAAAAGAGCGAGTGATAAAATTGTGCCAACCGGATTCGCAATGCCTTTCCCGGCGATATCAGGAGCAGATCCGTGAATTGGTTCATATAAACCTGGTCCTGAACTGCTGATGCTTGCTGAAGGTAACATCCCCATTGATCCCGCCAGAACAGATGCCTCGTCGGTTAAAATATCCCCAAACATATTTTCGGTAACAAGTACATCAAAATTAGCCGGGTTGGTGATTAAGCGCATTGAAGCTGTATCGACTAGGACATGTTCTAATTCTATGTCTGGATTTTTTGACCCAATAGCGATTGTGATTTGCCTCCAAAGTCGGGAGGATTCGAGTACATTGGCCTTGTCGACGCTGGTAACTTTCATTCGGCGTCCTCTTGCCAATTCGAAAGCAAGATCGACTACCCTCTGTACTTCATAATCATAATATTCAAGAGTATCCACAGCTCTTTCTCGGCCGTCTCTTAAATCCCTCCCCTTTGGCCAACCAAAATATAATCCACCAGTTAATTCTCGAATAACAAGAATATCTACCCCGGCCAATTTTTCTTTTTTAACCGGTGAAAAATCCATTAATTCAGGTAGAACTTTTACCGGACGTAAATTGGCAAATACACCAAGTCCTTTTCGTAAGGCTAATAACCCCTTTTCAGGACGATCAGCAGCTTTTGGATCGTCCCACTTAGGACCTCCAACCGCTCCCATTAAAACGGCCTCCGAATCTACGCAGTCAGATAAAGTTTCTTCCGTAAGTGATTTACCAAATTTATCGATCGAACATCCTCCCAAGAGATGTTCTTTAAGGTCAAAGGAGTGAGCAAATCTCGATTCGATAATTTGCAAAACTCTTACGGTTTGTTCGATAATTTCCGGTCCAATACCATCACCAGGCAGTAATGTAATTTTTGCTTTCATTCCAGCTTTTTCCCTCTCATTAAAATTCCATATTCAAACGAATCGACCAAAGCCTGCCATGATGCCTCGATCAAGTTTCCACTCGCGCCAACCGTACTCCAACGTTCGGTGTCAGTGTGAGTATCAATGAGGACCCGTGTTATCGCTTCGGTTCCTTTGTCAGAATCGAGTATCCTGACCTTGAAATCTGCCAAGTGGAAGGCATTAATCTGAGGGTAAGTTTTTGAAAGTGCTTTTCGCAAGGCAATATCCAAAGCGTTTACCGGTCCATTTCCTTCAGCTGCTGTATGGACAACTTCGCCTTGTACTTCGACTTTTACCATTGCTTCTGCTAATAAGCCTCGCCCTCGACGATGTTCGATGTTGGTAAAAAAATCGATCAGTTTGAACGGTGGCACATAATCTGGTTGTTGGCGTCGCAACATCATTGCTACAGACGCTTCTGCCGCCTCAAATGAAAATCCCTTGTTTTCAAGTTCCTTCACATTATTAAGGACACCGACTACCGCTTGATCATCTGTTTTTAACCCATGTTCTTCAGCGGTCGATAAGATATTTCCACGTCCGGACAAATCTGAAATTACTACACGCATTTTATTGCCAACCAGCTCTGGTTCGATGTGCTGATAACTTCTTTCGCTTCTTCGCATCGCTGCTACATGGACGCCGCCCTTGTGAGCAAATGCCGAACGTCCAACATAGGGCTGATGATCATTTGGGGTCACATTAGCCACCTCATTAACAAATTGGCTGACTTCAAATAAGTGCTCTAAGCCGTCTTCCTTCAGGCATTTAAAACCCATTTTTAATTCGAGGTTAGCGATCACTGAAATAATGTTCGCGTTACCACAGCGCTCCCCGACACCGTTGATAGTACCTTGAACATGGTCAACCCCATGCTTTACCGCAGCCAAAGAGTTAATCATCGCGCATTCACCGTCATTGTGGGTATGAATACCAAGAGGAAAATTTACCTGTTCACTAACTTCTTCGACAATTTGTTCAATTTCCCATGGCATCGTACCACCATTAGTGTCACACAATACTAAGCGCTTTGCCCCGCCTCGGATTGCCGCATTAAGTGTTTCCATAGAATATTTACGGTCATTCTTGTAACCATCAAAGAAATGTTCAGCATCATAAATCACATATTTTCCAAATTTATCGAGATAAGCTACTGACTGCTCAATAATTCTCAAGTTTTCCTCATTGGTTGTGTGGAGTACTTCCGTGACATGTAATGTCCATGTTTTACCGAAAATAGTGCAAACTGGAGTTTTTGCGTCCAATAGCGCCCTTATATTAGCGTCGTCTTCCGGCCCGCCATTTACTCTACAAGTAGAGCCAAAAGCAGCAATCTTCGCGTTTTTCCACTCAATTTTGCTCGCCCTTTCGAAGAATTCAACGTCCTTCGGGTTCGACCCAGGCCAACCGCCCTCGATAAACGCTACACCAAGTTCATCCAACCGCTTCGCGATTCTAATTTTATCTGTCACCGACAAGTTAAAACCCTCGCCTTGTGTGCCATCTCGCAGTGTAGTGTCATAAATCTCAATAGTCTTTTGCATTTTTACCCCTCTCAAAAGCCTCTATTTCATTTTTGAAGGCAAGAATGTATCCCAATTCATCAACACCTCTAAGCAGACAATCCCTCGCGAATGGATCTACAGGAAAATTAACCTCTATATCACCTACGCGCAACATTGTGGCATTCAGATCAACCGTCGCTTCGGTTTCAGGCTTGGTTTTTACCATTTCAACAATTCTTGAATGAATCGTTTCTTCTACTTCAATTGGCAATAATCCGTTTTTTAACGCGTTATTCTTAAAAATATCCGCGTAGGATGTACTTACAATTGCCTTAAAACCAAATCCAGTAAGCGCCCATGGAGCATGTTCGCGGGATGAACCACACCCGAAATTGTCCCCCGCGAGTAATATTTGCGCGCCAGCATACCTTTGGTCATTTAATGGAAATTCTTGAATTGGTTTCCCATTCTCGTCATATCTCCAATCCGCGAATAAATTATCCCCCATGCCTAATTTATCGGTTGCCTTTAAAAACCTGGCAGGAATAATCTGGTCTGTATCAATATCGTTGACAAGCAATGGAAGCATTCTGCTTGTGAGCTTTTTGAATTCAGCCATTAGATCACCGTCCTCACATCAACAATTTGTCCCGCAATCGCGCACGCAGCCGCGGTAATTGGGCTTGCTAAAAATGTTCTGCCGCCTTTGCCTTGTCTTCCCTCAAAATTTCTATTGCTGGTACTTACCGCATACTGCCCGGGTTGTAATTGATCCCCATTCATAGCAATACACATAGAACAGCCCGCTTCCCGCCATTCACCTCCAGCTGCTTTAAAAATCTTGTCCAAACCTTCATTTTCAGCTTGTTTTTTCACCACTTGTGATCCGGGAACAACCATCAACCTGACGTTTTTCGCGACTTTCTTTCCTTTGAGGATTTCCGCTGCGTATCTTAGATCTGAAATTCTAGAGTTTGTACAAGATCCGATGAAAACAACGTCAATCTTTTTGCCGATAAGTGGTTTGTCAGGTTCAATCGCCATATAACTTAGAGCTTTTTCAAGTGCCTTACGCTGATTGATATTTTCAGGCAGATTGTATTGGTTCGGAGAAGGTACTTTCTGTGTAATTCCTATGCCCATGCCGGGGTTTGTTCCATAAGTAATCATTGGTTCGAGATCTGTCGCATTTATGGTGATCGAGCGATCATAAACCGCGTCTTCATCGGAAACTAGAGATCTCCATTCAGCCACAGCCTTATCCCATTCTTTACCTTTAGGCGCGAATTCACGACCTTTGACATATTCAAAAGTAGTATCATCAGGCGCAATCAGTCCTGCCCTTGCCCCGCCTTCGATGGACATATTGCAAATAGTCATTCGTTCTTCCATGGAGAGATTCCTAATGACATTACCTTTGTATTCAAAGACATGCCCTGTTCCTCCGCCAACCCCAATTTTGGCGATCAAAGCCAAAATAATATCCTTCGCGGTCACACCTTTGGCAAGGTTTCCCTCAACGATCACCTCAAATGTCTTGGGTTTATGTTGCAAAAGGCATTGAGTGGCGAGGACATGCTCAACCTCACTCGTCCCAATCCCAAATGCCAAAGCTCCGAAGGCTCCGTGCGTAGCGGTATGGCTATCACCACAAACGATCGTCATTCCGGGTAGTGTAAGTCCTAATTCTGGGCCGATAACATGCACTATGCCTCTGTTTGCTGAATTCATCCCATACAATCGAATCCCGAATTCGCTCGCGTTTGATTCCAATTGTTTTATTTGTGCCGCCGCTGCCTGGTCGATAATCGGAATCGAAAGGTCAGTAGTCGGGATCGAATGATCCATCGTGGCGACTGTTTGGTTTGGTCTACGGACAACGAGTCCACGTTGCCTCAGTCCAGTGAACGCTTGAGGAGATGTGACTTCATGTATTAAATGGAGATCTATATACAATATCGCCGGTGATTCTGGCTGTTGTGATACGACATGCCGTTCCCAGATCTTGTCAATGATTGTTTTTCCCATGAATTTTTCCAAATCTTTCTTCATCATTGCAATGTGATTTCGCTCTGAATTTCTTTACTCTTTTTTTCCATCTGAGCGACCAGTAGTTTATTCAAAGCCGCCAAATAAGCTTTCGCGCTGGCGACGATAATGTCTGGATCAGCGCCATGTCCGCCAAAAACCCTCGCGACTTGAGTCTCTAACTGCGCGTTCATGGTATTACTTGCCTCATCCGACTGAATTCGAACAGTAACTTCACCTAGAGCGTCGATGCCTTCAGTAATCGCGTGGATGTTAAATTCCAAAAGATTTGCCTTAACTTTTACAATTTGATCAATCGCTTTGTAAGTCGCATCAACCGGGCCAGTTCCTACCACAGCATGAGTGTGGGTTTTACCATCGGGTCCGCGCAGGCGAACCGTTGCGGTTGGCAACCCCATCGTTCCACAAGCAACTTGCATACCATCCAATGAAAATACATCCCGGGGACGATATATCTCATCCGCGATAATGGCTTCAAGGTCTAAATCCGTAATAACTTTCTTACGATCGGCGAGATCTTTAAAACGTTCAAAAGCTTTTGCCAGATCTTCTTCTGAAAGAGAATGCCCTAACTCAGCCAAATGATTCTTAAACGCGTGACGCCCTGAATGTTTTCCTAAAACTAATCTGGATTGGCTTAAACCCACATCCTCTGGGCGCATAATTTCGTAAGTTTCATGATGTTTTAACATTCCATCCTGGTGGATCCCGGCTTCATGAGCAAAGGCATTCGCACCAACCACTGCCTTGTTTGGTTGAACAATCATTCCGGTGTAATTACTTACCAATTTGCTTGCATGGGTCAATTGTCGGGAATCGATTCCAGTTTCTAATCCGAAAACCGGAAATCTGGTCTTTAATGCCATCACAACTTCTTCAAGTGAGGCATTGCCGGCACGTTCCCCGATGCCATTTACCGTTACTTCTGCCTGTCTGGCACCATTTTTTATACCAGCCAAAGCATTCGCCGTCGCGAGCCCAAGGTCATCATGGGTGTGAACAGATAGAGTCACCTTTTCTACTCCATTGACATTTGCCACGATTCCAGCAATAAGCGCGCCAAATTCATCAGGAGTAGTGTATCCAACCGTATCAGGAATATTGAGAGTGGTTGCGCCTGCCGTGATCGCGACTTCCAGTGCCTTATACAGAAATTGTCGGTCGGACCGACCCGCGTCTTCTGGCGAAAACTCAACATCGGCGCAGAGACTGCTCGCGTACTTGACAGCCTCTTCAATCTTAGACAAACACTCTTCACGCTCTATTTTTAGCTTGTGCTTCAAATGGATATCAGATGTAGCCAAAAAAGTGTGAATGCGCGGTTTTTCAGCGAAACGAATGGCTTCCCAAGCTTTATCAATATCTCCCCTGCTTGCCCGTGCCAATCCTGCTATCACCGGCACTTTTTTGTCAGGGTCACTCTTCGATCTCCGTCCAACTTCTTCCGCAATTCTCTTTACAGCTTCAAGATCATCTGGCGATGCCGCTGGGAAACCAGCTTCAATAATATCCACACCCAAACTCGCCAAGGAGCGAGCGACTTCTAATTTCTCTGCCGAAGTCATCGTCGCGCCAGGAGATTGTTCTCCATCCCGCAAAGTTGTATCGAATATTTTTACATAATTATCCATGCTAAGCCTCCGTTCATTAAAGGAGATTACTCCTTCCAATTCTCCGGTCGTAATGACCTTACAGCAGCACCTGCCTGCCACATTTCGGAGTTCTTGAAAGAATCCAGTTCTGCCTCCAATCGCTTGCGATAATCAGGCTTGCTATTTGCCTCAATGGTTATCCTTGCCTCATTTCCACTAGCTACCGAAGCATACAAGTCCTCAAATACCGGTTGAACTGCGTCGCGAAATTTTGGATGCCAGTCAAGCGCACCTCGTTGGGCAGTAGTGGAGCAATTCGCGTACATGTAATCCATGCCATTTTCTCCTACCAGTCGAATCAGCGATTGAGTCAGCTCCTCAACGGTTTCATTAAACGCCTCTGATGGAGAATGTCCATTTTTTCGGAGAACATTATATTGCGCTTCCATAACCCCGGATAACGCACCGATGAGTATTCCCCGCTCACCGGTTAAGTCAGAATAGACTTCATTTTTAAAAGTAGTAGGGAACAAATATCCAGCACCAATCGCTATTCCAAGCGCAACTGTTCGCTCCTCCGCCTTTCCTGTGTAATCCTGGTATACCGCGTAGCTTGCATTTATCCCCGAGCCAGCCAGAAAATTACGGCGAACACTGGTTCCGGAACCTTTTGGGGCTACCAAAGCTACATCCACATTAGGGGGAGGTACGACGCCAGTTTCCTGATCAAACGTTACAGCAAAACCATGTGAAAAATAGAGTAAATCACCTTCATTCAAACACTCTACCAGCCGAGGCCATACCGCTTTTTGTCCGGCATCTGAAAGAAGATATTGAATTACAGTGCCTTTTTCGGCAGCTTCTTCGATTTCAAAAAGGGTCTTTCCTGGAAGCCATCCATCAGCCACCGCCTTCGCCCAATTTTCTGTATCTTTGCGCTGGCCAACGATAACATTGATTCCATTGTCGCGCATATTCATCGCCTGAGCGGGACCTTGAACACCGTAGCCAATCACAGCAACGGTTTCGTTTTTCAAAACCTCTTTAGCTTTTTCAACAGGAAATTCGCCTCGAGTAACCACATTCTCTACAACACCACCAAAATTAATATTTGCCATAATTTCCTCCGTTGATCAGGCTGCAAAATTCGTTTCTGTAAAATTTGATAAACACTCTGTTCCACGTTCCATAGCTACCGCTCCTGTTCTCACCATCTCTATAATACCGAGAGGTTTCATTATGTCCATAAAGCCGTTTATCTTCTCCGTCGTACCAGTAATTTCCACCACCAGAGAGGAATTTGTAATGTCAATAACCCTTGCTCGAAATACCTCAATCATTTGAAATATTTCAGCTCGTTTATCGGAACCTGTGTTTACCTTTATTAGTGCCAAGTCACGGGAAACCATCTTCGCGTCTGTGAGATCCTCAACTTGTAATACATTGACTAATTTGTATAAATATGTAGTTAATCGAGCGACATGGTCATCATCACCCTCAACCGTGATTGTCATTCTCGATAAACCAGGAATATCCGTTCGACCAACCGTGAGCGATTCAATGTTATATGAACGCCGTCGGAATAAGGACGCCACTCGATTTAAAACACCGGGCTTGTTTTCAACTAAGATAACTAATGTGTGTAACATTTCTACTCCAATCGATTTTTTCTTATTTATCTTGCGGGGTTTCAACAATCGGTGAAGGTCTCCGAATCATTTCATGCAATGCCGCGCCAGCCGGGACCATCGGATAAACCGAATCTTCCTGTTCAACCATAAAGTCAATGACGACACTCGTTTCACTTGCCTGGGCTTCCTTGATTGCTGATTCAACCTCAGAACGACTGAACACACGAATTCCTTTTAAGCCATGTGCCTCTGCCAGTTTTACAAAATCAGGCGATACCATGGGGGTAGCGGCATAATTTTTGTCATAAAAAAATTCCTGCCATTGTCTTACCATTCCGAGGAAACCATTATCGATAACCGCGACGATTATTTTCATCTTTTCCTGCCTCAGGGTGGTCAACTCAGAGGCAGTCATTTGAAATCCTCCGTCTCCAACAATCGCCCAGACCTCTTTCTCCGGATTTGCCACTTTTGATCCAACCGCAAAGGGCAAGCCCGAGCCCATCGTCCCCAAACCACCCGAGGTAACCCAAGTATGTGGATTTTGTACCTTAAAGTACTGCGCTGCCCACATTTGATGTTGACCAACATCCGTTGCCACAATCGAGTTGGCGGCTGCCATCCGGTTAATGTCACTGATTACATGAGCGGCATATAAATGTCCATTGTCTGGCAAATTTTTAATATCTCGAACAGCCGCGTTACCTTTTACATCACTAATAGTCTTTAACCAGGAATCTCTTCTCTGAACCTTTACCGCTGGGAGCATTTCTGCAAGAATTTCCTTCAAATTTCCGACCAAGCCGACATTTACCTTTACATTTTTATTGATCTCAGCGGGATCCATATCAATATGAATTTTTTTGGCGTTTACGGCATAAGTATCCAATTTACCAGTAACCCGATCGTCGAATCTCATTCCAAATGCTAACAAAAGATCAGCTTCCTGGATCGCGTTATTCACCCAGTCCTCGCCATGCATGCCCATCATGCCCATATTTAAAGGATGGTCAGCTGGAATGGAACCAATTCCAAGCAATGTGACCGCGATCGGAATACTTCCTTTTTCCGCGAATTCTCGTAATTCAGCCATCGCGTTGCCCATTAGCAAGCCGTGACCGGCCAAAATTACAGGTCTTTCAGCACCATTTATAAGATCGATCGCTTTTTTAATTTCATCAGCCCCAGGAGAAAGATCAGGTCGATAACCTTTTAATGCAATCGGACTGTCATCATATTCCCAATCCTCAATGGTTGCCTGTTGTGCGTCCTTCGTTATATCGACTAAAACTGGACCAGGTCTTCCAGATTTAGCGACATAAAATGCTTCTCTAATGGAAGGCATAATGTCTTCGACATCCCTTACCAGATAGTTATGCTTTGTTATTGGCAAGGTAATACCAGTCACATCCGTTTCCTGAAATCCATCTGTACCAATAAGGTGAGACGCGACCTGGCCGGTAACAAATACAACAGGTATCGAGTCCATATGGGCAGTAGCAATTCCTGTTGTTAAATTTGTGGCACCCGGACCAGAGGTGGCAAACATCACACCCACTCTACCAGATGTTCTGGCATAGGCATCCGCCATATGTGCTCCACCTTGCTCGTGCCGAGGCAGTACATGATGAATGTCTGGATAACCCTTCATTGCGTCGTAAATCGGAAGATTGGCGCCGCCAGGATAACCAAAAATTACATCTACGCCCTCTCGTCTCAAGCATTCCCAAACGATTTGTGCTCCAGTTCTCTTCATTTTTTGGTTCTCCTCTTCAATTAATATTTAAGTACCGCGCCAGTATCCGCGGATGTTACGAAATGTGAATATCTTTTCAACCACTTGCTATTGGTATCAGGTTGATAAGTTTCTAATTCATCTAATCTGGTTTGAATTTCTTTATCATCCAGTCTTACGTTGATTGTTCGAGCATTGAGATCTATGTCAATTATGTCGCCTTCACGCAGAGCCGCGATTGGGCCTTTCGCAGCAGCTTCCGGGGAGATATGTCCGATACAAGCCCCACGCGTTCCACCGCTGAATCTTCCGTCCGTAATTAACGCGACCTTGTCACCCAAACCTTGTCCCATAATCGCGCTGGTTGGTGACAACATCTCTTGCATTCCTGGTCCGCCGCGTGGTCCTTCATAACGAATTACAACACAATCTCCCGGTATGATTTGGCGCGATAAAATTCCTTTCAACGCATCATCCTGGGAGTCAAATATTCGAGCAGGTCCGGAAAAAACCATCATCGAAGGATCGACCCCGCCAACTTTCACAACTGCCCCATTCGGAGCCAAATTACCAAATAAAATTGCCAATCCTCCGGTTTGAGAGTAAGCCTTCTCAGCAGGATGGATTACCTCTGGATCAAGTATTTGCTTTCCCTTTATGTTTTCGCCAAGAGTTTTCCCTGTTACCGTGATTCTTTCTAAATGGAGCATGTTGGTTGCCCGCTGGATTTCGTTCAATATCGCTGGAATTCCCCCGGCACGATGAACATCCTCCATGTGCCATTTTCCAGCCGGTGATACCTTGCAAATGTGTGGAACTCGGTCAGCTACCTCATTAATGTTTTGGATTGGATACTCAATTTCCGCCTCCTGAGCGAGCGCGAGAGTATGTAAAACCGTATTCGATGATCCGCCCATAGCCATATCCAACGCAAAGGCATCATCAATGGCATCCACTGAAACAATATCCCGGGGTTTAATGTCCTTTCGAACCAATTCCATAATCTGAGCACTGGCCTTTAAAGCCAATTCTTCCCGCTCTTTTGTTTTTGCCAAGGCAGAACCATTGTATGGCAAGGCCAAACCAATTACCTCCATCAAACAATTCATAGAATTGGCTGTAAACATCCCAGAACATGATCCGCAAGAAGGGCACGCAAATTTTTCGAGCATGGTTAAACGCTCTTCAGTAATCTTTCCACTGCTAAGCGCGCCAACTCCCTCAAATACAGAAATTAAATCAATCGGTTCTCCGTCGGGAGTTTTACCAGCTGGCATAGCCCCACCTGATATAAAAATTGCGGGAATGTTGACACGAAGTGAAGCCATCAACATTCCCGGAACAATTTTGTCACAATTGGGAATACAAACCATCCCGTCAAATTTATGAGCATTTAACATAGTTTCAACGCTGTCTGCAATGAGTTCGCGAGATGGTAAAGAATACTTCATACCATCGTGTCCCATCGCGATACCATCGTCGACGCCGATGGTATTAAATTCGAAAGGCATTCCTCCAGCCGCCCTTACCGCGTCCTTTACCATCTTCCCAAATTCCTGCAAATGAACATGTCCAGGCACGATATCTACATAAGAATTGACGATCGCGATAAAAGGTTTCCCAAAATCTTCGTCTTTTACTCCTGTTGCTCGTAACAGTGAGCGATGTGGGGCTTTGTCAAAACCTTTCTTGATAGCATCCGATCTCATATTATTAATGGCTCCATTCCATTTGAATAAAAAAAAAAGAGCCGCTCTTGTTGGGCGGCTCTTTTGGTTTTTTCTTCCTACAACTATCTACTTTTAGCCTTCCCAACTGAAATTAGGTCCATAAGTACAAGGACCAGAATAATGACTACAATAATAAGGGAGGTAAAAATGTTTGGACTCATAGTAAATTTCAGGTTATTATATTGAGAAGAAAGATTTTGTCAAGAATATTGGTATAGCACTTTATAAATAATTTCAGTATTGATTCTACAAATGTTGTCTGAACAAGCATTTAACCTGTGATGTTTGTCTTTAACATTGGTGACATTAGAAATTGCCTTTAATTGATAAGTTTTATTATCATTTCTGTTGTGAGCGTCGACAACAATCCATGGCCACAGGAGTTAACATGCAGGCAGTTCCAGGTGAATTTTTAGAGATCGACCGAAAGAACCGCGCCAATCAACCATTTCACGACTTGACCTTACGCCCTCCAGAGGAGAGGGTTTGTGACTTTAATGATGTTGTGATCGAATTCGATGAGGAACGCGCCAAAATTGAGGCTTCGCGTTGTATTCATTGCCCCGATCCAGCCCCTTGTATGGTTGCCTGCCCAACCCATAATGACATTCCCTCAGCGATGTGGCACATTGAACATGGTAATTTTAAAAACGCGGCGGAAATTTATCACATCACGTCTTCCTTACCTGATATCTGTGGTCGGGTATGCCCTCACGAAGCACTTTGTCAGGGTTCTTGTGTACTTAATAAAGATCATCAACCGGTTCTTACCGGTCAACTTGAAGTATTTGCGCTAGACTGGGAGCGAACCCACGAACCTTACAAGCTCGTCAAAGCTGAGGCGACTGGAAAAAAAATTGCGGTAATTGGTGCTGGTCCTGCTGGAATGAGTTGCGCTCATATCCTGTTAACCAAAGGCCACGATGTGACGATTTTTGACAGTAAACCAGCTGTCGGCGGATTAATGGTTTATGGTATTCCAAATTTTAAACTTCCAAAAGAAACCGTTTTCGCTAAATGGCAGGATCTTTTGGATGGCGGATGCAAATTCGAGGGAAATACCTATATTGGTGAGGACAAAACCGTCGATGACCTTTTTGAAGAAGGTTTTGATGCGGTTTTTCTTGGGGTAGGTACCGGAATTGACGCTCAAATGGAAATTCCGGGCGAAGATTTGCCGGGAGTATATGAAGCGACTGATTTTTTGATTCGTGGAAACGTGGTCAAGGAAAATCTTCCAAAATCAAAGTTGCAGCCGCTTGAAATCAGACGGCGCGTTGCTGTTATCGGCGGTGGAGACACTGCCTCGGACTGCTTACGGACCGCAATCCGATTAGGAGCCGAGGAAGTAACCTGTTTATACAGAAGAACTGAAAAAGAAATGCCTGGCGGTAAAAAAGACCGCCAGATGGCAAAGGATGAAGGCGCAAAATACAAGTTTCTTACTCAGCCAGTTCGTTTCCTGGCTGGAGATGATGGAAAACTCGCTTCAATCGAATGTATTGAAATGAAATTAGGTGAACCCGACGCGAAGGGACGCAGAAAACCAGTTCCAGTCGAAGGTTCCAATTTCTCAATCGCGGTTGACATTGCCGTAAAGGCACTCGGCTATTGGCCAGATCCAATTATTGGAAAAACAACCAAGGATTTGGAAACCCACAGTTGGGGTTTGATTTCTGTTACCGATCGTCAAAGCTACAAAACTTCCCGTCCCGGTGTTTTCGCAGGCGGTGATGATGTAACTGGACCTGATTTAGTGGTAACCGCCATGGTTGCCGGCCGGAAAGCCGCCTTGGCAATTGATGATTATCTGATAGCTTTATCAGAAACAAAAAAATGAATTTTGTAACCTTTTCTGCATTTTTGCGTCTAATGTATAAAAACAGATAGAAAAGGTGAAAAATGCAAAGTTCTCCCGTACATGTAACTGATGACGCTTTTGAAAAAGTTGTCTTGCAAGCTGATTTACCAGTAATTGTTGATTTTTGGGCACCTTGGTGTGGTCCATGCAAGATGGTTGCTCCAACCCTGGACAAACTCGCCCAAGAATACGAAGGCAAACTATTGGTTACAAAAGTCAATACAGATGATCACGGCATGTGGGCTCAAAAATACAATGTTCGCGGCATCCCTACTATGTTATTCGTTCATAATGGTAAAATAGTGCACACTCAAGTAGGTGCGCTGCCTGAAAGTGCGTTGAGAAGTGTTTTGAAAGAATTCCTCAACGTTATAGGTTCTGCAAACTAATTCAAAACTTGAGTCCCGCTGAAAAGCGGGACTTTATTTACAATTATGTCCAATAAACTAATCTTGTTAGCCTTAATCATTTCCCTGCTAATATCGGGATGCTCTTCGAACTTGCCTGAACCAACCCCAACTCCCAATATCGAGGAAACAGTTTCAGCATTGGCAATGCAAATGATTAGTGAAACCTTGACAGCGGCACCGACCGCTACCCTGCCGCCAACCGGAACCTCTGAACCAACCCCTACCCTCACATCCACTGCGGCTGTCGAGCTCACCGCAATTCCAACTGAAACCGCAACCCTTACCCCAGAACCTTTCCGCGGGGAATTTAGTTTGGGGGACCAATCCGGTGAGAGTGAAGGGCTTCTTCGTATTGAAAACCAGACTGGAGAGCCTTATATCATCATCACCATTTCAGGCTTGACTTGGAAAAAACAACTACCAGTTTATTACAGCTGGGAGGTTACTGGATTTTTACTCCAGATGATTAAATATGGCTATTATGATGTCACTGTTGAAATCCCTGGTAAAACCACATTAACCGCGAAATTTCAGCAGAATAATAAAGACAAAACCACAATCACCATAAGTCGGCATTCAATCAAAATTGTAGGACCTTAAATCATTCAGAATCTCGAGTAATTTTGGCTCCTAACATCTGTAATTTTTGTTCCAATTTCTCGTAACCTCGGTCAATTTGTCCAACATTTCGAATCGTTGATCGCCCTTCTGCTGCCAGGGCGGCAAGTACCAAAGTCATTCCAGCCCGTATGTCTGGACTCTCAACTTTTTCTCCGGCAAGTTGGGTAGGTCCGGTGACGATACAACGGTGCGGATCACATAGAACTATCTGAGCTCCCATGCTTACCAATTTGTCCACAAAAAACATTCTGCTCGGATACATCCAATCATGAAATAAGACGTTACCTCTTACCTGAGTAGCAACCGCGATAGCGATTGACATCAAATCGGTAGGGAATGCTGGCCAAATGTTTGTTTTGATCTCGGGGATGGCGTTCCCGAGATCAGGTTTGACTTCCAGTTCTTGGTTTTGAGGCACAAAAATATCTTCACCTCTCGCTTCCCAATCAATTCCCAGCTTATTAAAAACCAGTCGAACCATTCCAAGGTGTTGAGGTCCGGCATTTTTTATAAGAATTTCACCCTTTGTCATGACCGCAGCGCCAATAAAACTCACAACCTCAAGATAATCGGAGGAAATTTCAAACTCCGTTCCATGCAATTTTTCGACTCCCTCGATTGTAAGAGTATTCGATCCGATTCCACTGATTTTGGCGCCCATTTGGTTTAGGAAATGACAAAGATCTTGTACATGAGGCTCTGATGCGCAATTCCGAAGCACTGTCATCCCTCGTGCCAACACCGCCGCCATCAAGATATTCTCTGTCCCTGTCACGCTCGCCTCATCAAGTAAAATTTCAGCCCCTTTTAGACCATTTGGCGCATGGAATGTGAATGTCCGATTGTACGAAACATCAGCCCCTAATTGCTGCAAGGCGAGAATATGAGTATCAACTCTACGCCGTCCGATTACATCACCACCGGGAGGTGGAAGTTCAAGATTCCCAAATCGGGTTGTCATTGGGCCAGCCAGAAGGATCGAAGCCCTAATCCGTTTGGATAGGTCTGGATCCAGCTCACTCGGACGGATTTCTTTTGAATTAAGTTCCCAAACGCCATTGGAACGTTCTGTAACCACAGTTCCCAGACTCTCCAGTAATTTGCGCATGTCACAGACATCACGAATTTGAGGGACGTTTTTTAACACTATCGGTTCATCGGTTAATAAACAGGCCGCCAAGATGGGCAACGCCGCATTTTTATTTCCCTGAGGAAGAATGGTTCCACTGAGTGGATGTCCGCCTTCGATGATGAATTTATCCATATCGCTCCAAATTATTATTGATGTTATAGTTACTTAATTATACAAAGGATAACGGAAGGTTTCCGCATGTTGAATTGGTCTTACTTGCTATCAATCACTTTATTCTTCCTCGAAACAGCCATCGTGACTTACTTCTATATTACTTTGCCGCAAAAAAAAGGAAATCTGGCTTGTTATGATTGTGATTCCAAAATTAACATATTTGATTTTTTGATTTATTCTAAATGCGCTTCCTGTGGAAATCGATTTAACTTTGATGGTTTCTGGATTATAGGAATCCTTCTTTTCTCGAATATATATTTGAGCATTAGTTCCGCAAATACCAATCTAATGATTCAACGATCGATCATCCTCTCATATTTCACTTTAATTTTCTTTATTGACATTAGAACCCACTACATATTTCATACCACTACAATGTTCGGATTGCTTGGTGCCCTCATCCTGGGTTTTTTGAACGGGAATTTTCTTTCGTCCCTCGTTGGAGCCTTGTCTGGATTCGCGTTGATGTTCATTTTTTACCTTTTTGGAATAGCATTCACCAAATTTAAAAACCGCAATTCAAATCCGGGGAATGAGCTTGAAGAAGCTCTTGGCTTTGGGGATGTTACTCTTGGAACTGTAATTGGTGGATTAGTAACCTTTGAGTTTGTGTTCAACGCACTCATCACTGGAATACTATTGGCGGGCATGGTTAGTTTATTTTTAATCATTAAGATGTTATTCCAAAAGCAATATTCAAATTTATTTATTGCCTATGGCCCTTACTTAATTCTTGGCAGCATTCCTTATATACTTTTCTAAGGTATAATTCTAAGTTAAGACCATTAATTGTGAAATTAATATGTTTTTCTGGCTTTTCCGGATGTAAAATATTAATCATGAGAACAAAGAGAAAATCTTTTGGACAAGGCGCAGTCGAGTTTGCTTTAATACTTCCTATCCTAGTGGTCTTTTTAGTAGGAATCATGGAAGTTGGTCGTTTAATATTTATCTACGTAAGTGTCATGAACGCGACCCGTGAAGCCTCCCGGTTTGGGCAAGTTACCGCTGAAATTGCTGGTGTTGCCCAGTATCAAAATTGTACCGGAATTAAAGATCGTGCGCTTGCTTTTCGTTTCATCGCAGATTTTGAAGAAGACGATATTGACATTGTTTACGATCAAGGCCCTGGAACGACTCCATCCCCTGAATGTGAATCAATGAGCAGCGCTAATTGGGATGATATCGATACTGGTAGTCGAATTGTAGTATCAATCGATGAAGAATACAGTCCTGTGATTCCCTTTATCCCATTGGGCTCGTTTACCATCACATCCACCAATGCGAGAACTATCATTGGAGCAATAAATTACAACCCATGAAAAACAACTACGCCGCACGCGGACAAAGTCTGGTTGAATTTGTGATCTCTTTCATGCTCTTGATCGTACTCCTCTTGGGCACATTCGAATTTGGTTATGCTTTCTTTTATTGGATAACCATTCGAGATGGAGCTCAGGAAGGGGCAACCTATGCCTCCCTCCATCCAGACTCCTCTTGCCAAAATCACCTTGAAGCAAGGGTCAGACATTCATCCAACACTCCGACGATCAATCTTCTTGATACGGCAGTCACAACCATTACAACTACTCGAGCAGGAACTGATATTGGTGACATGATTACAGTTGAAGTAAATCATGTTTATTCACTCCACACGCCCATTATTCCAGATATCATTGGCTCGAACACAATTAATTTACATGCAGAGGTCATCGTCTCCGTACTTCAAAATGATGGCACTTGTCAATGAGTAGTTTAAAACCTAGTGTATAATCCAAATTTGGAGGAATAGAAGATTTCAAAGGGAATAAAGCGCATGGCCCCAACCCTGGGGTGACGAGGATGAAGGTTCTTCATAGCGATATGGAGTTAACGCCAATAAACCCAAAATGGCGGAAAATCGAAAGATCAGCGGATGCCTTCCAGTTATTACTGAATTTCCCCCCTAATAAAAATAATCTGATGGTCAATTTGTTTTGTTAATTTTTTTTAACGACAGATTGCCCGTTAAAGGAGAACACTATGTGTGGTATTGTTGGATACATTGGTGATCAGGATGCTACGCCTATTATCATCAATGGTCTTAAGAAATTAGAATATCGGGGGTACGATTCTGCGGGGATCGCGGTTATCAATAATGGAAATTTTCTGATCGAACGCTCTCCTGGGAAATTAATTAATCTCGAAAAAGTGCTTGGAAATGGTTCGTTTTCTGGTTCGCCAGGCATTGGGCATACTCGTTGGGCTACACATGGTGCGCCATCGATTGAAAACGCTCACCCACATATCAGCAATGACCGACAGATCGCCATCGTTCACAACGGAATTGTGGAAAATTATCTTGAGATTAAAGAATTACTGCTTTCCAAAAAAGTAAATTTTAAGTCTGAAACAGATACTGAAACCATCGTTCACCTGGTGGAAGAAAATTTAAATCAAGGTCTTGATTTTGTTAAAGCCGCCCGAAAAACATTTAATCAGTTGCGGGGCGCTAGCTCGATTGTTCTAATCAGTAACAGTGAACCCGATAAGATCGTTTGTGCCCGATTGGGCAACGCTGGTGGTATTGTCATCGGTTTAGGCAAAGGCGAAAATTTTATCTCGAGCGACATCCCTGCCATTCTTGAACACACTCGTGAAATGGTATTTTTAGAGGCGGGACAAATGGCGATAGTAACCAGGCATAGTTTTCGTTTGGAAACTTTCTCAGGTGAGCAAATTCAACCAAAAATCAATCAAATTGCATACGATCCCATAGCGGCGGAAAAAGGTGAATTCCGGCATTTTATGCAGAAGGAAATTCACGAACAAGTTCGATCTATTACGGATACGTTATCAGGTCGGGTAGATTTCCAAAAAGGCAAGATCTATCTGAATGATTTAAATATTGATGATTCCAGAGTCAGAGCGACAGATCGAATTTATATAACTGCTTGTGGTACAGCCGCGTATGCCGGCATGGTTGGCAAGACCCTCATAGAGAAGATTGCCCGCATTCCTGTTGAAGTTGTAATTGGATCTGAATTTCGATATTCAGATCCAATCATTGATGATAAAACCATTGTGCTTGCCATCACCCAATCAGGCGAAACTGCGGATACCCTCGCGGCTATGGAAGAAGGCAGACGTAAAGGAGCTTTGGTTTGGAGCATTGTTAACGCGATCGGTTCTCAGGCGATGCGGATCGCCGATGGATTTGTGTCCATGCAAACCGGACCTGAGATTGGCGTCGCATCGACAAAAGCCTTTACTGCTCCGCTGGTTGATTTATATCTCCTGGCAATCGTTCTTGGCGAAATTCGAGGCACATTAAGCGAAACAGACCGGATAAGCCTAGTGCAAGATCTCCGCCTACTTCCAGATCTTGTTGACCTGACACTTCAATCTGAGCCCGCCATTGAAGTATTGGCAAATAAATATAAGGACATGCGGGATTGTCTTTATTTAGGCCGAGGGATTAATATGCCGATTGCCTATGAAGGCGCCCTTAAATTGAAAGAAATCTCTTATATTCATGCGGAAGGTTATCCTGCCGGCGAAATGAAACATGGTCCGATCGCGCTCATCGATGAGAATATGCCTGTGATCTGCATCACTCCAAATGATCCCTGGCGAGAGAAAATGGTCAGCCAAATTCAACAGGCAAAAGCTAGGAAAGCAAAGGTTATTGCGGTTGCCACCATGGGAGATGAATTGGTTTCCTCAATGTCGGACGATGTCATGTGGATTCCAAATACGCCTTGGATGCTCTCTCCAGTGATTTCCGTGCTTCCACTACAATTGTTTGCTTACCATATCGCAACCAGTAGAGGCTTGGATGTGGATCAACCAAGAAATTTAGCAAAAAGTGTGACTGTTGAATAATCGATCAACAAAAACGGGATGCTGAAAAATTCAGCATCCCGTTTCACGTATTGTTTAAAAAACCTCAAGATTTACCCATTTCTAACGCCATCACATCGTAAAAAGTGCCAGCCCCAAATCCATCAAAAAGGATGTGATCACCAGGAACAACATTGTCCAATTGTCTGAGAAATGCGATTACACAAGAGGCAGCACTTACATTACCGAAATCGCTAAGAATCCAGGGCATTGGATAATTAATTCCGACTTTTTGCAATTGTTTCGCTTTCAACTGATTGATCTTAAAGTTCGCGTGGTGGACCACACTAAACTTAATATTTCGTTCCGGGGTGCCCATCTTTTTCATCAAATCTCGGTAATCATTGTAAACGTCACTGGCTACATCCACGCCCGAGCGAACAAAAAGTTTTACCATCCCCATCAATCCAGCCATCCACACATTCATTCCGCTCAGTGGCTCATGCATCATCCCAGATAAACGAAGATGGAATTTTGATTCCTGATAGGTTTCGATCAACGATTTTCCCGCTTCCATGATTCTGGAGTGCGGATATAGCATTTTTACCTGCAACAAACCTTCCGTATCAAAATTTTCAAAGGATTTGCCAACGAGGAATTTCATCGACTCTCCGGGGATAAATCCAAAAATACCGGCCCCATTTCCAAAAAGCTGCAACGCGTTTTTATCCATCGAGTCAGCCACCATCCGACTAAGGCCCTCGAAGCCACCGATTAAAACCTTTTTGCCTTTCATTTCCCTGGCAATATTTAAATCACCGACAGGGGCTGAATTTTCATTCATAACCAATTGCAATGCGCCCATCGATCCGTCGCAGGCTTTATGAATATCAATTTTTAAAGCATCTTCGCGAATCCCCGCTCTGTTCGCGATCTCGATTAAGTAATCCGGGCTTACTGGGCCGCTTGATCCGACGAAAAGACCATCCACTTCCTTGGGATCCCAGCTGTTCGCTTCAAGGGCGCCTTTCACTAACTTAGTGCCAACCTCGATTTCCACTTCCCTATATTCAGCTTGCGACATTCTAGGTGTTTGGTGTCGACTCAAAAAGCCTAATTCATCCAAGTTCATCGTCTCTTCAGCCAAAAATGAGCTATTCAAGCGTTCGGACATGAAATCAGGTAAATCATTATTTTTTACATCCTTCCCCCAGGCGCAATAAGCGCCACCAATTCCGATTCCAGTGTTATGAATTTTTTCGATTCCAAATGGTATCGCTTTATTTGATTCCAGAAAACTTAACTCAACGTGTTCACGTTCAAAAAAGGATTCTTTTCCCATTTCCTTATTCACCTCGTTTCAAAGTATCAAAAATAAGAACACTATTAGTTTGAAAAGGTTTTGAAATAGGTCAGGAGGAAATTTCGAATTGACATGCGGGTTTTCCCTGCTCATCATCAAATTTTCTAAATTTGACAGATTGATTTGTCCATTGTTCGATCATATATTTATCCATCGCGCAAAAGAAAGTATCCCTGCACCGAGATAAACGATACGGACATTCTTCAATGATTACCCTTGGGGAATTTTTGTGAACTTCCCAGCGCGAATTGTAGCCATACTGATTCAGGTTATCGATTAATTCAATCATTTTTAATGTCAAATTAGAATTTCTCGAGCTTGGCATATGAGCAATTTTATTGGATGATAGTTTGATCAATGATAATTTTATAACCTCATCTGATTCAGCCTCGACGAGAATATTATCAAGCAAATTTCGAAACAGGCTCTCATTTGACAATTTATGGGTTGTATACATTAATCTAGGCTTACCCAGATGATGAACCCTCTCCGCGCTATTAGAGAAAATTCTCCCTTGTCTAACCAACTCCCGAAGATGAAATCGCACTGTGGGAACCGGGATTTTAAAATAATTGGCAATTTCCCGAGCGGTTGTAAACCGTCGTGAATTAACCAACTGGAAAATTTTTTCTCTATTTGTAATTTTTTGCATGACATTTGTCACTTATTTATTAATAGTCAGTATTTGCTTACTTTATTATAAGTCAAACCTTGCAACAAGTCTTATAATCGAAAAGTGCAAAATTCTTTGTCCTGGGAATCCACATTTGAGATTGTCATCGCGTTAAAAAAACGGTATCCCTCGGTTCAAATCGCTGATTTGTCCTTGAATGATATTTTTGCCATGACAATTGATTTGCCTGAATTCGAGGATGATCCAAATTTGGCAAACGAACGGATTTTGGAAGATATCTACATAGAATGGATTGAGGAGAGTTTATGATGGAAAACGAATTAAACTTGCCGGAATTTAATATCCCTGAAGAACTTGAGGGAAAGGTTGCGATCACAAATTTAGATCGCCTTTATAATTTTGGCCGGCGTTCATCCCTCTGGCCAATGATGTTTGGTCTGGCTTGTTGCGCTATCGAAATGATCGCAGCTCAGGCTGGCAGATATGACATGGCCCGTTTTGGTATGGAGGTTATGAGACCTTCACCACGTCAGGCCGATGTGATGATCGTAGCTGGTACTGTTACCAAGAAAATGGTGCCGTCCATCGTTAGACTTTTCAACCAAATGGCTGAACCGAAATATGTAGTCGCGATGGGCGCTTGTGCTTCTGGCGGAGGTCCTTTCAAGGAAGGTTACAACGTAGTAGCGGGAATCGATAAATTCTTACCAGTCGATGTCTATATACCTGGTTGTCCTCCAACGCCCCAAGCATTGGTAAAAGGAATGATTCGATTACAAGACAAGATCGACCAACAATCCATTAGCAAGGTACGCTGGTACAAAAAAGGCGCCGATAGTGTCGAAATTGCGATCCCATTCCTCGGTCCAGATTTAATAGATCCGCGCAGAATTCAGGATATCAAAGACGCGGCCACTGATTTGGCAACAGTAAATACCACTGAAGAGGGAGCAGGCTAACCATGGAAACTTCAACAACCTTTGAACTAGACAAAACTTTCCCTGGCATTGCCACCGCGGATACCCGGGCGGGATATGAGGGTTATCTTATTCCCAGCGAAAAATTACTTAAGGTTTGCTCTGATCTCAAAAACAAGCACGGTTATGATTTGCTTTCGTCCGTTACTGGCGTGGACTACCTCGCTGAAGGCAAGATGGAAGTTGTTTACCACGCCTTTAAATCAAGCGGAGGACCGGCCTTGGTTTTCAAATGCCAGGTTGATAGGGTCGATCCTATGGAATTACCCTCGGTCACCTCGATTTGGCCAGGTGCTGATTTTCAGGAACGAGAAATTTGGGACCTCTATGGCATAAAATTTTCCGGACATCCTGACCTGCGCAGGATTTTGATGTGGGAAGGTTTTGAGGGACATCCGATGCGGAAGGATTGGCAAGAAGCCTTTTATGAGGAAGAGAAAAAGCCTCTTAAAAGCCGCTGGCCGCAAGGTAATCACAAATATGCTGAATCAAAAACACCTTTCGGTGACAATGTTCGGTTTGAGGCTGGTTTCGATCCTGAAAAATGGATTCCAACCGATCCAGAAGAAGCTTTGTATACAGCTTTGAAAAAATTTAAAACAGAAGTAAAAGATGGTATCCAAACCGACCACATCATAGTCAACATGGGTCCTCAACATCCATCTACACACGGGGTTTTTCGCGCTGTTGCCTTGCTGAATGGTGAAGAAATATTAAGCCTCAAGCCTGTACTTGGTTACCTCCATCGCAATCATGAAAAAATTGGTGAACGCAACACCTATATTCAGAACATTCCATATACGGATCGCTTAGATTATTTCAATTCAATGTACAACGCTTGGTCATATAGCCTAGCGGTGGAAAAATTACTTGGACTTGAAGTACCGGAACGGGCTGAGTATATCCGGGTAATCATGGGCGAATTAAGCCGTATCCAAAATCACCTTATTCTTTTTGGGATGCTATGGAATGACCTCGGGGCATACTTCACTCCGGCCTTATACGCTTTTGAAGAACGAGAATTAATCCTGGACATCTTTGAATCTGTTTCAGGTTCGCGTATGATGTGTAATTACTATCGGTTCGGTGGAGTAATTAGGGATGTCAACCCAAGTACCATGCAGAAGATCAAGAATTTAGTCTTTGATCGGCTTCCACGAAAGCTTGAAGAATTTGATAAACTCCTTTCCGAAAACGAAATCTTCGTTTCGAGAATGAAGGGTATTGGTTATTTGAGCCCCGAAGAGGCTATCGCATATTCAGTTACCGGCCCTACTCTTAGAGCGGCAGGAATTCCTTATGATATTCGCCGTGTGAATCCTTATGGGATTTACGATCGCTTTGATTTTGACATCCCCGTGCGTCACAATAGTGACCTGCTTGACCGTTACCTCGTTCGGGTAGAGGAGATTCGGCAGTCAATTCGCATTCTTCAGCAAGCATTAAATTCTATTCCCGAGGGACCGATCAGCACGGGTAAACCATCCTATCAAATTAAAGTACCAGCTGGTGAAGCCTACGGACGAGTTGAGCATCCTAAAGGCGAACTCGGATTTTATGTAGTATCAGATGGATCCGCCAACCCCTATCGTTATCATATCCGCACGCCATCGTTCGTAAACATTACTTCCCTTGAGAAGATGTGCGTTGGGACAAAGATAGCGGATTTTGTAACAATCTTAGGCATGATTGACATCGTTTTAGGCGAACTCGATCGATAGGAGAAAACATTATGTATGGTAAAGGTCTACTAAAAGGTTTAAGCGTTACCTTCAATCGCTTTTTCCAATCCTACATGGAGGATATTCGCTGGTTGGTAAAACGATACCCAAAGGTTGAATTTCGTTCCAGCTCCGAGTCGCGAGGAACTTTCACAGTTGAATATCCGGAACAGAGCGTAATCATTCCGGAAGAATTCCGATTCGTGCCATTTCTTGTCTATGATGAAGGCGAACAGGGAGAAAAGAACATTCGCTGTACCTCTTGCGGTATTTGTGCCAAAGCATGTCCCCCGCAATGTATTTGGATTGTTCGTTCTACCGATCCAGACACTGGCAGACCTGTTCCACAACCTGCCGAATTCTACATTGACTTTGATATTTGTATGAATTGTGGCATGTGCGCAGAATTTTGCCCCTTTGACGCAATCAAGATGGATCACAATTTCGAAATATCTTCCTATACCCGCAATCTGGCTAATAAAGAACAACTTATGAAGCCGGCTTCTTATTATGAATCCATCAGACCGGAAAATTACAAAAGGGAAGAAGAAGCCAGGGAAGCCAAAGCAGCTGCCAAGGCTGCGTCCAAAACCCTGTAAAGAGCCTGATAACACTTTAAATTTGTCGCAAATACAGGTTAAGGTATAATCTTAACCTGTATTTTATTTAATCCAAAGGTGAACAGAAAACGATGACAATTAACAAAGATACCGTCCTGGCAGCATTAAGCACTGTTCAGGAGCCTGAATTACACAAAGATTTGGTAACCCTCGGTATGATCCGAGATGTTCGTATCGAAAATGGCGAGGTTTCATTTACAGTCATGCTCACAACTCCCGCTTGTCCACTCAAACATCAAATTGAAAGCGAAGCTCGAGCGGCAGTAAACAAAATTGGCGCCGCCAAAGTTAACGTCAAATTGGATTCGGATGTGCCAAATGATGGAAAACTTCGCGGACTTGTAAACGCCACAGTCAAAAATGCAATCGCGGTTGGCTCTGGCAAAGGTGGAGTTGGTAAAAGTACGATTTCGGTCAATTTAGCGGTATCCCTCGCTAAATTAGGCGCCAGTGTTGGTTTACTTGACGCCGATATCTATGGCCCCAACCTTCCCACGATGATTGGAGCGCCAAATATGCCGCCTCCAGCCCATGAAAAATTACAACCCGCGGTGTCTTACGGTGTAAAAGTTTTTTCCATGGGTTATTTGGTTGAACCAGGAAAACCACTGATTTGGCGTGGACCGATGTTAAATTCCGCCATTCGCCAGTTTATTACGGATGTAGAGTGGGGCGAACTTGACTATTTGATTGTTGACCTGCCCCCAGGAACCGGTGATGCCCCCTTGTCGCTTGCTCAGGCAATGCCGCTCTCTGGTGTCGTTATCGTAACTTTACCTCAAGCTGTTTCACTCGAAGATGCCAGCCGTGGTTTAGAAATGTTTAATTCTTTAAATGTGCCTATTCTTGGAGTTGTCGAAAACATGAGTTATTTGATGCTGCCTGATGGCACCAAGATGGATGTCTTTGGAACGGGTGGTGGCGAAAGGATGGCGGCTCATTACAAAGTCCCCTTCCTTGGAAAAGTACCCATGAGTCCTGAAGTACGCATCGGCGGCGACGAAGGTAAACCAATTGTGGTCAGCGACCCGGAGTCTGATACAGCAACTGCTTTGCGAGATATCAGCGAACGGATCGCCGCCCAAGTCAGCGTACATGCTTTGGCTGGTAACGCGGTTCCAAAAATAGAGATCATCTAAAATATGGAAAATAGACCGAGCACTGTCGGAGTTCGATTTTCAAAAATCGGTAAGATCTATCACTTCGACGCTTCCAACGTTGAAACAATCGGACTGAATGATTATGTCATCGTGGATACTGTTCGGGGTCGTCAAATCGGCGAAGTCATTCAATTCGTGGATCAGACCTCAACCAACATTGAAAACTTAAGACAAATTGACCGATTGGCGACCTCGGCCGATCTTCTCGTTCGACAAAATTGGATTACCAAACAAACCACCGCGATGATTGACTGTCGCGAACAATCCTTCAAATTACAGCTTGAAGGAATTAAGATTATTCACGCTGAATACGCCTTCGATGGAAGCAGGCTCACGTTCATGTTCAGTACCGAAAGTGAAGATAAGTACGACCTCAAATCACTCAAAAAGGACATGCAAAGAAAATTTTCTGATACCCAAGTCGATTTTCGCCAGATTGGTCCGAGAGATGTCGCAAAATTATTAGGTGGAATGGGCGCGTGCGGTCTTGAAACCCGATGCTGTTCAAAATTCATTACCGAATTCAGTCCAATTTCGATCAAAATGGCTAAAGAGCAAGGCATTTCTCTCACCCCAACAGAAATTACCGGCATGTGCGGCAGGTTACGCTGCTGCCTCATCTATGAATATGAACAATATGTCGCTGCTCGCAAGGAATTGCCCAAGAAAGGGAAAAAAGTTTCTACTCCCGAAGGTGAAGGTAAAGTAATTGACGTTTATCCTTTACGTGAGGTTGTCCTTGTAGAAATTTTTCCCAAAAGCGAAGAGCCAAATGATTCTTCATTCAGAAGAGTTTTAAAGGAATTTCCGAAGTTAGATATCGAACCATGGGATGAATTAGAAGCCTTGCGTCGGAAAAGTGAAGGTGGCTGCGACCATGGCGGTGAATGTTCCTGCGGTGCAAAAACCAAGGATATTGGCGATGCATAATTGGGACTCACCTCAGAAAATCCTTGTAATTCTCGCCCACCCAGATGATCCTGAGTTTTTTTGTGGTGGAACTCTGGCAAAATGGGCTCTTGAAGGGCACGAAATCCATTATTTATTACTGACTTGCGGAGATAAAGGTAGAAATCATCACAACATGCACATTCCAGGTGAAGAGCTTTGCCGGATTCGGCACGTTGAACAACACAATGCCGCCAACACCATAGGAGTTAAAAGTGTAAAGTTTCTTGAATATGAAGATGGTACGTTGGAACCGACTATGGAACTAAGAAAATCAGTTACTCGAGAGATTAGACGTTACGCGCCAGATATTTTAGTAACCTGTGATCCTCAATACCTCTTCACAACCTATGGATTAAATCACCCAGATCATCGCGCGGCAGGTCAAGTTGTAGTAGACGCCCTTTTTCCCGCCTCTGGAAATGAACTATTTTTCCCGGAATTGGCTGAGGAGGGTTTCAAACCACACATGCCTCGTGAACTTTGGGCATCCCTGACCGGACAAGCAAATACAGTTATAGATATTAGCTCAACCGCTGAAATTAAAATCCAAGCCCTTCTTTGTCATAGTTCGCAAATTGGCGATCCGCAAATTTTTTTGGAACGAATTAAAAAGTGGCGGGATCCAGACAGCTCTGATACAGAGCCAGTCTATAAAGAGGAATTTCGGGTTGTAAAATGGCAGTAATCAAGCCCAGAGCGGTAGAAAACTACCGCTCTGTTTTTTTATGCACAATATCATCAACATTTTATGATGAATGGTGTTGACGAAACAATTTACTGGTAGTAATATTAATCTGATTTATACGATTAATACGATTAATGATGCAAAATCAATCGATTCTTTCTGAGTTTCTTCAATATCTCGCCCATTATCCTGCCGATACCGACAGCTTACCTCCTTTAAACGTCATAAGTAAAGAAATTGGAATAAGCGTAGCGAGTTTGCGGGAACAGTTGGAAGTGGCCAAGGCACTCGGTTTTGTTGAAGTTAGACCTCGCACTGGAATCCGCAAGATAGGTTTTAATTATCTTCCTTCGGTTCTCCTCGGTTTGCAATATGCACTGGCGGAAGACGCGGCCAAATTTAATCTTTTCGCTGATCTGCGCCAGAAAATTGAATCCGCTTATTGGTTTGAAGCGGTCGAATTATTGGATGAAAACGATAAACAGGATTTACTTCGCCTTCTAAATAACGCAAAACGCAAGTTATATGGATCGCCAATTCAAATTCCTCACGAAGAGCACAAACACCTCCACCTCACTATTTATTCAAAATTGAACAACCCCTTTGTTAATGGAATTCTGGAAGCCTACTGGGCATCTTATGAATTAATTGGCTTAAATTTCTTTACAGACCTCGATTATCTCGTAACTGTGTGGAATTATCACGAAAAGATGGTTGTTTGCATCATCAATAATGATTTTAAACAAGGCTATCAGGCAATGAGAGAACATACCGATTTACTTGGAAGTCTGCTAACTCACAAACCAAACACTTCAACACTATAAGAAGAGGACATAATATGGCACAAGTTGTGAATGATTTTTCGGTCGTCGTTGGAACTGCGAATGGTTCAGGTTCTCAGACCTCAAACTCAACGATTTTGAGAGCGCTCTTCAAAATGGGCATCCCTGTCTCTGGTAAAAATATGTTGCCTTCGAATATCCAAGGGTTACCAACCTGGTATTTTATCCGGGCGAGTAAAGATGGGTTTATTGCCAGACGGGAAGATCGCGAAATTGTGGTAGCAATGAATCCCAAATCATTTGATAAAGATTTGGCGAGTGTTCTTCCTGGCGGTGTTTTTTATTACAATGACGCAATTAAAAATCCGATAACTCGAACTGACATAATCGTCTATCCAATGCCAGTTAAAGAAATTTTGAGCCAATCACCTGAGATTCCATCAAAACTGAAGGATCTTATTGGAAATATGGTTTATGTTGGAATTCTGGCAGAGATGCACAAGATCGATATGGAAAAAATCAACCTCGCCTTGGATTTCGCTTTCAAAGGAAAAAAATCAGCCATAGATCTCAACATGAATGTTATTTTAAACGCGGCTAGCTGGGCAAAAAATAACCTCCCCAAGACTGATCCATACGTTTACGAACCAATGAATAAAACCGAAGGCATGATAATGACTGACGGGAACGTCGCCGCCGCATTAGGCGCGATTTATGGCGGGGTTCAATTTGTAGGTTGGTATCCAATTACACCAGCGACAAGTCTCGCCGAAGAATTAAACGAATACCTTCCCAAATTACGCCGAACGGCGGACGGAAAGGATACATACGCTGTTGTTCAGGCTGAAGATGAACTCGCCGCCATTGGAATGTGCGTAGGCGCTGGATGGTCGGGTTTACGTGCCATGACTTCAACATCTGGACCAGGTTTAAGCCTTATGACCGAGTTTGTTGGTTTGGCATATTACGCTGAGGTTCCACTGGTTATTTGGGATGTGACCCGTGTTGGACCTAGTACCGGGTTGCCAACCCGCACTGCCCAAAGCGATGTAAATTTTGCCGCCAATATGGGGCATGGTGATACTGATAATATTGTCCTTCTTCCAGGCTCAGTAAATGAATGTTTTGAATTTGGCTGGCGAGCTTTTGACATTGCTGAGAGAGTCCAATCTCCAGTGATCGTGCTCTCTGACCTTGATTTTGGAATGAATCAATGGATGTCTGAACCATTCAAATATCCTGAGACTCCTATGGATCGCGGAAAAGTGATCTGGGAAGAAGATCTCGAGAAAATTAAAGAAAACTGGGGACGCTATAAGGATGTTGATGGCGATGGAATACCTTACCGGACTGTTCCAGGAAATACTCATCCAATGAGCGCTTACTTTACCCGCGGCACCGGACATGACGAATTTGCAAAATATTCAGAAGATTCAACGATCTGGGAGTCACTTCTCATTCGATTGAAACAAAAATTTGAGACGTCGAAAAAATATCTCCCTGATGCGGTGCTTGAAGTTGACCAAAATTCGAAGGAAGGCATCATCACATTCGGTTCAACAACTTTCGCTGCGCTTGAGGCATTGGATCGGTTTGGCAAACAAGAAGGCAGGAACTTTGACCTCCTGCGAATCCGTGCGATCCCATTTACTGAGACGATCGAAAACTTCATTGCCACTCATGACAAGATATTTGTGATTGAAATGAATCGAGATGGACAGCTATACGAAGAATTATTGATTGAGTTACCTCAATTTGCCAACAAGTTAGTTTCAGTTGCATATTCCGACGGTATGCCGCCGACTGCCCGACGCATTATGAAAGAAATCAAAGACAAGGAGAGTAAATAAAATGGCCGAAAACTTACCAATTGCAAACAGTACCGATTCCGTCAATTTGGCTGGTTTATCAAAAAACGATTACAAAGGTGCACCCAGCACTCTTTGTCAAGGATGCGGTCATAACTCAATTACTAGTCAAATAATCGCCGCAACTTACGAAATGCATGTAGTGCCAGAAAAAATGGTCAAATTCAGCGGAATTGGCTGCTCCTCAAAGTCCCCCACCTACTTTCTAAACCGTTCCTTTGGCTTCAATGGTTTACATGGCCGTATGCCATCGCTCGCAACCGGTTCTCTATTCGCGGATACTTCGTTAAAAGGAATTGGGGTTAGTGGTGACGGTGACTCGGCTTCCATCGGTATGGGGCAATTCAAACACATGATGCGCCGCAATCCGAACATGGTTTACATTATCGAAAACAATGGCGTTTATGGTTTGACGAAAGGCCAATTTTCCGCAACTGCTGATGTAGGTCTTACTCTCAAGAAGCAAGGCGTCAACCAATACATGCCAATCGACATTTGTATGGAAGCCATCGTGTCCAACGCCAGCTTCGTTGCTCGTTCCTTCGCGGGTGATCCAAAACAGGTAAAAGAATTGTTAAAAGCGGCCATCGCCCACAATGGACTCGCGGTAATCGATATCGTCAGCCCCTGTGTGACATTTAACAACCAGGATAATGCCTACCATTCATACACCTGGGGTAAAGATCATGAAACCCCGCTTCACGAATTGTCATTTATCCCTGCCCGGGATGAAATTATCATCCCAGACGAATTTTTGGAAGGCGAAGTCAAAGAAGTTGAATTACATGACGGGTCAACAGTAATTTTCAAAAAATTAGACAAAGAATATGATCCCACCAATAAATACAATGCGCTCGCTGTCCTTCAGGATGCACAGGAAAATAATTTATTGATTACCGGCCTGATTTACCTGGATCCTGAAAAGCAAACTCTCAACCAGCGTTACAATCTGGTTGACACGCCCCTGAACCGGTTAACTGAGAAGGACTTGCGACCAAAACCAGAATCTATCAAGATGATTAATGACCTAATGTTCTAAAAAACTTACTGATCGCTTACAAAAGCGGTCAGTTTTAATTTAATCGTGAGGTGAAAATTGAAAAATACGAGAATTGAACATGACCTATTGGGGGAAATGGAAGTTCCCGCCTATGCTTATTATGGTATCCACACACTACGCGCGCTTGAAAATTTTCCAATATCAGGAATTCAAATCAACGCCTACACTTCCTTAATCCGGTCGCTCGCTTTCGTTAAACATGCCTGCGCGCTTGCCAATCTACAATTTGGAGCGCTTGAATCAAATAAAGTTAATCCAATTGTAGAAGCATGCATCAAAATTGAAGATGGAAGATTCCATGACCAGTTCGTGGTTGACGTTATTCAAGGCGGTGCGGGAACATCCACCAATATGAACGCGAATGAAGTCATCGCCAATATTGGCCTTGAATTGTTAAATCTCGAAAAAGGTAACTATTCAAGATTACATCCATTGGAAGATGTCAACAAATCTCAAAGTACCAACGATGTCTATCCAACAGCCATTAAAATCGCCTTGAACATGGAAATCCAATTGTTAGACAATGCAATGGATGTTTTGATCAAAGCTTTTGAATCAAAAGCCGCAGAATTCTCTCATATTCTAAAAGTTGGTAGAACCCAATTACAGGATGCGGTTCCAATGACTTTGGGACAGGAATTTAAAACTTACGCAATCATGCTCCGAGAGGATCAGCAGCGGCTTAGAGAAGCTACCCGTTTAATCGAAGAAATTAATCTCGGCGCTACCGCCATCGGAACTGGAATTACCGCCCCAAAAGGTTATTCAGCGGTTGTTTGTAATATCCTTTCAGAACTCACCGGAATCGCATTAATTCCCGCTGAAAATTTGATTGAGGCCACACAGGATGCTGGTGCCTTTGTTCAACTATCTGGGGTACTTAAGCGGATCGCGGTTAAATTAAGCAAAACCTGTAATGATCTGCGCCTCTTATCTTCTGGCCCACGGACTGGCTTCAATGAAATCAATCTGCCTCCTGTTCAGGCAGGCTCATCAATCATGCCGGGAAAAGTAAATCCGGTAATTCCTGAGGTAGTAAATCAAATCGCTTTTGAAGTGATTGGAAATGATATGACTATAACCATGGCTGCTGAGGCTGGACAATTACAACTTAACGCTTTTGAGCCGATCATCGCCCGCAATTTATTCAATAGTATCAATTTCCTGAAACAAGGATGTCTTACCTTGGCAAAAAAGGGTGTTATCGGAATAACCGCCAATGAAACTCACCTTAAGGATCTCTTCGATAATTCCATCAGCATGATAACTGCGCTCAATCCCATCATTGGATATGAAAAAGCGACTTTTGTCGCCAAGGAGTCATTTCGCACCGGAAGAAGTGTAAAAAGTATATTGCTTGAAAACAAAATTCTTAACGAAGACGAGATTGATAAAGCGTTCTCTATCGATAATCTGATAAAATAGCCGGCATGCAGAATAAATTACTGCCTGGATATGCCGCAGGAATCGTTGCCGCCTCAATTTGGGGCGGCATGTACGTTGTTAGTAAAGTAATCATGGAGGTTATCCCCCCTTTTTCTTTGCTTACGATGCGTCTTGTCTTAGGTTCCATCAGTTTGCTTGTTGTCTCATATTTTATAAAAATCTCAATCAACAAACGCCAAATCATCACTTTTCTTTTAGTAGGCTTTGTTGGTTACGGAATTTCTTTGTCCTTCCAATTCATCGGTACAAAACTTTCCACAGCATCCAATGGCTCCTTGGTTACTTCGGCTACCCCCGCTCTCGTCCTGCCTTTCGCCTACTTTCTTCTCAAAGAAAAACTGACCCCTTTAAAAATTTTCGCTACATTAATCGCGTCTATTGGAGTTTTAATCATCATTGATCTCGGGTCTTTGGATTTTTCGTCTGACCTTTTTTGGGGTAACATTTCGCTTGTTCTAGCGGCAATCACCTGGGCTGCTTATTCAGTTCTGGTAAGCAAGTACGGAAGTGGAAGTAATGTTGTGTTTTCAACAGCAATTTTTCTCGTGGGTGGATTGCCTGTCAGTATTCCCACGACGTTAATTGAATACAATACGATCGGCTGGGGCGAAATCACTCCAACTGTAGTATATGGTATTCTTTTTCTTGGGATCGTTTCAACAGCCATCGCGATGTTTTTATGGAATTATGCCTTCACAAAACTTTCCGCGTCTCAGGCTTCGCTCACCTTTTTTGCCCAGCCGTTAGTGGGCACATTACTTGGATGGTATTTTCTAAATGAAAATATCTCCCTACTCACGTTTATTGGGGGAGCTTTTATTTTTTTTGGAATCTTCCTATCAACAAAACAATAAAACTACAATTTTTCCCCTACATTATGCAAAAAAGCCATATTGGTTGAGCGCATTTTGTTAGCCGGGAATCCACAAAGAACAACCACTTGATTCCCCACTTGCAAATTCTCCGATTCCAATAAAATCTCATCAGCTTTATTGACCATTTCCTTAATCGAAGCCGACATCGAAATTTGGCGGGGTTCAATTCCCCAAAGCAAACACATTCTATTCACGGCGTCCGGGTTTGGTGTAAACCCAATAATTGGAACTCTCGCCCGTGATTTTGACATCAACATGCTGGTGTTTCCGGTATTTGTAAAAATTACAATTGCCGCCACATTCAAATCATGAGCTAATTCCCTTGCCGCGCGGGTAATTGATTCAGCATCCTTGCCGGTAGCGTACATCGGAGGAGAGAAATGACCCCAACGCTCAAAATCAGATTCCGCGGAACGAATAATCCTATCCATCATTTCAACTGCCTCAACTGGATAATTGCCACTGGCTGTTTCGCCAGAAAGCATAACCGCATCAGTCCCGTCAAAAATTGCGTTCGCGACATCGGAGGCTTCAGCACGCGTCGGTAATGGGTTTACGATCATTGAATCGAGCATTTGTGTTGCAGTAATAACAATTTTTCCCTTCCGATTTGCCGCTTCAATGATCGTTTTCTGAGCATTTGGTACTGTTTCAGGGGACATTTCAACTCCAAGATCACCCCTCGCCACCATCACCCCATCAACTTCATTAAGGATCGCATCCAGATTGTCCAAAGCTTCTGGTTTCTCCAATTTTGCGATTAACAAAGGAGCCAAGCCGAGGTCATCATTGTCATTAATAATCTGCTTGACTGCTAATACATCATCGACATTCCTCACAAACGAAATCGCGACAAAATCTACATTCTGTTGCAACCCAAATTTGATATCAATTTGGTCTTTTTCAGTGTATCCAGGTATGTTAATATGAACGCCGGGTAAATTAATTCCCTTGTGGGATGAAATCAATCCACCATGCTCAACGACAGCATTCAAAAAATTGTCACCTATCTTGGCTACACGCAGTTTAATATGACCATCATCGATCAAGATCAGATCATCTTTTTTCGCGGAGAAAAATAATTCCTCAAACGCGACTGGGAGTTGGATCGTCCCTTCATCGCAGGTTGAAGGAACATTCTCATTCACAAGGCAAATCATCTGTCCAATTTGAACCTGTAAAGGGACTGAAATTTCACCCAAACGAATTTTCGGACCTTGGATATCCTGAAGAATACCAACCGGTTTGTTCAATTGGGTCGAAATTTCCCGGAGCAACTTGATTGTTTCTGCATGTTCCTGATGAGTACCGTGTGAAAAATTAAATCTAGCAACATTCACCCCGCCAGATATCAACTTACTCAGCGTGTCCTTATCATTTGAAGATGGGCCGATGGTAGCGACGATCTTAACTCTACGTTCCATAAGTGACGGTTTCCGCCTTCTAAATAGAAATAATTGTCAATAATAATTTTTTTGTATTTCAGGCTTATAGATAACACAACTCTCTAGCTTGCCGTTCAAGTTCATCCTTAAATTGCGGATGAGCAACTCGAATTAATGCCTGCGCCCGTTGTTTGATTGTTTTTCCATATAATTCCGCCACACCATATTCTGTAACAATGAATCTCACATGGTTTCTGGTCGTTACCACCCCAGCGCCATGCTTCAAGAGTGGGGTTATTTTGCTCACAACAGTTCCATCCTTCATCGTAGATGTAGACGGCATAGCAATGATGGGTAACCCGCCTTTCGATCGTGAAGCTCCATATATAAAATCCAACTGACCGCCTACCCCAGAATAAAGTTTTGCTCCGATACTATCGGCACATACTTGACCGGTCAGATCAACCTCAATGGCTGAATTAATTGCTACCATTTTATCGTTTTGAGCAATAACAAAGGGATCATTCACATACTCTGTTTTATGCAGCTCAATCATTGGGTTGTCATCTGCCCAATCATATAAACGCTTGGTTCCGATCATGAATCCCGCTACAATTTTCCCGGTATGGATGGTTTTTTTGGCATTGTTGATGATGCCTTGTTCTACAAGATCGATGACACCTTCCGAAAATAACTCGGTATGAATTCCAAGATCACGTTTATCCCCAAGAAAATGCAACACAGAATCTGGGATAGCACCGATACCCATTTGCATGGTAGCACCATCAGGAATCAGCTCAGCGATATGTTTCCCAATTCTCTCTACAATTTCGCCGCCATCCTCGTCCGCCATCGGCATTTCGGAAATCGCGTAATTCACCGGAACCACGTAATTAAGCCGACTTACATGGATAAATGAATCTCCCAAAGTTCGCGGCATTTGCTGGTTCACTTCCGCAATAACGATCTTCGCGTTTTCAGCCGGAGATTTCGTCAGACCGACTTCCACTCCCAACGAGCAAAAGCCATGTTCGTCCGGAGGAGAAACATGGATTAAAGCAACGTCGATGGGCAAAATTCCATTTTTGAATAACAGTGGGAATTCTGAAAGGAGAACAGGAGTAAAATCTGCCTTTCCCATCTGCACGGCTTTGCGGATATTTGGGCTGATAAACATTGAGTTAACCCGCAAGTGGCCTACCATGTCCTCGCGCACAAATTCGGTCGGGCCAACAGTCAAGGCTTGGCAAATTTCAACATCCTTTAATTCTGGCGCGCGATTTACCAACGCTTTGGACAATTCCATGGGAACCGATACGTTACCTGTCAGAAAAATCCTGTCACCGGATTTAACCGCCTTGATAGCCTGATCAGCGGTTGATACCCGAGATTGATAAATGGATTGCCAGCTCATTCAAGATCCTTCTTTCCGGTACTCCACTGAAATAAATTTCGATTTTCACCGTCATGAGTCACGATTGCGGGTTCAATCTGTTTATTAGAAGCAATTAAATCATCGATCGGATGGTTTACCACATCCAGAATATAAGGAACGCTGGCATTAACAAAGGCGTGCGTCGCGGTTCTGGCAACTAACGCAGAAACGTTTGGAACGCAGTAATGAATCACGCCATCCTCGATGTAAGTGGGTTGATCATGGGTTGTTGGCCGTGAGGTTTCAAAACAACCGCCTAAATCAATGCTCAAATCGACCACCAAGGATCTTGGTTTCATTTTTCTTAACATTTCCCTTGGAACGATAATTGGTGTTCTCCTGCCAGGTTCCATTACAGCTCCTACCACCACATCCGCAAAGGCGGTTGCGTTCGAGATATTCCTCTTGGTCGCAACAATCGTGGTAACCGCGGGCAAACGATCGTTTAGTTTTTCGAGGGCACACGGGTCGATATCCAGAGCCGTGACATGCGCACCCATCCCCAAAAACGCTAGCGCGGCATGGGTGCCGGCGGAACCAGCACCCAAAATTACAACCTCTGCGGGAGGAACCCCAGTAATACCGCCCAATAAAATCCCTTTTCCGCCCATATTGGTTTGCATGTGTTTTGCGGCAATTTGAGCCGTCATTTTTCCACCAATTTGACTGAGTGAGCGCAATACAGGGAACTTTCCATTTTGGTCACGGATTTCTTCGTATGCGATTGCGGTGATTTTTTTCTCGATTAATTGGCCGATCCTATCTTCTCGGGCTGCCGCCAATTGCAAGATTCCCATTAAAATCGTACCAGGATTGATCCATTCCAATTCATCCATCATCGGACGAGCCAATTTCAGGATAACTTCTGATCTGGCATAGACTTCGTGTGCAGAGTAAGCGATTGTGGCGCCAGCATTTACATACTGCTGATCAGAAAAACCAGCGGCACTACCAGCATCGTGCTCTACGAAAACTGTATGTCCGGATTGTGAAAAAATCTCTACACCGGCTGGAGATAACCCGACCCGATATTCGTTAACCCTTTTTTCTTTGGGAATTCCGATAAACATGTCAAACTCCTCTTTCCGTATCTAAACGGATTGGAGAACTTTTCGAATTCTTACTAATGCCCAGTCAATCGTTTCTTTGTCGATTACCAAGGGAGGCGCAAACCGAATTACATCATCATGCGTCTCTTTGGCAAGAATTCCTTCTTCCATCAATCGCTCGCAGTATTTTCTCGCTCCGCCAGCGGTTTTTTTCAATTCGATAGCAATAAATAAACCTTTCCCTCTTATTTCCTTGACAACTGGAGCGTTGATTTCTTGAAGGTTTTCCAGGAAATAAGCACCCAGTTCCGCGGAGCGTTGGGCAAGTTTTTCATCTTCTATAACACTTAAGGCTGCTCTACCAATTGCCGCGGCCAGAGGATTACCTCCAAAGGTTGACCCATGCTCACCAGGTTTGAAAAGGCCAAGTACATCTTTATCCGCGAGGACAGCCGAAATTGGGTAGAAACCACCAGAAAGAGCTTTCCCAATGATCGTAATGTCTGGTTTCACGTTCTCATGTTGACACGCGAAAAATTTTCCGGTTCTGCCAAGTCCAGTTTGGATCTCATCTGCGATCATCAAAACATTGTTATCATTACAAATTTGCCGCACTTTTGTTAAATACCCATCCTCAGGAATTACAACACCGGCTTCGCCCTGAATCGGCTCGACCATAACCGCCGCCGTATATTCATCGATAGCTTCCTCGATTGCTCTTGCATCGTTGTATCTGACCGCTTTAAAACCAGGGGTATATGGTCCAAAATTTGCTCGATAAGATGATTCGGTCGAGAAACTGATAATTGTTACAGTTCTCCCATGAAAATTTCCGTCAACTACGATTATGTTGGCTTTTTCTTGAGGGATATTCTTGACGATGTAACCCCACTTACGCGCAAGTTTTACCGCTGTTTCAACGGCTTCCGCGCCAGAGTTCATTGGTAGAGACATTTCATAACCAGACATTTCAGAAAGCTGTTTGTAAAATAAGCCCAATTGATCATTCCGAAATGCGCGAGAAGTTAATGTTACTTTGCTGGCTTGGTCAACCATCGCTTTTAAAATTTTTGGGTGAACATGCCCCTGATTTACAGCCGAATAAGCAGACAAGCAGTCAAGGTATTTTTTTCCATCAACATCGGTAACCCAAACCCCTTCTGCGCTGGAAATCACCACATCCAAAGGGTGATAATTGTGGGCGCCATATTCATTCTCCAGATCGATAAACTGTTTTGTATCCATTACATCTCCTAGGAATAATATTTTTATGCCCCGAGCGCCGCGCAGTCGAGAGGCTTAATTAATGAGTTGATCAAAGCACTTTTAATAATCTTGCTAAAACCGCTTTCTGAGCATGCAACCGATTATGTGCCTGTTGAAAAATTACAGAATGAGGTCCATCAGCTACCGCATCGGTTAACTCGTGATTTCGATGAGCAGGCAAACAATGCATTACGATACAATCTTGGTTTGCATTCTTAATCAGCTCATCATTTACTTGATATGGTGCGAAGATTTTTTCGCGAATTGCGGTCTCATCTTCCTGCCCCATACTTGTCCATGTATCGGTATAAACCACATGTGCATTCTTAACCCCAAGCTGAGGTTCCCCAACCTGCTCAAATTGCCCGCCGAACTTACTAGAAAGTTCAGCCGCTTGCTTTACAACCATTTCGGGTAATTTATACCCCTCAGGTGCCGCAATTCTGAAATTTGCGCCAAGCATCAAACTTATTTGCATCAGGGAGACAGCCACATTGTTGCCATCTCCAATGAAAGATACAGTCAAACCTTTTAAAGAACCAAATTTTTCTTGAATCGTCAGAGCATCCGCCATCGCTTGGCAAGGGTGGCTTAGATCACTTAAGCCATTAATAACCGGAACATCCGCGTATTTTGCCAATTCAACCACATGTGCGTGATCAAACACTCTTGCCATTAGAACATCCGCATATCCGGAGAGAACCTGAGCGATATCACCAATTGCCTCGCGTTTTCCAAGTCCTATCTCAGCCGGCGAGAGGTATAACGCGTCACCACCCATGTGTCGCATCGCCATGTCAAAAGAAACCCTCGTCCTCAGGCTAGGCTTTTGAAAGATCATAGCCAGTGTTTTTCCTTTAAATAAAGGCTTGTTACCTCCTGAGAAATGCTCCTTTTTCAGAGTCACCGCCAAATCTAAAAGTTCTTGTACTTGTCCTGCGTCTAAATCTACGATATCAATAAAATCTTTCATATTTTTCTCCATAGAAGGATTCAATTTTGAGGATGAAGGATCTTTGTCCAATAACGGATCATACCATCAACCGACATATCAAGTGGATTCGAAAGGGCAAATGACTCTATCACTTCCGCCGATAAATTTTCCGCCCGGGCTTGACCATTCATCCAGTCATTAAATTCTAATTTCAAAATTTCATGGTCCAGGGTTTTCATGAAATGTTTGTTAATCCATTTTTTTATTTCAGAAATTGTTTCTATCGCCTTATTTAAATGTTCATCAACATCGACATAAATACCAAAATGAGTTGGAGCAATTGCATCAGGCTTTAATTGCTTGATAATTTTAAGCGATTCAATCCATTTAGACAGATCCAATTCAGGTGGAGGCATAGGAATACGGATGTAACGATAGCCAGGAATTCGAATCGCACCTACATCGCCACTAAAACAAATTCCATCGAACAGAATACAGGCGTGGTGTTCAGCGTGGCCCGGAGTAAAAATTGTTCTAAACTGTTTACTTCCGATATTGAAATTTTCTCCATCCTTAAATATTCTGAGCTTTTCTTCCGGAACAGGCAAGATCTCCCCCCATAATTTATTCATCCTTTCAGCGTAAATTCTGGTTGCACTGCTTATCAATTTTGTTGGATCAGCCAAGTGACGCGCTCCAAGCGGATGAACATGAATATTCGCTCCAAGGGCGGCCAATTTGCCAGCCGCGCCGGCATGATCAAGATGAATATGAGTCAATAAGACATCTGTGATGTCTTTAAGCTCGTAACCTATTGTATTTAATTCTGTTTTGAGAGATTCAAGTGTACTTCCTGGACCACTTTCAATGAGGATTACACCATGTGAGGATAAAATCGCATAGCTTGCAATGGCTTTTTTTTTGCCTTGGAATAACAAGTCCAAAGTTCGAATATTTTCCCGCGACATCAATTTTTCCTTGTTTAAGTTAAATCCAACTAAATTTATACCATACACAACGTTATAATTCATAGAAATGACTGACCTGTTTGATTATTCTTCCGATAACGATCGGAAAATTTCTGCTCCGCTTGCCGCAAGAATGCGCCCAAGGAATTTTTCCGAATTCATCGGTCAAGACCATATCGTAGGTGAAGGAAAATTATTGAGACGCGCTATCGAAGCTGACCGCTTGTTCTCATCGATTATTTTATGGGGGCCGCCAGGAACGGGTAAAACGACTTTAGCAGAAGTGATTGCCAACCAAACCAAATCAAATTTTGAGAAGCTGTCCGCCATTTTAGCTGGCAAGGCTGACTTGAAGGAAGTAATCGAAAGAGCCATCAATACTTTTAAATATCATCGAAAGAAAAGCGTCCTTTTCGTTGATGAAATTCATCGCTGGAATAAAGCCCAACAAGATGCCTTGCTAC
>DATMWA010000098.1:0-2000 GCA_035562755.1 Anaerolineales bacterium
AATCGGAGTATTCGAACGGCTGGAGATGAGTTGGATGATGCAATTATTCGATTTGCCCGAATTAAATATGGACTGTTGGTGGGGGAAGCTACTGCGGAACAAGTCAAATTGGCGGTGGGAAGTGGATTTGTGTTTGAGAAGGGTCCCGCTTCGTCCCGTAAAAATGGGATTACGCGAGACACGGGAGTGTTACAGACGGTGGTCAGAGGCAGAGATTTAAGTAGTGGATTACCTCGTTCAGTGAAATTTACTTCGATTGAGGTGAGGGAAGCATTAGCTCCGGTAGTACAACAGATTATACAGACGGTAAAAGATGTATTGGAGGAGACGCCACCAGAATTGACGGCGGATATTTTGCAGGGGGGAATTGTGTTGGCTGGGGGGTCAAGTTTGCTTCGGGGATTGGATCAATTGATTGCAGTGGAAACTAAAATGCCAGTATGGAGGATGGAGGATCCAATCGCAGGGGTAGTGAATGGTTGCGGTAAAGTATTATTGGATAAAGCTTTGCTTGATAGGGTTAAAGTAGTCGGGGGGTTTACGGTGTGAGGCGCGGATTTGGAGTGGTTGTGAAACAAGAGGATGTGATGTTGGCGCTGCGCTATTGGGGATTGGGAATGGCAGGGTGTGGTTTGTTATTGGGATTTTCTCAATTGGGAACTTTGAATCCGATGCGGGGGGTGGTGGAGCAAAGGTTATGGGCGATAGAGAAACAGGTGGTGATGGTGCGACAAGTGGTGGGCAAACCATTTATGGCAATAGTGGGAATTTTTGATCGTCAAGCCAGAATTGCAGAATTGGAAGAGCAGTTGGCCTTGGCGGCGGTGGATCAGCAAAAGCTAAAACAGTTAGAAGCGGCAATAACTTTGGAACAGTTAACCCAGCATCGGGCGAGTGCTTTGGCAGAATTATATGTAAAAGATGACTTGAGCGTAGTAGGAGCGGGGGAAATACATGGGATTTTGGCAGGGATGGCAGTGACCGATAAACATGGGGTATTGGTGGGTAAGATAGAGTTGGTGGGTAGATACGTCTCTAGAGTTGAGAGGGTTGGGTCGATTGGGTTTCGGATTCCGGCACAGACAGTTTCGGGTGGTGCCAAGGGAGTGGTCTATTTTGACGGAACGAAAGTAGTGTTTGGAGAAGTTTTACAGACTGAGCAGCTTGAGGTTGGAGAAATAGTGGTGACCGGTGGCGTGGGAGGAGTATTACCGACAGGTTTGGCGATTGGTCAAGTAGTGGCAATTGAAGGAAGGGAAGCGGATGTGACCAAGACGGGAGTACTGAAATTACTATTTCAAGATGAGGGGTGGGTAGCAATATGGTAGGGGAATTTTTGTTGGCCTTAGGGGTGTGGTTGTTGGAACGGTTTGCTTCTTGGTCAGTATTGGTGAGTTTGGCTTTATGGTGGGGTAAAAGTAAAGTAGTATTTCGGCCGTCAAGATTATTTTTATTATTGATATTGGGATTAATCGAGGATATCGCCATGGTGCATCATTTAGGACTCACTTCAGCGTTGGCGATAAGTTTGATGATGGTGACATGGTTAGTGGCTCGCTATTTCCAGAACCGTCAATTATGGTGGTGGTATGGATTGGGATTGGTGGGTGAAGTATTGGTGACGGTGATACATAGAGTAAATTTGGATTGGTCACAATTAGTTTTTCAATTGATATGTATGAGCTTGATTCATTGGTGGGCGGGGCGAGTGGGAAAAGAGGACACAATTTATGTCGAAACTTAAAGAACGACGATTTGAGGGATTTGAGATTGTTCCGCTGATGGCGACTGATTCGGGAAGATGGATTCGTATTTGGCCGTTGATGGTATTAGTACTGGTCTCAATGATGACTTTGGGGATACGACTATTTCAGTTAACAGTAATTGAGGGGGAATGGCGGCGGCGGTTGGCAGAGGAGAATCGAATCTTGGTATTGCCAGTGGCGGCAAATCGGGGAGTATTGACGGATAGGAATGGGGAGAAGTTGACTCAGAATATT
>DATMWA010000099.1:0-5780 GCA_035562755.1 Anaerolineales bacterium
CGGTTAATTTGAGGCCGGTACTGGAACGGATAAATAAAACAAATCCCAATTCTTGTTCAAGTATTTTAATTTGGTGGCTGACCGTTGGTTGGCTTAAATGGAGGTGTTTCGCGGCTTCGGACAGACTTGAATGCTCCGCGACGGATAGAAAGGTGGCAACTTTTTGCAGGTCAATCATTATTATGTCCTATATTGGGAGTATGAGGCGGTTCGGCAGAGGTCTAAATCGATGATCCCGCAAATCGCCCTGACGGGATAACCAAGCATGCTAACGGACAGATAGGCGCGCTCAATTTGAGAAATCTCAATCTGAGCCATTTTTCCGCGATCCGCAGAGCGTTGAATGCCTCTGAGTAGACCGCTCCAAATGTACTGGCTGTGTTGATCGCCTTTTGTGATTTGTCTGGTAGGGTTTGGATTAATAACTTTCAGCGTAAGCTAACCTCGATCCTTGTTCTCAATGATCAATTCCCGCATCTTCCCCAAAAAACATGATTTATTCAGGAAATAAAATTTCATCAGGAATATATTTAAAAGTATATCCGAATTTGGCTTGGATGGGTTTGGGATGAACTGGCGGCTTTTAAATAAAAATTAATCTCACAACAGCTGTGAAAAAAATAAATTATGGTTAAAATGAATATAACCACCGTCTTTAAAGGCGCGCGTTGGTTCTGCCAGCGGCATGGATGGCGGAAAAAATGTGGAGGAATTTATGTCGGCAGTAGAATTTATTCCCGGCCGTTATTCTCGAGCGATCCGCTCGATGACCAACTTTTCCGTTTTGATTTGGACCATCGTACTTGGGGTATCCCTGCTCTGGAATTTGTACCAACATCGCCAGACAATGGAGGATACAGCCCGGGTGACGGCACGAACCGCTTTTGAAAAGGACGTGGTTTACCGAACCTGGAATGCTGGGCATGGCGGTGTTTTTGTTCCGATCACCGACAAGACCCCTCCCAATCCGGATTTGCCCGCGGAGATCGATTCGGAAATCCAGGCGGACGATGGGAAAGCCTATACCCTGGTAAACCCAGCGTATATGTCACGTCAGGTGTTTGAACTACAACAGACAGCGACGGGCATACAGGGTCACATCACCAGCCTCAATCCAATTCGGCAGGCGAACGCGGCTGACCCCTGGGAAACGATCGCTTTACAGGCTTTTGAATATGGTTCCACCGAGGTCAGCTCAGTGGAGACGATGAACGATCAACCATACTTGCGCCTGATGCGGCCATTAATGGTTGAGGAAGAATGCTTGACCTGCCACGCGAGCCAGGGCTACAAAGTTGGAGAAGTGCGTGGAGGGATCAGCGAATCAATCCCCTTAAATCCGATTTATGCGGCGGGAGCCGCGTTACAAAATTCCTTGCTCCTGGGTCATCTCCTCATATGGGGGGCTGGGTTGGCGGGTATTGGCATCGCGTCGAAAGCTCTCCAAAAAAGTACAAATCTTCAACAGCAGGCTGAACATAAATTGGTGGAGATGAGCATCCATGATCGGCTAACCGGTTTGTATAACCGCAGCTATTTTGAAGATACAATTCAGCGGATTGAGGAAATTAAGCTAAAACCCGTAACCATGTTCACCGCTGATTTGGATAACTTGAAAAAAGTGAACGATACCTTGGGCCACGCTGCCGGCGATGAATTGATTAAGGGCGCGGCATCGGTTCTTAAATCCAGCTTTCGATCAAATGATGTGGTTACCCGGACGGGAGGAGATGAATTTGTGGTAATTTTAGTGGGCAGCGATTCAGAGCATGCTGATCGAGCGATTGAGAGGGTGCGGACCAATGAGGAAGAATGGAATCGGCAGCATCCCGGTTTGAAATTGAGTCTTTCAATCGGGGTAGCCATTACAACTCAGGAAATGACCTTGACCGAAGCGCTCAAATTAGCGGATGAGCGCATGTACGAGGAAAAGATTAGGCGAAAAAACCAAAGCAACAGCAAAAACGCTTAGTGTCATATCCGGCCTCGCTTTCTTTAATATGGCTCTCGCTGGGCAAGTTATTTTTTGGTGGAATTTAATGGAGTGATGAGCGGAGGAGAAACCGCTAGGGGTTTGTAATTTTCGCATATAAGTAAAACAGTTTGCCTACGCTTTGCCAATGTTGATCGTTGGACGAGTGGCCAGCTTGGATTGGGGGTTGAATTTACCAGGCATTTTGTGCGATAATGAGGATAGTTAATCCGTTTATATTCGTTAATAAGATAGGGGCATAGTAACCTGCATAACAACTTTTACCCTATACAGCGCATAATAAAAAACAGAAAAGACGAGTATAATAAAACTATCATTGTTGTATTAGGAATTATTAGGATAGATGCAATCTAAGTCAAACATAAGAGTCAAAAACATCGCCAAGCGATGCTTTGATTTCTTTTTTTCCAGCCTCGGGATGCTCTTGCTGGCGCCCTTTGTGGTGTTATTCGCTATCCTCATCAAGTTGGACTCAAAAGGTCCTGTTTTCTACCGGGGCTCACGGATGGGCAGGCATGGCAAGCCTTTTAAGATCCTAAAATTTCGAACCATGCTCGAATCCCCGGAAAGCTATTCCGGTCCAAAAATTACCGGCAATGGTGATTCGCGAATAACCAAGGTTGGCGCCTGGTTACGAGACACAAAAATTAACGAGTTACCTCAGTTATGGAATGTTTTTGTGGGCGAAATGAGTTTGGTCGGCCCCCGCCCGGAGGATGTTGATATTGCCAGAGGCTGGGAGCTTGAAATTTTTGAGGAACTCCTTTCTATCCGACCGGGCATTACCAGCCCGGCGAGTATCACTTACAGCGACGAGGAAAAACTCCTCGATCCTCATAATCTGCTTGCCAAATACATCGAGCTTATTCAACCGGATAAACAACGCCTTGATTTGATGTATGTCCGCCATCGTTCCATGCTCCTGGATATTAACATTATCCTTGCCACGCTGCTTAGCCTTATGCCGGGGTTGCGCTCCGCAAAAATTCCGGTGAGCGTGTTGTTTGGAGGTTTTGCTTATAAGTTCATGCGCCACCAAATCCAGTGGATCCTTCTGGATACCGTTTTTTCGATCATGCTCATTGGAATGACTGGTTTTGTCTGGCGATTGATAACACCGATCAATATTGGTGTTCCCCTGGCGGTTTTATTCGCGGTTAGCCTTTCCCTCGTTTACAGTGTGATTATCAACCTGTTTGGGATTAATGGAGTGGAATGGACCCGGGCAACCCAGGAGAATTCGTTTGACCTTTTCGCGGCAACCGGAACGCTTACCCTGATCGCTTTGCTCATCGAAATTTCCTCCTTGCGCCTTCCTTTTCCGGATGGTTTTATCATCATCAATGTGTTTGTTGTTTCGACCGGATTTTATCTGCTTCGCATTCGTAAGAGCATTCTTACCGGTTTCTACCACAAAGTAAGCCGCTATACTCGCCAACAAATTGCTTTGGGTGAACGCACCTTGATCATTGGCGCGGGGGAGGGCGGGACTATCGCCAGTTGGTTATTTGAGCGCCGTGAATTCCATCAGAAAATTGTTATCGTCGGCTTTGTGGATGATGATTATCGAAAGCTGGGTACGATGATCAATGGCCATGATGTGATCGGTACAACCGATGACTTGGAGGAGCTGATTAAAAAATTTGACATTGGTTTGGTCCTGCTGGCTATCGGCGATATTTCTCCTGCGAAAAAGAAAGGATTGCTGGCAATCAGCCAAAAACTGGGCAAGCCGATGATTGATATGAGTGAATTAATGGGCAACATGCATGATGTTATTAAACTTAAGGAAGTCCGGACGGGAGGAGAGACATGATTCGATATTGGAACGAAAAACAAGTCTTTGTCAGCGGAGCCGGAGGATTTATCGGCAGTCATTTGGTCGAAGAGCTTGCTCGTCGCGGTGCGCGGGTAAGGGCGTTTTTACATTACAACTCACGAAATGACAAGGGTTTGTTAAATTACATCGAAAAAGGTCTATCGGACCGCGTGGAGCCTATTTTTGGAGATTTGCGCGATCTTTCCTCTGTAACCAAAGCCATGAAAGGTTGTTCGCACGTTTTTCATCTCGGAGCCCATATCGGCATACCGTACTCGTATGCAAATCCGGCGGATGTGGTAGCCACCAATGTAAATGGGACGATGAACACTCTGTTAGCTGCCCGTGATTTGAAGGTGGAACGGGTGGTGCATACCTCAACCAGTGAGGTTTATGGGACAGCGATCTACGCGCCCATCGACGAAAAACACCCCTTGCAAGGGCAGTCTCCCTATTCCGCCAGTAAAATTGGCGCGGATAAGATAGCGGAGAGTTTTTATCGTTCATTTAACCTTCCAGTGGTCACCATTCGTCCGTTTAATACCTTTGGTCCCCGCCAAAGTGCTCGGGCGGTAATCCCAACCATCATCTCTCAGGTGATCAAGTCGGAGCAGGTTTCGATTGGAAATCTGGATTCGAAAAGGGATTTTACTTTCGTTAGCGATACTGTGGAAGGATTTCTTAAATGTGGGCAAACCGCCAATATCGAGGGAGAAACGATCAATTTAGGTACAGGGGTTGAGGTAACGATTGGCGAATTGCTCAGGCTGATTATTGAAATTTCAGGAAAAGAAGTGAAAATAGTTGAAGACCATAGCCGCTACCGTCCGGAAAAATCGGAGGTGCAGCGCTTATTGAGCGAAAACAAACGCGCTCGGGAAATTATGGGATGGGAGCCTCAAATCACTTTGAGCGATGGATTGAAGGTGACTTACGATTGGGTAGAACAGGAAATATCTAACTTTGATACTGAGCATTACGTGATATAATCAAAAAATAGCATTAGGCGTAATTAATAAAGAACCATAACGTATTATTGTTTGTGTGTTGAACTGGAGAAAAATGAAAGCAGTCATTTTAGCGGGAGGTAAAGGAACCAGATTGTCGCCTTATACAACCATTTTGCCAAAACCGCTTATGCCAATTGGCGAAATGCCGATTCTCGAAGTTCTGATACGTCAGTTAAAAAGGGCGGGCGTAAACGAGGTAATCTTAACCGTTGGCCATCTTTCTGAACTCTTGAAAGCTTTTTTTAAGGATGGGCGACGCTTTGGGGTGGATATCACTTATTCCCAGGAAGAAAAACCACTTGGTACCGCGGGTCCCTTGGGTTTGATCCGTGATCAGCTTGACGAACCGTTCTTTGTGCTTAATGGGGATGTTCTTACAACCTTGAGTTTCTCCTCCCTGATGTCACGCCACAAGCGCAGCGGAGCGCTGGCAACCATTGCCATGCACAAGCGCAGTGTGCGCATCGATTTTGGTGTTCTGGAAATGGGTGATGATCACCAGGTGGTGGATTATATTGAAAAACCGAGCATCCCGTACCAGGTTTCGATGGGCGTGTATGCCTTTGACCCTAAAATTCTGAATTATATTCCCGATAACGCCTATCTCGATTTTCCCGATTTAGTTCTCAATCTGATTCATCATAACTTGCAGGTAGATGGTTACCTGTTCGATGGCTATTGGCAGGATCTTGGCCGTCCGGATGATTACGCCAAAGCCAGCCAGGATTTTGAAACCATGCGCGAAAAATTCCTCCCTGTGGAGGAAGCATGAATTGGATCGTACCCCTTTCTGATTTGGATTACGGTTCGGAGGAAGAACAAGCCGTGATCAGTGTTTTGCGCTCCAAATGGTTGACCATGGGGGAGAAAACAATTTCTTTTGAAAGTGAATTTGGCAGAATCTCCGGCAGCGCATTTTCGTTCGGGGTTTCCAACTGTACGGCAGCCCTGCACATGG
>DATMWA010000100.1:0-3551 GCA_035562755.1 Anaerolineales bacterium
ACAAATTTCTTAGAAATGTCATAAGCCTCATCCGGGTGGTCAATGGTGTATTGGATGGCTTTAAGTGTAGCTGCTGTCATTGCCCGAACTAATTCGGGGTCTTCCTGCATTGTTTTTTCGTTGGTAACCAAGCCGTTGCCAATCATTTGCACCGCATCCGAGACTTTAAGCACACTGATTTCTTCACCCATGCTTTCTAATTGCGCCGGCTCGTTTGCCACATACACTACAATTGCGTCTTCACGGTCAGCCAGTAAAACCTCCACCTGGTTAAAGCCAATGGAATCAAGCGTAACGTCCTTCTCGGTTAATCCTCCTGAATAAAGCAGCGCCATTGCACCAATATAAGAAGCACCGAATAATCCGGGTAAACCGATCTTTTTGCCTCGTAAATCTGCTACCGAATTAATCCCCGCAGAAGATTTGGCAACGATCCCGACTGGATATTGCTGGTACCACGCCATGGTGTACACCAACGGTAATCCCTGCGCGCGCCCCAGAAGCACCTGCTCACCAGACAGAATGGCAAACTGCAGTTCACCTGTCGCCAGCAAGACAGCGTTGTCATTCTCCATGCTGTAATCAATATTGACTTCTAACCCCGCTTCCTGGTAAAAACCCTTTTCAATCCCCACGTATAAGGGGGCAAACTGCACATTCGGGATGTATCCCACAGGAAGGTTGATTTTTATCAATGGTCGCTCGGTTGGAACAACCGTATTTGTAGCAGATGGTTCTGCAGTAGCCAAAGGGAGCGCTGTAGTTTGAATGGTTGGCGTACCACCAGCAGCGCAAGCGCTCAGGCCAAGAGAAAGAACAAAAAACAGGATTGTATAAATTACTTTCATGAATTTCCTCCCGAAAATTTCATTAATTATCTTTCAGCTTTCCATCGCGTAGAGTGTTTTTCAGCCAACATTGCCGCTCCATACAGCAGTAATGCCATCAAGATCAGGGTAAAAATTGCCACAAAAACAAGCGCAGTATCAAATTGGCCGCGGCCAACATTGATCAGAAATCCCAATCCCCTGTCAGAGCCGACAAATTCGCCCACCACCGCCCCAATTACCGATAAGGTTGCACCAATGCGTAGTCCGCCAAAAAGCACCGGCAGGGCGGCTGGAATTTCGAGCAGCCGTAATTTTTGCCAGCGCGTTGCCCGCAAGGAGCGCATCAGGTCACGTAAGTTTTCAGGGACAGCCCTGAAACCAATCATGGTATTAACCAATACCGGGAAGAAAACAGTCAACGAGCAGATCAGAATCTTAGAAAATATTCCGGGGCCAAACCAGATTACCAGTAATGGCGCAATGGCAACTACTGGTATTGCCTGGCTTGCTACCAGGTAGGGGGATAACAATTTTTCCATCAGTCGGCTCTTCGCTAGCAAATATCCCAGGCTCATTGCCACAGTACTGCCAAGGAATAAACCAATTACAACCTCATTGAGGGTGACAAGTGCATTTGAGATTAATGTGCCATCCATCAATGTGGAGAGAAATTTATTCCAGACTCCTTCAGGAGAAGGGAGTAAAAAAGCGGGCATTTGCGTGATTGCAACAATTAGCGCCCAGGCAGCCAAACCGAAAATTAACGAAACTAACACCAGCCAGCCATTATTCCTGGCTAACCATTCAATCCCTTTTTGGGGTTGATTGCGTTGGATTGCATCGCTTTTTTGCCTTGAATTTAGTTTAGTAGACAAATTAAAAAGCCTCGAGGTTTTCTCGGGGCTTATGAACACGCGTGATTGTATATGCGTTTTCATCTTCTTTTATCCGGACTTTACCGTCGACCCTGGAATTTCACCAGATCATGCGCTTTCGCGCTCGTGGGTTATCACCACCGATCGGGAATTGGAACTCGCGTTCCGCACCCTGCCCCGAAGAGGAATATTGAGATATTTAAAGTATAGCTTTGTCAATTATGCTTGTCAAGCATCGCCATTTTTATTGATACCGGCAATTTCCCGGGTGTTTTTTTCAATTGCAATGACCACATTGATCAACTCTCCTAATGCAAATGTCAGGAGTCCAGCCACTACCCCCACAAACAAGATGATAATCCCGGATGCGATGCCAATCCACAATGCTGCTCCAGGTGTGGCGATTGGCAAACCCAACTTAACAAGCGCATTATCAGCGCCCGAAAGTACCAGGGGGATGAGCACCAGGGAAACCACGCCGATTGCTATTTCCAATCCGCCTGCAATCTTGAGTACCAATCCAATCAAATGCAATCCCTGGTAACGATTATTCATAAAAACTCCTGAAGCCAAAGAACTTTATTATTATAGTGTAATTAAAAGTCAAATGCCCGGGTGAGGGGGGCACCCGAGCATCTGACTTTGTTATTTTAGCACAGAGATTTCAAATTAATCAAGTACCAAAAATGGATTTTTTGTGCATATCTAACTTTCAAATCTGTTAATAATTCCTTCCTGTCCTGGTTGTATGCTAGAAAAGCATCCTCGCAAAACCATTAATTTAATGATTATTTTTAGAATTCCCTGCTATCATCAGGGTAGGTAAATCGACAAGTTCATATTGACCACGGGTTGATACTTAGACGGGGAGTTGATGAATCATTATGAGCGATGAGACGGATAATCATTCTTCGGGCAGTGACAATTTTTTGAATTCCAGCAAAAGCGCTGACAATGCAGTACTGGTTGTTAATGACCAGGGTAAAGTTCTGTTCTCAAATCCCCTCTGCCAATCAAATTTTAGTATCTTTCAAGAACAAAGTGTCGTTTTTGATCTAGAGGCGGGAGGCATAAGAGTTGCAAACGAAGCCGGTGCTGATGATGCTCAAGGGCAACTTATCCCTTACTCAACAATCAATGAAGTAGAGTATTTTGGAGCCCATTGCTTTAGCCTGGTCCTCGATACTTCACATCTCGAACATCGGGGCACTGAATTATCTTCAGAAAACATTTTGGATTCTGATTATCAAAACATGCCAGGTGCGATTTACCGGGCTTTTGACGATTCCCATTTAACCATTACGCAAGTCACAAATGGTATCTTTACAATGATCGGCTACACACCTGAAGACCTTGTTAATAATCGCAAAGTGGCATTTGCAGACCTGATCCACCCGGACGATCTGGGACGGGTGCATTCAAGCCGACAGGAAGCGCTCAACCAGAATAATTTATACGAGGTTGTCTACCGCATTCGACATCTCAATGGCGATTACCACACGGTCCGCGACCAGGGAAGGGCTCTTCGCTCTGCGAAGGGAGAACTACAATACATGGAGGGTTGGCTCCTGCCAATGACCGGGGAAAGACAGGTCGAAGAAGAGCTTGCCGAAAGTGAAGCAAGATATCGACACCTGATTGAAGCTTCGCCAGACGCAGTGGTTTATGCGGATAACCAGGGAACAATTAAACTGGCTAATCCCCAATTCTCCCGCATGCTGGAAATTGATGAAAATGTGGACCTGGTTGGTACCAATGTACTTCAATTCCTCGACCAGCACAATGATGCCTATGCAGAAAACGAAATGATCCAAAACCTGGTTGGTAAGAACGCGCACAAAGGTAA
>DATMWA010000101.1:0-11303 GCA_035562755.1 Anaerolineales bacterium
TTAAGATTTCTCACTTCGTTCGAAATGACAGGGGGGTAGGTTAGGATTTCTCACTTCGTTCGAAATGACAGGGGGATGGGTTAGGATTTCTCACTTCGTTCGAAATGACAGGCGGGTTGGTTAAACTTCGACGCCGAGCCAAATGCGGATAAAGTATCCGATGACGAAGGAGAAGCCAGCTACGCTGAGGCTGAGGATCGACATTTCCAGAAAGCGGTGCTTGAAGTTTTCGCCTTTGGCGACGCTGATGTAATAATTGAAGACCGCGATGATGATAACGGCGGTGGTAAGGGCGATAGCGAGGCTGATGAACGGGTTATCGATGAGCAGATAGGGGGTGATGAGGGCGGCAACGGTAAAGATATAAGCCACGCCGGTGTAAATGGCGGCCCGCAGCGGATGTTTGCCATCCGCTTCCTGGCTGGTGGCGAGGTACTCGCTGGCGCCCATGGAGAGCGAGGCGGCGATACCGGTTACCAATCCGGAGAGGGCGATCAGGTCGGGCTGGGTGTGAAGGGCAAGGGTGAGGCCAGCCAAGGCTCCGGTTAATTCTACCAGGGCATCGTTGAGGCCGAGAACAACCGAGCCGGCATAGCGCAGGCGTTCCTCGTCAAGCATGTTGACCAGTTCGTCCTCGTGACGTTGTTCGTCCTCGAGGATTGCCCGGGTTTGAGGATAGGCAAGCGCGATCGATTCGTAGTTCAGCTGGGCGCCCTCTTCGCCCATTTCCATCAGTTTGATGGCAAAGGTATAACCAAAAACGCGGCTGATGAGGGTGTACCACCAAACCGCCAATCCGTTGGGGCTTTGGGTTTCGCCGGTCATTTCCGCCCAAACCTTGGAGTGTCGTTCCTCATCGGCAGCGATGCGCTGCATAATCTGTTTGTCGTTATCTTTGGGGAGGGTTGAAGCGATTTTTCGGTAAATAAGCGCCTCGGTCAGTTCGTTGCGTTGGGCGTGGTTGATCTTTTCCTTGAGGGCCTGGTCCATGTTGAAATTCCTTTATTCTAATTCGGTTTGATTTTTCTCCTGGCAGCTTTTACATACCCCATAGTAGAGGAGTTTGGAGCGGTCGACAATAAAACCGGATTCAACAAAAATTTGTTCTTCAACCTGCTGAAGGAGGGGGAGTTGAAGATCTTCAATTTTGCCGCACTGAACGCACATGAGGTGGAGATGGGGATCGGTGATGTTGTCAAAGCGTTTGTGTTCGTCGCGGAATTTGCCGATTTCGGAGATGACGCCCTGTTGATTGAGCGCGTTGAGCGTGTTGTAGACGGTCATGAGCGAAATGTTGGGATGGGATACCTTGACCTGATCATAGATCATGAGGGCGGTGGGGTGGTTGTTGTTGTGAGTGAGGTACTCACAAATAGCCACGCGCTGAGGGGTAACCCGCAGGTTTGCTTTTTTAAGTGTGCTTCGGATTTCAGTGATCACGTCCATATTATACCCGTTTTTGAATGTAATAAAAGTGCCGAGCTCCGATTGAGGACAGACTTGGTTTAATACGAATGCGGCTTCATGATCTGTTTGAATAAGAGTATACCATAAAACCGTTACCTAAATTATATGGTAAATACTTGCTCATTACAAATAGCGTTCAAGCACCGTAATCTGAGCATTAAACTGGTTGAATGTCTGCGAGGAATGGAGGTTTAAGGGATGAAGCGGTAAACAGCGTTGATGAGGGCGCCATCGATATTAATGGAGTAGACCATTTCGCGGTCGGGAAAAACTTCTTGAAAATCATTGCGGAAATGGTGGATGAAATAGTCGTAAGGCTCGCCTTTTTGAACGATGACTATCCGCTGGCGCTGATCGGGGGTTAAAATCCGCAAGTTTTGCTGGGCGAGGAGCGGGTGGTAACCCAAAACGCGGATCTCAGGGCGGTCGTCCATTTCGAGAATCGCTTCGAGAGCCTGGCGGTAGGAAAGTCCCCAATAATCCATGGCGTAGAGCCGGCGGGCTTCGCTGAGGGATTCGCCAGCCAGGCGGTTGTAATAAACGTGCTGGTAAGGGTGGCTGATGACTAAAAAGCGGGCTTGTTCCGCTACCTGAAACATGGCGAGGAGCACAAGAGTGGCCAGGCTGAGCCGCCGAATCCAGCGCCTGGGCAGGGCGTGGATGCCAGCCAGGCAAGCGCGGATGCCAAAGAGGACAAGCAATACAAATCCCGGGTAGATAAAAAAGGCATGCCGCCATCCGTTGTAGATGACCGGACGGATGAGCATGATGGCGAGGAGAGGGAAGTAAAATCCAAAAAAAGGCAGCGCCAACCCGATGGCGGCGCTATCGAGAATTTGTTTTTTAATGAAGAGCTGGTAGAGGCTGACCAAGCTACCGATAAGCGCAAGCCCAAGCCAGAGGAGAGGTGTGGTGACCGCAAAGTAAACCGGCAGGTAATAGCGCGGGATGGCATAACCTTCAATGAGCTGACCGATGAAGATTTCCTTGTGGGGCCAGGTGAAGAGTTCCGCCGAGATGAAAACACGCAATTCATTCAACGGATCGAGCCACAAGGCGGGCATAAAAACGTATAAAGCCAGTATAGCGGAAAGCGCGTAAACCGAACCGGTAAAAAGATGGCGTTTCCAAAGGCGCGGGCTGAGTAGAAAAAGCCAAGCCCAGAGCATAAAGGCGGTTGCCCAGAGAAGGAAGCCGGGCAAGCGGAAAACCACCAGAAGTCCGGAACCGAGCCCGCTGAGGAGGGCATAACCCCAACCGGGTTTTTTGACCCAGCAAACCAGCAGGTAGAGATCTAAAAGGTAGAGGGAAAGGAAGGGGATATCCTTGATGTTGTAGAAGCTGTGGCTGAAGAGGTGCGGATGGAAAATATAGATGGCGGTGCCAGCGAGGGCGAGCGAACGGCTAAAATTCAGCAGGCGGGCAAGGCGATAGAAAATGATGGAGGAACCAAAAAAAATCAAGAAGGTTGTGAGATGTCGAAAGAGGTAATCGGCACGGGTATCGCCAAGCCAGTTGCCAATGAAGTAAAGCGGAATGGCAAGCACCGCGCCGTAATGCCGGTCGGGGTATTCCAGCAGATCGGTATTCCTTCCGGTCATGAAATCGAGATTAATTTCGGCTTTGCGGATCTGAAATTCCTCATCCGTGGAAATCCCATAATCATCGTAAACCGCCAAGCCAATAACGAGGTAAGCCGTAAAAAAGAGAAAAACCATCCAACGGGAGTGTTTGGTCAGGGTGTCGCGAAGGCGATGAAACATGGCTTAATTATAACGGACGAGGCTTTGGCTAAGGGCTTGGGGTGGCGGGGTTGAACTTGTAAATGCCATGGATTGGCGCCCCGAGGACCTCGATCTCCCGCCAAAGGGTCCGGCTTGGGTCAACATCTTTGAACTCGTAGCGGTAATGGGTGAGGTAGTAATCGGATTCCTGTTTGGGGCCATTGACCACGAAGCGTTCCCGCTGAGCCAGGGGGAGGATGTGGAGATTTTCGGTAAGCAGGTGATTGGAGGCGGCGGTGACCCGAATAAGCGGGCGGTCATCGTGTTCGAGGATGGTAACGAGGGCTTCACGGTAAGCCAGGCCCCAGTAATCCATGGAGAATTGGGTGCGAATGGTGTCAAGATCGGGGCCAGCCAGGCGGTTGTAAAACACATGCTGGTACGGGTGACTGACCACCAGGAACCAAGCTAAAAAGCCCGCCTGGGCGGCAAGCGACAGGACGAGCAGGACGCGGGCGGTGGCTCGAAGAAGGTGATGGCGGATGGAAGCGAACCAATTCCAGAAATCATTAAGGCCGAGGGCGGCGATGAGGGCAAAAGGCGCGTAGATGAAAAAAACATGCCTCCAGCCGTTGTAGATGATCGGTCGGGCGGCCATGATGTATAAGATTGGCAGATAAAGCGCCAGCATGAGGACGATGCGGGGCATGGAGGTGGATTTGAACACTTCAAGGCGGATGAACATTTGAAAGAGGATGACCAGAGTCCCGATGGCGAGTAAAAGAGTGAAGAGCAGCGGGGTGGTTACCAGGATGTAAATTGGCAGATAGGTCCGCGGAAAGAACTCCGGGCGGAGGAAGTTGCCCATGAAGAGCTCCTTGCCGCCCCAGGTGAAAAGATCCATGGAAAAGAACGCCAATGTTTCACCGAGCGGGTCATGCCAGAGGGTTGGCAAGAATACAAAGAGGGTGAGGATGGCGGTAAGGGCGTAAAGCGCGCCGGCTGGAATGAGTGATTTCCAGGCGCGCGGGTTGAGGAGCAAAATCCAGAGCCAGACCAGAAAAGTAATCCCCCACATCAGCAAACCCGGCAATCGGAATACAACCAGAATTCCGGAAAGGAAACCATTCAGCAGGGCCAAGGCGTAGTCTGGCTTTTCACTCCAAAGGACGAGGGTATAAAGGTTGATCAGATAGACCGCAAGAAAGGGAATATCTTTGATATTGTAGAAACTATGGCTAAAAATGTGGGGATGAAAGATGTAAATAGCCGTGCCGACCAGGGCGATGGCGCGGTTAAGTTTTAGATGCCGGGCGAGGCGGTAAAAGAAGATGGAGGAAACAAAAAAAATCAAAAAGGTAGACAGATGGCGCAGAAGGTAGTCGTAACGCGGATCTCCCAGGGCTTTGCCGGCCAGATAAAGCGGAATGGCGAGAATGGCGCCATAATGGCGGTCGGGATATTCCAGTAAGTCGGCATTTTTGCCGGTGATGTAATCCAGGTTGAGAACGGCCTTTTCAATTTGAAAGACCTCATCGGTGGAGACACCGTAATCATCGAAGATCACCAAACCGAGCAGGAAGTAGGCGCTGAAAAAGAGAATTGCCAACCATTGGGGATGTTTTTTGAGGGTGGCGGCCAGGCTGTGGAACATAGCCTAATTATAATGGTGAAAATGAAGTAATGAAAAATTTGAATTAAAAGCCAACCTTCTTGCTATTTAACCTGGCTAAACAAAAATATAGAGCCAGAAATAAGAAAAGAACGGCGCCATAAGCGCCAATGGCCAGTTGAGTGGCGTAAGCGTCGTTTAATTGGAACTTTGAGACCAAGCTAAGGATGCTGAGAAGCGGCAACCCGACGAGTATGGCTGCCATTACCGCTTTGGCTAAATATTCCATATTAAAGGAAAGGCGCCGAAGGAGAGAGAAGGCATAAACCGTGTTTGCCGCGAGGATGGCGGAGAGGAGCGGGAAAGTGGTAGAGGCATAACGCGCCCATGGGATTACGATCCGATCCAGATCAAGGCTGCTGGCGCCACGCAGGTAGGTTTGTCCCCAGATGATAAGGATCACCCAAATTCCCACATAAACTCGCGGGTTATGGGTGTGCCGGCGGAATTGAACAAATGCGCCGAAACCAAAGAGTACGTTGACAACCAGTAAGCCATCCAGCAACCAATACAGGTAAGGGGCTCCCAGCAGCTCGAAGTTACTGGCGCCGATTTTGCCCCAATAGGTTTGCGAAAGAGAGGTTGTTACCCTTGAGAAGTACCAACCGGATGTGGCGGGGTCTTGCAGACTGGCGAGAATGGATTGATCAAAATTTACCGGCAGTCGAACCGAGAGAGAGTTAAGAAACCAGTTGTTAAAATTAAACCAGGTCCCGGTGAGGTCAGGGTTACGGAGGAGGTTGGTAAAGCCAGCGCCATCCCAATTGCCAGCGGTGAGGGACGGATCACTAAACTCAGGGGTTCCATGGCGATTTCCAGAGGCGAGAGTTATCGCCTGGAAGGTGACTGAAATGGGAGAATCTGGTGCTTCGCCTTTGGGTATCATCAGGCGAACCTTCACGTTCCCAAGCTCCTCATCCAACAAGAGTGGTATTGAATACCAGGTTGGTTGCTGATTGAGGGTGATTCGGTCATCCGGAAGACTCGCGTAGCGGACCTCCACAAATTTTTCGAGTTCATAAGTACGCGGGGAGGATGACCAAGCGTAGAAGCCGAGGGTGGCGGGCGTGCCGGACAGGGCATTGGTTCGATCCGTGGGAATGCGCTGGGTGATGGCACTTCGCTCAGGTAAATGAAGGACGTAACCTTCCAACGGAGAGTCCGGGGAACTTGAACGGGCGACGATCGGGTCTCCCCGACTGATGTACCAATAACGGGCTTCGCCTTTTTCGATGAAAAGAAAGGGCAGGCCGGCGATGAGGAGGAGCGGGAGAAGGTATGGGATGAATCTCAACCGACCGCGGAAGAGGGAAAACGCGGCGACCAGCGCGATCACAACCGCCAAACTAATCCAGACGGTGTTGATGGAGAAGGCGGCCAAAATGGCGGTAATGAGCATTGGAACCCAGCCGCGCGCGATGGTTTCGCCTTTGAGGACACGAAAAGTAAAGTAGAGAAAAAGGGTGAAGAAGAGCGCCCCGAGGGGTTCATTGGAAACGGCGGTCATTTGGTTGGCCGCGCCGGGCAGCAGACCGAAGAACAGAGCAGCCAGGCTTGGAATGAGGGAATCCTTTGGAAAGGTCTCCACTGCCAAATAATAAACAACGGCAATCGCCGCGAGGTAGTAAGCAAGCGAGATAAAGCGGAGGAGGATGAGTTGGTCCGCCAGATCGAGATGGCTGGTAAAACGTAAAGGCAGTGAGTAAAGCAGATAGGCAAGCTTTGGGTCGTTTGCCTGAGGACTCATAACCCATGGTTCGGTGGGGGAGGAAAGGTCGAGTTTGTAATTCCGATAGGCGTAGAAACCATGTTCCTCGAGGGAGAGAGCCAAATCCCGGCGCATATCCGGATCGTATTCCTCAACCTGTTGGAAGCGATTGTGATTGGCAAAAAACCAGGCGACTTGAAAGTGACCGGGTTCATCGTGATGCCACCAGGCAGGAGTAAGGAAGATGAAGGCTGTTCCATACAGGAAAGCGATTATAAGGATTAGAGATAAACCTGGTATAAAAGTAGAAAAATGTTTGGAAGACAGTTTTGCCATCAATCAGATTATAACACCCTGGAAGTGGAAATAATTTGTGAAACAATTCACAATATACTTTACACGTTAAGCGCGGATTATGACTTAAATCCTGAATATACGATTATTTGTATATTAAATTAGTAAAAAATGCTCCATTCAGGAAATATCGTACTATAATAATAGTAGAATAAATGAAAAGGTAAAGTAAACACATCATATACTTTACAAGAGGAGCGGAACATGAAAACGAAATTCAGTTTCTCCAAATTGTTAAACACCGCGCGGATTTTCATGATTTTGGCCTTTTTATGCTTCGGTATAAGCGTAGAACAAGTGATGGCGGCAGGCGGGGCGGGCGACCAGTGTGTAGTTTGCCATGACTCCCAATATCACAATTACGATAATGGCAAGAGCTTTTGCATCAACGAATCGCCGATGCATTGTGTGGATTGCCATGGCGGAAATCCGTACGCGTTAACCAAAGAGGCAGCCCATTACGATCGTTCCGCCCATCCGGTGGTCGGCGAGGACGTCTCGCGATGTTATGTCTGCCATCTGGATGAAGCAGATCAGCGGGCGGCGATCTTTGACGATGTAGCTGGCTTGGATCTTGTCCACCAGGCTTGTGACAAAGTGGCTGCCCAAGCGGCCGAGGTAGATTTTCCAAAATTCGCTGACCAACAAACCCAGGAGCCGCCGCTGAGCGCTGGTTCGATTGGCATCGCCTTGGGGCTTGCCTTAACTGTGTTCGCGATAGAGAAAGCAAAGAGGTAAATAAAATGGCTGAAAGATCAATCTTCGATATCCAGGCAGAGTTCTGCAAGGCAATGGGCAACCCGACCAGATTAATCCTGTTGCATACCTTACGGGACAGACCAATGGTTGTGAATGAAATTTCGGAAGCAACCGGGTTGGCGCAAACCATGGTCAGCCGCCAATTGGCGGTATTACGCGGGGTAGGCGTGGTAGAATGTGAAAGGCACGGCACCGAGATGGAATACCGGATTGCCGATCCTCAAATTGGTGAAGTGTGCGATTTGGTACGTAAAGTTCTGATGGATCAAAATATTAAACGGTCGATGGTTTTCCATCCCTAATAAAAGGAGCAAGAATGCGTGTTGTTGTAACTGCTGAAAACGAGAAGGGTTTACAAAGTCCGGTATCTGGCCATTTTGGACATGCCGCGTATTTTACGATTATTGAAGTTAACGAAGGCAAGATTGGCGAAGTGAGTGTGCATGCCAATCCGCATGTTGAAAATCACAAACCGGGTCAGGTACCTATTTATATCAATAGCCTGAACGCGAATGTCATTATCACCGGCGGGATGGGAGAGAGCGCCGCGAAGGTGTTTGATAAGGTAGGGATTGAGGCGTATACTACCGCGTTTGGCACTGTGGAGCAAGCGATAACGGCTTATCTGGAAGGCAAACTTCACCCAGCATTGGAGATGGCTCATTTAGGACGAGGCGGTTACGAGCAGCATAACCATGACCATAATCATCAAGGTCACGACCATCATGAACATCATCACCACGACCATGACCACCACGAACATCATCAACACGATCACGACCATGAACACGGTCAGGGTCGTGGCGGAGTGATCGATTTGAATTAATTGAAAAGGTCTGGGTAACCCCAGACCTTTTTTTTATTTACCGATGTGTTTGATCGAGGGGTAATCCACAAAGTGGCGATTGATTGAATCGGCGCTATCGGACGAAGCTTGCATTACAAGTAGGAAAACTGCGGGTTCCTCAAATGGGTTGCGCCAGAGGTGGGGTTGGGAGGCGTCGAAGATCAGAAAATCACCTTTCTCAACGATGTAAGATTTTCCATCGATGATATATTCAACTTTGCCTTCATCGCAACAGATAAATTCCATGCCGGCGTGAACGACCTGACGTTCGCCGCTATGGGCGTGTGGATCGAGAGTGATCCGAAACGGCTCGACTTCCTGGTCAATGAGCCTTTTCCCAACACCTTCGATACGTAAACCGTCTCCGTTTATAATCGGTCGCTCGGCGGCACGCACGAGGAGGACTTTACCAGAATAATCCTCATCGAAGAAGTAACTGATTTTGATGTTAAGCGCGCGGGCGAGGGATTGAAGGGTTGAGACGGATGGAGAGATCTCGTTGCGCTCGATAAGACTAACAGCATTGGTAGAGACGCCAGCCTTGGTGGCAAGATCGCGTTGTGAAAGCCGGCGTTCTGTGCGCAAGGCACGCAAGCGATTACCAAGTGAAAATTGATCAGCCATGTATATATTCTCCCTAGCTTAGGATTTAAAAAATAATACCACTATTTTGGTAAGAGTACAATCAAGAAGGTGGCAATATTCACATATTTCTATGGGTAATGGGGTTGGAATTTGAGTATATTGGGTGCTATTCAATATTGGAATAACAAGTGGGAGTACTTTAATGGCATGCGAGTCGAGAAAAGGCTGAGGATTAACCACCTCGCGGGTACGATGCTTGTCGGGGTGCCCGGATTTTGAAATCCCTGTAAGGGAGAAGCGGGGACGAAAAAACCGCCTCGGGTTGGCGGTTTTGATGCTTGTCGGGGTGCCCGGATTTGAACCGGGGACCTCACGGACCCGAACCGTGCGCTCTACCGGTCTGAGCCACACCCCGAATAGCGTGGCTTATTATACAACTCCGAGCCTGTTTTGGCAATATCCACCCGCCTTTGGTATAATTAAATTTCGTATAGAATTGTTCTGCCCCGCGGAAATCCCGTGATGAAGGATTGGCATGGAAACCGGAAACATTAAGAATGTAAATATTGAAAACCAGATGAAGGACGCCTTCCTCGATTACGCGATGAGCGTGATTGTAGCCCGCGCCCTACCCGACGCGCGGGATGGCTTAAAACCTGTTCACCGCCGAATTTTGTATTCGATGTACGATATGGGCATTCGCGCCAGCGGAAGTTTTAAAAAGAGCGCCAGAATCGTTGGTGAGGTGTTGGGTAAGTACCACCCGCATGGTGACCAGGCGGTTTATGACGCGATGGCACGCATGGCGCAGAATTTCAGTATGCGCTATCTGTTGGTGGATGGCCAGGGTAACTTTGGCTCGATTGATGGTGACCCACCCGCCGCGATGCGTTATACCGAAGCCCGCCTGAGCAAGATGGCGGAAGAAATGTTGGAAGATATTGACAAGGAAACGATCGAATTTGGTCCTAACTTCGACGATTCCTTGAAAGAACCCCTGGTATTACCTTCCCGCCTGCCTAACTTGTTGCTGAATGGCACCAGTGGAATTGCCGTTGGCATGGCGACTTCTATCCCGCCCCATAACCTGGGCGAACTTTCCGCGGCTATCAATCACTTGATTGATCATTATGAGACGATTGAGGATGTGAGCACCGAGGAGTTGATGGAATTTGTAAGCGGCCCGGATTTTCCGACTGGGGCGATGATCCTCGGACGGGAAGGGATTCTGCACGCCTATTCCACGGGCAAGGGCCGGCTGGTGATGCGCGGGGTTGCTCAGATTGAGGAAACAAAAACCGGAAGACATCAGATCGTGATTACTGAGATTCCGTATCAGGTGAACAAAACCTCCCTGATCGAGAGGATCGCCGAGCTGGCGCGGGATGAAAAACTGGACCAGATCAGCGACCTGCGGGATGAGAGCGACCAGCGCGGCATGCGAATTTTGATTGAGTTAAAACGCAGCGCCCAACCGAAAAAAGTATTAAATCAACTTTTTAAGTATACCCAGCTGCAATCCACTTTCAGTGTGCAATTGTTAGCCTTGGTAAACGGAGAACCGCGTACCCTGACGTTAAAGAAAGCCCTCCACCTGTTTATTGAACACCGTCTGGATGTGATTACACGGCGCAGTGAATATGAGCTGCGTAAAGCCAAAGCCCGCGCTCACATTTTGGATGGCTTGTTGATCGCTTTGGCCAACATTGAAGACATCATTAAATTAATCCGCGCCGCCGAGAGTGCCGAGAGCGCCAAAGAAGGCTTGATGACCCGATTTAAGCTCAGCGAGTTGCAAGCACAGGCGATTTTGGATATGCAGTTACGCAGGCTGGCTGCCTTGGAGCGGATGAAGATCGAAGACGAAGCCCGTCAGGTTCAAGAACAGATTGCCTACCTGGAAGACTTGCTGGCTAATCCACAGAAGAAATTGGCTTTGATCAAAGCCGACATGCAAGAGTTGAATGACAAATACGGCGACGCCCGCAAGACCCGCATCGCCGGTGATTTAAATGAAGACTTGCGGGAAGAAGACTTGGTTCAGGACGAAAGCGTTCTGGTTACATTGACTGAAAAAGGCTACATCAAACGAACCAACGCGGCGACTTACCGCAATCAGGGACGGGGCGGCCGAGGCGTAATGGGGCATACCACCCGCGAGGAAGATGAAGTGATGTTCATGTTCCC
>DATMWA010000102.1:0-2124 GCA_035562755.1 Anaerolineales bacterium
ACTCTTAATAATGCAGAACGATCAGACACGTTATTGCGGCTTTCAGCCATTATGGTTTGCGCCGCATTGGACCCGGCTAATTCAGTTGGAAATAGTCGAAAGAAACTAACTAAATTTGCCGAGAGAATTCGTGGAATTATCGTAGATCCCAATTCACCCATAAAATTGAGGTTAGCTGAAGCACGGTCGATTCCCCAATTAGCTCAGATTATGGAGCTTGACCTTGCTCATTCAGAAATTGGCATCAGGGATGATTTTGGGAGGCTGTGGACAAGTTGGTTGGGTGACGTTATTAACCGCTGGATGCGGGATGATGCAGCTAATCTAAGACTAGGTCTCGAATCCACGTTTTTGCTTCCGGCTTTGGATGCCCCAGCGTTGCCGGTGCTTGCGGTAGACCCCATCGATTCTGACGATGTAACGGAAATATCCAGTTTTATCGTGGATGAAACGCCTGCTGACGTCGAAGAGCCGTCGGCTAGGGCGCGGTATTCCCGTGCCAAAATTGGCTTAATGATAAGGACAAGCGATGGTGATCTGCTAGCGAATCCAAGTCAAGAATTACCAGATTCGATGATAGTTCGTATAACAGCTGGTTCCATCAATACTGCAGAGTCAGCTCTTCGAAGAAAATCGCTTTATGAGGCTGAACCATTCGTCGCTTTAGCAGTAATGATAGCGACCGGATTACGAGAGATTGAGCTTAGCGATCTCGTTTGGGGCGATGAGGGAAGTGATTCAAAATTGGTGTTGGACTTGGAAAGGCCATTGATATATCGACGTATTTGTCGGCCTCCGAATGCAACCAACGCAGCTCAAATCCCAAAATCTTGGCTGGAGATTACGACTGAATACTTTGAATTTCCGGTTCCGCCGAGGTTGTATGCCATGCTCATGGACCTCTCGGGAGTGGCAATGCCCGCTGCTGGCCAGGCAGTTTTAGGATCAAGAGCTGCCGAGATAATCCCATCCTATCAGCTTCGTGAAATCGTAAAGCAGTTGATGCCAGAGACGGCTATTGGTGCTGGACGCTTTAGGCGAGTCATGGCGTCCAAATTAGCTCATCAGTTTGGCCCTGAAATTCCCCAAATCATAATGGCCGATACATTTTCGATGTCAGCAGCGCCTGCATATTATGGGTCAATATCCGAAAATCGGGTTTCCCAGGCCGTGACGGAGATCCAAACGCTATGGTTCGGTGAAGCCTGTGCACAGACCTCATCAAGCAATAGATTCATTGGCTCACGCCTAACACTTAATGATAAGGGGGCTCGTAAGTGGGCCGAGTCCCTTCAAAAATCCAGTAATTCGCTTGTGCGCAGTAAGTATTCCACTGAACTATCCAAGTTATATAACCATAGAAATCGCTTGGCAGGTGCTTTGGTGTCGGCTACGGGCCATCGTCCTACTAATCAAATTGGATGCATCGATTTAAATCAAATTATTCCAGAATATGGCTTAATAATACTCAAAGATAAGCAGTCTGATGTTTTGAGATCTACAAGGATTGCGGCTACTGGAAAATTATGGCTGAGCGATTTGCGCTCTTATCTAGATCAGCTTGTGCGGTTTGTCGACAGTGAGCCAGATTCACCTCTCGGAAAACACGCACTAGCGATTCTTCGCAGCGAATCTCCGATTTTTAGCTTACCCAATGTAGATGGCGGGATCGATATATTTAATGCGGCATCACTGCGCGCTACTATGCCAGTCGAACTTCAAGCTAACGATAATTTCTACCGGCATCGCCTGAATCAATATTTACAAGCGCGCGGAATGGACCCAGAACTCAGGCATGCACAATTAGGATGGGTTGTTGGTCCCGCCAACGCACTTGCAGACCTCTCTCCTCTTTCGGCCATTGATCTGGGAGGGCTGATTGGCCCATATGTTGATGAAATGTTGGTTAAGGATGGATGGTACGCACGTTCTAGGCGCGCTGCGAGTTGGAATTGGCAGGGGGTGCCATTTCGAGTAGATAAAGACTGGAATAAAGTCGTTCGAGACCATGAGCAAGAGCATAAGGAAAATATACAGTCATTAATCGAGAAGCTTCGGGAGGAAAGGAAGGTAATCGCACAAAGAGTGATGCCACGAATGGTTGCGGCGTTCGCTATGTATTTT
>DATMWA010000103.1:0-16967 GCA_035562755.1 Anaerolineales bacterium
CTTTCTTTGCCCCTTACGATCCAAATCAACGCGTTGACGTACAACCTTCCGATATTTTAGCGCCGCCGGACGCCCAACACTGGCTCGGAAGGGATGACGCCGGCAAGGATGTTCTCAGCCTGCTGATTTATGGGGCTCGTGTCTCCTTAATCGTTGGTTTTGTCTCCGCCTTTTTTTCGATGCTTATCGGAACAATCGTTGGGCTTGCCGCGGGTTATTTTGGTGGCAAGGTCAATAACATCCTCATGCGCCTCACCGACTTCCTGATGGTCATTCCGGACCTGCCCCTGATGTTAGTGATCGTAAGTGTTTGGGGGCGAGGGCTTTGGAAGATCATTTTTGTAATTGTCCTTCTCCATTGGACTTATACCGCCCGTCTGGTGCGTTCGCAGGTTATTTCAATCAAGGAACGTCAATATGTACTGCGGGCTCGCTCGATGGGAGCAAGTGATGTACGTATCATCACAAAACATATTCTGCCCCAAGTACTTCCGCTGATCTTCGCCCAGGCCGTATTGGATATTTCCTCTTCGATTATCGCCGAATCAACCCTTAGTTTCCTCGGTTTAGGTGATCCAACGCTCATCAGCTGGGGAATGATGTTAAATTTCGCCTTTGAAAGGGCAATCAGCCGCATGGCTTGGTGGTTCCTCTTACCACCCGGCATTGCCATCGTTTGGGTCAGCTTGTCCATCATCCTGATCGGAAACGCCTTGGAGGAATTACTCAATCCCCGTCTCAAGACCCATCATCTATTCAATCCACGCAGAATGATTGCGATTCAGACGCCGTTAGATACAGCTCCTTCTGAAAGCGAGGCGGCTGGATGAACAGCTTGGAAGTTAAAAACCTTTCCGTTGAATACCTCTCCGAAAAAGGCGATCACCTGATCGCGGTCGAAGATCTTTCGTTTTCAATTCCACAAGGAAAAAGCCTTGGACTGGTGGGAGAAAGTGGCTGCGGCAAGACAACTGTCATGCTCAGCCTGATGCGCCTCCTTCCTGAGGCTGGCAGAATCACCTCGGGTCAAGTTTTACTGAATGGACTTGATTTGATGCGAATTTCTGAAAAAGAAATCCAGAAGATTCGCTGGAAAGAGATCGCGATGGTATTTCAAGGCGCCATGAACGCACTCAACCCGGTTCGCACCGTGGAAAGCCAGATTGTGGAAGCTCTGATGGTTCACGAGGTTTTATCCTCAAAAGCCGACGCGGCCAAGCGGGCTGGCGAATTATTGGAGTTGGTGGGAATCTCTGCCAAACGAGGAAAGCAGTATCCTTTCCAATTCAGCGGAGGAATGCGGCAGCGCGCTGTGATTGCCATGGCTTTGTCCTGCTCTCCCAAGGTGCTTATTGCCGATGAGCCGACCACCGCGTTGGATGTCATGGTGCAGGCCCAGATCACGGATCTCTTGCAACGTCTCCAAAAAGAAATGAACCTTACTCTGGTATTGGTTACACACGACTTGGGAGTTGTAGCCGAAATTTGTGATGATGTTCTGGTGATGTATGGGGGCGTAATGGTGGAGCATGCCAATAGTGATACTCTTTTCAATAACGCCAGCCACCCTTATACCCAAAGGTTACTGCAAGCATTTCCGGACATCGCCAATCCAGGTTCACGGCTTGCTTCCATCCCTGGGGTTCCACCCCGCCTAAACGCCTTGCCGCCTGGCTGCCGGTTTGAGCCTCGCTGCGACTTGCGAATCGCTGGTTTGTGCGAAAAAATTTCGCCAGCGGTGACCCAGATTAACCCGGACCATAGCGCGAGATGCCATTTGCTGGCGCAAGGAGATCGGCATGACTGAACCGATTCTTGTAGTTAAAGACCTTTACAAATACTTTCCGGTGAGCCAATCCGTGGTGGATAAAATTCTCCGGCGTCCACAATTGGAAGTTAAAGCGCTTGACGGAATCAGTCTTTCAATAGGCAAAGCGGAGATTGTCGCTCTGGTAGGAGAGTCGGGCTCTGGAAAAACAACCCTCAGTATGAATATTCTCGGATTGCAGTCCCCCACCAGCGGGGAAGCTTTCTTCAATGAACTTCCTCTGGCAAAGTGGGCGGTTGGAAAATTGGACGACAAAGATCAGCGCAGAATTGGTGTGGAGAGCAAGCGCGCACAAACTCTGGAATTCCGCCGTCGAGCCCAGATGATCTTCCAGGATCCTTATGAATCACTCAATCCACGCCAATCGATTTGGGAAATCATGGCGGAACCACTTGAAATTCACTCCCCTGGTCTGCGGGACGACGTCAAAGAACGCAAGGTTCGTACAGCGTTGGAAGACTGCGGCCTTACTCCCGCGGAACACTTTTGGGATCGATACCCTGATGAACTATCCGGCGGGCAGCGGCAGAGGGTGGTGATCGCCAGCGCCTTAGTTTTGGAGCCAGATCTTTTACTCGCCGATGAACCGGTCTCCATGCTCGATGTCTCGATTCGTGCTGATATTCTGTCCTTGCTGCGGACCATCCGGGATGTCCGTGGCGTTACGATTTTATATACTACTCACGACCTGGCCACAGCGGGATATTTTACCGACCGAATGATCGTCATGTATTTAGGCAGGATTGTTGAAGAAGGGCCGACAATCGAAGTACTTAAAGACCCCAAGCATCCATACACGCAAGCGCTGGTCTCGGTGGCTCCCGCTCCCAATCCTCGCAAGCGGAAGCAAAGGGTGATCTTAAAAGGAGAGTTGCCGAACGCGGTTCATATTCCAAATGGCTGCCGATTCCATCCACGCTGCCCCATCGCCCAGGAGCGCTGCAAACAGGAAGATCCCCAACTCTCCCCAGCCGGAACTTCCCGCAAAGTGGCCTGCTTTTTTGCTGAAGGGATAAATCAGAATGAATGAAAATAAATTCCTCGATCAGATTCTTTCCCTCCCCCGGATTGATGATGAACTGCTCGCGAAAAGTTCCAAAGACGGCAAGTGGATCGCCTGGACCTGGTTTAATACCGGCGATGTAAGTGATGTATTCGTGGTACCTTCGGATGGGAGTCAACCTCCAATCCAGATGACTCATACCAATCAGAATACCTTCTTCGTCGCCTGGTCACCAGACAGCGCTTCGATCATCGTGGAACAAGATCATGACGGGGATGAGCGCATGCGCTTGTATCGAGTGTATCTTCATCAACCTGGGATTCTTCACGCCTTGACCGAGGAAAAACCTAATTATTACATTCGAGGTGGTGCGCTTACCCCCGACGGTAAATACCTGGTCTTCTCTGCCAATCGTCATCCTCAGACAGCGGATGAAACGGAAACTTTTACCATTTACAGGATGGATCTGAAAAGCGGAGATCTCTTCGCCTTGGCAACACAGAGCAAAGGATGTTCCACCACCCCAAAAATAAGCCCGGATGGAAGGCTTGTTTTATACGAGCGTAACGACCGCTCACCCGCCGGCAGGCAGGCATGGTTGGTAGGAATTAATGGGGAATACGACCACGAATTAATCAATGCCGGAGATGAGCGCAAAGTTTTTTGTGATTTCAACCATGACCCAAATGAGGTAGTGGTGCTTGAAGAGACCGCAACCCATCGCCGGATGGGGATCTTTCACCTCATTAATGGTCAATTCCGCTGGTTGATCGATGACCCATCCAGAGATATTCAATTCTTCTGGAGGGCGGAAAATAGTGAACAGCTTTCTGTCATCGAAAATGTACTTGGCAGGGCGCAAGGCTTAATTCTTGATCCCGTGGATGGCGCGCAAATACTTCTTCCCACATCCCAGGGTAGCTTGTTACCACTCGGAAAGACCCCTACTGGTAGTTGGAGCGGATGTTTTTACAGCTCCACCCAACCCGGTGAGATTGTTGTTTTTGAACCGGAGAACCCGCTTCAGGAAAATTGGCGCAAGTTGATCAATGTCTGGGCCAGGACCGAATTAAATGAGAACGATCTGACACCTGCCGAAGATTTCAACTGGCAAAGCTCAGATGGAACAATCATTCACGGCTGGCTGTATCGCTCTAAAAAACCTGTTCGAGGTACCATCCTTCATGTTCATGGGGGTCCGACCTATCACAGTACTGACATGGTAACGCCACAGATTCAGTACTTCGTTCAGCAAGGATTTCACGTTCTGGAACCAAATTATCGCGGGAGTACCGGCTACGGATATCCATTTCAGCAAGCCATCCTGGTGGATGGCTGGGGTGGCAGGGAGATGGATGACATCCAAACCGGAATCAGAGCCTTGATATCGGCCGGGATCGCCTTGCCTGGAAAGGTTGGCATTACGGGAACTTCCTACGGAGGTTACTCATCATGGTGGGCGGCAACCCATTTCCCGTTGGAAGATATCGCGGCGGCGGCACCCATCTGCGGCATGACCGACCTGATAGTGGATTACGAGACAACCCGACCCGACTTGCGGCCGTACAGCGCTGAGATGATCGGTGGTACCCCGCAACAGATTCCAGAAAAATACCGCGAACGTTCGCCCATCACCTATACCTCCAAGATCAAAGCAAGACTGATGATCGTCCAAGGAGGACAGGATCCAAATGTGACTCCAAAAAACGTCGAAGATGTTAAACTGCGCCTGGACGCCGATGGGATTAAATATGAGGTGCTGATGTTCGCGAACGAAGGCCACGGTATCATGAAGCGTGAGAACCAACGTGAATTGAACTGTAGATTGGTTGATTTTTTTAACAACGCGTTTGGATAGAACACTGCTACATTAATATTTTGTTTATCCGGCTTCCTCATGTTTGGACATGTATCCATGAGGCACGTCCGATCCGCTTACGGGCAAAGGTTTCTGTTCTCCCTCAGTAGTAAAGCCTTTTTAAAACATTAGGGTATTCAAGCCTTCTTTTTTACATATTCGGCTTGAATACCCCAATGAAAAACGCTAATAAATCCTTCTACCTATTTATCAACCTCAATTCCAACCAGAACTGCTTGAACCGCGACCCGATCCAGATACGATCCAGATGTTTCATCAAATTGCTTGCAGGTAATCAAAGTAACCCAACTCTCCTCAGCATGGCCAAGCGGGGAAAGGTCCGAAGGACTTACGGTGTAATTTTCTCGAACCTCGTAAATATGGCGTTCCCCAAAAGCATGCAGGATAATTTGATCACCCCATTGCAAGGTCGAAAGCGAATAAAACGGACCGGGTAAACCATTCGCGTCCACCACATGGGCAGTCAGCACACTGTTACCATTCCAGGTCGGAAATGCTGTTCCACTCAGGTATCCGGCTTGATTGAACAGCCAACTTACATCCCAACCATCATTCGTGAGAGGCACACCCACAACTGGGATACTTATCCGAAGCCGAGGGATTTCAAGGAGAATATCAGTCGCCGAATAGACTTTTTCAAGTGGGATCTCCAACAATGGGGTAACCGCATTGAGGCGGAATCCGGTTTCCGGTAATTCTTTGGCGTTTTTCATCCAGGTTGAGCCAGCCTTGGCAACAGATATTTCTCCGCCCCCCACCATCAATCCATTTCCATCGGCATCATAATCAATCGTGGCGATATTCTCTATCTTATCCACACCAGTTTTTATTCTGGTTGAAAATTCAATGCGGATTTCATTTTGTGCCTCAGAGAACTTTACATTGTAATCCGGTCCTAATGTTCCCATCCACACGATCTGACCCCGTGGATGCTCAGCTGTCGGACCTTCATAATAACAAGCAGTGGTGCTGGTTAGGCTGAAATCAGATTCACAGGCCACCCCGTAATTGGTGGATCCAACCGGAGCTCCGGCTGGCAACGGATACGGGTTTTGAATCCCATTATTGTAGAAAACAGCGCCTTCAGGGATGGGATCATAAACCGCGGCATCGACCGCAACTTGATTCTGATCATTTACCCAAACCATTTCCCAAAGGATGATCCCATTCCCTTGCGAGTCAAAGGATTTTTTCCCGCTTGGCGGATCGAATAAACCACCTTCAAACTCCAGTACCGTAGGTTCGCTGTTATTCGTGGGGTCCAAATCCTGATCAGGATCAGGCACTGAACCGGTATTGGATGTGTCCCTGCCTTGTCCATCATTGGAACTTACGAATGCGCTATTCAGGAATGGACCTGGGTTTGAAGGGATTACATCAACCACCAGAATAATATTGGCGTTTTCCCCGACCAGGAGCGTGTCTACACCCGTTAGGAGATTCGTATCACTATCCCCATTAAATCCGACACCGCCGACAACCGGCCAGTTGACTGTTAATTCCAGGCTGCTTACATCCACAACGCTGAAGCCAGTCGGAATTGGATATGTTTCGGGATCTGTAAATGTATCTACCAAATCATCACTTACCTGGATTCCTGTAAGGTCGATCGGACCTGAATTTTGAACGATAATCTCATAGGTAACCCTGTAAGTGCCTGGGCCAACCTCCAAAGGTTCGCCAACAATCTGTTTGGCCAGGCCAACAATTGGCAAAACTGGCGTTGCGGTAGGCGTAAACGTTTCAGTTGGTAACGGAGTCTCTGTGTCGGTCGGCGTTGGCGTAACCGTTTCAGTGGGTACAGGAGTCTCTGTGTCGGTCGGCGTTGGCGTAAACGTTTCAGTGGGTACAGGAGTCTCTGTGTCGGTCGGTGTTGGCGTAAACGTTTCAGTGGGTACAGGAGTCTCTGTGTCGGTCGGCGTTGGTGTAAACGTTTCAGTGGGTACAGGAGTCTCTGTGTCGGTCGGTGTTGGGGTTGGTTCGTCTGCATTTTCTAAAACAGCGAGCACATCTGTATTGGAATTGTTATTGGTTTCACGCGACTCGGTTACATTATTATTTGGATCCACCATCGCCTGATTGGAGTAATTTCCTAGTGAGTTGATGGTCGATGAAAAACTTACTGTAAAAGTTCCTCCTGGTGAAACGGTCAATTCGCCCGTATTCATCACACAGCCTAAAACATCCAAGGTAATTGTACAATCCATCGATTCCCAACCAACCACCCCGCTTACGTCACTGATCTGAGGTGTACCATAGGTCGGCCCGGATGGAAGGTTGTCTGAAATTACTTGTACCCCATCCGAGAACGTGGCTGTTGCGTTACCGTTATTGGTAACAACCAAAGACCATGTGAAAGGAATTCCAACAGTCGCCTGACCGTTGACCGAATTGGATTTTTGGATTACGAGATCAGGGAGATCATCTGGTTCGTATGCAAAGTTATTTTCTGAACTATCCGCAGAAAGAGCCAATAAAACGATGGTACCAGTTATATCGGCATTATTTTGTGAGTTACCCAAGTAGGAATACCCAATTGGGTCAGTGACCACGATTTTATAATTGATGCCCGTGGGTAAATTGTTAAATATATATCCGCCCATGCCATCAGTATATTGGTCATCAACCAAAATATCTTCGGGGTCAGAAAAATCTCCATCGTTGTTTCCATCGATATAAAGACTTAATAGGACACTGGGAATTCCGCTTTCACCAACTCCAATTACAAAATCTTGAATAAGATCCGCCCAAACAGTACCGCTGATGGAAGTAGTGCCGGCGGGATAAACGGAGGAATTCGATTCAACAGAAATTTCGGTGTCAGGTACTTCCGGATCAACAAATTTGACCGTGGCTATATTCGTGGTAATGCCTTCGCTGGTTGTAGAATCTTGAATTACGCAGCTGGTAGATCGACCCGGAGCTAACTCGGTTACAAGTCCACAAGCGCTGAGATCAGTAATACCAAGGTTTGGGTCATCCAGATCCGTAAGGGTAATAGGCTGTCCACCAGTATTGGTGACTGTAAGACGATAGTAAACGGTCGTACCTGGAACAACACCGCTAAGGGTTGTATCCCAAGGTCCAGTCGGAGAAAGTGAAACTTGCTTGGTCAGGGAAGCGGAAGCATCCGGGCCGGCGGTAAAGGCATTATAAGACGCTGAAGAAGTGTCTGTATAAGACAATTCATCATAAGTACCTATTACGCTGGCGGTATTGACATGGTATCCAATGGTGGGGGCAATGGGTCCAAGGATACAGCTTCTTATCGGATCAGCAGTAGTCAGGGTAAAGGGAGTTGAAAGCGAACAGGTCGACAAATCCAACGCTGGGTCTGTGAGTTCGACATCACTTAAATCTACGTCGCCGATATTTTCCACTACAAAGCGGTAATAGACAACATCCGAATTGGCTGGATCAACCGTGATATAAGAAGACCAGGGACCGGAAATTGACTTGGAAACATGTTTAAGCAAACTGATCCCAGGATAATGCCCGATGATCGAGAGTGTATCTGTTGCTGAATCAGAGTCTGGAGCCTCATTAGTTTGAACTTCGCCTGTCTGGTTGGTATAGTCCCCAATTAAGCCGGTTACCGAAACGCTGAGAGTGCATTCGTCGTTGGCTGGGATATTTCCATTTACCAGGGATACATTTCCAGCCCCAGCCACCGTGCTGAAATCGCCTCCACAATTATTCACCGCGGCAGGATCCGCGGCGACCGTAATACCAGCCGGGAATGTGTCCGTAAAGGCGGCGCCGCTGAGATCAATCGGATTTGGATTAGACAGAGTGAAGGTGAGGGTTGAGAGCCCGTTTTCGTAGATCGGATCAGGAGAAAAATTCTTTGAGATCGTCGGCGCTGAAATAACGGTCAATACCGCGCTCGCCTCGCTGCCAGGAATTGCCCCTGTTTGAGTGCTGCTAAGTACACTACTTTGGTTGTTGTAACTTCCGCCTTCAGATGTGGTTACATCGATTGATACAGAACAAGTTCCTTCCGCCAAGATCGTCCCACCGCTGAAGCTGAATTGAGCCGAGCCGGCTGTCGCGTCAACAAAGCTTCCGCCACAGGTTGTGCTTGAATTTGGAACTGAGGCTACGGTCATTCCTGAAGGTAAGCTATCTGAAAATGAAACATTGGAGAGATCAAAACTATTAGGATTATCAATGGTAAAGGTTAAGGTTGATGTTGTTCCAGCTTCAATGGTTGAAGGTGAAAATGCCTTACTCATAGTTGGATCTATGGTTGAGCAGCCTTGGAAGATGACATCATCCAGAAATGCGTCGCCAACGCCCGCGTTATCAGCATCCGCTCCTGAAAGATACAACCTGAAAACCGTATTTCCGGAAAGGTTTACATCAGGCGTCACCTTGGTTAAGTCAAATGTAAAAGAACCGTTTGTCCAAGTCACTGCTCCAGTAGTCGGGGTTACCGTACCAGTTGCCAACGCAACATTATCATTAACAGATTCTCCCTCTGGATAGGCGTATAAAGTCCAGACGGTTGGCCCTTGTTTGTAGGCCGCCAGATAAAAACTAATCGAAAGAGCTTCCTGATCAGAAGTATCTAAAACAAATTCAAAATAAGTCTGTTGGGTCAGATCCAGAGCGCCTTTCTGGGAAAAACCAGAATTGGTGCCCTGATACCCCCAGCTAACCGTTCCAGATGGGCTGACAGTGTGATCGATGGCAGGATCAGAGGAGTATGGTTTCAAACCTGCCCCTAAGGATGTCGTCGGTTGGGATGGCAGACTGAAAAATGTTGGGACGGGATTGGTAAGACTGCCGCCTGTTTCAAATCTGTATCGAACCAAGTCGGTGGGTACACATCCAGATCCACCTGAGGCTGATTCCGGTAACACTGTAAGGTTCGCCGATGCATTCAATTGGAGATCTTCAGTGCCTTGAAAAAGGTTCGCCGTAGTATTTGTATGGGTGCCTTCCGCTACCGAAGTCACATCAATGCTAATGGTACAAGTCTCATTCCCATCCAAATTTAAACCATCCAGAACCAATTGGTCCGGCTGCCCTTCAATTGAAATTACACTTAATAAGCCGGTCTGGTCAGCACAATTGGCTCCATAAGTAATATTTGGAATGTCAGCCACGCTTATCCCCGCGGGTAAAACATCTACAAAATTCAAGTCAGTAAGCGTTGAATTTTGGGAATTTTCGATCGCGAAGGTAAGTGTGCTCGTGTCCCCGCTAAAAATCGTCGCGGGAGAAAAGGTTTTTGAAAATTCAGCGCCATTAACCAGATTAATGGTGATAAAAGAGGTTGAATAATCAGCATTATAGTGATAACTGGAACCGGAGAAGTCATAGACATTGGCGGAGAGGAGGTTGCTGCTTCCGGCCCCTGCCATGATGGTTACACTATAAAGAAAAGTCATGCTACCGCCAGATTTACCATCATCCACCACGCAGGATCGATAATCGGGGCTGGTAATGTCATTTTCCCATCCACAGGAATCTGAATAAAGTGTGTCATTGCTTACATTCGAATCCTGAATTGTATATGTTGAAACTACTGAGTTGACTCGGAAGTAAAGATAATTTAGGTTAATGTACGATTCGAGTTGGTTATATCCGCCGGGGGCAGTGCTGGCATTCAAGCGAATGTAGTAGGTGTTACCAATGGTCATATTTACCGATCCGCCAACCGGTACGGTTTGAAGATTGGCGGGGGAAGTACCGACTTCGATATTTTCAACCGAGTTCCTGGATTGTGAAACCAGATGCTCAACAAAAATCTCGCGGTTATCTGGAGTACTAATGCTAGCTAATCCATCCGCGGTCGCGGTGATATGATATTGACGGGAGGTGTCATAAGCGCTGCTATTTCTGGTAACGCTGATCTCATAATAAAAATCCTTACATTCCCCAGCCGCCAAATCTACGGAATAGGTACCTGAATACTCGCTCAATGTACCGGGTGTCAGATTAATCAACGAATTAGATGAATCCCATTCAAAGATAGAACTTACATTTTCCGCGGTAGAGGTGCCCGTATTGCAGACCCTCGCCCCTACTGGAAATTGATTTGGTCCTACATTGACATTGTTGCTGTCCAGCCCGACGGTATTCCAAGTGATTGGTTCGATCGTCAGCACCGGGCTGGCATTGACAGCACCAGTCGGCATGGCGACTGCGTTGGCAAGAAGGATGACAGCCAACAATGTGCGCGCAACCAGATTTCGTGATCGGGCTTTACTTGGAACTTTTTCAGAGTTTTGATTAAAACGATTGCTCAGCCACTTTAGTGGGTTCGGATTCATAGATTCACCATTGGAATTGATTTGAGGTATTAAGAGACCACACAAATCATATTATACTATGGTTTTCCATGTACCTAAAATAGTTTTTAACCATTTAAGATTTATATAATATTATTATTTTATTCACCTTAATGGTCATTTTGTAAATATTTTTGAATGATTATTGATTAAGTGGGTGGGTTTCTTCCCTACTCAACAATTGGCCGTCATTCGAATCGGAATTTCAGCCGATCGAATTTATGGTCCATAAAGCGATTGATACAAGCCAGTCGCTTCGCCTTCCTTTCGTTCCCCCCCCATCCAGCCTTTCCGTGGACAATATTTATACCGTCTGAGGGCTTGGTTTGTTAATGCTTTCCACAAAAATAATTGTCTATGCTCTTATCAAATATAAGGATTTTCATCTCTACGGCCGAACATTGACTATAATTCAAGCGATAAAACCAATCCCACGGGTTCTGAGGTGATAATGTCGCGTAAATGGATGATTCTGATTATACTGGTTGCCGTTGTGAGTGCGGTTTATTTCTGGCCGGTTCCAGGACCGGGTTTTGAACAATTGTATGCCAAATCCTCACCGGAAAAGGTCGCTTCTTTACAGGCGTTCAGGGAAGACCACCCAACCAAATCCATTGAGGTTGGTGGTTTAAAATGGGAATATGCCGTCAGCGGGAGTGGGACCGAAACGATCGTTTTTCTGCATGGTATGACCGGCTCCTACGACATCTGGTGGCAACAGATAATCGCCCTGGAGAGTCAATATCGCGTCCTCACCCTCACCTACCCTGCCGCGAATACTTTCGCCGAGATGGAGATGGGGCTTCTCGCCATTTTGGAGCAGGAAGAAATTGAGCAATTTAATCTGGTAGGCAGTTCTTTGGGCGGTTATTTCGCCCAGTATCTGGTCGCCAATTATCCTGATCGTGTTCAGAAGGCGGTTTTTGCCAACACTTTTCCACCCAACGATTTGATCAAGGAAAAGAACGGAACAATCGGCAGCCTGATTCCTTACCTGCCAGAGTGGCTGGTTATGGACGTTTTGCGAGGTAGTTTCGCCAGCAGCGTCTACCAGGCCTCTGGAAATGACGAGCTTACCCTCGCCTTCCTCAACGAAATAAGTTATGGCCGGGCAAACAAAGCTCAGGTAGCTGGCAGGTATGCCTGCGTGGTTGAAAAATTTAATCCACCTTCCGATACCCGCGTACCGCTCCTGATTCTCGAAGCCAGCAACGATCCCTTGGTCGAAGAGACTCTGCGGGAGCAATTGAAGACAACCTATCCCCAGGCGGATATCGTCACAGTAGACAACGGACACTTTCCGTACATCTCCGATCCGGACAGGTATACCGATATCATCAGCGGTTTTTTTGAGCAGGATTGATGGTTTGAGTTTTTGAGCGTTAAAGCCTATTTTGCCAAGCATTCCCAGGGAGTTTTATTTCACACAGACGAATTTTCTCCTGAGTTTTTATGGCTGGCACATTGGGATTAAGCCACCAAGATAGACAGGCGCATGGGTTAAGTTTATAATTATTATAAAATAATAAACAGGGCAATAATAAGTTTATCCGAAAACTGATGAAAATTTTCCGAGATCATTTCCAGACCATGACAGACATAAAAACAACAAATGAGCGGAAAGCGGGTCAGGTATTGCCATGTTAATGCCTGATTTTATCGTGCTGGGAGCCCCGAAAGCCGGCACAACTTCGCTTTATTTCTATTTAAAACAACACCCTCAAATCTTTGTCCCGAAAATCAAAGAACCCGGCTTTTTCGCTTTTACCGGCACGGACCTCAATAAAATCGAATTTCAATCCGACACCTACATGAAGAGGATCACCATAACCGAACCTGACAAATACACTTCCCTTTTCGAGAATGCGGGCGCGGATCAGAAAAAAGGTGATTTCAGTACCGTATACCTTGGTTCGCCACAAGCCCCGCTCAATATCGCCAGATATGCCCCCCAAGCTAAAATGATCGCCATCCTGCGCAACCCGATTGAGAGAGCCTTCTCAAATTTCATGCACAGAAAAAACGCCAATACTGAACAGTATCGGAGTTTTCTCGACGCGGTCAAAGCCGAGCCGGAACGGCTTCGCCAGAATTGGTACGCGTCCTACCACTATATTAACGCCGGCATGTATAGCGTGCACCTTAAGGCGTATTTTGATCAATTTCCGCGCGACCAAATCCGAATTTATCTCTACGAGGAGTTGGCTCAAATCGATTGGCTGATCAAAGATCTTTTTGAATTTATTGGTGTTGATCCGGCAGTGCCCATCGACACCAGCGTAAAATTTAATACAACCGGTAAGATTCCCAGAATTCCGTGGCTTCATCGAATCTTGCAAGGCGATAAATCATTCAAAAAAGGATTACAAAATAGCATGGCGGTACATAAGTGGGCTTCGATTCACGCTTTTTATGATAAATTGATGCTGGGAGAACCCGCCAAGATGAACCACCACGAACGAGAGGTATTGCGTGAGATTTTCAGGGAAGATATAATGCTCACCTCATCCATGATAGGGAGAGATCTCTCTCACTGGTTGGCGTAATGACCATCCAATACACACAACTAAGAAAATTTATCGAAGGCTCCGGGGCAAACCTGGCAGCCATCTTCCTCTTTGCCTTGTGGATCCTTGCGGCGACAACATTTTTACCTGATTTAGGCGGCCAGGGAGCGGTTAGCCAGCGCGGTTTCATAACTGCCCTTCTGCGGGCAGCGGCATTTGGTTTGGTGGTTATCTTTGTCTCACCTTCCCGATTTATCCGCGCGATATTCAAACCGGCAATCCTCCTGCTCTTGATGATCGGAGTCTACGCTATGCTCAGCGCGGCTTGGAGTTCCGACCCGGTTCGAGCGCTAGGGAAAAGCGGAGAGTTCTTATTGGTAATCGCCTCCGCGGCTGCCTTGGGACAATTTGCCGCAGAAAAACGGCTTGACTATGCCAAACTTATTTTCTGGGGCAGTCTGGCGGCCATAATTACTTATCTACTCCTCAACCTGGCTTATTATGGCTCACCACTTGCCTTCCGCCAAATTGCCGGCCAGGACCGGGTACGTCTTGTTTTTGGGTACAACCATCCCCTCGTCGCCGCCCGCATTCTCTTGTTTGGTATCGCCGGCGCCTGGGGTATTTTGGCCAACCCAAACATAAATCAATCTTCAAAAGGCTTAATTGCTGTTGCTTACGCCAGTTTTCTGGCGCTTATTTACCTCACCAATGCCCGGGTGGCGCTTGGTATGGCAACACTGCTCACTGCCGCGCTTTTCTTCATCCTGCTTCAGAATCCCGCCAGGCGGGTTACATTTCTGATCCTTCTTGGCGGATTCATCCTCGCCTGCTTTGCGATTCTTTTCATTCCGGCAGTCAATCAGGCATTACTTTCCAGTGTAGATCTTGAAGAACTCCTCTCAATCAACGGGCGGGTAAGGATCTGGACCCATGAATTTACTCATCTTAAAAAATTACCCATTTATGGTTATGGATATCAAGCTTATGATTTTTTCCTGACCATGAAGGCGGAATGGGCGACCCACTCTCATAATGCCTTGCTCGAAATGTTTTTCAGCTTCGGTGTTTTTGGGGTCATCTTTTATTTTGCTTTGCTGGTAATTTATCTACCATTGGTTATCAACATTAAACAAGAGCCTTTGCTGGGAATCCTATTTCTAATCATCATTCTTGATTCCATGTTATCAATTGGCATCATCATGCCAACCCAGGACGCCTTCGTTTTAGCGTTTATTGGCAGCTTGGGATTAAGCGGGAAAAAAGATGATTAGCGTATCCGATCTCAGCATCATCATACCTACTATCGGCGAAAGCACGCTTGAAGCGTGCGTCGCGGAAGTTCGCCGCCAAGCCCCAAACGCCGAGATTATTCTCGCCGGTTCTGGCTTTGACCAATCCTTCCAGGACAAATATTCCCTAACCGTTTATGACACCAAAACCCGCACCATTAAAACAGCCCTCCTTAACAAACTTTTTACCATTGCAAAAAATGAACACATCGTGATTGTTGACGCGGATGTCATCCCAAGCCAGGGCTGGGCAGAGAATATGGCGGCTTGTTTTTCGGATGGATACGAGCTATTCTGCGGCGGGGTGGATATTTCAGAAGGCAATTACTGGATGAAAGTTTACAACATCTCTTTCTTTCATTTGTTCAGTTCAGAGACCAACCACACAGCCGAAAGGCGGAACTTCGTGGTAGGGTGTAATTATGGTCTTACCAAAAATGTTTATAAAAGGAATGGCCCTTTTGATGAGAATCTGATGCGAGCCGGGGATGATTACGAATATACCCTGCGCGCCAAGGAAAACGGGATTCAACCTTGGTTTTTGCCAAAACCGATTGTTAAACATCTTCCGGTGGATAAAAACACGTTTCACGAGGTAATGCGCTTTTGGTTTGATACCGGCTATCCAACGATCAAAGTCCGAGCCAAGCACCCAAAGCTTACTCATACTCCAGCATTCATGTCAAATCCCTGGTTTGTATTATTTTTTTCTCCCATTCTCGCCCTGGTTCCAACCTATCGGGTTATTCACTCCAGAGGTTCAGCCATGCGCTGGGAGTGGATTTATCTGCCGTTCATCTATCTCACCAAGATTGCCTGGTGTTTTGGTTTTTTTCATGGCTATTGGAAGGAAAAACATCATGCCGAGTGACCAATCCATCAAAATGATTATGGTCGGCGCGGCGAAAGCGGGAACGACCTCCACCCATTATTACCTGCGCCAACATCCCAATATCAGCCTGCCCTGGCGCAAGGAGACCCATTTTTTTATAGCCGATGATGAGGCGGAAAAACCCCTGAACAGTTACATGGGAAAGACCTTCACGGAACCAATCACCCGCTGGGCAAATTACCTGGCTGAATTTGAGACAAAGGATGATGAAAAGGTACGGATCGAAATCTGTCCGAGTTACCTGCTGGTTCCCACAGCCGCTGAGAACATCCACCGCCGACTGCCAAATTGTGTGATCACGGTTCTGCTTAGAAACCCGGCTGAGCGTTTTTTTTCAGACTATAAATTCATGAAGATGAACGGAGAGCTCACCCCAGATGATCGGATTTTTAAACCCGAGGAATTTGAGCGCGATGTTACAAGTCTTACTTCTTATAAGGCGGAAGAAAAAATTAAATTAATTTTTGAAAGAGGAAGATACGCTTTCCTGCTCGATCGTTACCGAGCGGTTTTTCCGCGGGAGGCGATTAAAATCCATCGCTATGAGGAGATTCAAAAAGATCCCAACGCTTTGATGAACCAATTGGCAAGTTATGTCGGCTTGCCTGAATTTGAATACAATACCAGTGAAAAATTCATGGCCAGCGGATCATTAAAGAATCCTCAGGTATATAAACTCTTTAAAGGCTCAAAATTCGCCAAAAATCTGATGCGCCTCTTACCCACCCAAACCTACCAAAAAATTCGGGCTACATTCGAAAAAAATCTTATTCAGGAGCGCTCCCAGATGCCGCCAGTCGCCAAAAATACTCTTCGAGATTTATACAGAGAAGAGATCCTCCGCCTTCAAACCGATTACGGCCTGGGCGAACTTGGATGGCTCGACTGAAGATACCCCTATGCCGATTGATCCATTATTACCCGCCTTCATTCTGATTGGCGCTCCTAAAACCGGAACTGTCTCAATCCACCAGTATCTGCGGCAACATCCCTTAATCTCTCTTCCCATAAAAAAAGAAACTCACTTTTTCATCGCTGATTCAAGCTCTCAAAACCAAAAATCGTATTATGATCTGACCTATCCAAACGCGATCTCTGATTTATCCGCTTATAAAGAGCTCTTCGAAAACCAAAATCCTGCCGCTATCCGCGGGGAGATTTGCCCGTCTTACCTCGCTCATCCCGATGCCGCCCAGAACATCTTCAGATATTCGCCAGATTGCAAGCTTGTCGCCATTTTGAGGGACCCTGCCGAGCGATTGTATTC
>DATMWA010000104.1:0-59599 GCA_035562755.1 Anaerolineales bacterium
GATGGTTTTTCAATGAAAAAAACAATTTAGGAAAAGTTGATATCTAGGAGACATTTTCTAATGGCAAAACAAAAACTAAGAATAAATCAGATTGAGGATTTAATTTAAAATGATTAATTTGTTTGTTTAATTTTTTAGGACAGCAGTTACCCAAGTGCTGGCGCTGATATTGAAACAATTTATCCATACAACTTAGAGTAGGAAAGATAGAAACAATTGACAAAGAATGAATTTTTCCGAGTCCCTCTCCCATTTTTTAATTTCGTTTGCAATTCGTGTGCAACCGTAGTAGACATAATAGAGAGTTTTTAGGACGGTTATTATAGATTATAGAAGTTGTAATCCGCTGGAGACACCGATGAATTTACATGGGGTGCAAGAGGCCCTGGGTTCAAATCCCAGCGCCCCGACTAAACCAGGACTTCCAAAGAGGAAGTCTTTTTTTTGAAAATAATTATTCATCCAAAAAATCGGGTAATATTATTGACGGGAGTGCGTAAGTTCCGGTGAGCTTTCCGTTCTTCAAAATCGGCATTGGGTCGCGGTGCGGTCCAGGGTGGGTTCGACTCCCATGCACTCCCGCCTATTTTATTGAGAAATCGGGTAATAATTCCACTACATCCAATCAAAGGTACCAATCATACAAAATGCCTTCCCTGACATGAAAAATTTTTTTATCTTATTCATCTCGATTTTATTGGTATCCTGCACCGGGGCTACAACAATCCCTGAGGCTACCTCAACTCCCACTGAAAGCCTGCCAACTCCATTTATCGTGCAGATGACACCCACAGCACAGCCGGTTGTCGATCTTGGCGCGAAACCCGATGAAATTGCTGGAGTGAAAGTCGCGTTTTGGTATGCCCTTTCTGGCAAGCAAGCTAGTTTATTGGAACAGGAGATCGCCAAATTCAATCTGGTTAACCCGCAAGGTATCCAGATTGTACCTACTCGTTTTAATACCATTTTTGAGCTGCGGACAGCATTGACCGTTAATCAAGAAGAATTTCCGAGCTTACTTTTAGACCAATTGAGCGATCTGCCGGCAGGCATAATAGAACCGTTGGATTGGCTGCCTTATATGCAAATGGCGGATATCGGTATGGATGGTGGAAATTTTTTTGAGACCAAAAATGAATGGAATTCGATTCCATTCACCCGATCCGCGCGCTTTCTACTTTATAACGCTTCATTCGCGCAGGAATTGGGCTTTCGAAATCAGCCAAAGACCTTAAAAGAATTTGAGGAACAAATCTGCTCCGCAAATCAATTGTGGAAAAGTGACGATGAGCTTACCAATGATAACTTTGGAGGGTACTTATTGATTGGAGACTCAAACTGGCAAGAACCGATCAGCTGGATGATTAACAGTGCTGATCCACAAAATTTTGAGTTTTCGAATGGCAAAAAAGCACTCTTGGAACTTGAAGGTTTTCGGGATAAGGGTTGTATTTGGTACACAAATGAAGTTGACATGTTGGAGAATCTAGAATTCCGAAAGACAATTCTTACGAGTGTGGACATTCAATCCCTGGTGGATGTGCGGAGTGCCATCTCCGCGCTCGGTATCCAAGATCGGATCGATCTAATTCCCTATCCCGGTGAGGTTGGGGTGATTTTGTATGGATTTGATCTGATTATTCCAAAATCTGAGGCTAAGACCCAGATGGGTGCGTATCTTTTTGCCCGCTGGCTGCTTGAAGATGAAAGGCAGGTCACATGGACCAAGGAACTTGGATTATTACCGGTGACTCATACAGCCGCCGAAAGTTTGGTATCCGATCCTGGGATTTCGTCTGACATGGCGGTTTCGCTCTCCGCGCTTGGATCAGCGATTTCTATCACATCATTCCCGGATTTGAATTCAACGCGTTTTCTGATGGGGGACGGCTTTTATGAATGGATTACACGTTATCCCTTTACAAAAATCGGAGATGTTTTTGAAGAGATTGACGCAAACTCCAAACCGGACTGAATTTGATTGCAAACCACCTGTAATACTTATTATGGTTTTTCGGTGTATTATTAGCTTGTACAGCTGTTTACCATTTTTGGAGGCCTGATATGTATATATTTGTCCGAATAAACGCAATTCTCGCGATGATCCTCGGCTTATTGTTGATTATCTTGGGTATCGGTGTCGCCGCCATAGGATTTGGTTACCATTCCCAGGTACTTGAACTCGCGAATAACTTCATTATGCAAGGAACTGGATATATTCTCATTGATACAAGGTTATACACACTTGGGGCAGGTTTACTTCTATTGTTGATTGGTTTATCCATCGCTTCCAGCGGACAACTTGTTCTCGCTTATGCCGATACCGCCAGAAATTCGGGGAAGTTGGTAAATTTACTTAATCAGCTGGTTAATGAACGAAAGCCAACCTTGATTAATAATGTAAATGTAAACACGGATGCAGCCAAAAAACAATCCGAAGCAGTTGTAATCACGGCAGAAACCAAAAACGAATCATAAATAGTTCATTGAAAAATTACCGACCTTTTATATTTACCATCATCCTTGTGTTGGTGGTTTTTATCGCGGGAGCAATTTGGGGGATTCCATATTTTTTAAACTATCCAACAATTCAAAAAACCGGTCCCGGATTTGGTTCAAGCGTTTCGAAGGCAGTCGTAACCAAAATCCTAGAAACTGGTGAAATTCAAATGGGCGAGGCTGTCCAGACTTACCAAATTGTTGAGGCGCGCATTTTGGAAGGGAACTATAAGGATATTCCCATGAGCGTGGAATATGGTAAATTCGCTTACCGCCCAAATTCCTCGTTATTGGAGGTCGATGACAAGATTTTTGTTACCATCGATGTCCGTCCCGATGGGGTGGTGATGGCATATTTTACTGACCATGACCGTTCAAATATCCTTTGGTTGTTGGCAGGATTATTTGTAGCTTCTATTCTTTGGATGGCAAAATTTAAAGGGCTTCGTTCGCTAACCGCCTTGGGAGTTAGTTTTTGGATCATTCTTGGTTATGTAATCCCGCACATTCTTGGTGGGGAAGATCCCGTTCGTGTGAGCCTGATTGGGTCAGGACTGTTACTAATTTCAACCTTGTATATAACCTATGGTTGGAATATTAAAACCCATTCCGCGGTGGTGAGTATATTAATCGTCTTGGTCTTCACTGGTATTTTATCCCTGGTATTTGTTAGAGCCGCGCGTTTGAGCGGTTTTGGGGATGAAAACGCCTTATTCCTGGTGCAAGCTGCTTCAAGTACCATTAATTTGCAAGGACTTTTACTTGGAGGAATGATAATTGGCGCCCTCGGCGTCTTGGATGACTTAGTGACTTCACAAGTGGCTTCCTCCTTTGAACTTACCAGGGCCGATCCGCTAGCATCCGTGCATGGAATTTATCGCAGCGTGATGAGAATCGGACAAGATCATGTAGCCGCGACTGTAAATACATTGGTACTGGCTTATACCGGTGCGTCTTTACCATTGTTGCTGCTCTTCGCGTTGGGCGAAAGCGACATAAGCTATTTAATCAATGTTGAATTTGTCGCTGAAGAGATCGTCCGCGCGCTTGTCGGCTCGATTGGGCTAATGGCAGCGGTTCCTGTTTCATCCCTGATTTCAGCCTACGCGGCAAAACACGCTTCAAGGATGGGTAGTTGGTATCATTTCCTCGGTGGGGATGGCGGTGAGAGTCATCATCACTGATCTTCTTGAGTGTGCCTGTAAATGCTTTTAGCCGCCCATAAACCAGTTGCCATAACCCCATTTAATAGATATCCGCCGGTTGGCGCTTCCCAATCCAGCATTTCTCCCGCGAAATAAATTCCGGGATGTGTTTTTGACATGTAGTATTCATCCAACTGTTCAAATTGGATTCCTCCCGCGGTGCTGATTGCCTCGTTGATCGGCCTGCAACGATTCAGCCGGATAGGCAGATGCTTGATTAATTTGGCGAGTTGGCCATTGTTGAGCTTATTCAATGCTGAATCCGCTTCCCAGAGCAGTCCAATTTTTGGTTTGGAGAGGGAAAAAATCCGCTCCAGATTTGTGGCGAGAGAACGTTTTTGGTTGCGTTGGGACAATTTTGCAGAAATTTGTTCGATGGCGATCTCGGGTAACAAGTCGATTTCGATTATCACGTCGTTTGAGGCCTGGCCAATATCGCGCAAAAATGAAGAATGCGCGTAGATTAGATTGCCTTCAATTCCGTAACGAGTAATTACAAACTCACCGACCTTCGATCGTACCAATCCCCCCGCCAGCTGATATGAGAGCGTAACCGTTTTTATGGCTTGCCCTTCGAATTTTTTAGTCAAATGATCGCTCCAGTCGACTTCAAATCCCATATTGGCTGGCTTGAGCGGTGATATTTTAAATCCATGTTCGATAAATTTATCCACCCATTCACCCGTAGAACCTGTTACTGGCCAGCTGGCGCCGCCAAGCGCAAAGAGGACGGTTCCATACCCGACTTGGTAAAACTTTTCAGATTTTTGAAAAGTTAGAATCCTGGCTTCCGGATCTAGGTCAATCCACTTCCACCCTGTATGAATCCGGACGCCTTTCTGGATCAGATCGGATTTCCAATTCCGTAATAGAGACGCGCCTTTCATGTCGATTGGAAAAATCTTTCCAGATGAACCAATAAAAGTTTCCATATTGTGTAATTTAGCCCAGTCACGAACCTCGTTCGGACCAAATTCAAGCAGGGCAGGAAGGATTTGTTCTCTGGCCGAACCGTAATGATCCGCAAATTCGAGCAATCGTTCATCTCTGCTAAGGTTTAATCCACTTTTGCCCGCAACGAGAAATTTTCTGCCAACGGATGGGTTTCTTTCATACAAGTCAACTGCCAGATTAAGATTGGATAGGTATTCGGCGGCCATCAAACCGGCTGGGCCACCACCTACGATAACTATCCGCGGGTCAAAGGAACCGGCTTTACGAATCATTTTTTACCACAAAGTCTATCTGCCGAAAGTATGTCGGATCGAGTTCATTGATGTGATCTGGTCCAAGCCTCTTAACCTCAGCCAGCAAAAAATTCAAGTCATTGTGTAATTTCGCGAGGTTAATTCCCCGGGCGTGGTCAGGGAATAGAATAAACTTGGCCTGGGCTTTCTCGCCCAATTCAATTGCCCCTGGGTAATTTGAAATTTGACAATGTAAAATAATGACCGCTACCTGAATGATAGCCTGGTAAACCAAGCGAAAATCACTCTTATCTTCTGCCCATGCGTCTTCGAGCCGCTCATGGCTGTCAAAATATTCTCCTTGATTGAATAAACGCAAGCCGATTACTGCTTCCGGATGGAGGGGGGCGTTGATGTCAAAATTATTAGGATCTATCGAATACTTTGAATCCATTGCCTGGTCTCCTCCCGATTTTTAAGGTGAATGACTCTTAAGTGTTTGTAATCTTCAGAACTGATGAGCGAAGCGTACTCGATTTTCCGAAGCCGGTACGTGCTTATGAGCCAGGCAAAGAGACTTTCCTTGGTAGACCAGAACTTCAGATGCGGCAACAATCTTTCCTGATTTTTACCCCAAAGTAATTCTTTTTTCCACCATCGCCGCCAGGTTCTCTTCCAAAGTTGTGAAAAAATGACAACGAAAGAATAATCCAACCAAATCAAGGTATCTGCCTGTTTCCAAATCATTTCACGCGAGACGCGGTAATTTCCATCGGCAACCCATCTACTTTCTGAAATTGCCTGGTTTACCAAACCTAAAAATTCGTCATTGTTCCGATGAGTCCAGTCTGGAAGCCAATAGAGAGAATCGAGTTCGATGTAATTGAAATTTCCGATTTCCGAAATTTGTTTGGCAAGAGTAGATTTTCCGGACCCCGTCGATCCGACAATAATAACTTTTTGAAAGGGGAAATTAGTCATTGCGCCAAATTATAAGTGATATCAAAAATCTTGGCTTGCTCCCCTGATCTGTGTTAGGATTTAAGCGATATTGATAATTCTTGTGAGGTTATTTATGCCACGAATCAACGATGAAGAAATCCTTTCCGTCTCAAAAGAACACGTTTTTTGGACCTGGTCTGCTCAAACGAAGGTTGATCCAATCCCGGTTAAGACCGCCAAAGGAGTATATTTTTGGGATATCAAGGGCAAGAAATATCTAGACTTTAATTCAATGACTATGTGCGTAAATATCGGACATGGCAATGAGCGGGTTATTCAGGCAATTAAAGACCAGCTGGATGCCATTCCGTACGTTGCGCCTGGATTGACTACCGAAATCCGAGCCAGGGCGTCAAAAATGATTTCGGAACTTACTCCGAATCAAGCTTTGACAAAAATTTTATTTACACTCGGCGGAGCTGACGCGAATGAGAACGCGATCAAGATAGCCAGGAAATATACCGGCAGGCATAAAATTCTTACTCGTTATCGATCTTATCATGGCGCGACAGCAGGAGCGATGGCGCTGACCGGAGATCCTCGACGTGTTGGCTGGGAGCCAACCGTAATGAGCGGAGTGGTCCACTTCCTTGATCCATATCGCTACCGATCAACCTTCCATCGTTCCAATCCTGAGGTGAGTGAGGAGCAGTTTACACGTGATTATCTTGCACATTTAGAAGAGGTGATTCAGTATGAGGGTCCAGAAAGTATAGCTGCCATACTGATGGAGACGGTCACTGGGACAAATGGAGTCATCATTCCACCTGATGGATATATGCAAGGAGTAAGGGAGATTTGTGACCGATATGGGTTTGTGATGATCTCAGATGAGGTGATGGCGGGATTTGGCCGAACAGGAAAATGGTTCGCGATAGAACATTGGGGAGTCGTACCAGATATAATCACGATGGCTAAGGGCTTAACTTCAGCGTATGCCCCCCTTGGAGCAGTCGCGATAAAACCTGAAATCGCGGCGGTATTTAATGAGCATGCCTTCGAATCAGGTTTGACTTACACTTCTCATCCGGTCTCCCTGGCGGCCGCGGTGGCCAATATTGAAGTGATGTGGGACGACAAGCTTCTTGAAAATAGCCAGAAAATGGGAGAAAAACTTAAATCCTTGTTATCCGATCTCAAAGCCAACCACCCTTCCGTGGGTGACGCGAGGTCAATCGGTCTATTTGGGATTATCGAACTGGTTAAGAATCGAGAAACCAGAGAGCCAATTACTCCCTGGAACACCACAAACAGTGTCATGCGCTCGCTTAAAAAACATTTTTCTGAAAACGGATTGTTTATTTATACTCATTGGCATACCATTCTAATCATTCCGCCATTGATTATTACTGAAGCGCAATTGGAAGATGGAATGAAGATTATCTCAGACGGATTGTTTAATGTTGACAAAGAGGTTGTGAAATGAGATCCGCCAAAAAGATCGTGGTGGTTGCCGGCAACATCGGTGCGGGAAAGACGGCGCTTACCGAAAGATTGGGTGAGAGGATGAAATGGGATACCGGATTCGAATCTGTATCCGATAATCCTTATCTGCCTGATTTTTATGCGGATATGAAATCCTGGGCATTTCACTTGCAGATGTATTTTCTGGGACACCGGGCTGAACAATATAAAAAACTGGCAAGTACCCCAACTACCGTAATTCTTGACCGGTCAATCTATGAGGATGCTCATATTTTTGTGCGGGCTTTGCATCATTTGGGAAACTTAAGCGAAAGAGATTACGGTGCTTACAAAAGGTTATATGAGGTTGTTCTATCTGGATTAGCTACCCCGAACTTGCTTATTTATCTCAAAGCGCCAGTACCAACCCTCATGGAGCGAATCAAAGAACGAGCCCGGGGTATGGAAACAGGAATCACTGAGGATTATCTCAACCTTCTGGACAAATTCTACGATGATTGGTTGGGAACATTTGACTTCTGTCCAGTTTTGACGATCAACACACAGAATTTAGATTATGTAAACCGGCCCGAAGCCTTGGATTTGGTATCCAATCGAATCGTGGAAAAAATGGCCGGAAAGGATGTTATTGACCTTGGATAAAATAAATTTTTCACCTATGACCAATGATGATTTGGCCGCCTACCTGCGTAAATCGATACCGGAATACGCATACGACCAGGTCCAGGCAGGAAATTGGTCTTCCACAGAAGCGATTAATCGTTCACGGGCAGAATTTGACCAGATGATTCCTCAGGGTTTGGAAACCCCCAACGCAGTTTTAGTTAATGTATTAATGAACGCTGAAACAAAAATCGGTATGATGTGGTATTACATTGACCCCGAGAAACCTGTGCCTACTATTTACCTGCTTGATTTTTTTCTGTTTCCCCAGTTTAAATCGAAGGGTCTTGAAAAATCGGTGTTGAATGGGTTAGAGGACGCCGCAAAAGCCGGCGGCGCACGAAGGATTGAGTTGCAAATCTTCGCGCACCGGGCTAATGATCTGAAAATGTACCTGGAAAGCGGATTTAGCCAAACAAGCATTCTATTGGCGAAAAACTTCCAAATTTGATTTAAAGAAGGTCTTGCATCAATTCAAGTGGAACGGTCGCTACCCCGGCAATTCCAGGTCCGGTATGAACACCCAGGACTGGGGAAATACGGCGGGTTTCGATTTTGCCCACATTTAATACAGAAGAGAGTGATTGAGTCAAAAGGTCGGCTCCCATCTGGAACTGTCCGTGCAATACGGTAATCCAAAGGGGTGTTTTACCGTAAATGCCATGCAGGTTTTCAGTAATCGCGTCAATTGCAGAGGGTATCGTCCGTGTTTTTGTAACTGTGTTGTATTTTCCATCGACATGCGAAACATTGATAACCGGTTTGATTTTCAATACCGAGCCCATTAAAGCCTGTACTCGCCCGATCCGCCCACCCTTGGCAAGGTAATCCAAAGTTTCGAGGGTATAAATAACTTCTGTTTTTTCTCTTACAAGTTTAAGCCGTTCGATGATTTTGTCTACCGACCAACCGGCTCTATATCCGAGCGCGACCGTGAGAACCTGAAAGCGTTCGCCACCGGACAAGGTTAAAGTGTCCCATAAATGGCCGGTCAATTCATCTTTGAGCGCTTCCAAACCAAGTCTGGCGGAATTGATTGTTCCACTTAGACCAGAGGAGATGTGGATTGAAAAAATCTCCTTTGATTCTTTCCCGATTTCCTGATAGAGATCACGGAAATTTCCCACCGATGGTTGGGCGGTTGTGGGAACATTAGGTTTCATTGCTTCGAGCCGGGAATAGAATTCATCTGGGGTGATATCCGCGGCGTTTATGCTCCCATCGGGAAAATTGATGAAGAGTGGAGCACTGATGATCTTGAATTCCTCTAATTCTTCCGCGGAGAGGTCGGCCGCGCTATCTGTTACGATTCGCATGTTTGATCCTTTCAAAAATAAAATGATGGCTTATGCTTTTTGGTACTTAAAAAGGATCGTACATTCTACTAATCGTTTCTTTTTTCCAATCTCCAATCGGGTGGGCTGATTTTGAATAAAATAGTGAGTAACCGCCTCCCACATAAATACCCAACCACCAATCAGAACAGCTTCCTGGAGTAATGTATACAGGATGAAAGTGGATTCAAAATTCTCAGAAATCAGGTAAGCGGACAAACAACTTATAGACACCATCAAGTGTTTCAAAGATAACCGCTTTTGCGAATTCAGCTCGCTAATCTTAACATACATTTCGTGTGTGTAATAAGTTCGTATCGAAGATTCACATTCTTTCTCGTAATTTTCATCCCGAGCCCCTGTGGTGAACTCAATTTCAATCTGAATTGTTTTATCGAGTGGAATTTCATCAGAACATTGATCCAGATAATTTGACAGTTCTTCTGATAGATCTCTGACTGGTGCCGGCGAAGGATCGATCGGGTTATAAAGGTCCTGCCGGTCTTTAAAACGGACAGGAATTCTAAAATTACCTGTTTCCTTATCGATCTCATAAATATCTAACAGAATCTGATAAACATTCTTCATAATACTGATTTTAACCTGATTTCGCATCGAATTTCCATTTCATACGAAATGCTTCTGGTTGGATAATGGAGTTGTAGAATATAATCAATTTTGTTTAATAAGGCTATCAATATATGACCAGACCAACCTATTTGGAAATTGACCTTCCAAGATTCCGAGCTAACATCAATGCCATCCGTCAGCATGTTTTTCCGGCCAGGATATGCGTAATGTTGAAAGCCAATGCCTATGGTCATGGCGTTGAACGCGTCGCTCCTTACATCGAACCTTACGCGGATATGCTCGGGGTGGCCTTGATAGAGGAGGGAGTGCAGTTACGGTCCCTTGGTATTAAAAAACCAATTCTGGTGGCTGGTGGCGCGTTTGAAGAACAGTTGGATCAGTTCGCGAAGCATGACCTTCGAGTCACCATTTCTTCTTTCGAAATTCTGCGGGCGGCAGAGAATTATGGCCGCCAACACGGAACAAAGATGAAGGTTCATCTTAAGATCGATACTGGAATGCAACGCTCCGGTATCAGATGGTACGAAGCGGAACCATTTTTGGAGGAAAGTCTTACCTGCTCCAACCTGGAAATTGAAGGAATTTATACTCATTTGGCTAACTCTGAGGTACCTTCCAACTTTCAATTTGAACCTAACAGACCATTTTCGTTTGCCGCAGAGCAATTAACAAGGTTCAATAGAGTATTGGAATTTTATTCTCGGAAAAACTTACCCTTTCCCCCACTCAGACACGCAGCAAATTCAGGCGGGATTCTAAATTTTCCAGAGTCCCATTTAGACATGGTACGTCCAGGAATTATGTTTTATGGAATTTATCCAGGTGGAGAGAGCTTAAGGTCCGTTGAGGTTAAACCCGCGGCTCGTTGGTATTCAAAGTTAGCATACAGCAAGGAAATCAAAGCAGGCGATCCGGTAAGCTATGGGTCCTTGTGGGCAGCGGAAGTTAATGCCAGGATCGGCACTGTCCCATGTGGCTACGGTGACGGATATTTCAGGTTATTTAGCGGAAAGACGGACGTCCTGGTGAATGGCCGCCGAAAAAAACAAGTCGGCCGGATTTGCATGGATCAATTTGTTGTGGATCTGGACCAAGATGCCGCCAAGGCAGGTGACCCAGTCATTTTGTTGGGGGAGGATCCCATTACTGGTGAATGCATCAGCGCGGACGAATTGGCTGGCGTGATCGGCACCAATGCCTACGAGATTATGACCAATATCAGCGCGAGAGTGCCCAGAGTTTTTCTGGAAGATTAGTTAGGGAGAATGGATGAAGTTTAAAGCATACGTGAGGTTTTTTACGATCGCGATTTTGGTTATCGCGCTCGATCAGTGGACAAAAAGTCTGGTACGAGAAATGCCGCTTTATTCGATTTGGCTGCCCGAGGGAATGGAATGGTTGCAACCTTATGCCAGGGTTATTCATTCGTATAATACCGGGGCGGCTTTTGGTTCATTCGAAAATCTTGGGGTGTTGTTTGCCCTACTCGCGGTTGTTGTGGCAGGATTACTGGTATATTACCTGCCATCGGTGGCTGGGGATAACGTATGGATGCAAATAGCCATGGGTTTACAATTAGGCGGCGCGCTTGGCAATGTAATCGACCGTTTGTTATTTGATATGAGAGTGACGGATTTCATTTCAGTTGGAAATTTTGCTATTTTCAACATTGCTGATTCTGGGATTACGGTTGGTACGACCATCCTCGTGATTGGGCTATTCATCATGGAGCGCAAGGCGAAATCCGCGGACAAATTGACTGAACAGGAAGGCTCAGAAGATCAAATTGATGGCCAGTGAGGATAAGAAATTTTTGCTAACCATACATCAAGGCGAAGGATTACGCCTTGATAAGTTTTTGGTTGGAGAAATTTTGGAATTAAGCCGCTCCCGTGTGCAAGGTTTGATAGAGGATGGTAACATATTAATCAATCAACGCCTGCCGAAAAAAAGCGGAGAAATGCTCAACAAAGGCGACGTTGTCGAAGTTACCATTCCAGGAATCCGACAAACTGATTTGGAAGCTCAGGATATTCCCTTGGAAATTCTTTATGAGAATAAGGATGTGCTGGTGATTAATAAACCCGCCGGGATGGTGGTACATCCAGCCGCGGGTCACGCCGATGGAACCCTGGTCAACGCCATTCTGGGTTACGATACTGATTTGGAAGGCATTGGAGGAGAAGAGAGACCAGGAATCGTCCACCGGTTGGACAAGGAAACTTCTGGTGTGATCATTGTCGCCAAAAATGAAACAGCCTTACACTGGCTTCAGGACCAATTCCGTTCACGCAATGCAAAAAAGACCTACATTGCCTTAGTGGATGGAAAACCCGCCACACCGAAAGGCAGAATTGAGGCTCCGATTGGCAGGGACGCTAAGAATAGAAAGAAAATGGCTGTCACAACTCTACAAAAAGGGCGTGAAGCGGTTAGTGAATATACCAGTTTGGAAAGCTTTGAACGGCATACGTTACTTGAGTTTTATCCACAAACTGGGAGAACGCATCAGGTGCGGGTTCATTGTGCCTTTCTCAGATGCCCAATTGTGGGTGATAGCGTGTATGGAAAGCGCAAACCAAGTTTGGCGATTGGAAGACACTTTTTACATGCTCAAAAATTATCGATTCTACTCCCCGGTGAAAGTGAACCGAAACTTTTTATTGCGCCTTTGCCTTTGGAACTTGAAAAAATTTTGAAAGACTTGAGAAATAAATAACTCATCACTGGGGCTGATACATATCCCACTTGGCGGTAACCTCATAGGCATGCGCAATGCGCAGGAGTTTTTTCTCATTCCATTGCGCCGCGACGATTTGCAAACCGATAGGCAAACCTTCCGATGAAAAACCACCAGGCAGTGAAATAGCCGGAGCGCCGCAAAGATTAAAGGGCGCGGTAAAACGATTTAGCAAAGAGGCTTGTTTTAGCGGATTCGTTTCATTAAACTTTGGAGCAATGAAGGGAGTCGCTGGCAAAATCAGCGCGTCGTATTCAGCAAAAAAAATATGCATTCTATGAATTGTTTCCGTCTGAATTCGCCGTGCAAGGGCGTAATCCGCGGCTGGAAAATCTCTGCCTTCCAGTAGCCGAATTCGAATATCTTCACCGAATAGCTCAGGTTGTTCTTGGATTGATTTGGAGTGAAAAGCAGCCGCGTCGGTTTTAAGCATGTTCGTATTCGCCAAAGCTGCCTGTTTAAGAAAATCTAATTTAACTTCTTCAACATCGGCGCCCAACTCGCGAAAAACTTGGGCAGAGGCCTTAATCGCTGACCGAATTTCTGGCTCGGCAAAGGTAATCATGTCGCCGCTTAGTATTCCAATTTTGAAATTCTTGACGCCCATATTTAGATCAGCAGAATAACGATCTGTGGGCATATTTACCGAGTAAGGGTCGGTTAACTCAAATCCGCTGATAATTTCAAGGATGAGTGCCGCGTCTTCCACGCAGCGAGTTAAAGTTCCGGCGTGATCGAGATTCCAGGAAAGTGGAACGATGCCTTTGGTTGAAACCCGTCCAAAAGTTGGTTTAAATCCAACAATTCCTGCCAAACTGGCGGGGATTCGAACGCTTCCACCTGTGTCGGTGCCAAGCGCCGCCAAACACATGCCCAAGGTTACCGCAGCCGCGCTTCCACTGCTCGAACCGCCGATGATTCGCTCTGGATCCCAGGGATTGGGAACATCCCCATAATGCGGATTTGTTCCGGTTACGCCGAGCGCAATTTCGTGAGTATTTGCTTTGCCGATGATATGGGCGCCATTTTCAACCAATTTATCAACAACTACTGCGTTCTCATCCGCGATGTGGTCGGTGAAAATTCTGGACCCTGCCGTCGTAGGCGTTCCGCGCAGGTGATATAGATCTTTAATCGCGATGGGGGTTCCAAATAATTTTTCCGAAAAGGTCTGGTTTGAAGATGGCGGGGGGAGGATGCGCAAAAAAACGTTGAATCGGGAATTATATTTATTAATCCGTTGATAGCACTCTGTTCGGATTTGAGCCATGGCCTCAGGATTGTTTCCACACATTGCTAATGCTTCAGTCAGGGTTGGAATAAGTTGGGCCATGGCCGAATTGTACCTTAAAAAGACAACGGGCTGATTGCAGCCCGTTGTCAATAAAATTTTGCTTATGTTTTAGAACAAGCCAACAACTTTTCCGGTTTCGAGGTCGAGATCGACATCGTAAAACACCGGCCGGGTTGGCAAACCAGGCATTGTTCGCATCGTTCCGAGGAGCGGATAGATGAAACCCGCGCCAACACTCGCCCTTACATCACTGATTAAAACTCTGAATCCACGCGGCGTGCCTTTGAGTGCGGCGTCGGTGGAGAAGGAGAGATGGGTCTTCGCCATACAGAGTGGAAGATTGTCAAATCCGAGTTTGGTATACAATTCGATTTTTTTCTCGGCTTCCTCAGAATAATCAACCCCATCAGCTCGATAGATCTCACGGCAGATTGTTTCAATTTTGGTTTTAATTGGCTGATTGAGCGGATAAAGGAATTGAAAATTACTCGGAGCCTCACAGGCTTTCACAACCGCTTCAGCCAAAGCGACCGCACCGGCTCCGCCTTCCATCCAATGGCGAGATACAACCGCGTCCATTGCTCCAGCTTTGAAGGCAGCTTGGCGAACCATCTCAACCTCTGCCGCGGTATCATTAGCAAAGGAATTTACCGCTACTACAACATTGACCCCATATTTCAAGGCATTTTCAATGTGCTGGGTGAGGTTAGGAAGACCCTTTTCCAGTAACACTAAATTTTCATCAGTGTACTCAGCGGCGAGTGGTTTACCCGCAACAACTTTTGGACCACCGCCATGCATCTTGAGAGCGCGAACAGTTGCCACTAAAACCACAACTTGCGGAATCAACCCAGAATAACGGCACTTGATATCAAAGAATTTTTCCATACCGATATCGGCGCCAAAGCCGGATTCGGTAATGACATAATCAGAAAGCTTGAGAGCGATCTTGTCGGCAATGATTGAGCTCTGTCCATGGGCGATGTTGGCAAAAGGCCCCGCGTGTACAATCGCGGGAGTTCCTTCAAGAGTTTGCATGAGATTGGGCTTGATCGCGTCTTTCATCAAAACGGTCAGGGCGCCAGCGACACCCAGGTCCTCAGCGGTAACAGCTTCTCCACGGCGATTTGTAGCGACTACCATTGCACCAAGGCGTTCTCGCATATCCGCGAGCCCGGTAGTTAGGGCAAGAATTGCCATGATTTCTGAAGCGACTGTAATATCGAAACCGGAGCGATGTTCGAAACCAACTTCTTCATTACCGAGGCCAACTTCAATCTCTCGTAACATTCGGTCATTAACATCGATCACCCTGCGCCAAGTAACAGCGCCTGGGTCAATGTCCAACCGAGCGAATCGGGAGCGTTCCTGAGGAGTGAGAAGGTTAGGGTCGGTCTTGTCAATACCAAGTTTCTTTAGCCGACGTAACATCGACGGAGAGAATTTTCGATTTCCCTTTTTGTCAAGTGGACAGAGAGCGTCGAATAATTTCTCATCATCGGGTGTTTTTACTTCATGCATCATCCGCGCGTCTAAAGCGGCGGCGCAAAGGTTGTGAGCCGCGGTGATGGCATGAATATCACCGGTAAGGTGAAGATTAAAGTCTTCCATTGGGATGATTTGGCTATAACCGCCACCCGCAGCGCCACCCTTAATTCCAAAGGTTGGACCTTGGGATGGCTGGCGGATTACGGTCATTACTCTTTTACCCAAATGCGCACCAAGTGCTTGAGAGAGGCCTACTGTCGTCGTAGTCTTTCCTTCTCCAAGCGGAGTTGGGGTAATGGCGGTAACATCGATGTATTTGCCATCGGGAATGTTTTTAAGCCGGTCTAAAACTTCCAGCTTGATTTTGGCTTTGTATGGCCCGTACAATTCTAATTCGTCAGCTTGCAACCCAAGCTCATCGGCGATCTGGGTGATCGGTTTTAATGTACCCGCCTGGGCGATTTCAATATCAGAAGGAACTGGATTTAGAAGCTTAATTGGGGTTGGAACAAATTTAGCGGCCATTGCATCTCCTTAAAAATTTTTGACAGTTTAATTATCTGTGACAACTAACCAATGAACAATTGAAAAATGTCACCTAAATGTCACATTTGTCTGACAAATTAACAACGGTAATTCTATTATGAATTCAGGATTTTATCAATGTGCCTAAGGGAATGCCCGCGATAGCCTTATAAATGTTATGGGAACTTACTCCCGAGAAGATTCGAACGTCAAGATCAGGATGCCTGGACGTAAGTTTGAGCATCTGATTCACTTTTGAGTTCATTCCACCAGTCACATCCGTCGCGTTTGAACCACCCAGCACTGTGTGTACTTGTGGATAAGTTTGATGGTTGATCACCTCGATCAATTTCTGGTTTGCTGGATAATCAGACCAAACCCCTTCTTCAATGCCTGCTAATAAAATCCGAGTTGGATTAAGCTGATCTGTCAGATATTCAAAAAGGTCTTCCGTTGATAAAATTGTCCCGCCCATGGAGTGATCGAAAATTACATCGCCAAAAATAATTGGGACAAATCCATTTTCGAGTGCCATTTCGATGTTTTCGGTATCCCATTTTACAATCACGCGATTAGAAGTGACTACCAGTGCGGCAGGGGGAAAATTAATCGCAGGAACACCCGCTTGTTTGAGTACTTTAACCACAACCTCATTTAATAGATGAGCCTGCTTATATACTTCAAAAAATCCGTGCCAAAAATATTGCCGATCAACGGTATCTGATCCAGGTGCCAAACCTTTTATGGTTTCGTATTTGGCTCCGGCTTGGTGAGCGAACGACCCAGATCCATGCCCAACGATTAATTTGAGATCCGGAAAGTCCTTGACCGCCTTGGCAATCTGCTCACAGGCAGATTGGAGCAAGGGAGTATTTACCGTGGAAACTTCAGTTTTCTTGGTGATAAGCGAACCGCCAAGCTTGAGGAGGGTTAGTTGATGAGGCATAATTTTTGAATGTTTAGCTGAATTATAATGGGTGATATGAAATTAGACCTTCAAGCCGGATTAATTATGGGCTTGTTCATCGTAAGTGGGCTGTTATTGTTTGCCTTCGTATCCGGTATCCAACAAATTGCGCGAAGCAGAAAGTTGGCATATTACCAGCTTCGTCAAAAAAGGATCAGCGAAGGTTGGAAGCGCATCCTCTTTTCTATTTTGCTTGGAGGAATCGTCGCCCTTAGTGTTCCCTTCTTTATCGAGCGTTATGAAATTCAGGTGAATTTATTTCAACCTGCCACCCCAACTTCGGTTCCAACTTTGGCAAGAACACCGACTTCCCCTTCTGCGGTTGCCGCAAATATTACGGAAACTTTAACTTCGACTCCGGATCCACTAGCCCTGATTCGGTTACCTCGCTCAGTAGCGGAAACTTTTACGGGAGAAATTACCCCCGCGCCGGATACTGTCTTCAGCTCAATGACTATCAGTGAAGAATTAAATACTGAAGATTACACTCCAATTAAGCCTGGAATTGAATTTGAATACCCAATTGGGAAACTGATCGCCACATTCAGCTACGATAAGATGCCGCAAAATGTCCAATGGTCTGTGCTTTGGTTTCGTGAAGATGAAATGGTATTTTTTGAAACAATTCCCTGGCAGGATTCAGCTGGCGGATATGGTTACGCTGAAATCACCTCAGAAAACGCTGACCTCTTACCTGGTTTATACCTTGTTGAAATGTATGTTGGTTATCAGGTAGTTTCCAGCGCAGAATTCATAATCACTGGAATAGCCCCAACCCCAACCTTTACCAAAGCGCCGACATTTACACCAACGCCGACCCACACCAAGGCGCCAACTTTTACCCCAACTCCAACTCATACCCGTTTTCCAACTTCAACACCTCAGGAAAATTAAATCAGTTTCAGGCTTTCTTGAATTTTTGAGGGTTTAATTCGTTCAATTCAGCCGCTATTTTGGCGGCGAGCCTGGCGTTATTGAGTAAGAAGGCGATATTCGTGCGCAATGATTTGCCGTCGGTTAGTTCATTTACTCGCATCAGCTCATAGGGAGTTACTTCCTGACCTGTAATTCGATGCTGGCGTTGCAACTCAACTACCTCCGCGGAGACTTTTTGAATAATCGGAATGATCTCATCATCTTCAATTTGAAATTCTGCTTCTACAGGCTGGGTCACGAGAATACCGGACTTCAAACCGAGAGCCCAATGATTGTAAGCAAAACGGGCAATATCTTTTACTGAATCGAGTCGAAGACCTACTTTTAAGGTTTTGCCTCGCGAATAAAATTCAGGAAAAATATCAGTTTTATAGCCAACAACGGGAACCCCCATCGTTTCAAGATATTCGAGGGTCGCGGGAAGGTTTAGGATGGATTTGGCTCCAGCGCACACTACCAAAACAGGAATTTTGGATAATGTGGGCAAATCAGTCGAAATATCCAATTCGGCTTCCCGATGAACACCGCCGATTCCTCCGGTGGCAAATACTTGAATTCCTGCCTGATTGGCGGCAAACATCGTGCCCGCTACGGTCGTACCGCCTGGTCTTCCAAGACTCAAACAAGTAGAAAAATCTCGCAGGCTTACCTTGATAGGCGCATCGGCGTTTATTAATCTCTCAACCTGATTGGCATTCATCCCAACCTGTATTTTGCCATCCAGTAAGCTGATCGTAGCAGGGGTAGCCCCATTTTCTCGTACAGCTTGTTCCATCTGGCCAGCCAATTCCATGTTTTGGGGTTTTGGTAACCCATGGGTTAACACTGTGGATTCAAGAGCCACGATCGGCTGCCCCAGACTTTTTGCCCTGATTACCTCTTGGGAAAATTCATAAAATCGTTCACCGGTGACCATTTTTTATCCTCTCAGCCAGAAAACTCATCATAAAGCATTTCAATATTTAAATTTGGGAAAACCGATCCCTTATGTTTAAGGGTTATGGTGGCAGCGCTTACCCCAAGTTGAGCTGCGTCATCTATCGGTATGTCGTTTAATTTACTGTAAAGAATCGCCGCGGTCATCGCGTCTCCGGCTCCGGTCGGATCAACAATATTTGTTTTTATCGCTGGATAATGGCCGCTTGTTTCCGAGGAGGCGTAGCATAAACCAAATTCGGACATGGACACGAAGGCATTGGAAGCCCCTTCGGTTACCAAAGACCGGGCACATTCAAGTGCCGCTTCCCAATTATCCAGGGAAAATTGACGGTTTAAAATTGTCTTTGCTTCAAGTGCGTTTGGAACAATAGTGTCGATGGATTTTAAGAAAGGTAAAAGTTTTGTAGAGAGACTGACTGAAGTTGGGTCCGCGCAAACAGGCACACTGTGTTGTCGGGAAATTTCGAATACCGCCGCCAAGACTTCTTCACTTGGATTTGAATCAAGGAAAATCAAATCGGCTTTGCTTAAAATGTCTTCGTGGTAGCCAATGTAGTCGACGGTTAACTCTTCCAAAATTCGAACATCGTCGAACGCAACCTCTTTTTTGCCATCAGGATTAATGATGCCAACATAAATTCCCGTCGAAGCTTTGTCAGTCCGATGGACATGATTCATGATGACGCCAGTTTTTTTGGTAGAGGTAACCAGCTCGTCACCGATTGGGTCTTTTCCGACCACAGATAGCAAAATTGGCTGTAAGCCTAAGCGAGCTAAATTTTCTGCGACATTACGTGCGACCCCGCCATAAGATGTACGTATTACAGCTGGGTTGGAAGTACTCGGCTGCATGGCTTTTTCAATCCGGCTGACCACATCAAAACTGGAAGCCCCAAGCACTACTACGCTCCCTGGGCGGGAGGTATCCTTAAGCATACGATTTCTCCTTTGGCTTTGGTGGTTACTCGTTAAGTATAGCAAATCATTTGGCGGGTTACATTATAATTTCAGAGTTATGCGATACCGAGTTGAATTTCATTGCCATACGATCTACTCCAAGGATAGCCTGGTTGAGCCAAGAGATTTAGTTAAAACGGCTCGGGCGCGCGGTTTGGATCGATTGGTGATTACTGACCATAACACGATCCGCGGGGCATTGGCCGCGGAAAAACTTGATCCTGAACTCGTAATCGTTGGCGAAGAGATCATGACTACTCAGGGTGAATTATTAGCCGCCTTTGTTAAAGAAGAAATTCCAAGTGGTTTGCCTCCCTTGGAAGTAATCCATCGTTTGAGGGAACAACAGGCATTCATCAGTGTTTCTCATCCATTTGATAAAAATCGAAATGGCGCCTGGAAAGAGGATGACTTACTGATGATTGTACCCTTGGTAGACGCTATTGAGACCTTTAATGCTCGCTGTGCCTTAAATGCTTACAATGAGCAGGCTAAAAACTTTGCCCGCAAGTATCAGCTGGCTGGAACAGTTGGTTCTGATGCACATACTCTGCCTGAGATTGGCAGGGCGACCCAGATTATTGAAGAATTCACTAACGCTGATGAATTAGCCTCAAATCTTAGGCAGGCTGAAAACGTTGAGAAACTTTCTTCATATTTTGTCCACTTTGAATCAAGGTGGGCAGTATTACTACAAAAATTAAAACTGGTAAGAATTCCCTAATCAACGATTAAGGGATTCCTTGAAAAACTCACTCAAATGGGGCAGGACATCATAGAGATCGGCAATAATCCCATAATCCGCGCTTTGAAAAATTGGCGCTTCGGGATCTTTATTGACTGCCACCACGATTTTGGAAGTCCGCATACCGACCAGATGCTGGATCGATCCGGAAATTCCCAGACAAATGTATAAATCAGGGCTGATGATCTTGCCGGTTTGCCCAACCTGATGATCATAGGGTAAGTAACCAGCGTCTACAACTGCTCTGGAGGCTCCAATTGCGGCATGAAGGACATGAGCCAATGAAGAGGACATTTCGATACCCATCTTTGCGGTTTCTTCTTCGGTAAGCCCAAATGCAGGGTGATTGGTAATTCCTCTTCCCAATGATATGACTACACTCGCGTTGGAGAGATTCACGCCGCTCGAAGAGCGCGTTGTTTCCAGAATCATTGTTCCTGATATGCCTTGTTTTTCGATTTCGACGAAGGTACCTGTTCTGCCCGGCTGTTGGGCGGGCAGGTTAAACATTCTGCTTCGCACTGTAACCAATTTAACCGCCGAAACAGCCTGAATCTCTTCATTCAGCTTACCTTCAAAGATAGGTCTGGTAATCTGAAACTGGTTACCGATAAGCTTCTGGCTTATAGCGTCGTTCAATACGGCCGCGTTTAGATCGACCGAGAGCATTCCCGCCAATTCTCGGCTTTGGAATGTGCTGGGTAAAAATATCACATCGGCTTGATGTTTTATAACAGCTGCTGAAATGGTGGAACTGAAAACTTCAGGTGTAAATTGATTAAATTCGGCATCTTCATTCAAGAAAACTTGGTCGGCACCGTACTCGAAGGCGGTATTGGCGTGTTTTCTTGCTTGGGGATGTAGAATGACGGCGCTGACTTGTCCGAGTTGTTTGGCGGGAGTGATTGCCTCCAAACACGCGGGATGGATTTGATCATCATCGATCTGAAAAAATACCCAAATATTCATAGGATTTTTTCTTCCATAATCCGCCGAACGAGTTCCTGGCTTAAATCACGAGGATCTTTCCCTTGGATAAAAACACATTCCGATCGCTCCTTGATCGCGTTCTGAATGTTCAATGATTGGAGATCGGGTGAAAGTAAGAGGTCTGTCTCTGGCTTCCAGATTAGGATGTCAGCATTTTTGGCTTTCCGGATTCCCATAAAAGAAGGATAACGTGGTTCTCCGATGGATTGGACAACGCTGGTCACGGCGGGCAGGCTGCTGGAAACTCTGAGCTTTTTATCATCCAGAATACGGTCAATGACAATATCAGCACCGATTTCGATCTTTCCTGCCAATCCGAGGAAAGGCAAACCAGCCATTCGGGCAAATTGGGCAGGTAGTAATCCGGAACCGGTCTCAATAGTCTGCCTTCCAAAGATGATCAAATCGAATTCGGGATGCTGCTCATAAAAGGCACAAATTAATCGAGCAGTCGATTTTGAGTCAAAATTGGATTGATTTTGTATTTCGATAAGAACCGCGTCGTCAGCTCCCATTGCCAATGAGTGCCTTAAGGCTTGATCTTCCTCAATCGGGCCGACCGTAAGCACAGTTACTTGAGCTTCGTAACTTTCTTTCAATTGCATCGCAGCCTCAACCGCGTATTCATCAAATGGATTAATCACCAGATTATTATCGCTGGAGATAATCTCATTTCCTGAGATGCTAATTTCTGCTTCCGCATTAAACCCTGGTTTAACACAAACGAGTACCTTCAAAGCAATTCCTCCAAGATGGCGATATATGATAAAAATTATAGCCGTATTCGTGAATTTTCGATTTGGATTGAACAAGTGTGATAAGATTTTCGATTGAGAACAAAGATACATGGAACATAACACTGGTCGATTTCAATCCGCGGTAAGAGATTTCAATCAACTGCGACTTAAAGCCACACTGCAAGAAGCACTTTCCAAGTTTTTCGGTCATTCCAATGAGCTGCTCTCGTTTGAGGAAGTCGCGAAAAAATTAAAACTGGCTTCCCGTCGAGAGAAGGGTATCCAGGATATCCCGCTGGCTGCCATCGTTGGTTCAGTTGGAAGATATCATGATTTTAATCGGCAGTTTTTGCCATTACAGAGTAGCGAGCTGGAAAGAACTCGCTGGGCAAGGGTGAAAGCGTCTATAGATGATCCAGAGGGGCCCGGTTGGCCACCCATTGAAGTTTACAAAATTGGTGAAGCGTATTTTGTCATGGATGGTAACCACCGAGTCTCTGTTGCCCGTCAGGAGGGCTTTAAAAACATCCAGGCGAATGTAATTGAGTTTCCGACGGAGATACCCATCACAGCGGATTTGAACATGGATGATTTGATCCTCAAAGCCGAATATGCGGATTTTTTGATCGAAACCGGTATTCATGAGTTGCTGCCAGGGGTTGATCTAGATGTTTCAGTACCAGGGCAATACACCAAATTACGAACCCATATCGCTGTACATCGATATTTCATGGGTATCGATGAACAACGGGATATTGAATATTCTGAAGCGCTTATCCATTGGTATCAGACAATCTATTTGCCGGTCATCGAGCCGCTCCTGGATCGCGGCCTTTTACATTACTTTCCCGGGCGTACCATCACCGACCTTTATCTTTGGATCAGTGAATACCGAGTCGAATTAGAAAATGAACTCGGTTGGAAAATGCAGGCAGACAAGGTAATTGAAGAGATGGTTTTCAACTCCAATCAGGAAGGCCAACAGAATTTACGGGAAACAGGCGCCTGGCGGAAGAACCGCCTGATTGAGCGCTTTACGGATAACCTTTTTAAAGACATTCTCATTCCAATCGAAAAAGTGAAAGATTCTGAGGATCTCCTCCAGCAAGCAATTGGACTGGCAAAATGGGAAAACGCCCGCTTGCATGGATTACACGTTCAGAATCCTCAAAACCCTCAGGCTGTGGCTGATTTGGAGTTTGACAAACAGCAATTTCTTGAACGATGTGAACAGAATGAAGTGGAAGCGTCCTATAGTATTGAGATTGGCGAGCCGACAAAACAGATTCTTGCCCGTTCACTGCTTGCTGATTTGGTAATCGTAAAGGTACTCCATCCGCCTGGCCATTTAATTAGTTCATCAGGTACAGGATTACGCACAATTATTCACAATTTAGCCAGACCTCTCTTGGCGGTTCCATCCGGGGCATCAAGCTTTTCAAGCGCCTTGGTCGCCTTTGATGGAAGCGTCAAAGCAAGGGAAGCGTTATACTTGGCTGCATATATGGCTGAACGATGGGGAACCAAACTTACCATCGCTACCCTTGAAGATAAAAACGCTGATGATTCGATTGCCCTGGCGAAACAAACCTTAGATTTTTATGAGCTGCCAGCAGATTTTTTGATCGGTGGCAAGTCGTACCAATTTTTCCTGGACGTGGTCCGAGAAAGAGCTGTCGATGTTCTGGCGATGGGCTCGTATAGTGGTAACCCTTTTAATGAAATTATTATCGGCAGCATGGTAAACAATATGCTTCAATCATCCCAAATTCCACTTATGATCTGCCGATAGGAGAAAGAAATCATTCTTTATGTCTGCTAATTGGTACATCTACCCTGTAATTCCTGAACCTGACGCTCAGAAAATGGGAAACATCCCACCCACATTAAAACAAGTTCTTTTTAATCGGGGCATTCACGAGCAAGAAAACGCGAGACAATTCTTGAAAGCCGCCCTCGATTTTGATAACAACCCTTTCCTAATTTTGGACATGGACAAGGCGGTAGAGCGCATTTTGAAGAGTTATCACTCGAACGAGAAGATCGTGGTATATGGTGATTACGATGTGGATGGGGTTACCGCTACCGCGTTATTGGTGAATGGCCTAAGCCGGCTTGGCTTGCGGGCTTCTGCATATATTCCTAACCGCTTTGAGGAAGGTTACGGGATTAATAACGAAGCCCTGAACGTGATTAAAGCGGATGGGGCTGGACTTGTTATTTCGGTCGATTGTGGAATTCGCTCCATCGATGAATGCCTTTACGCAAAAAGTATTGGGTTGGATATGATTATCACCGATCATCATGAGCCGGGTGAGGATGTTCCCGATGCCCTGGCGGTTATCAATCCCAAACGTGAGAGGGATACCTACCCAGAAAAATACCTGGCAGGGGTCGGCTTGGCTTTTAAGTTATTGCAAGCTTTGCACAGCCAGATGATCCAAAATAAAATCCATAATGATTTTGAGCCGGATGAATATCTTGACCTGGTTGCGCTTGGGACGGTCGCGGATTTGGCGCCATTAACTGGCGAAAACCGGTACTTTGTCCGAAAAGGTTTAAGACAGTTCCAAAAAACCCGAAGAGTTGGCCTTACCGCCTTGGCAGCCGTAGCCGATACACCCCTGGAAAACATTGACGCGACCGCGATAGGTTTTCGATTGGGTCCGCGTTTGAACGCCGCAGGAAGACTCGAATCAGCATTGCTCGCTTATGACTTGCTCACCGCGACCAATAACCTTGAAGCGGGTAAATTAGCTCAAATTCTGAATGTTAAGAACAATGAGAGACAAAAAGTAACTAAGGAAATCAAACAAAAAGCGGAAGAACTTACCATGAGCGATGGGGTCATCAACAAACCGCTATTGTTTGCCGCCAGCCCTGAATTTAATCAAGGCATTATCGGTTTAGCTGCCTCAAAACTGACCGAAGATTATTATCGCCCGGCGATTGTTGGATCAATTGATCTGGAAAGCGGATTTACACATTGCTCTTGCCGGTCGATTCCGGAATATCATATTGAACAAGCCTTGGGAAGGGCATCAGCTTACCTTGAAAAATTTGGTGGACACTCAGCTGCCGCCGGCTTTACGATTAGGAATGAAAATATTGAAACATTCCTTGAATTTATGAACAAGGATGCCGCAAAGGAAATCCCGGTTGACTTGGGTCCAACTCTCAAGGCAGATATGATTCTTGGCTTGGATGAGATTAACTTTGAGCTGGTAGACCACCTCAGGTACCTTGAGCCTACCGGGATTGCCAATCCATCGCCGAAATTTGTAACACTTGGTTTGCGGGTAAGAACCAAAAAAACCATGGGAAAAGAAAGCCAGCATCTTAAGTTGTTTGTTACGGATGGAAATCAAAAAATTGAGGCGATTTGGTGGAATAAAGGTGACCAATACAATTTTATTTCTGAGACGGTCGATCTGTTTTATTCAATAGAAGTAAACGAATTTAATGGAGAAAAAAATCTACAATTAATTATCAAGGATCTAAAAACCGCGAAGTAGCTCCGCGGTTTTTGGCATCAATTAACAAATCTATATTTTAATAAAGCCCAAACGGCTTCAAAAGCGTCCTTTATGCCGATTTTCTTCCCTTCCGAATATTCCCTTGGATTAAAAGAAATCGGGACATCATAAACTCGGACACCTTTTTTGAGAATCTTGGCGGTGAATTCTGGTTCAAAATCAAAGCGATTTGCCCTAAGTTTAAGGTCGCTTACAACTTCCCGTCTAAAAACTTTGTAACCTGTTTCCATATCGGTAAGAATGGTGTTGTATAAAATATTGGTCATCGTAGTCAATAATTTATTGGCTACCATATTCCAGAAGAGAATAGCTCGATGTGGGGCTCCGAGGAATCGTGAACCGTAAACAACATCCGCGAGCCCATCTTCGATTGGTTGCAACAATCCAGGATATTCCTTGGGGTTATACTCAAGGTCCGCGTCCTGAATCAATAAAACCTCACCCGTTGCCGCTTGAATGGCAGTCCGCAATGCCGCGCCTTTGCCGGCATTCTTTTCGTGAAGAATCACCCGAACCATAGAATCATGCTCAATTTCTTTAAGGATTTCTCTGGTTCCATCACTCGATCCATCATCCACTATGATGATCTCATAGACTAAACCGGTATCCTTTACGCGTTTTACAATTTCTTGAATCGTACTTTTTTCGTTATACACTGGAATAAGGACTGAAAGTTTCATGCTCCTGATTATACATAGAAAAGAGAATTCAACAAAGCCGCATGACCAGACGAATTTTGAATGAGATGGAGAGAATGCCAAAGACCCTTATCCTTGGCCATCGGGGAAGCTCGGGAGAAGCTCCGGAAAATACCCTCGCTGCAATTAAGGCAGCAAAGGAAGCCGGCGCGGATGGGGTTGAGTTTGATGTCAAATTAACCAAGGACCGCGAGGTTGTATTATTACACGACCCGAAGGTTGATCGAACTTCAAATGGCAAAGGTTTTGTTAAAGATATATTCTTCAATGATCTTCGCAAGTTGGACTTTGGAGAATGGAAAGGGAATGCGTTTAAAGGCGAGCGAGCTCCTTCATTGGCAGATGTATTTGAAGAGTTTGGAGACGACTTTCTTCTTAATATTGAAATTACCAACTATTTGACACCCAAAGATGGATTGGTTGAAGAGATCACCAAGGTTGTAAGAAGATCTGGTAAGGAGATGAATTTGTTGTTCTCATCATTTTCATCCAAGAACCTTGCCATGGTCAAACAATATATCCCGAATGCCTTGGTCGGACAATTGGTTTTGCCAGGTTTGGCCGGTTGGAGACATCGAATGGCTTGTGCGGAGAATTATCTTTACTCAGTTCATCCTAACTTAAGTAATATTGGCAATGGCTTTGTCTCAAAGGCGATTAAGGAAGGTAAGAGAATTTTCGTTTGGACGGTTAATGATCAGGAAAATATTAAGAATGCGATCCGGCTCGGGGCAAATGCAATTATCACAGATTACCCTGGTCAGGTCATTGGGTGGTTGGATGGGAATAATAAGTGAATGGTCTCCTACTTTAATGGTTTAATTAGAAGTATGCTTGCCAAACTGTTATCAATTATTCCTCGCTTGATTATTTTAATCACAATCTTTGGACAAGTGATTGGGGTTCAGTCTGTGTTGGCTCAAACCGATCCGGCTCAGGAGATTTTTAATCAATTAAGCGTCGAACAAAAAATTGGCCAGCTTTTTCTCATCTCCTTTGATGGCACCGATACTTCAGCAGATTCGAAGATCCATAATCTGATTACAAATTATGATATCGGTGGTGTATTGCTGAGTCGGGATCGGAATAACTTTTCTGATCAAGAAACCGGTTCCAACGCTAAATCCTTAATTTACAATCTACAATTAATTAATTACCAAAAAAGCATCAACGAACCAAACAAAGCCCAAGCCGCCTATATTCCCCTCTTCATTGGTATCTCTCAGGAAGGCGGAGGTTTTCCAAATGATCAGATTTTGAATGACCTAACCCTAGTTCCAAACCAAATCGCCATTGGCGCCAGTTGGAACAGGGAAATTGCCAATGAGATGGGTACAGTGCTTGGGCAGGAATTAGCCGCATTGGGGTTCAATTTTTATTATGGCCTGTCGCTGGATGTCTTGACACTGAACGATCCCTCCCTCAATCCTGATTTATCCACTCGATTATTCGGAGGTGACCCATACTGGGTGGGAGAACTTGGCAAGGCTTTTACCCAGGGCGTCCATAACGGTACAAATGGGAAAATGCTGGTAATCGCCAAACATTTCCCGGGACGGGGTGGATCGGATAGACCGGCCGAAATTGAAATTCCTACAATCAGGGTTTCCCTGGAAGATTTAAAGTCGGTGGAACTTGCTCCCTTTTTTGCCGTAACCAGCACCGGATCTGAACCAAGCACAGTTGTTGATGGATTACTCGTCTCACACATTCGGTACCAAGGCTTTCAAGGAAACATCCGCGCGACGACAAAACCGATTAGCTTTGATCAGCAAGCGCTGGCTCAGGTTTTGGGACTAGAACCGATTCTAAATTGGAGAACAGAAGGCGGGTTAATTGTCACCGATTCACTTGGGTCACAAGCGGTAAGAAATTTTTATGATCCGGACGGGATCAACTTTTCAGCGAGATTAGTTGCCCGGGACGCGTTTTTGGCGGGGAGTGATTTATTGCAGATGGGAAATATTCGCGCTACGGGAGACGCCGATAATTACTCAAGTGTTGTCAATGTACTGGAATATTTTGTTCAACGTTATAACGATGATGAGAATTTCGCGAACCGAGTCGATGAATCGGTGATGCGGATCCTGAGAAAAAAGCTCACTTTATCCAATGGGAAAACATTTAATAGCTCAAATATTAACCCATCTATTACACTTCCCTTTGGTTATTCTCCCAATGAGAGTGATCTCTTCGGGATAGCCCGCGAATCCGCCACACTCTTGAGTCCCAGCAAGGCTGAATTCAATGCGGTGTTGCCAGCCCCTCCGCAGGCTTTGGATTATTTGGTATTTTTTACGGACTCGCAAAATTATAGTCAATGCGCGAATTGTGATATCAAACAAACAATTCCGATTGATAGTTTTCAAATGAATGTCAATAAATTATACGGACCGTCAGCGGGCGGATCAATCAATCCTGCCCACTTATCATCATTTTCATTAAGTGAGTTGGAATTGTATCTTGATGATCGGTTGGAAAACCAAGTATTAAGTGATGCCTTAAAAAGATCAGATTGGGTAATTATATCAACCCAGGAAATGCCTGAGGGCTCAGCTACGCTTATAACTCTGCGCCGTTTATTGGATGAAAAACACAGTTTATTGGCAAATAAAAAGGTCATTCTTTTTTCGTTTGACGCGCCTTATTATCTGGATTCAACAGACATTTCAAAACTCACCGCATATTACAATCTTTACGACCCATCCCCTATCTTTGTCAATCTTGCCGCCAGGCTATTATTCCAGGAGGTGCCGACTGCCGGGGCGTCCCCGGTTTCAGTCGAAGGAATTGGTTACGATCTTCTTAAAATGACCTCGCCCGACCCCACTCAGATCATCAGACTTTACCTGTCAACCACGGATGATATTTTTTCAGGGTTGCCTGAAATTACTCCCTTACCGAATGGCCAGGTTTTATTGCCTGGTATTTCTGAAACTCCTGCATTAGGCTTGCCGCCAACCTACAAGGTGGGCGATGTGGTTTCAGTTTCAACAGGATTGATCCATGATCGGAATCAACATCAGGTGCCGGATGGTACTCCGGTTGAGTTTAACATTTCCTCGGGTGGAGAATCAACCCGGCGGCTTGTGAGTACAACGTTTCAGGGAGTCGCAAAAGCTAATATCAATCTCGAACGCTCAGGTGTATTTGAAATTTCAGTTCTGAGCGAACCAGCAGCGATCTCCGAGATCATTCGAATTGATGTGGACGAGGAAGGTTCAACAGTAATCATCATCACACCTACGCCTGATGAAGATATACCGACACCCGAACCAACCGACCAACTTCCTCCCCCAATTCCGACATTGGAAAGCAGATCAACTGGCTTAGTGAGGGAAGATGGCTACCCAACTTTTGTAGGCTGGTTGTTACTTATTTTGATTCAACTTACAGGCGCTTTCGTAATTTTTGTACTTTTTAATGTTTTTACGGATACAAAATGGTCTTTACGGGCTGGGTTGCTGGCACTCATCGCCAGTGCTATAACTTACAATTTCGTAATTCTTTCCAATCCGGCGGGTCTGAATTCAGTTGCCGGATTAAATGAATATGTTTTAACGGTCATTTGGAGCCAATTGATTGGTGCCGGTTTGGCTCTACCCTGGAAGTTAACTGCTCAGCGTGGCAATAAAACTGATTATCAATAAAGCTGTCGCCAAATAAAGAAGAATGGATTGAGGTGGCGAAGATAAAAGGTCCCATATTGTCACATGAGTTGACCTTAAGGATGGCCGCATGGGTAATTCTTTTGTGCCAAATAGATATTTTGTAAATTCTTCAACCGATTTGGGGCGCTGGTCAGGATGGATTTCTAAAGCCCAAAGGATCGCTTTCTCGGTACGGGGTGTGATTTTTGGATTGTGGACGCGTGGATGAAGTTGTAATTGAGGATTGATAAATCTCTGGCGAGCATCCAAAGGTGGTTTTCCAGTCAAAATGTGATACATGGTTGCCCCAAGGGCATAAATGTCTGATCTGGCGTCTGTATGGCTGTCTGATCCGCCATATTGTTCCAGCGGAGTGTAGAGAAGCGTTCCTTGGCCCTGAATGATCGTGATCGTATCCTCACCCGGGTTTAAAATTTTCACTAACCCAAAATCCACCAATTTTATATATCCTTCCGGTGTGACTTTGAGATTGGAAGGTTTGATGTCTCGATGAACGATGGATGGATCCTGACTATGCAAATAAATCAAGGCATCCGCGAGTTGTGAGATCCAATCTAAAACAAGGTGCTCAGAGAGTAATTCATTTTTTTGCTGGGATTCAAGCAGGATTATCCGTAAATCCTTGCCTGGAACATAATCCATGATTAAGTAATCGTTATCTTCTATTGAGAAAAAATCGGATACTTTGGGCAGATTTGGGTGATCCAGGCGGGCAAGAACAGAGGCTTCTCTCTGAAATTGTTCTCGGGCTTCTTGTAAAACTGCAGGAGGCAGATTTTCTTCATAAATAACTTCTTTAACCGCGCACAGACGGCCTTTAAGCCGAGTATCTTCCGCCAGGTAAATATTCCCCATCCCGCCTTGTCCAATCTGTTCACGGATTTGATAGCGGGAGCGTAAAAGAGTGCCTGTGTCAAGCGATTCGGATCTCATCAATGGAAAGAATTACCCTTTTTATCATGGATTTTCTGCTATATTATAGCTTAAGGAATATTAATAAAATCATGCCCCAGAAATCTCAAGTGCCCCCGGTATTGATCGCGATCCATGGCCCGTTGGCCGGTAACCACTGGAATGTAGAAAAAGATTTTTTAATCGGCAGGATAGCAGATTGCGATCTGGTGATCCCTCTTCGAGAAGTTTCCCGCCAACACGCGTTGATTTCGAAAAAAGGAGATGAATTTCAGATCGAAGACCTAAAAAGTAAAAATGGAACCTTTGTTGAGAACCAACCCATCCAGAAAGTTGCCTTGTTAGATGGCGGCGTGTTCAACATAGCGGGTATTCAAGAGTTTCAGTTTATTTGTTCCGACGCGACAATCCCATTAGGTGTGGGTTGGAAAGCCCCAACCATTCAACTTGATGAGGGTACCAAACAGGTTTATGTTAAGGAGCGTTTGCTTGAACCGCCTTTATCTCCCCAACAATTCTCCCTTTTGCTAATACTCTCCCAGAACATTGGCGGGGTTGTGTCACGTCCGGCGATCATTAATTCCGTTTGGGGCGAGAATCAGGCAATGGGCGTTACCGAACAAGCCTTGGATGCGCTGATTAGACGTCTTCGTGATCGGCTGGCAGAGCTTGATCCTGGGATGGAATATATAACCACCATCCGGGGACACGGAGTCATGTTAGAAAACAAATAAATTAGCTTAATGTAGCGGTCAGTATCAGTTCAGGTTTCCACGCATTTTCACATTTAGCAACTTTCCAAAGACCGTTTGTAAACGTTCAAGAACTTCGATGGTTTTTTCGTCTTTTGATTCAGTTTGTTCAATTTGTTGAATCATCGCGAGTGTAAATTGTTCCACCTCTTCGCTCATTTTGTCGCGGTTTTCAAGGATTGTTTTTTCAAGCAGCTCTTCTTGATCGGCAATTTCAACCAAAGAATTAATCAGGTCAATCTCAGGGGGAGTATTGGCTTGCTGGACAATTGAAAAAATTCTGGAAAGTTTTTCTAATTTCTGCTGATTGTTCGTAGCCTGGGCTTCACGAACCTTTGCCTCAAGTACCGCCATAACAGTTTCATTTTCAAAGGCGCTAATATTTCCCAAAACAGCCTGTTCGATATCAGGGGTCTCAAGAAGCTGATCGAGAAAACTTTCAATCTCTCCGACTTGTTGTTGCATCAGTTGATCAAAGTGTTTGATTAATTCCAATACCCTTTCTCTGGTGGCGGTGAGTTTGGCATGTTCAGTTTGTGGATATGTGTTTATGATCGCGTTAAAAGTGTCGAAGAATGATTGATCCATTCCACCACGGGTCATATTAATCAAAGCTGTGAGCCTTGCCTCATTGGGTGCTTCGATTAACAATCGAACCAAGGCCTCACGGGTCAGCCCGTTTCCAAGCTCTTTCAAAGATTTAACCGCAGCCTCTACTTCACTCAATTCGGCGGAGACAGTTTTCCCATACTCGCTATTTTCGATGAGCTCTTTTTGAATTTGGGTTATAGCGTCAATTGCCTGTTTATCTCCGCTGGAAATCGCGCCTTGGGCAATGCGCTCGAACAGCACAAAAAACCTTTCGTTAATGATTTCAGCAGCGCCTTGAATGAGCGGAATACGATTTTCGAGCTGAGGAGTTTCGAGCAGTTTTTGCAATAAAGCGATTTGTTCTTGTTGTTCATCCAGCATCTGTTTGGTGATGCCGTCTTTCTCGAGGATTTTTTCCATCATGCTCTGAAATGTAAAAAAATTCTGGGGTCGAAGAAAATAGGCTTTTCGTTTTTCTGGCGGAAGTCGATCCATCGCGGTCTTGATCAGTGGTCCGATGATTTTTTCTTGATCGTTGGCGCTTAATCCTAATTCAGGTGGGAAGTAAGTCAATAAAAGTTCTTTTTCATTGTCATGGTATACCACTGGAGTAGCCACAGGACCCTGATATCCACAAGTTTGACAACGAATGTAATTGGAAACTCTACCGAGAAGTCGTTTTTTTGAATCGGGATCCATGGTGACATCAAAAAGCTGTTCAACAACAGCCTGAACCGGTTGCTTGCATTGTGGGCATCTTACAGTGGTTTCGTTCATGTTCTTTCCATTCTAAAAATTAAATTTTACTTAGTGTTTTGAGGTTTCAACCGGCAAGGAAAATGAAATGCTGGCTCCTTGTCGATCGTGCTGATTAATCCAAATTCGGCCAGAGTGAGCCTCGATAATCGCGCGAGCCAGATATAATCCCAACCCGGCGCCTTTTGTTTTTCGGGCGGCTTTGTCTGAGCGGTAAAAGCGGTCAAAGATGTGGGGCATATCATTTGGATCGATTCCTGGTCCCGAGTCGGTTACGGTGATGACAATGTTGCTCGCCTGAACTTTTCCGGAAATGGTAATTGTGCCATCAGTGGAATACTTGATAGCATTGGAAATTAGATTTTTAAGAACCTGACTGATGCGGGTTTCGTCAGCCAAAACAAGCGGAAAATCTGCTGGGAATTCAGTAATGATTTTGTGATTTCTGGTCTGAACTTGGAATCGACTGGCGAGTGTTTCAGCCATCACTTTGAGAGATAAGTCTGTCCGGGTGAGGGATAGTCCACCGGCTTGGAGCCGGGAGGCGTCCAGAAGATCATTGATCATATGCGAGAGGTGATCTGCTTCATCCTCAATGACAGAAAGACTGTCCTGAATAATTGCCTTGTCCCATTTGGCATCGTCCCGGCGAAGGGTTGAGGCATAGCCTTTAATCAACGCGACCGGGGTTCTTAATTCATGGCTGACGATGGAAATAAAAGTGGCTTTCATCTCATCAGCGTTGCGGAAGTGGGTGATATCCCGAACGGTTACAATAATATTCCGGATGTGATTCTCAGCGGTCAGAAGCGGCGCATAGGTTATTCCGACGGGAACATGCGGAGGTTCTGGGCGTTTTAAGTCACCCTCGACATAAAGATTTACAGTATTAACAAAAGGCCATCCGCTTGCTTCCGCCAGCTCGAGAGTAATTCCATCTGGTTTTTTAACCCATTGGATAACTTCATCATGTTGTTTCCCTCTGAGCTCGACATCTGTCATACCGAAGATTCGTTCGAATGCGTCATTTACTCTTTCAATGGAATGATCCGGATTAAGAATGACGATTCCGTCAGCAGCACTGTCAATCAAGGCGTCCAAGCGTTGTTTTTCGATGATTACCTGACTATAAAGTTTGGCGTTAAACACAGCAATAGCTGCTTGATCCGCGAAAGTTTGAAGTAGCTGCAAATCGTTGTTGGTGAACGAGTCCTGATAACTTCGAAAGATGAAAATGACACCAATCATTTCGTGGTGAGTATTGAGCGGAATAGCGGTTCCGTTTAACAAACCCTGGCTGGCGGTGTAGGTGAGCTTTTTGAGCATTTGGTTAAGTTCCTCAAGGTCGAGGTCCTCACTTTTTTCATCCAGGAGTGGTTCAAGGTAACGTAAAAAGGCGGCTGGAATACCCAGCGCGGAAACAACCTGCCATCTGCCACCTTCCCTTAATGCGATTAAGCCCGCTTGACCAGCGAGCATCTCGATTGAGATCTTTAAAATTCGTTTTAAAACCTTTTGAAGATCCAATTCCTGGGTGATCGCCCTGGTGATCTCCAGAAGATAATCACGTTGGCGAATTCGAAAATCAGGCAGCATGGAATTATTGTAACATTACGGCATCAGAGTAAATGTTATAGAACTATTTGAATTTTTAATCGAGCCGATCAAGATCGTACAATTTGAATTGATCTTTAAAGCGCGGTTTAAGTCTCGATTCGAACAAGGAGCGGACATGCTCATCCATTGTAAAGTAAAGAATCTGCCAGCCTTCGGAGGCGAGGGTACCCAGACTGTCGACCAATTTTAGGCGGCGATCCCAATCTGAATGTTGAAAGGCGTCATCCAGGATAATAAACATGGATTGCTGGGTGAGGTAATGACGAAGGATTCCGAATCTTATGGCTAATAAAACTTGCTCTTGTGTTCCTGTACTCAGTTCCGATAATTTGATATCGTCTGGACGGACGATCACCTCGTTCTCGTCAAACGCTATGCTTGAGTAATGTTCGGTGAACATTTTAAGGAATTGGCTGATCTGGGATTGTTGCAGGATCCGGTTTATAGTTTCATCTTCCCGGGCAGTCAGGTTGAGAAAATAATTATTGACCAGAATACCAGCCATGATCGCGGCTTTGTGTTGACGGATTTCTTGAATCAGTCTTTCTCGTTTTTGCCCGATTTCATCTAATACTTCAAGAAAGGCATAATCCGAGGATTTGATTCCGAGGATTGACCTGCCCTTCTGTAATAGCACTGCGTTGTTGGCTTCCAAGCTGTTTATTTCTTGTTGATGTATATTTAAAGATTCGGTTTGGTCGATTTCTTCCTCATGAGAGTATGTAGAGTTAACGGTGATTTCGTATATTTCCTCCTCTTTTAATCCCAATCCCATTAAAGTATTGGTTAGCAGCTCCTGCCGCTTTTGTGAATCTTTCAGACTTTGTTCCCGCTCCTGGAGTTTTTTTTCGAGAAGATCAATTTGCTTTGTAAATGGGATTCCTATTAAGGAACATTGCTCTCGCAACTCATCCCAATTCTGTTTTAAACGGACGATCTCTTCCTGATATCTACTTTCCAAACCTTCGAGTTTTCCTTTATTCTGACTAAGGCGATCTCGAACCTGTTTTAAATCGACAAGACTTGGGTCTTTTCGGTCGAACCTACGCGTAAATTCCGCAAATGTTTTGCGGATTTCCTGTTGATGGAATTTCTGGGTTTGATCAGCCTGGTTCATCCAGGCGAAAATGAGGAAGGAAATAAATAACAAGGTTCCCGAAAACCCAGCCCAAAAAAGCTGATCAAGGTAAACGGCAACTAAGAGGCTAATAAAGATAGCCGAACTAAAAAATAAAAGAAACAATCGCATGTTCGAAAGACTTGCCGGCGATTTTTGAGTTGATAGAAAATTTATCGCGCCATCGCACCAAGCCAGATCATCCTCAAGATTGCCATAATTTTCTACCTCAAGTTTGAGCGCCTTTGCTTTTTCTTCTGATTCATGAATCAACTTGATGACATTAATTGCCTCAATGACATTTCGAATTGGGGAGCCTTCACTAAACTGGCGAAGTTTTTCAATTTCCTGTTTAATCTGCCAGGCTGTGGCAATTTTGGCTTTATTAATTTGGGCAAGTCTGTCCTTAATCCGCTCCACGTTTGAGAAAAGACTGCTTAACTTTGCCTCGGTATAATTTTCATTGAGATTTTCCACGTAAGCTTCAATCTGGGCAAGTTGTTCTTCCAATTCTCTCAGGACCAGAAATTCGCCTTGATTCTTTCCGATCGGACCATCTGAGGTGAGACTGCCATTTTTGACCACAAGATTGATTCGGCCAAGAACCTTGTTCCTAATATTCTGGTCGGAAAAGTAACCGCGCAGGGTTTCCACTGTAATATTGTTTCGTTCTTTGTTGTCCAGGCTAAGGTTTCCTTCAGAGACAACACACAGCCGAGAAAGATCCTGCAAGAGTAGTTCTTTTCCGACACTGAGAATTTGTTCGATGCTTTGTTTGCTCTTGGAGGTAAAACGAACGGTATCCTGGCTAAGCCCTTCAATTTCAACGATCGTATCGGTGTTGGTGGGTCGGTTTGTTTTATTAACTTTAAACACCGAACCGAGAATTGAGCGAACGAGGATTGATTTACCGCTTTCGTTCTTTCCAAAAAAGAGAGTGACTTGACCCGGCTCAAATCTTCTCTTTTTTTTAGCATGAGCAAACGCTTCAAGCGAGATCGTCCGAATTCGGATACTCAAGGTTTGCCTCCAAACAGGAGGTTGAGCACCTCGGAAAAAATCTGTTCCCGCTCGGGCAAGCTTTTAGCATCGTTCAGGGGCAGGTCAGCTACTATGCGTTTCAGATCCTCTAACGCTCCGCTCAGGACTTCCTGATTGAATGCAGATAAATTTGACGTGTCAATACTCTCAATTTGAATTGGGTTCGTGGATTGGGATAAAAGCTCTTTCAAGTTGGACTCTATGATCCCCCGAGAGGATGAGTAACCCTCGATAGTAACTCGCAAAACAATTAATGTACTGGGGTCTGTTTGCTCCCAATCATGTTTCCAACCCTCAACATAGCGATTAAGTTGATCTGTCTCATCTCGCCCAGGGGTTAAGAGAATTTTTTTAATGTAATTTACACTGTTGGATTTTATCGTCTTACGCTCAATTTCATTGGTCTTTGTGTCATAAACAATAAATGAACGAATGCCAGTTTCAGTTATATCGAGACCGATTGGGGAACCTGGATAATGAACGGTTCCATTGGAAATTGGGGAATGAATATGGCCGAGAAAAACCTGGCGGGGCTTAAACTCCTGCAATTCGCGTTTGAACAGCGGCATGTAAAATCCACCTTCGAAGGTATTTCTTTCCTGAATCTGTCCAGGAAGGTCGCCATGTGATACGAGAAGGAATCCGTTGGGAACGAGGTCCGTTTTAAAGTTAGAAAGCACTTCGCCAAGGCGCCGATCCGGTGCGTATGGGATAAAGAGGATTGGGATATCGAAATGCTCACGATCCAATTCTGGCAGCTCGATTACGCGCAAATGCAGCTCATTCGTAAAGAGGTTCGTTGTGAGGTGTGGGTCGTGGTTACCAGGCAGGATAATGATCGGAAATTCTAACGGTTGGGCTTGACGGATTATATTCTCAAGGACTCTTGGGTTGGCGACATCACTGTTAAATAGATCCCCCGCGATAATAAGCGCGTCAACTCGCGAAGAGGCGCATTGGGCGAGAATATTCGCAAGGGCATCCGAACGAGAGGAATGCCTCTGCTCATTGGTCAGGTGAATATCTGCGGTGAAAGCGATCCTCATTGAATTTCACTCATTTGTTCTATTATAGCTTGGATTAGTTGTAATAAAATAGCCGCTTGTAAAAGCGGCTATTTATTATAACTATGTGAACTTAAAGAGCAAGCTTAAGCGAGCCTTCGAAAATTTCAAGACTCTCGTCAATTTCCGCGCGGGTCATGCTCAGAGGCGGCGCGATTCGAATTACAGATTTGGCGCAACCGAGCAATAACAAACCATGCTCGAAAGCGATATTTACCACCTTGTCACGATAAGCGGGGTTGGGGGTTTTTTTGGCTTTATCACTTACGAACTCCACCCCGACCATGTATCCAATTCCACGTACATCACCAATGTAGGGGTTATTTGAGGCGATCTCGGTTAATCGGTCAATTAAATAAGGACCGTTCTGATTGACATTCTCAAGATAATGTTTTTCGATTAATTCGATGGTTTTTAAGCCGGCGACACAAGAGAGCGGGTTACCACCGTAGGTATTTCCATGGGATCCTCTTCCCCAATCCATGACTGAGTCTCGGGCGATACACGCGCCAAGCGGGATTCCACTGGCGATACCTTTGGCGGATGTGATGATATCTGGTTCAACTCCAAAATTCTCGATTGCCCACCATTTACCAGTTCGTCCCATACCACTTTGAACCTCATCGGCTATCAGCAAAATTCCGTTTTCATCACAAAGTTCGCGAAGTTTTGGGAAAAAACCTTTTGGTGGAAGAATATATCCACCTTCGCCTTGAATTGGCTCAACGAGAATGCCGGCAACTTCTTTGGCTGGCACGATCTGTTGGAAAATCTGCTCTTTAATATAGCGTACCACTGTCTCACCATAATCCTCCCCATCTTCAATATGAAGGATTGGGCGGTATGGGTTAGGAAACGGAGCATGAACAACCCCATTCATCAGCGGGTAAAAGCCACTATGGTAAAGGGACTTGGACGCGGTCATGGTCACAGCGCCCATGGTTCTACCGTGGAAGGCACCGGTAAATCCTATAAAATTTGTGCGTCCGGTTTTGTAACGGGCGAGTTTGAGCGCGGTTTCCACAGCCTCAGTACCAGAATTGGTAAGGAAGACTCGAGACTTTTCGCGCATGGGGGAGATGCTGGTCAGCTTTTCGGCAAGCGTGATCATTGAATCGTGATAGAAATCTGAAGAAATGTGTAAAAATTTTTCAGCTTGTTCTTGGATTGCCTTAACCACTTCAGGGTGGGAGTGGCCGGTTGAATTAACCGCGATTCCTGACATCAGATCGATAAATTTGTTTCCATCAACATCCCAGAGATAGGAACCTTTTCCATGGTCCATCACAAATGGATAATCACGCGGATAAGAATTTGATATAACTTTCTGATCTCTTTCAACCATAGCCTTGGCTTTTGGTCCGGGTAAATTTAGTTTTTTCATTTTTTTCCTCCAATTATTTGTTTTTGATGATTCTTTTGTTTAATGGCGTTGGTTGTCGTCAACCATCCGGAGGAAGATGGCTTAAATCCAAAGCACCCATGAGGCTTGGGTTTATCCCAAAGGAAGCCTTGGTGATAGTCAAATCTTTTAAATAAATTGTATTCATAATAGATACTTTCGATCCATAACCTGAGTAAAGGCGTGGATACTCTCATAAAAATGATCCAATCTTGCCTAAAACCCAAGATATATCACGATCTAGAGCCCATTCCAATTTTCTCCAGAAATTCCTGAATCGTGATTGGGTCGGATGTCATTACGCATTCGAACAAATATTTTTCTCTGGAAATCATGAGACCCTTCCTTATTATAACTTTGAGGGTCGCTTTCAGGCAAGGCAGGCTATAATTGGGTGACGTTCTTATTGAACACCGCAAGGAATAATGATGCCAAAAATCAAATTGTTTATTAATAGATTACTTCGTGATATCCGTGGGATATTAATGTGGTTCACTCCCGGTATCGGAGTTAAGCGGTGGTTCGTAATCACCCTTATTGGGATCACACTTTTGGCGGTTGGCGCGGCATATTTCTTACTCGATTTTTATAGAACTTCTTCATATGAACAACTTCTGCCATTGTTAGATGTATTGAGTCTTCGATCTTTTCCAAGACCAGTTAGAGTTGTGATTTTTCTGAGCTTGGGCTTGGGAATATCGTTCTTTGGTATTTGGCGCTTAAATATTGCTTTGTTGAACCCATTTTTACGAAAAGATAGGCGCCTGGTAGAGCAAATTGTTGATTTCCGGAAAAAGAACCGAGGATCAAAAGTGGTGGTTATGGGCGGTGGTCATGGCATGGCGACCTTGTTACGAGGTTTGAAAAAATTTACCCATAATCTTACCGCGGTTGTCACTGTGGCGGATGATGGCGGTTCATCAGGAATGCTTCGCCGAAGTCTTGGTATTCTTCCGCCTGGCGATATTCGTAATTGTTTGGCGGCATTATCCAATGATGAAGACTTGCTGGGTAAATTGTTCCAATATCGGTTTTCGGACGATTCGGGATTAGGTGGCCATTCCTTTGGAAACCTCTTCATTTCCGCTTTAGCAGACCTGACAGGCAGCTTTGAGGCCGCGGTGAGCGAATCTGGTTCGGTACTTGGCGTTCATGGCACGGTGCTCCCCGCTACACTAGAAAATGTTCAATTGATTGCGGACATACAATACCCGGATCTTCCCAACGAGGTTCGGGTCATTGGAGAGAGCAGTATCCCGAACGCGGGAGGGAAGATTCGCCGTGTTCATTTGGAACCAAACAATCCTTCCGCATATCCTCCTGTAATCAATCAAATTTTGAACGCGGATATGATTGTAGTTGGGCCAGGCAGCTTGTTTACCAGCCTGTTGCCCAATATGCTGGTGCCAGAAATCTTATCCGCGCTTAAAGCAAGCAGCGCATTGAAGGTGTTTGTGGTTAACATCGCTACACAAAAGGGAGAAACCATTGGATTCTCAATTCAAGACCATATCAAGGTTATTGAGGAACAAATTGGGAAAGGTGTTTTCACCATCTTTGTAGCGAATAATAATTATGAGAGGGTATTACCAGAAGGTGTAAGCTGGGTTAAACCAGAAGTAGGGCAAAAAAATCCGCGCTTGTATTTTACGGATTTGACTGGCGAGGAACAACTTTGGCGGCATGATCCGGATAAACTTGCTACAACTTTGATGAATTTATTGTATGAACGTACTGGCCCGTTGCTTGGTTAAAAAAAGTTCTCCAATATTTTTAGCGGCTTTATAAATGATAAAATATGGGGTAATTGTTCGAATAACCCAAACTACCACGCTGAATGTGGTAAACTTCAGCTTGTGTAAAATTTCACAAACGAAAACAAACGGAGGTTTTTTATGACAGTAAAAGTTGGAATTAATGGTTTCGGCCGTATTGGCCGGCAGGTATTAAAAGCGATTCGCGACAGGCATCCAGAGGAACTGGAAGTAGTCGCATTTAACGATATTGGCGATTTGCCAACCATGGCTCATTTGTTAAAATACGATTCCAATTACGGCCGTTACGACGGAACAGTTGAAGTTGATGGCGACCACCTCAGAGTAGATGGAAAATTAGTTACAGTTTTTAAAGAAACTGACCCGGCCAATATTCCCTGGAGCAGCGTTGGAGTCGACATCGTGATTGAATCGACCGGAATTTTCACAATCAAGGACGATGGGGTAAACAAAAAAGGAAAGACAGTCAAAGGCGCGAATAACCACATTATTCATGGCGGCGCAAAAAAAGTCATTATTTCAGCGCCTGCTCAAGGTGAAGATTTGACCGTGGTTCTCGGAGTTAATGATGATCAGTATGACCCGGCGAAACATCATGTCGTTTCAAACGCTTCATGTACTACTAACTGTCTTGCGCCAGCCGCCAAGGTTGTTCATGATAAATGGAAAATTAAACGCGCTTTCATGACAACCGTACATTCTTATACCAATGATCAGAAAATTCTTGATCTTCCACATTCAGATCTTCGAAGAGCAAGAGCCGCGGCTGTAAGCATTATTCCAACCACTACCGGCGCAGCCAAAGCAATAAAACTGGTTATTCCTGATTTGGCGGGAAAATTTGACGGCTACGCCTTGCGGGTCCCAACTTCTACGGTATCCGTTGTGGACTTTACCGCGGAATTGGAAAAAGAAACATCCACCGACGAATTACGTCAAGCGTTCAGGGATGCTGCCCAGACACCTGGCTTAAAGGGTATTTTGGTCGCCGTAGATGAACCCTTGGTCTCGGTCGATTTCAAAGGTGATTCCGCGTCCTCATCCGTTGACCTTGAATTTACGAGCGTATTAGGCAAGGATAAAGGGAACTTCATCAAGGTGGTTACCTGGTACGATAACGAATGGGGCTATTCCTGCCGAACAGCAGATTTGGCAGCCTTGATGGCGAAAAGCCTTTAATTATTTCAGTGATCATGGGTTTAGGCAATGAATTGCGCCTAAACCCTTTTTTTATGACAGGAAATCAAAATGGACAAAAAAACTATTAGAGATGTTGACCTCAAAGGCAAGCGGGTGCTGATGCGGGTAGATTTTAACGTCCCGATGTCAGATGGTGTTGTTACCGATGATAAGCGGATTCGCGCATCATTACCAACGATCAATTATGCGCTTGAGCAAGGCGCTTCTGTTTTATTGATGAGCCATCTTGGACGCCCAAAGGGACAACCCAGCCCTGAATTCAGCCTGAAAGCGGCGAGCGAGGTGTTAGCTGGATTATTGGGACGCCCAGTTATCATGGCGCCAGATTGTGTTGGCTCGGAGGTGGAGAAAATTTCCCTGAACCTGAAACCTGGGGAAGTTGTTCTGCTGGAAAACACCCGATTTCATGCTGGAGAAGAAAAAAACGACCCCGAACTTGCCAAACAAATGGCCAAGCTTGGGGATATCTACGTCAATGATGCCTTCGGGTCTGCCCACAGAGCTCATAGCTCTACCGAGGGTGTAACACGCTATTTGCCCGCGGTTTCAGGATTTTTGATGGAACAGGAATTGGAATATCTGGGACGGGCAGTCAATAAACCTGAGCATCCTTATATCGCCATTTTAGGTGGAGCAAAGATCAGCGACAAAATCCTTGTGGTGGAGACCCTGCTTTCCAAATGTGATAAGCTGATTATCGGCGGGGGTATGGCAAATACGTTTCTGGCGGCAAAAGGCATTAATATGCAAGACAGTCTTGTTGAGGAAAGTTCGCTTGAGACTGCCAGGCAGTTGCTGGCTAAGGCCGGTGATAAATTAGTCCTGCCAGTTGATGCTATTATCGCTGATGAATTTTCAGCGGACGCGAACGCTCGTGAAGTTTCGGTAGAAGCCATTCCTTCCGGTTGGCGAATGTTGGATGTTGGAAAGCAAACTCTCGAGCTTTATAAAAATACATTGGATGGCGCCAAGCTGATTGTGTGGAATGGTCCAGTTGGGGTATTTGAGTTTCCCCGATTTGCCGAAGGCACCTTTGGTTTAGCAAATTTGCTGGCTTCTTCTGAAGCAGTAACCGTAATTGGAGGTGGTGACAGTGCCAGCGCGGTTAAGAAAGCTGGTTTGGTCAAAAAGATGACTCATGTTTCTACTGGCGGCGGAGCGTCGCTTGAATATCTGGAAGGCAAAGCCCTTCCCGGTGTTGTGGCACTCAACGATAAGTAAGTAAAAATAAATTAAGACCGCGGCGAAAGCCGCGGTCTTATAAATTCCTTATAAATCGGGGGAGTGATCCGGTTGAAATTAGCTGACAACCACTTTGCCAAAGCTGAACTCCTCCACCGCTACTTCATCGACTGTAACACCCAAACCCGGACCAGTTGGGACAGTGATTGTACTATCAGAGTTTAGTTTGAAACTTTCCAAGGTAATATCGCGCTTGTAGTAACGGTCGGAGGCGGAAATATCACCCGGAAGCGTAAATCCCGGTAAGGTGGCGATAGCGAGATTGCTTGCTCTTCCTATTCCGGTTTCCAAGGATCCTCCACACCAAACAGGCATGCCGATTTGTTTACACATATTCTGAACTTCAATTCCCTGACTGAGACCACCAACCCTGCCTGGTTTTATGTTGATGATTTTGCATGCCTCCATTTCGATCGCATAGCGGGCATGTCGGGGGGAAATTACACTCTCATCAAGACATACTGGCGTCTTGATTTGTTTTTGAAATAATCTGTGATCCCAAATATCATCCTCATAGAGGGGTTGTTCGATCAGAAGCAGATCCATGTCATCGAGTGGCAGGAGGGTTTTTGCCATATCAAGGCTATAGGCTGAATTTGCGTCTACCTGCAGCTTGATAGTTGGATAAGCCTTGCGTACCGCCAGAGCCTCACCAACATCCCGACCTGGTTTGATTTTGATTTTGATTCGTTTGTAACCGCTGGCGATATATGCGTCGACCGCTTTGACCAAATCCGCAGTGGTATCTTGAATCCCTACCGAAACACCGACATCCACACGATCCCGAATACCGCCAAAGAGCTCCTTGAGGGAGCGGTTTTCTCTCTTCCCGATTAAATCCCATAATGCCATTTCAACCCCAGCTTTGGCGAAGTGATGTCCCCGGATGGGTGAGATCAGGTTTTGATAATCATGCGCGTTATTAATTTCCTTGTGGATAACAAGCGGAAGAAGAAAATCTTTCAAAATATGCATCACTGTTCCAGTTGTCTCGTACGAGTAACCGGGATCAGCATCCGCGACGCATTCGCCCCAACCAACAAGTCCTTCGGATTCGATTTTTACAACAACTGCTTCCCGATCGTAAATTCTGCCAAATGATGTTTCGAAATGGGACACCAAAGGCATCCTTACCGGAAAGAGAGTAACTTTATCGAATTTCATGAGAGCTCCTTTATTGGATATGGGTTGGGTTGATTCTAAACTGTCTCAAATCGCCAGAACGGGTTGTGATACCGCTTGAGTCCAGGAATTCGAGAAATGCGAGAATGTACTTTCTGCTGCTTCCGAAGACGTCCCTCGCCTGGGCGACAGTAAATGAATCCGGGGTTGGAAAGCGGGTAAATAATTCCTTCATCATCTCATTATATGTTGTGCTCAGAAAAATCACCTCATTCGAAACCAATTTGAAGGTTCCTTGATCCAACACAGCGTTAAACAGCTCTTCACCAAGTTCAAATTTACAATCAGCTACTGAGGGGGTTGCGTATGGTTCACTTTCCATCCTACTGATTAATGAGTTCACCTTGCGGTGATCTTCGGTGGAAAATTTTATTTGATGGTTCTTGTTGGCTACATATTTTATGCCATCCAAAAAATCTGTTTGATTGAGGAACAAGGGTAATTGCTTGGTTGGTAAATTGAGTTTGGATTTCAATTCCTCTTTGGGAATACCCTTTCTCAATGGGTACAACTTGTGATATTCCTGAACCAGTTCTTCAATCTTGTGATTAATGTCAGCAAATCGAGCAGAATGAATAAGACTCGACTGGGCAGTTAATGAAGACCCAATCGGATCCATCAGGTGTAAAGTTCCATCATTAATGCATTCCTGCAAAGCGGTTAAACCTTGATCCATATTTAAACCCGACAGACCAAACAATTCCCTGGCTTGTGTGATGTCTCTCCCCAACGCTGCATTGGCAAGTAATTCGGCAGGACCGCCTTTTAATACTTGTCCGAGTCTTTCAATAATTTTTGGGTCGTTACGTTTGTAGCGTTTTTTAGCGTCAGTCGCGATCACAATTCCGCCGCCAAGAGTTTCACTCGGTGATGGACGCCTGAGAATAAAGCGATCGTGTTTGGCGGCTATTACCTCTTCTTTCAACTGCAATTGACAAAATCCCTCGGCCTGGTTGGTAATGGCTTCTTTTCCGAGGAGACGCAGCGTACCAACGACCTCAGCTGAGCCAAGAAACACTTTCACCTCAGTGTTGTTTTTAAGGCTGAATTCTGGTTGGTCAACTGTCATAATCAAAGCATCAATCATTTGAGTTGGGAAGAAATCACCTGCTTTTGTGATCACATCCCCACGTTGAATTTGCTCCGTATTAATGCCACTGATGTTGATCGCGGTACGACTACCAGGCAGGGCGATTTCCACTTTGTGATTATGGGTTTGTAAACCCCTGATTTTTCCCTTACGCCCTGATGGAAGGCATAAGATGTCATCCCCAATTTCAAATACACCATCAATCAATGTCCCAGTTATTACGGTGCCAAATCCGGTCATTGAAAATACCCGATCAACGGACAATCTTGGTCGGCCGTGGTCAACTTTTTGAGGAGTTTCGGCCAAAACCTGTTGAATGATTTGTTTAAGTTCATCAATTCCGCGGTTTTTTTTAGCACTTACTTTCACAAGCGGGAAATTTTGAATCCCCGCCTGTTTAACCAAGTTTTGGATGTCATTTTCTACCAACGTGAGCCATTCGGGATCATCGATCATATCCGTTTTAGTAAGGACGATGATGCCATGGCGGATATCAAGAAGGTGAATAATGTCAAGATGTTCCCTGGTTTGGGGCATGATTCCTTCATCCGCGGCGATAACCAGTAAAACAGCGTCAATTCCACCGATACCGGCGAGCATGTTACCAATAAAATCTCGATGGCCAGGCACATCTACAATACCGACTTCCTCGCCGTTTGGCAAGGTAAGCGACCCAAAACCGAGCTCAATCGTCATTTCGCGCTCTTTTTCTTCTTTGAGGCGGTCAGGGTGTATACCGGTCAACGCGGAGATGAGGGTCGACTTGCCATGGTCTACGTGGCCCGCGGTACCGATGATTTTCATGTCAGGAGCGCTTTCCGGTCAGGTTTTCCATCTTTGCCAAATACTCATGAGACCAATTCATCAAGTTCTGGAATTGGCTTTCGGTTACTTCATTGGTCAGATTAATCAGGTCACTGAGAGACTGGATTGTGTCTTCGGAGCGGGTAAGCCGATTTTCAAGTTTTTCGAGCTTATCATCCACGTTGTGGATATTGTCGTCTTGAAGGAGCGTGAAGTTTGTCCAGCGTTTTTGGTCATCAGCTTTTAATCCCATCCATTCCTGTCGATATTTTTCCTCGCTCAGGCGTTGGATTTCTGTGATCTCATTGATTCGGCGTTCAAAGCGGCTGTTGATTTCGTTAAAGTTATCTCGAATGCGGGTTAACGAAACTTCGAGATTGTCTAATTTAAGAATTTTTTCATCCAGATCGATACGTTGTTTTACGATCGATTCAAAGCGTTGGATAGCGTTTCTTATCTCTTTTTCGCGTTCATAATAAAGGCCATTTATCTTTTCCATGAAAGCTGCCTGGCTCTGTCTCCGATCGCCTTCGCTTAAGAGCAGTTCGTTAATCCGGTTATCTAACGCCTGAATGTTATCAAAATTAAGCTCTACCTTTTCCTTGCCTTCTTCTGAACGCTTTCGAGTGGCGATGAGATCGCCTTGAAGTTCTACCAACCTCTTCTGGTCAGTTTTTCGAATTTCCTCAAAGGTTCGAAGAAGGAGGGCAAGCTCTTCCTGTTTGGTTATGAGATCTTTAAGCTTTTTTTCAAATTCCTGTTGGGTGAGCGATGTTTTTTGATCCTCACTTTGAACCAGTTTCAATGCTGGACGAAGGTCATTGAATGAATCGACCATGCCTCGCAATTCCTGAATTGTTTTATTGGTTCGTTCAGCGTCCAATTTTCGCTGCTCGCTGGCATCAGACTCGATTTTAATCCGTCTTTTCTCAAGATCTTGAAGGGTTTTGTTAAGCTCCGCCCTGTTTTGCTGAAGTTGCTTGTCAATTAAGGTAAATTTGCTTTCCGTCGCTTGGGCTCGTTTTAATTCTGCCGCCAAATCCTTGTTCTGAGTTTGGAGAAGAGAAAGGGTGTTATCGGTTTCTGTCTGAGTTTGTTTTAACGAGTTGATGGTAGCTTTATCTTTTCGTTGCTCTCGCTCCAGCCACTCGATCTTTTTGGCAAGTTCTTCAATATCCATGGGATTTTGCTCCAATCGGTTGTTTGACCAACAATTATAGCATCAGGCTGTTAGTTTAATCCCTGATAAAGTTTATAAACCAATTCACTGTCAACCCAGAAGAAGAAATTTGGAAATAGCCCAAGAGCTAAAGTGATCAATATACCGATGAGAATCAGAACGGTATTCCATCCATTTTCCCTTCTGATTTCAACTAATTTTGGTTTTGAACTCAGAAAAATCGCTGTGGTACGGGCGGCGCTGATCCAAAAACCGATCAGACTGATCGCGAACCAAAGCCCCTGGTTTGGGAAACTTTCAGAGAGAGAGTTCCACATTGAAACTTTCAACGGAAAGAGGGCTAGCAGTGGAGATCCGGCAATCGTGAACATACCAATCAGGATGGCGATGGAAATATAAGGTGAGCGCCAGAATAATCCTTTCTGGTATTCAAGCGCGAGGGAGGAATTATTATTGCGTAAAAGCGACAAACCCAATCCCCACAAAGCGAAGATGATGATGTGTACCTGGATGATAACCGTGAAAAAAAGTATGCTTTCTGTAAGTTCTGGGATGCCTATGGCTACCAGAGCAGACCCGGTCATGGAAACCAATCCATAGGAGTAAGCCCGGTCCAACCTTGTCTCGATCGCTGAAAAGATGCTGGCTGTGACCAAGATAATCATCCCTATCGCTTCCACAATGGCCAGGGCTTTGCCAGAAGTTTGCAGGAAAGTGAATCGATCAATGAAATCAAGCCCAAAAAGAATTCCAAAAAAAGGAAAGACGGTCAGAATGAATCCGATTTTGTATGGGTTGGCTGCCGTCGAAAGGATTGGAGCCCATGAGTACAACGGAAAGATCGATAGAAGAAAAGCAAACCCGATCGATAACATGAGCAGACCTTGAGAAATGATTTTCAGGTCGGTTTGAGGAGTATTTATGCCTGAAAGCAGAAAGCCGGCTAATAGGATGAAGGGAAATGCCAATGATTGATTTATTAAAAATGGAAGGATTTTTGTGGGGGGGATTTCATCCTGAGAAAGGAGAAGAGGAATCGCCAGGAGAATGGCTAACTCAATAAAAACGCCGGCATATAGAAATGGTTGAATGCTGATTGCAGCAATCAAAACTCCGATAATCATTAATCCAATGCTTGACATACTGTCGAGCTTTGGCAAACCGATGGAACCCAAAAACCAGAACATGGCTAATCCAAATGAGTTGAGGAGATGAATCTGCTCTGAGGCGGTTAATTGAAAAGATCTGCCAAGCACGGTGAAGGTTGGTTCAATGAAGATCGAAATGCCCAGAATTTCCAGGGCAGTTGAAGGGGGAAGAAACAACGCTAATAAAAAGAACAACAGCGAAGCGACAGCCGCGATGTAATTTCGAATCGGACCCTTGAAAAAAATTAGGTTGATCAACCCAATCACAATTGGACCTGCTATCCAAAGCAGAGCAGCGTAAATCATGGCTCGACCTCAATCGAGACAATTATTAGATAAGAGCCGATGAGGGCATAGAACAAGATCAAAGCTGCCAGCAAACTTACTACGAGCATCGAATTCTCCAATTGCGAATAAAAAAGAATAAAGCCGATGAGGATAAATAAATATCCGCTCAAGGTCTTCAATAAGTCACCAGAAAGGCTGATCAGGATTCCCCCAACAGCGATTGAAGAAAGCGCGCTGATTAACAATTGGGATGAAGCGGCGATAAACCATCCGCTAAGCAATGGATAGGCGACAAAAATTAAGAGAATGCTTAGTATTGAGAAGATGAGTAAAAAGATAGAGGTCTCAAGCCGTGATTTGATTCGATAATTTCCTCCGGTTAGAAGAGTGACCCCAAACATGGCTGTCGCCATCCAACCTGATACCAAATAGCTGGCAGTTAATTTGATGGACCAAAACTCCACCAATAATAATGCGCTAAACAGAAAACCCAAAGCCAAAGAAAGGAGAATCAAATTAATCCGATTGAACCAAAGCATCCCAAAAAGGGCAACCCAAATACCGACCAAGGCAATTAAATCGAGATTCAGGTTCATGCTCCACCCTGAACAAAGAGAAGGATAATCATCAAAATCAGAATCGTCCAAAGCAGAGCGCCATCGCTTTCGATAAGCGCGTTTGTAATCCCGACGAGTTTCCTGGATATTTCGTACAGGAAATTTGCTGCCCGGGAGAGTGAATCCGATACGATTACCAGAAGTTGTCCAACGAAGGGAACTTGAGCGTTAATAAGGACTTGCAGGTTAGTTCGGAAGCGATAAATGACGAAAAGGCTTGCGGCGAATAGACCAGTCATTGGAATATAAATTATCGGAATGCCGAATGAACCAGCACCAGACCAGCCCCATATGCCGAGAACGATGGCAACTGAAACCAATAAGATCATACTGATCCAATTTAAATTGTTTCCTCCTTGATCCGTTGTAACTGTACCTTCAACATTTTCGAAAACATGTTTAATGAAACCGAAGATGAGGAGAATATAAATCAGGGTGATGAACGGCAGGCTGATAAAATTTTCAATATGGGCTTGTGTCCAAATGCTCGCGTTAAAAGTAAATGGTAAAGCGAGTCCGAACAGACTAAATATGAGCAGAAAAATCGATTTTTTTCTTGAGCGGTGAATATGCTGTTGAAGTAATCCCGCGAAGAAGATCGCAAACATTGTCAAAGCCAAGGATGATGAGGCTGCCCCAATCATCAGGTCAAATAACGAGATTGAAATGATACCAATCAGAAAATATTGGATGCCATCCATGGCACCATTGATTGTGATCCAAGTCCACGAAAAATATAAGCCGATCAATAAAATGAAAATTTGGAATAGCGCTGAAACCCAGAAGGTTAGGGTTAAATTAGAAAAATGGACGGTGGCGCTGACCAAAACAGCGGTTTTAATCATCAAAAGGAGGGTAAGCGGCCTATCTGGATTGTTGCCTTCCTGTTGATTGATTCGCGGAGGGGGAAAGATTTTGGCTCTTAAGAAAAAACCTAAAAAGAGATAGATCGAATCCTGATTGGAGAGTGTGCTGATTTGAGCGAAGGGAGTATTAAAACCGGATTTGATGGCGATATAAATGATAATGAGTAAGCCTAAGGTTTGAAGAGCGTAATTAATGATTGGATAGTTGTTGACCTCGTTATCGTTGTTAGGTGAATTGCTCTGTTCAAAAAACTCGAAAATGTCAAGAGCGCCGAACGCGATGATTAAAAGGTAAAATGTTCCTGCATTTATTCCAATTAGCCCGAAAAATATGCTTAAAAAGGTCAGAACCCAGATTAAGAGGCTGCTTTCTCGTAACGCTTCCGAAGGGGTTGAAAGTAGAATGGTGAAAAGTGAAGCCATCAATAGCAAGGAAATTGCCCAGGTTTGCTCATCTACAATCATCAGTGGGAGAAGATTTAAAGACTGAGACCCGATAAAAAGATCAAACGTGAATGGAAGCTCAATTCTCCAAAACCAGACACTTAAAAACCCCAGGAAAAGACCTGTTAAACCTACCAACCAAAGGGTAGCCACTCGCTTGGTTAGGGAGGTTAAAACAAAAAAGCTGAGGATTGTTATAATCAGGAGAAGGTAGGTAAAAAACACGTGCATCTTATAAATTGTATCAGGTTTGGTTTTTCGAGGGATATTAGAAAGATGAAAAAAAATGTGTGGTAGATTCTCACTCGCTGCTGACCCTGAGGATTTACAACTGGCCTTCCCAGGGTTTGACCTTCCCGAAAGGTATGCCGCCCGATATAACATAGCTCCCAGTCAAGCGGTCTTGGCTATCGCTGCATCAAATGAGAAAAGATTTGATTTTTTTTCATGGGGGCTGATTCCATCATGGGCAAAAGACCCCTCGATTGGTCAAAAGATGATTAATGCGAGGAGTGAAGGTATTTCCGAAAAACCATCCTTTCGGGGTCCCTTCAAATACAAGCGATGTCTGGTTCCGGCTGATGGTTTTTATGAATGGAAAGCTTTTCCAGGCGAAAAAAGAAAAGCACCTTATTATTTTCATGCATTAGACAAAAAACCCTTCGCCATCGCTGGACTTTGGGACGAATGGCTGGGTACAGATGGTTCGATGATTCGTTCACTTACGCTCATAACAACGGCCGCAAACGACCTGCTTAAACAATATCATGATCGTATGCCGGTAATATTGGAACCAAAGAATTATGAAGAATGGTTGTACACAGATTCTGCGCGTGCGAATAATTTGCTCGGTCTGTTAAAGCCCTTGACCGCTTTTCCATTAGCCACCTATCGGGTAAGTGATTTGGTTAATGCTCCAAACAATGATCTCCAAGCATGTATAAATCCATATCAAAGCGCTCTTCTTTAATATGAGTTTAAAGACAAGGATTAATAACCAGTTTCCCGCGCTCGGCTCACGAGATTTTTCAATATTTTTTGTTGGCCAATTTCTATCCCTGGTCGGCACTTGGATGCAGAATACCACCCAGCCTTACTTGGCTTATCGTTTAAGTGGAAGCCCATTTGATCTTGGACTCATCGCGATGGCGGCTTCAATTCCCACTTTTTTACTGGCTTTACCTGCCGGGGTGATTGTTGAACAATATGATAAGCGCAAAACGGTGATTGCCATGCAGCTGGTGATGATGGTTCAGGCATTTTTACTGGCTTGGCTTACTATTACGGGAAGGGTTGAACTCTGGCACATGTTGGTACTATCGTTGTTATTGGGGGCTGCCGGCTCGGTGGAAATAACCGCCCGGCAAGCGATGTTAATTGAAATGGTAGGTTACGATTCACTCCCCAATGCAATCGCTTTACAATCGACAATCTTTAATTTAGCCCGGGTGATCGGCCCGACTTTGATTGTTCCCTTCCTTGTGTTTATTGAGAACAATGGTGAAGGGTATGCTTTTCTCGCGAATGGAATCAGCTATTTGGTGATTATTATCAGTTTATTTTTTGTGCGGACTCCATATAAACGAGTACCAGACACCAGAAAAATTTCATTTGTTGCTAACACCAAAGAAAGTTTGAACTATATATCAAAAACTCGCAGCGTTGGAATGATTATCCTGATGGCAACCATCCTCGGATTTTTTGGTTTTCCGGTGACTCAGCAGGTTCCAGTGTTTGCCCGGGATATTCTCTCAGCATCAGGAGACACGGAGGCGATGATCGCCACTAAGAATAGTTTAATCTATACAACAATTGGAATTGGATCATTGACTGCGGCTTTTACGCTCGCGGCGTTTAATCCCAAGGCGAAGGGTAAAATCCTCTTGACTGGTCAGTTATTGTTCATTTTTGGTTTGATTGCCTTGTACTTTATCAAGGTTTTACCACTCTATCTGGTCATCTTCGCGTTGATGGGTTATGGAACTGTATCTTCGCTTGCCACAATGAATACCTTGATCCAATTACAAGTTCCCAATGAACTTCGAGGCCGGGTTTTCAGCACTTACTTATGGGGCTTGCAAGGGATCGCTCCGTTCGGGTCGTTGTTAATTGGTTGGTTGGCCGCAAATGTCGGAATTTTGGAAACCACTTTGTTTAGTGGAGCGGTTTGCCTGCTGCTGATTTTGGCAATACACTGGAAAAATCCTCAGATCAGGACAATTAAGGTATGATTTGTCTGCCTTGACGCCTTTTAGACTGGGTGTTATCATGCCTTCCATCGAAAGTAACTAAAATAATGAGTGATAAGCAATTTATTGAGAATGATCCGGGGAAGGATAAGATCAAACCTCAATCAAAAGAAGAAGTTCATAAAAATCCTTTCAACCGCTCCTGGCTCTTCCTATTAAGCCGTTTGGGATTAGGAGACCAGTTTGGAAGAGTTGGTACCATTGTATTTACAATCGTGATAATCAGCGCTTTCATGATCCTTGGCTCCTCTCTCTTTTCCGAGGATATTAAAATCTTTCCTTCCCGGCAAATCGAACCTACTGCGGACACGAGCGGATTTAGCTTGCCTGTGGAACCAGCACCACCGGCGCTTGTGAAAGGAATCGCGCGGGAAGTCAATTCCCATACCATTATTCCGGACCGCCCGAGGGATGAAATCGAAAAATATACCGTAGTCAAAGGCGATACTGTCATCGGTATCGCTGAGAGGTTTAATCTCAAACCAGAATCGATCATGTTTGGAAACTATTACACATTACGGGATGATCCGCATAATTTGTCTGTGGGTTTAGAGTTGAATATTCTCCCGATTGACGGATATTATTATGAATGGCAAGTAGGCGATGGTTTGAATGGGGTAGCTTCCGGTTTGAATGTTACTCCTGAAGTTATTATCAGTTATCCTCTCAACAATTTGGATCCACTGACAATAGGTGACTACTCCAATCCGAATATCGAACCGGGAACCTGGTTGGTAATCCCCGGCGGTACACGCGCTTATACCTCTTGGTCTGCACCTGTCGGAGTTACAAGAGACGATCCCGCGGTGGCGAGAGTGATGGGCTCTGGTGCCTGCGGTGAGGTTACAGGCGGGGCGATTGGGCTCGGATATTTTGTTTGGCCGAACGATAAACATTACTTATCTGGGTTTGACTATTCACCTGAAACAAACCATCGGGGAATTGACTTGGCGGGTAATACCGGCGAGCCGCTCTACGCCGTTGATGCCGGGGTGATTGTTTACGCTGGATGGAACGATTGGGGTTATGGCAATATGGTGATGATTGACCATGGAAATGGTTGGCAGTCCCTGTATGCGCATATGAACTCAATCGACGTAGTCTGCGGGCAAAGTGTGGATATGGGCTGGATCATTGGAACTCTGGGCAATACAGGGAATTCTTCAGGATCGCATTTACATTTTGAGTTAATGCACACCTTGTATAGTAAGGTTAATCCATGGAGTTATCTTCCACCCCCGTAATCGGTGGGTGAAGCTATTTGCCTTGTCAGACCTGCCTTGTTAGGCTATAATTTCAATCCGTTTGGGCTCGTAGCTCAGTTGGTTAGAGCGCATGTATCACACACATGAGGTCGGGAGTTCGAGTCTCTTCGAGCCCACACGAAAAAAGCGCCGTCAGGCGCTTTTTTCGTGTTTCCATAAGGGAATTTCGATTGAAAAGTTACTGCCTATCCCTTCCTGGCTGGCAACCCGGATAATGCCATCATGACTTTCCACAATGTGTTTGGCAATTGATAAGCCTAATCCCGTTCCGCCACCAGTTCGGGAGCGATCTACCCGATAAAAGCGCTCAAAAATTCGGGTTATGGACTCTGGCGGTATGCCAGTACCGGTATCTTCGACCTCAAAACGAACATGATTTTCGGCGTAGGCAGCCCTGATTGTAATTTTTCCGCCCGGTGAGGTAAACTTCACCGCGTTATGAAGCAGATTTGATAAGACTTGCTCCAAACGAGGGGCATCTGCCCTGATGGTTGGTAAATCATCTTCAATGGAGGAAATAAGTTCGAGACCAGAACGTTCCACCTGCAATGAAAATCGCTCAAATACCCGATTAACCAAGTCACGTGGTTCTACCGGTTCAAATTCGAAAGGAACTTGTCCGGATTCAATGCGGGTAAGTTCCAACAATTCTGAAGCCATCTGAGAAAGCGAATCAACTTCCGTAATGATATTCTGGGAGAATTTTCGCGCCATCGGCGGATCGTCCAATCCATATTCCAAAAGCGTTTCTGATAAAGCTTTTAAGGATGCAAGAGGGGTTCTCAGTTCGTGCGAAAGATTTGAGATGAAATCCCGTCGAATCAATTCTGTCTGCCGCAGTGAGGTCAGGTCGCGGACGTGTAAAATCACCCCTTTCTCGACTTCATCTGGTATGGCAAAAACCTGTACAGATCTTTTGCCATAATCCAGGTCAGCCGAACAAGTGCCGGGGATACGTTCTTGCTGACAATCTTGCCAGAGCTTGATCAACGCATGATGACGAAGAATTAAACTAATCTGGGTACCAATAATATTACCTTTGAATGGGAAAATCGCGCCAGCGGAAGGATTGGCATGGGTGACAACACCTAATGAATTCACAATTAAAACACCATCCGAAATTTGTGAGAGGGTGTATTCAAGCCGCTCAACCTTCGCCTTTTCTCCATGGATCAGGTTTTGATAGCGGGAAACCAATTTGCCGATGGAGTGGGCGAGGGGAACAGCCTGGTCAGTTAATTCCGGTAAATTATCAGGATCAAATTTTGGCAGTGCTTGTTCTAATTCACGCAGGTCTTTTTTTAGACGCCAGTATTGATAACTGGTCCATAAAAATGACCCGGCAAGAACAACGATGAGGAGGTATTGAAATTCAGGCGTAATCATCCCTCAAAACGATAACCTCCACCACGTACTGTCACGAGGCGGATAGGCTCTGATGCATCCAGCTCGATTTTCTGTCTTAACCAACGGACATGGACATCCACGGTTCGGCTATCCCCTATGTAATCCCAACCCCAAACTCTCTCCAAAATAAACTCTCTTGAAAGCATCTGACCTTTGTGTTCCGCGAAGAAAAGAAGCAGATCATATTCTTGAGGCTTGAGCGCAACTATCTTTTCATCCAAGGTTACTTCTCGACGGGTTTTATTGATCTCAAGATTATCAAATTCAAGAATTTCTGGGCTTTCTCCTGAGGATCGGAGCCTGTCCAACTCACCGCGAATAGAGGCTGTTCGGCGAAGATGAGATTTGACACGAGCGACCAGTTCCCGCATGGAAAATGGCTTGGAAATGTAATCATCCGCTCCGATTTCAAGGCCGAGAATCTTGTCGATCTCGTCCGCTTTTGCGGTAACCATCAAAATCGGGTTTTGAAATCCTTCTTTGCGCAAGATCTTGCAAACCTGGGTACCATCAATTTTGGGAATCATGAGATCCAACAAGATAAGATCTGGGTGGCTTAAACGGGCAGATTCGAGCGCGTTTGCCCCATCTGAGACCGCGATAACCTCATAACCCTGTTTCTGTAATGTAAATGCAAGCGATTCGCGCAGTGATATTTCGTCTTCGACGACTAAAATTTTTTCGGCATCATTCATAATATTAAATCTACTATACCCTTATTGGGATAAATGTAAAGATTTGGTTAAAACTTTGAGTTTTGATAACAATGAGGCACTTTTTGAAAATCCGGATGTGAGTTACTCGGGAGTTATCAACAAGTTGATGAGAACTAAAAAATTCTCAGCGATCATCTCACGGTCGAAATTTTCCTTGAGATAGCGTCGCCCATTTTCTCCATGCCGTCTGCGGAGATCAGGGTCTTGGTAATAACGTCTGATACAGTTCGCCAATCCATTCGGATCGCCAGGCTGGCAAAAGATTCCACAATCGGCTTTTGTAACGACATCGCGAATTACTCCATCGATGACCAAGGCAATAGGTTTGGCTCCTGCCATGTAATCGAAAATTTTATTGGGATATGTCTTCTTGTAAGAATCAATCGGTTTTAAAATTCCAACGCATACATCGCTCGAGGCAATTACAGCCGCCATTTGGTCTTTAGGAGTGGATTTTATAAAGGTAAGATTGGTTAGTTCCTTTTCCTGAGCTTGTTTTATTAGGTTCTCTTTTTCTTTTCCATCACCAACCAATACGATTTGGATCTTGGGTACGTCGAGTAATAATTCTGCGGCGCCGATGAGAACACCCAAATCATTGGAAATGCCGTGAGCCCCTGCGTATAAAACAATGAATTTTCCATCAAGGTGATTCTGACGAATGAAACTTGCCGAATCAATATTTCCGTTGAACATGCTTAGATCTGCCCCATTCGGAACAAGCGTTACATTTTTCCCGCCTCGTTCTCGGACATGTTCGAGGTAACCCGGGCTATTCACGATAGCTTGATCGCTGTTTCGGTATAAAAAGCGTTCAAGCCATTCCGAAAGTTTGATGAGAATTGGATTTTTCAACACCCCAATGGCCACCGCGAATTCTGGCCAAAGGTCTCTTACTTCAAACAAGAATTTTGCCCCTTTGATTCGTGCCAAAAACAACGCGGTAACGCCTTGAAAAATGGGTGGAGAAGTCCCCCAGACAAGGTCAACCTGTTTAATTCCTATCCCAAGAAAGAAGGATGAAATCATGAAACTGACAAATGCAAAAAATCGATGAATGAAAGAACGATGCAACGCGACATACGTGTACGCGCGAAGAATCCTCACCCCCTCAATAAATTCATCTGTTTTGTGGCTGCTTGTCCCGGAAAGATAACTGACCGGACTGGCAATAACGGTTACTTGATGCCCACGCTCAACCAGAAAACGAGAAATTTCGTGGTGGCGGGTTCCCCCGGGCTCATTAATCGCCGCAAAAGCCTGATGAATTAATAAAATATGCATTGATTTATTGTAAATCTGGATCAAATCTCGTCAAGGCGAATTTGAGTAACAATTTCGCCTTGAGCGATCAACGGTATCCGAATGGTGAAGCTGAGACATGGTTCCTTATGTAAATATGTTTTACTGACCCAACCCTCTGTTGAGGCTGTTGGAAGAGAGCCGTGTAATACAACCCCCGCGCTGACCAATTTAATACCATCAGCGGGGATATTTACCCGGATACTGACGGAAAACTTCCCAACCGGAGAACGGAAGCTTAATTCGTAACTTCCCTCGGATTCAAAAAGTATCCAGGTAAAGTTGGGGAAATTCCAATGCAATTCTACGTAATCATTTCCGTACGAGGCACTTTTATTAATCGTATCAAAAATTTCCCAATTCACATTATTTGCTACGGTAATTCGCCGAGAATGCTGAATATGAAACTTTTCCCAGCAATTGGTTGATGTGAAAATTGTATTGGGAAGCGTATTCACAACCCATGAATCATTCCAATCGAGATATAAAAATTTACTGGCTTTCCGCATTTGATCCGCGCCATTGACCGTAATTGTATTGTGGTAGCCCGAGCCGGTTAATGCGTTATTCCATGGAGCTGGAAGATTGTAGCTGTAAGTTCCGGGATCGATACAGATATTCAGTCCCTTCCACCACAGGTCAAAATGGAGATGATCTGAATGTGAAGGGCGGTCAGTATGTCGAATTGCTCGGACCATACCCCAACTTCGTTGAGTCCGAAGAATGGTTGGATCTTCCAATGGTGTTAAATCTTCTTCGCTTGGCAGCTGGTTGAGCCAAGCGAGGCTCTCATCCCAAACGCCGGGGCGAAGTTTTCCAGCGTTAAAAACAGCCAGTCCGAGTTGGAGCGGACCGCGATGGTCAAAAAAACCGCCCTGGTCGAATTCAAAAATTAAAGCTCCATCATTGGCTCCTAAATTTGGAATTCCGCCGCTATGTTCATCTATCCTTTCGCGGTACCATTGCAGAGCGTGTTTGATTTGTGCGGCTTGTGGTAAAACTTTTATGTCCGGATCAATGATGGCTGCCCATGAAAGAATTTGAATAGCAAGCCGATGATAATTGGTGGAATGTTGGACATATTCACCATCAGGATGAAACTGATGATCAAGGCACCATCGAACTCCCCGGATTCCAACCTTGTACCACTTTTTTGCTTTTTTGCAATCGGGTAAAGCTTTGGCAGCGCTTAGTAAAGCAACTGACTCGACCAGATAGTGATTGTTGTTTTGTGACCGTCCATACGAGGTCGTTTTCAGGATTCTTTCGGCATGAGAAAAAATAAAATCCGAGAGCCAATCCAAATCCTCGGGAGAGAGGACCGAACGGAATAAAACCGAAGCCATCAGCACATTAATTAGCCGGATGCCTACTTCCTGACCGGACAACCAATTCGGGCCATAATCGACCGGATTGGAGGTTGAAAAACGTAGCCCAAGAGAA
>DATMWA010000105.1:0-2117 GCA_035562755.1 Anaerolineales bacterium
GCAGCCGCTGAACAACAGAGCCACGAAATCAAAAGCGGCCTGTCCATCACGGGCCTCCGGTCGGTCTTTGCATCGCTCCTTTCGAGGCTTGCTCAGCTTTCATTCATGGATAAGCCCCTGCAGGCAGTATCGAAAACTTCACAATCTCGTAGGCGTGCTGTGAAACGCCAAGATACTGGTCGCCTCGCGCCCTATCGGACTCCAATACCAATAGTTCGATACACGCACGATTGTCCCAACGAAACTCTGTTTCAATTTCGCGAAAAACTTTTCTTCCAACCGTGATTTGGGCCCGAGGGCCAGTTATTTCGTCAGTGTTAAATTTGAGCGCGCCGAACGCATCAGGGTACTGGGTGTAATTAGAATATTCTTCGTCGTAAAGTGGTTCAACTCGAATGCTTAGAAAAGCTTCCCCGCCTACACGGCGTACATGGGTGTTATCGATGTTGTATTGAACAAACTTCCCAAAAATCCGTATTCTGTCTCTGCCTGACTCAAGCTTCCGTGGCATACCCTCGACCACAAATGGGCCGAACTCAATATGTTCAGCCTCGATGACCACCGACATAACTGGTCGCCTCTCATTCATGCCCTTATCAATAACTTGAGGTTTTTTCTTTAGTTCGCTAAAAAATCCCATATCACCTTCGCTATATAACACCTAAATTCGTCTTGATGAATTGCACTGAGCGGATCAGTCTGGCTGATCGATCAATCTTAACCAACCCAGGTACACACACCGTCCACATCTGGGTCATATTGAATTTCGAGATCTGAGCCATTCCATATCGCCTCAAGAGTTTCCAGACGGACATTCTGCGACCAGAAAGAACCGCCATAATAATCTTCGATTAGATCTTCAATGGTCACCCGCTCACCAACGATAATATCCGGCGGAATCAGATATGCAGCAAAAGGGCTAGGAAACTTATACGGGTAATATTTTGCATATGAGATCACCATATCCCATTCGTCCGGACTATAAGAATAGTGTTCTCCGTATTGCACGTAGCCTTCCTCAGCGTCAGCGGTTTCAACCTTATTTGTTTTTCGATTTCTGAATACGCAGTAAGTCTCAGTTAGCATACTGGATGGCTTTAATTCCCTTATCAAAGGGAAAAACCCTCGATCTACCGCAAGATTTATTGCTTTGAGGTCTCGTGCAGTATGAATAACTCGAAGGGAATTTAATTTATTTGACTCGATGGTCATATTGGATAAGTATTTTCATATTTTGTTGGTTTGGGCTTATTTTTAGACAGATAGAAGGGTCATTACGAACCAGATCGATGATTTGACGATCGGTGCAATTTGCAGTATCAAATATATTCTTTTGACAGATCGAGCAAGTTCGATTTGCGGCGCCTGCAGCCTGCGACAGGTCATCCCACTTCACATTTCTTGGGCAAAATAATTTCTTGATGAATGTGCCATCATCTGAAAACAATTGTTGTGTTGCTGGTCTAAATATCATTTTTTGTGTTTTGCGTACTCAAAATCAATCCGTTTTCATGGGTGCATCTATATAAAAAAGAGCGTGGCTTAACCAGCGAGTCAGGACTGATTGAGTGAACGTGCCGCCGCCTTGGCTACCTCGACCAGATACTGCTGGGCCCAGCCCTGCCATTTGTTCCATTGTGGGGGAGCCAAGCTAGGAGTGATGAAGATCGTCATCTTCCCAACGAGAACCGGTTGCGGGTCGCCATCTTGTTTCGGAGGGTCAGGCAGGGTCGTCCCTAGAAGGCTACCCAGCAGTTCCCGCGTTTTCGCTCCGTGCGCTATAAGCACTCTTGGTTTCACGAAATCCAGCAGTGTCTGAAAAATTTCAGAACCCCGAACTACCCCCCCATTGTGTCGTGGAAGCCGTAATTGATTCCCCATGGGCGTTGAATAGCACACAACGTTAGTTTCAAGAACCTGTGACACATTCTCTTTTGCCAGTATGTTGCGAAAGCAATCCGTGTTACGCCGAGTTGGCGATGGGTTGAACCCGTTCAATTCGTCATACAAACCACGACACGATTCGCCATTACGGTTAAAGAGCGCGTCTAGATGCCGGTCGTGAGTCAGCAAGGTTTCGTCGTAACACATCTTCTGGTTGTGTCCGACGATAAGAA
>DATMWA010000106.1:0-76318 GCA_035562755.1 Anaerolineales bacterium
TAGGTCGTCCAAGCCACTTCTAATCGCGGGCTCACTCAGCAAGCCAGCGGAAACGTGATCGAGTTTGGGAATATAAGCCACAGAAAATCCAAGAGGCAGGGGTTTGAATAAAATTTGAGCGCAAAAATTACCGGAGGTTACCCGCTTAACCCGCCAACCAAAAGCCTCTTTTAAATTTCCCCATTCAGCCGTTTGTAAGAGATGAATATTTCTCCCAGTGGTAAATTCTTTCCAGGATTTTTGATCAATTTCTTGCATAAGCAATTAAATCTCATCAATCAAGTTTTGATGTTCGATGTTTTTTGTAATTGAACAATTTGGAATTACTTCATCAAGAAGCGTTACAATTTTTTGGGGTTGGTCCTCTTCTACAAGGCTTTCCAATTCAGAAATTAATTCCGCCAAAGTCAAGCCCTCCAATCCGCTTTCATTTTGACTGCGGAAAATGTCCGGGTGGGCGGTTTTTTCGTAATTTTTATCCTTCTCCCATAACTCTTCACGCAATTTTTCGCCGCTTTTGATTCCAGTGAAAATGATTTCAATATCTTTACCGGGCTGCAAGCCTGATAATTTAATCAAATCCTCAGCCAGATCGAGAATCCTAATTTGTTCTCCCATATTCAAAAGAAACGCCTCACCGCCTTTGCCCATCGATGCCGCTTGCAGGACGAGGTGAACCGCTTCCGGAATGGTCATGAAGAACCGCTCCATATCAGGGTGGGTTATGGAGATGGGTCCTCCCGCGGCAATTTGACGCTTGAAAATTGGCACAACTGATCCACGGCTTCCTAATACATTTCCGAATCTGACGACTGAAAAAGCTTTCTTGGTTGTATTTGCTTTTTCAAGTACAACCATCTCTGCCAAGCGCTTGGTAGCACCATAAACGTTAGCTGGGTGTACGGCTTTATCAGTGGTGATAAGTACAAATCTTTCTACGCCAAATTCAACCGCCGCGTCAACAATATTTCGAGTGCCAAACACATTATTCGTTATGGCGTCGTTTACATTTAACTGCATTAAAAACACATGTTTGTGCGCGGCTGTATGAAAGACAACTTGAGGCTGATGATGTCCAAACACTTCCCGAATTCTGTTTAAATCACGGACATCAGCGATCACCGGTGAAATATTTAGCGCCGGGAAATTTTCCTTTAATTCCATATAAACTTCAAAAATGCTATTTTCGCCATGTCCAAGCATCACCAACTCTTTTGGCTCCCACCGAGCGGTTTGGCGGCAGAGTTCACTTCCGATCGAACCGCCGGCACCAGTTATTAAGACGATTTTGCCTCGAATCGTTTCCCCAATCCACTCTTCATGAATGCGGGCCGGTTCGCGGCGTAATAAATCTGTTATTTGAACTTCTCGTAAACGGCTGACGTTGACTTTTCCACCAAGCAACTCATAGATACCTGGCATGGTGCGGAATGGAATACCGAGGGGGCGGCATAGTTCAGCGACCTGCCTCACCATTCTACCGGGGGCCGATGGAATGGCGATAATCACTTCATCGACCAAGTTCTTTTCCACCACCTTGCCGAGATCTTTAACTGGTCCAAAAATTGGTAAATCATGCAGCGTGCGATTTTGTTTCAGCGGATCATCATCCAAGAATCCGATCGGCTGAAGATTGATCTGGCTGTTTTTTTGCATTTCACGGACCATGATCGAGCCAGCGTCGCCCGCGCCGACTACCAGAACCCTTTTTGCCTTCTCGTCCGGATGAGTGGAATTTGTTTCAGCAAGAAGTCGATAAATTAATCTTGATCCGCCAATAAGGATCAGACTGAGCAACCAATCAATCGCCAGAACTGATCGAGAAAAGCCTGGACCAAAGAGCCCAAGCCAATAAAAACCAATATACAGCGCTGATACGATGAGAGTAGAAACAGATACGGCAATGGCGATTAGCTTCAATTCATTAATCGATGCATAAATCCAGATCCGTCGATACAAACCGAGGAAATAAAATGTTAATGGCTTAACGATGATTGAAATGCCCAATAACCAAAGCGCCGAGCTCAGATACAGGGTAGTAAAATCCGGAAAATATTCCAATCTCAGAAAATAACTGAGCAAGATCGAAAGCGTGATCAGCAGCAGATCCGCCATCAAAATAAACCGATTTCTCACATTTAATTTCATTTAGCTCTAGCCATCCAATCGATCACCGATTTTAAGCCATCGCTTAAACCTACTTTGGTTGTGTAACCAATCTTTTCCTGGAAAAAATTTGGATCTCCGAAAGATCGGTATATATCACCCTGCCTCTGATCTTTATACTCCACTGGAAGGGCATTTGGAAAAAATACATGGAGATGATCTACCAGATCATTAATGGATACTTCGCTACCTGTGCATACATTAAAAACTCTACCCGCGGCGTGAGGATGTTCCGAGGCGATTCGATTCGCCCTAACAATATCATTAACATGCACAAGGTCACGAGTTTGACCGCCATCTCCATAGATTGTGATTGCTTTACCATCCAACAATCTTCGGGTGAAAATTGGAACGGCCGCGGCATACATACTATCCGGCCGCTGCCGAGGGCCATATACATTAAAATATCTTAATCCAGTCACTTCTAATCCAAAAGAACGGGTAAAAAGTTCCGCGTAAAGTTCAGTAACCCTTTTGGAAACAGCATAAGGCGAGAGTGGGTAGAGCGTTGTATTTTCTTTAAGCGGCATCTGGTCAGAATCACCATAAACGGCGGCGGATGATGCCAGTACCACCCTTTTAACTTTCGCTTTCCGGGCTGCTTCAAGCACAGTTTCTGTTCCAATTTGGTTCACAGAAAAACATTCTTTCGGATTTTGCATGGATAATGGGACTGATACAAATGCCGCCTCATGGAAGATGAAATCAATTCCTTTGGCTGCCAAATTCATCAAGTCTTCATCCCGAATATCACCCCGAATCATTTCGACGGGTAAACCCTCCAAGTTCTTTGGATCTCCGCTTGAGAAATTATCAATCACCCTCACTGAATGTCCGTCAGCAATAAGGGAATCAACGATGTGGGATCCAATAAACCCCGCGCCACCAGTAACCAGGTATTTAGCCATTTATCGCCCCTTTCGGCTCAGAACTGTACCGAAGGTCCTTAAGATGATTAAAATGTCCAGAAAAATTGAACGATGCTTGATGTAATAGAGGTCATATTCCAGTTTTACGGATGTGTCCTCAACCGTGGCGGCGTAACCATAATTAATCTGTGCCCAACCTGAGAGTCCAGGTTTAACCAATAATCGAGCCCGATAGAATGGAATTTCCTGTTCGAATGTACTTACCCATTGCTCTCGCTCAGCCCTTGGTCCAACCAGACTCATATCACCAATAAATACATTTATAAATTGAGGCAATTCATCAATACGAGTAGCCCGCAGGAAATTTCCTACTCGGGTAATTCTCGGATCATTTTCGTCAGCCATTTGAGCTGCGCCTGAGCTTTCCGCGTCTACTTTCATGGTTCGAAACTTTATAATTTTGAAAGAGTGAGCCCTTACGCCCAGACGTTCCTGTCGATAAAAAATTGGGAAACCCGTATCAATAAGAATCGCCAGCGCGACAAAGGGGAAAAACAGAGCAAAGATAAACATTCCGATGATTGAGCCGATAATGTCCAATCCCCTCTTGAGGGTTTCATAAAATAACCGTCCACTTACATCATCAGAAAATGAACGTAAAATCCAATCATATTCCAGATGATGGATCGGAACACGGCCGGTAATTTCCTCATATATGATGGGCATACGGATTACTTCTACCCCTCGTTCCTGCAAATCTAAAATGATCTTAAAAGTCTCACCTTTCATTACACCAGTTATAGATACGATTAAGTCAGAAATATTGAAATCTTCCACTAACTTAATCAGATTCTCACTTCCGCCGATCACTTTAAATCCACACAAATCTGTACCTAACTTGTTTGGATTATCGTCAATATAAGCGACGAGGTTGAATGGAGCTGGGTTCGCCTGATTATAGGCTTTCGCTAAAGCCAGACCATTGGAACCCGCCCCGATTACAAAGGCACGCCTTTGTTCTCCATGTGAAACCATCAGCTTGACATAATACCACCGCCAAACCAGAGTCAGGAGGATTGATAAGATAATAAAGACACCGACCGCTCGCCGATTGATTTTGCCGGGAATATCAGCCAGAAAATATACAAGAAGATAAATAATTATCGCAAGCAAGCCTGAAATCAGGATTGAGCGGAATGTTTTTCGCCAACTTATCGAACGATGAATATCGTAAGTTTCAAAGATGAATATCAGCCAAACTAGAGGGAGGAAATAAAACCAAAGTTGAACGCGCAGCCTGAAAAACTCGAGGTTAAACACCTCAAGCCAGGCATCACCAGCCCACCAGAAATAAATTCCAACAAACAAGGCGATATAAGAAACCAGGAGGTCGCCCATGATTAATATCGCACGAGCTTCCTTCGGTTTGAGCCGCCAGGTGGAAAGGAGAGAGTTCATTTTTCCCACTATTTAATTCTCTTTTCCCGGTAGAAGGCTTGCAAGAAAGCCGCTTCCCCAAGCCATGTGCATCGTAGAGATCGCAGCAGGCACGCCGAAAAATAAATACCAGGTCTGATTTTGTAATGCCGCCGATCCACTAACCACAAATTGAGGAATCAAGTACATAGCAAGTTCGATCAACAAAATCCAGTGAAAAAGTGGGTTAATAAATCCCAAGCCAACCAAAAGAAGAATCGATAAAACAAATAATGGAGGCAAGGCTTGTCTCCATATAATCGTTTCAGGATGTTGTTTTAACATCTTGTATTTCCAAAATCCATAGCGAAAATATTGTTTGGCTAAGAGTGTTAAAGACCCTCGGGCAAAATAGATGCTTTGGATTGCCGGGTCCAGCCATATCCTTCCTCCGGCTTTCCGGATGCGGGTGTTGAGTTCATAATCTTCATTGGTTAAAATATTTTCATCGTACAAACCAACTTTTTCAATTGTTTTTCTATAAAAGCAACCGAATGGCACTGTCTCTACTTCCAACGCGGTTTTTGCGTGTCGATACTTCGCATCGCCAACTCCCAATGGGTTGGATGCGGCGAATGCAATCGATTTGCTGATCCAGGAGTCATTATCACTTTCAATGATCCATATTCCGCCGATGTTATCGCCCTTGCCATCCACCAAACCATTGACACATCGCTCAATATAATCTGCTTTTGGATAGGAATGAGCATCAAGGCGCAAAATCACTTCGCCAGAGGATGCTGTGATCGCCCGATTGAGTGCTGACGGAATATTCACCAAGGTATTATCTACCACGCTGATTTTAATTTCGGGGTGGCGCTCAACAAAAGCTGCGATAACCTCCCTTGTTCGGTCGGTAGACATCCCGTCCGCGATGACAACCTCAAGTTTTCCAAGCGGATAAGTTTGGATAAGAATCGCTTCTAATAGAAACAGCACCCGCCTTTCCTCATTTAAACAAGGAACAATGATCGAAACGGTCGGGAAAGTTTCCAACTTAAACTATTCCTGGCAGGAAATAACTAAGGAAGTACCGCGATCGCTTCGATTTCAACCAGGCCTGATTTTGGCAAGGTTTTTACCGCGATAGTGGAACGAGCAGGAAAATCACTTTCAAAATAACTTCCATAGATCTTATTCACTTCGGCAAAATCCGCCATGTCAGCAAGGAAAATTGTAGTTTTAACGATATCTTTAAACCCACAACCAGATGCCGCGAGCACACTGTTAAGGTTTTTCATAGCCTGCTCAGCTTGGGCGGACACGCCACCGCTTACAAAATCTCCCGTTCCGGGATCTATGCCAAGCTGCCCCGAACAAAATACGAACCCATTGGCGACAATCCCCACGGAATACGGGCCTAACGCGGCAGGTGCCTTATCTGTTCGAATCACTGTTTTCATTATTGTTAACCTTTCCATTTGAATTGACTTTGAATTGAATTAATTCTAACTTAAAAATTTTCCTTTGCTCTCGCATTGAATACAGCCCAATATAGAAAAAAAGCAGAGATGAAAGTAAGCGCCATCAGGCTGACAAAATAAGTGATGATGAAGGCATTTCCGGAATTAAAAATCGGGGATGGCGGCGGATGCATCACATTTTCAGCGGTTGAAAAAATTACTCGAAGGGCGATAATAAACACCACGTTGGCAAAGCTCGTCAGCGCTAAATTTTCCATCAACCATAAGCCTATCTGTAATAACACTCCAACAATGGCAAAGGTAAGCGCTAACGCGAATCTCGGCTCCGCAAGGAATAAACCATTCCAATTGGCTTGCATGGCGTACATGGAAAGCGGCAGATAAGTAACCCAATAGAATACGCCAGTAATTCCCGCCGCACGGGAAGAGTACCCCAGAACTTTTTTCTCACGCTTTGCCAACCAACTGACCAAGAAAAGCGCGCCTACTATCGCGGATATCACAAAGGTCGCTTCAGCGGTGAGCACCCAGGCACCGTGCAAATAAACAATTCGGATATTCGATCCAAGTGACTTTTCTTCAGGTCCGAAAAGGGAAAGTAATCCAATTAATAGGATGGTGATTAGAAAAAAAATTAATGATGATCTGAAAATTCTTTTCATTAATGTAATTCTACTTCACTCTCAATCATCATCCCGATCAAATTTTATAAAACCTTCATAATTTTTTTACAACATCTTCACATTCTGGGAGTAACCTGATGATATGATGGCAAGTGAAAATGGAGAATAAAAATGAAAAATATTTGGAAATGGCTTTTCTTTATCTTATTGATTCTGGTTGTGTTTGTAGTTGCAGGCGGGATTTTTAGCTTCAAGTCGATGGTATATGGCAATTGGAACCCGTCTAATCCAATGAGTTATCCATTCAATAATGGAAATTTTGACTACCATGATCGCTTCGACCTGCGCGGCGGGACCTATTTCAGTCATCCTTCCATGTCAATGCCTTACATGTTCATGCCATTCATGTTCTTTGGCGCAGCAAGCAGGTTGCTGCCATTGGTCCTTATCGGCTTAGCAGCCTGGGGAATTTATCGACTCGGCTTTTCAAAAGGCCAAAGTCAAGCAATTACTCCCAAAAGTCCGAAACAACCAGATGTAACAACGGCAACACCTCCCTCCGAATCCGAGGTCGAAATAAAGTAAATTGAAGATTTGAGGGGCTAACACTGAATGAGTTAGCCCCTCAATAAACTATCGCTTTAAGGTTCGATATTGGACTCGTTTGGGTACATCCACCGATTTTCCATATCGTTCGTGATAATCCCGTTCGTAATCACTCCAATTACCCATAAAGAGCCGGGCTTGGCTTTCGCTTTCGAATGCCAAGATATGAGTACAAATCCGATCCAGGAACCATCGGTCATGACTTACCACAACCGCGCATCCCGCGAATTCTTCCAGCGCCTCTTCAAGCGCGCGCAGGGTGTTTACATCCAGATCATTGGTCGGCTCATCCAAAAGGATTACATTGGCGCCTTCCTTGAGCGTTTTCGCTAAATGTACCCGGTTTCGCTCTCCCCCTGACAAGGTACTGATTAATTTTTGTTGATCCGCGCCTTGGAAATTAAACGAGGAACAATAACCTCTCGAATTGACCTTTCGAGTGCCCAGTTCCAGTAATTCGACACCTTCTGAAATCTCCTCGTAAACTGTTTTTTCCGGATCCAAACTGCGAGTTTGGTCCGCATAACTCATTTTTACAGTGGACCCAACAATGATCTGTCCAGAATCCGGGGTTTCTATGCCCATGATCATCTTTAAAAGTGTGGTTTTGCCAGCTCCGTTAGGTCCGACAATACCAACGATTGAACCATGCGGGATAGACGCACTGAAATGTTCAAGAATCAATCTATCCCCAAATGATTTGGTGATTTCTTTTAATTCGATCACTACATCCCCAAGCCGTGGTCCTGGTGGTATGTAAATTTCAAGATCTTCTCGTACTTGTTCATGTTCCTGGCCGAGTAATTTTTCATATGCGGTAACCCGGGCTTGGCCCTTGGATTGACGAGCCTTGGGAGACATACGAATCCATTCCAATTCACGGGTCAGTGTCCGTTGGCGTTTTGATTCAGATTTTTCCTCAACCCTCAAACGTTCGCTCTTTTGTTCAAGCCAGGAGGAATAGTTTCCTTTCCAAGGGATACCATGTCCTCGATCGAGTTCGAGAATCCAACCAGCCACGTTATCCAAGAAGTAACGATCGTGGGTCACCGCGATCACAGTACCTTTGTACTCCCTTAAATGGTGTTCCAACCAGGCAACACTTTCAGCATCCAGATGATTTGTAGGCTCATCGAGTAGAAGAATGTCTGGCTCAGTCAGAAGTAAGCGGGTTAATGCAACCCGACGCCGTTCTCCACCTGAACAGGTTTTTATCGGCGTATCACCAGCGGGGCAGCGTAAAGCATCCATGGCGACCCCCAAATGGGATTCCAAGTTCCAACCATCCACCTTATCCAGCGCATCAGCCAATCTGGATTGCTCGCTAATCAAAGCGTCAAAATCTGCGTCAGGATCATTGAACTTCGCGTTTACATTTTCATAATCCTCGAGTAGCTTTACGATGGGGGCAACTGCCTCCTTGATAACCTCAATTACAGTTTTACTGTCATCCAATTTTGGTTCCTGTTCGAGCAAACCAACATTGTAACCTTTTGATATGGCTATCTCCCCGATATAGTCCGTATCCACACCTGCCATTATCTTTAGCAAGGTGGATTTTCCCGCCCCATTCAGACCTAAAACACCGATCTTTGCTCCATAATAAAATCCGAGTGAAATATCCCGAAGAATCTGTTTATTGTTCGGTTGAACCACCTTGCCAACCCGGTTCATTGAGTAGATTACCAATGTATCTGAAGACATTTTTTTAAATAATCCGATCTATTCTGAATTTATGAGCCAACTATATTTTCCCAAGTCAATTTTACCGCTCGGTAGAAACTGGATTCCTTCGGCTTCAAGGAGCTCTCGTTGCAAAAATGCCCCAGAGCGTAGACTGGTCTCGCCCTTCGCGTTCACCACCCGGTGCCATGGATAGCCTTCCGGGCATCGAGCCATGGATCCTCCGACCCAGCGGGCTCCCATGGCCAACATTCGTCTAGGTTCTTCTCTTAATTTAGGCGTAATCAGCTCAGCGATCTTGCCATAAGTTGTGACCTTACCCGGTGGAATTTTTGCCACAATTCGCCAAACTTCTTGATCGAAAACATCTGGTTCACTTGGAGAAATAAAAGTCACCCACACCTCATATTTTTGGCGTTTTCAGGGGTATTAAACTTCCATCAAATAATTCCATCAAAAATACATCGAGCAGGAGACGTTTATTTACGTTAGCATTGATCTGCCTAAAAGCAATTTGAGCGTTCTGGATTCCATCTACAATGCTTTCCAAACTTACAGCAGCCGCTAATTGCCTGATTTTATTCTCATGGTCATAATTTATGATCTCAACCTTTGCGTTCTGTTTTATGATCGCGCAATCACGCAGGATGAGGTACCAATATCGAATGGTACGAGAGATCAAGTCATACTCTTCAGGGCTTAAATCTGAGTTGTCCTCTTTAGATTTTAAATCCTTACGGTTTAGTTTCTTGATCTGGGCTGCTGACTGCTTTTCCATATCCCATAGCTTGGCTGAAAAATCAAAACGTTCCGCGAGATTCAAATTTAACAATGAAAAAAAAGACTCTACAGCCGCTTCTCTTTCGGCTAATAATGCTCCATCTGGTTGGCAATTTCGAATCGCCAACCCTGGACGGCCATCCGCCAGCCGAGCAGCCAATTCGATGGAAGGATGATCCGGAAATTTGTGCGTAAGCAACCCCCGCAGAGTTCCCAGATCAACACTTCTAAAATCAATGACTTCACAACGAGAGATTACAGTTGGCAATAAGTTTTGTGTTGATTCAGCAATCAGAATCAGAATGGCATAGCTTGGAGCTTCCTCCAATGTTTTTAAGATCGCATTTTGCGCTTCCGCATTCGCCTTATCAAAATCCTTAAACACCACAATCTTATATGGCGAGGAATAAGGTGTAATGCTTAGAAATTTTTCTGCCTCTAAAACCTGGCTGACTTTAAAATCCTTGGCGCCAGGTTCTCGTGCCATTACCTTAACATCAAAATGCTGATCTTTCTCTATCTTGGTACACGAGATACACTGACCACACGGTTCACCATCCGAACCAGGTTGTTGGCAAAACAAAGCCTGTGCGAATCTTTTTGCAAAGGTTGATCTGCCAATCCCATCGGGGCCGCTAAAAAGGTAAGCGTGTTTGAGCTTATTTTCGCGGAGTATTTTTTTAAAGTAATTTACCACCCAGCTATTCCCATAAAAATTCCAGGCTGGCATTTATTCCTGTCCTTCTCTCAGGCGCTGAAAGGAATCGTACCGGCGTGGGTCAATTTTTCTTTCATTTACAGCTTTGATTACAGCACAACCTGGTTCATGGGAATGGGTGCAGTCCGAAAATGCGCAATCCTCAACAAAAGGACGGATATCAGGAAAATATGCGTCTATTTCTTCCGGGTAGGTATCCCAAAGTCCAAGTGATTTCCAACCTGGAGCATCCGCAACCCAACCTCCGCCTGTCAGGGGATGAAGCTGGCGGACATTGGTTGTGTGCCTGCCCTTTTCGTTAAATTCACTGACCGATCCGGTGGCAAGCATAATTCCTGGCTCAATCATGTTCATAAGGCTGGATTTTCCTACGCCCGAAGGACCAGCCAGTGCTGAAATTCGACCGACCATGTGCCCTCGAAGCTGGGAAATACCTTCCCCGGTCACAACGGAGGTATAGATTATCTGATAGCCGATTTTTTCATACATCTCAAATTTGGATTTGGCTTCATCAACGCCAATCAGATCAACCTTATTAATTACAATAATTGGTTTAACTGCTTGCTTCTCGGCGATCACCAAAAAACGGTCCAACATTCTTAGCTTTGGTTCAGGTTTTGTGCTGGCAAAAACAAAAATCACCTGATCCGCATTGGCAATTAAGATCTGGCGATATTCGCCTTGGGGCCGAGGATCGAGACGCACAACCTCATTTTTTCTGGAAAAGACCTCTTCAATCACACCTGAGCCATCAGCCAACACTTGAAGTCTAACTTTGTCGCCGATGGAACACAGGTCGCCTTCAGGTTTTCCCCGCTTCATCTTCCCACGCAGCTGACAGATAATAGTTTGTTCTCTACCCTGCAAATAAACACTGTAAAACCCGGATTGACTCTTAATAACCAGCCCGTTCTGGTTTTGATTTTCACTCTGGTACTTCGTTAAATTTGAGTCAGTCATTCGCTTCAGGTGTCGGTGTTTCTGTCACCAACGGCGTTGGGGTTCGGGTAATCCCGATATTGGTTTCCCACCAATATGGGCTCAGGGCTCTACCATTAAAATACAACTCAACTACCCTTTTAAATATGGGCGCGGCAATTTCAGATCCCTCGCCGGCGTTTTCGGCGATTACCGCGATCGCGATATCTGGTAAATCAGGATTATTAGCATCAGTATAACCCGCAAACCAGGAGTGAGGCACTCCCGTATTAGTTTCCGCGGTTCCTGTCTTGGCAAAGATCGGAATGGTCGTATTGGTAAATCGAATGTATGCTGTTCCGCGTGGATTACGGATAACGGATTCCATCGCGGTTTGTAATGAGCTCAAAGTCTCAAATGTGAGAGGTAATACACCACGTGTTTCTGGCTGAAAGATTTGTTCTTCCTTACCATCAGCATAGATAACTTTTTCGATTACCTGAGGGCGATAAATCGTGCCGCCGTTACCAATGGCAGCCATAAAATCAGCTACCTGTAATGGGGTCACCAGAACAGTCCCCTGCCCAATCGCTTGATTGATCGCGTCGATTTGTGTCGCCGGATCATCAATCGTACCCGCGCTTTCATCGATTACCCCAATTCCAGTAGCCGTTCCGAGCCCAAAACCACGAGCCATATTCGCAATTGCAGTCACTCTGCCCTGGTTGAAGAGATCGAGGCCGATGTGGTAGAAATAAGGATTGCAGCTGCGCATCAAAGCCCCGTTCAGATCCAATTCTCCTGAAGGTTTCGTTTTTCCTTCACCCGTCTCCAGTAATTCATTTTGATAACGATCCCAAGTCCAATCATAAAAAATGCGCTCGGGGTATTCGGTGAAATCGTAACCGCAATAATAACTTGTATCCGCTTTGTAGGTCTGACTTTCTAACGCAGCGGCGTATGTAATCACTTTAAAAACGGAACCAAGTGGATATTGGCCATTGGCTGATCGATCCAAGAGCGGTGATTCCGTGTCATTCAAAAGATCGGCTAATCCATCGCTACTGTTGGCATTGTTAGCGTCAAAGAGATTCGGGTCATAGCTGGGTGAGGATACCATTGCCAAAACACGACCTGTTTCAACCTCCATCACGACGATAGACCCCCGAAAACCAGTCAGGGCTTTTTGGGTTCCGATCTGCAAGTCTTTATTGATTGTCAGAGCAATATTTGCCGATTCGGTACTCTCAGCGGTACCAAGTGTCAACAAGGCTTTTCCCGTTGGGTCAAGTAAGTACAGTGTTCCACCTGGACTGCCCGCTAAAAGTGATTCTCCCCAATTTTCGATTCCGGATTGTCCAATCGCGGCATTGCGCTTATATCCGTTGCGAAGATATTCCGTAAGTTGATCCGGAGATATTGGAGCTACATAGCCAATGAGTTGAGGGGCAATTCCGTTTTCATAATAAAATCGGGACGAGTAATCGGTTAATACAACCCCACCAAGGCTGGTGAGTAAGTTATATTGTTTGTTAACCTCACTAAGTGGCGCTTCGCCAACGGGTACATACCAATATGCGTCCCGTTGGTCATTATAGATGGATTGAATTTGACCAGGATATTTACCTGTCAACTCCGCCAAAGTCACAAGTAATAACCCCTCGGTATCAACATTTATCTGAGAAGGAATTAAACCAATAGCTACAATATCGGTTTGGGTTACCAAAGGATCGCCCGCCCGGTCAAGAATAAATCCACGATCAGGGCTGGTATTATCCAAGGCAATCCGGTTTCCTCCAGCCATGTCTGGAAAAACAAGCCCATCATTCCAAAGTACCTTCCACCGTCCAGACTCTAGAATCAAATCGTAACTGACATCTCTTGGAAACTCCCCAAAAAGATTAGTCTTGTAAGTCCATTGCCCAGTTACCGAAACGCCATCCGTGGTTTCTGTTACCGCTAGAGTCTCGATCTCCAATTTATTCAAGGTCATGGCATTGAATGTGTCCTCATACAATCGAACAAAATCATCTTTCGAAATGTTTGCCTGACTTTGAGAATCAACCAGAGCGTACATCGCTTCAAAATTTTCCTCTCCCAATGCTTTAAGGAAACTATCAACAACAACACTGAAATTAGGTGTTTCTGTTATCCTCGCGATGGGAGTTGGCAAATTGGAATTTGAAACGGTTTCAGTTGGATTTTCCGGAAGAGTTCCATTATTGGAACATGAAACCAGAATAAAAATGATCAGATTCATGATCATGAATTTTGTAAGAATGGATTTCATATTTTTCATTTTATTGGATTAGAAATTCTGAAAAAACTGAGCATTGATAGCGGATTAATTCCTGGCACCGGGCTTCAATTCCGGAGGAGGTTGGAAGACCCGCGGCTTGGACAATACTTTGAACTGCGCAGATGGGAAATCCCATTACGGAAGCGTAACAACCCACCAACTCTTGTTTCGCGACAAAATCTGAATTCTGGATTCCATACGCACCCGCCTTGTCCATCGGGTCCCCGCTGGCGATATACGCGTTCAATTCCTCATTTGAATAGGCTCTCATTGGCACATCAGTCCGAATAACCCGACTTGTAACGGACGTTGTGGCATTATTGACCGCTGCAACGCCAGTATAGACCTGATGATATCGCCCTTTTAATGAACTTAAGATTCTCCAGGCGTCTTGGGAATCAATCGGTTTTCCAATGATCTCATCATCCAAAACTACCGTCGTATCAGAACCGAGAACGATCACGTCTTCCCCATGCCGCTTGGCAACCTTTAATGCCTTTTCAAGCGCTAAACGCCGGACATAATTCCAAGGCATTTCATTCAAATGAACGCTTTCGTTTACATCCGCACTTTCTATTTCAAAATGGTCAGTAATTAAACCAAGCAGTTCTTTCCTTCGAGGCGAAGTGGATGCCAAAATAATCTTAAGGTTATTCATACTTGTTAAATTCTAACATATCCGTTTGAACTAACTTCTGTACTGCCCTTTTCATTAGCGCTAACTTTTCATTATAATCAAGCCAATCCTTGAACCAGAAAGGTCTTCCATGAAAAAATTAATCCCAATCCTAGTTCTCTTACTTTTTATTTTAAATTTCGGAACTGTGGCTGCTCAGGAATCGCCTGAATTTGAGACCGTTTTTGTAAGTATCTGGCCAGAATATGACAACCAGGAAAACCTGGTCATCATCCAATTCCAGTTATCACCGAAAACAACCTTACCGGCAAAAATCGATCTGCCTCTCCCTTCGGGTGTAAGCAGTGTCTGGACCGTCGCTGTTGGTGATTCATTCGAAACGGTAGCCGACCGTGATGTTGTTTATTCGGTGGAAAATGGTGTTCTAAGCATAAATGCCATGAACCGCTATGTTCACATCGAATATTACGATCAACTCAAGAAAACAGGATCAGAGAGGTCTTACAATTTTGTCTGGCAGGATAAGTATCCGGTTAATACTTTTTCATTCGAATTCAAGCAACCGTTAAAATCCTCCGACGTTCAGGTCACACCAGCGATGTCCTCTTCGATTATGGATCCAGAAGGGTTTATCGTTTCATCCAATTCGAATTTGATATTAAAGGATGGAGAGCCAACAACGATTTCGATCAGTTATAAACGGGATACTGATGAACCATCCACCTCTTTTATGCAAATTGAGACCGCCCCAACAGCGGTTAGCCAGACCGATCCTCAAACCAATTGGATTGATTATCTGCCTTGGGTAATCGGCGGACTTGGTCTAATCTTTGTACTGATCGCAGGTTATGTATTTATTAATACCGGGGTCAAGACCGCTCCTGCTCCTCGTAAACGGCATCCAGGCACTGCCGAACATGAAGCGATTACAGGAGATCAAATTCCAGTCTACTGCCCGCAGTGTGGAAAACGCGCTTCACCGGGTGATAAATTCTGTCGGGTCTGTGGTGAGAAAATCCGTCAGTAAGAAAACTTAATCCAATATCAAAAGCGGAAGCCGTGGCTTCCGCTTTTGATATTTTTCTCTAAAAAATTCTTAAACCTCATCTTGTTCAAGTAGGTGTGCTTTGTATTAATAGATCTGTGACAATTTAGACGCTTTTTGTGATAAATTTCACAGCCTTTTTCATATTCCTTTAATCTGAATATGTAGAATTACATTACAAAGAAACATTTTACGGAGGCTTAACTTGAAATTCAAAAATAGCAAATTTCTCATTGGCGGTTTTCTCATCCTTGCCGCTGTAGTGTATTTGATTTTTTCCTCAACCCAGGCAAGCGCGGAGTATTTCCTTACCATCGACGAATTAGTTCAAAAACAAGATACTTTGGTAGGAAAAAATATACGCGTTTCTGGAGCGGTACTTGGTGAATCCATTTCTTACGATACATCCACTCTGCGGCTAGAGTTCAAAGTTGCCCATGTAACCGGTGACAACAGTGTAATTGAGAGCTCCGGAGGACTGGCTGAGGTACTACATCAAGCGACCATCGACCCAACCCGTAACCAACTCACGGTCGTTTACGAAGGGGTAAGACCAGATCTACTTCGCAATGAAGCCCAGGCGATTATGACTGGAAAATTGGGAGAGGATGGCGTATTCTACGCTGACGAGCTTCTGCTCAAGTGTCCTACCAAGTACGAAGAAGCCGTTCCTGAGCAAGCTGAAGGATAATTTTAAGATCAATAGCGCCAGGGCTTAAACTTGGCGCTAATACATTTCATTGGAGTTCACTATGATCCCTGATTTTGGATACGGATTGGTCCTCATTTCATTTGGATTAGCAATCTATTCAATCATCGCTTCCGTCTTCGGATACTACAAACGCTCATTTAAATTGGTGGATAGTGCCCGGCTTGCAATGCAATTGATGTTTCCACTTATCACAATTGCGTCAGTCCTCTTGATGTACTTATTAGCGACTGATTCTTATTATGTATCCTTTGTTTATGAGGTTACCAGCCGATCCATGCCTATGTACCTCAAGATTACTGCGCTATGGGGCGGCCAATCAGGTTCATTACTCTTCTGGGCTTGGACCTTGACCGCTTTTTCATCAGCGGTCACACTGCGGGAATGGGATCGGGATCGAGATCTTTTACCTTGGGTCGTTGTGGTTAACAGTGTAACTGCCGCATTCTTCATTGGCATGATAGTTTTTTACGAAAATCCATTTGCCAAATTCTGGCAAACAATCGATGGAAGCGTAATAACCGCCATGTTCCAACCGGCAGGAGCCGTTCTTTTTACCGCTCCGGACGGGCAAGGTTTGAATCCTTTGTTGCGTCATCCGGGCATGATCATTCATCCTCCCATGCTTTACCTTGGCTTTGTTAGCTATGTCATCCCATTCTCATTCGCACTGGCAGCGCTCATCACAGGTCGAACGGATGATCGTTGGACAAGAATTACTCGCCGTTGGTCTATCGTTGCCTGGCTCTTTCTTTCTATCGGCCTTATTCTCGGAGGAAGATGGGCATATGATGTACTAGGCTGGGGCGGATATTGGGGCTGGGATCCTGTGGAAATCGCGGCTTTCATGCCCTGGTTGGTTGGCACCGCTTTCTTACACTCTGTCATGATTCAGGAGCAGCGAGGCATGTTCAAAGAATGGAACATGATCTTGATTATCCTGACCTACGTTTTGGTCATCTTTGGAACATTCCTCACCCGTTCCGGGGTACTATCCTCTGTGCACGCATTTGCCCAAAGCGCAATTGGTCCTGCCTTCTTCATCTTTATTGGCATTACCATCGTCATCTCCGTATCACTCCTTATCTACCGCTGGTCTGATTTGAAAGCGGAATCTGAACTCACTTCCCTTCTATCCCGCGAGTCGCTTTTCCTGTTGAACAATTTGCTCTTCATCAGCATTCTGATCGTTTGCTTCTGGGGGGTTCTTTTCCCGCTCATTTCAGAATTGGTCACCGGGCAGAAAGTAACCGTTGGCCCGCCCTTCTACGAACGCGCTACCGGACCGTTGTTTGCCGGATTGTTATTCCTGATGGGTATTGCTCCCTTATCTGCCTGGGGAAAAACGACACTCAAAACCCTTGGTCGTTCATCCTGGAAATCCGCCGTCATATCAGTAGTAGTAGTGCTTGGTTTCGTTGTGTTTCTCAAAATGTACAATCCATACGCCATTATTGGGTTTGCGGTTGTTATTTTCTCTGCTCTCATCACTTTGCATGAATTTTGGCGAGCCGCCAGCGCCCGTAGCAGAGCCCAGAAGGAAAATATCTTCCTGGCATTCTGGCAAATTTTTGGCAAGAATCGCCGGCGGTATGGTGGATATCTGATTCATCTTTCTGTGATTATGATGGCCATCGGAATTATTGGCCTTGAGATGTTCCAAACCGAGACACAAGGAACATTACGACAAGGTGAATCAATTACCATTCGCGATTACAAAGTGACCTACACTGATTTGGCAATTTTTGATACAAACGATAATCGAAACCTTGCCCGGGCAGTTGTATCGATTGAGAAAAACGGGGAATATGTCGGCGAGCTTTATCCACGCCGGGATTATTTTTACGAATCTCAACAACCCATGACCATTCCCGGAGTCCGCTCTACGATTGAGGATGACCTCTACGTTCTGCTTGTTGATTGGCAGCCCATTACAGTGGAAGGCGCCACTTTCAAGATCTATCATAATCCTTTGGTGAATTGGCTCTGGTGGGGCACCTATCTGATGATTATTGGGTCATTGGTAGCCATGTGGCCTCAAAAAGAGAAATCCAGCGTTCGAGAAAAACGCCAAATTTCCAAATCAACTTTGTTGGATCAAAGCGAGGCTTAAAATGAAAAAACAATTCATTAAATTAGCGGTTCTCGCGTTCTTATTCGGCGCTGTCATGGGTATCACTTCAACTGTCTCTGCTCAAGAACCGATGCCTTCTGATAATGAAGTCAATGCCATCGCAAAAGATTTATTCTGTCCGGTCTGCGAAAACACTCCATTGGATGTTTGCGCTACCCAGGCCTGTGCCCAATGGCGTGAATTGATCCGTCTTAAATTAAGCGAAGGTTGGAGTGAAGAGCAAATTGAACAGTATTTTGTTGATCAATACGGCGCGAGAGTTTTATCAGAACCGCCTAAACAAGGTCTTTTCTGGCTCGTTTATGTCATTCCCCCCGTACTCATTATTATTGGGGTCGTAATCTTTGTTAAGGCATTACGCAATATTCGCGCCATTGAAAATGAAGAATTGGCGCTTGAAAAATCATCGGATAATACAGACGAATATATGTCCAAGATTGAAGAAGAATTAAAAGGGTTGAAAAATGCAAATCGATGAAAAAACAACCTCTGACCAGGTTCAAGCTCATCCCAAGCCTAAGAAAGGTATGTCACTCGCCGCTCAGATTGTCGTTTGGTTGGCAATCCTCGCCATTTTAGCTTTGGTCGCTGTTGGACTTGCCCGAACCCAGCAAGGCACGGTACAAATCGGTGACCAAATACCAGATTTCACCTTGAAATTCTTTGATGGTTACACCTACGACGGAAAGACTGAATTAAAACTATCTGACTTTAAGGGAAAAGTGGTTGTTCTCAATTTCTGGGCGAGCTGGTGTATCCCATGTGAAGATGAAGCTGCTGAATTAGAAAGTTCATGGCGATATTATCAGAATTCCGATCAAGTCGTTTTTATTGGTGTGGATTATGTGGATACAGAACCGGAAGCTCGCGGTTACCTGACAAAATTTGATATTACTTATCCTAACGGACCAGATCTTGCCACAAAAATTTCACAGCTTTTCCGGATTAAAGGGGTACCCGAAACCTATTTTATCAATAAAGAAGGTAAGCTGGCATACACTCAGATCGGTCCATTCAGCACCGAAGACCAGATTCACAACATCATTGATGGCTTGTTAGCCAAATAAAGGAGAATAATGGAACTCGGAGCGATCTTCTTGTCCTTGGCGGTTTTATTACTTGCCGTGCTTTTTATTAGCCAGCCATTTCTGTTTTCAGCCAAGGAACACAAACCCTCAGCTGAAAACACACAAATTTCTGCCCTTTTAGCGGACAAAGACCGCTACCTCGGCTTGATTCAGGAACTTGAACAGGATCACAGTCTCGGCAGGATTACAGAAGAGGATTACCCGGCAATGCGTTCTGATCTTATGCTTAAAGCATCGAATACTCTACGCAAGATCGAGGAACTCGAAAATATCATATCCCACCAGACCTTCCAAACGCCATTAACCCGTACAGCCACCAAACAAAACATCGATCTTGATGATCTCCTCGCCATGCGGCGTTCACAGAAAAAAGATCGCACCGATGGATTTTGCCCGCATTGTGGAAAACCTGTCGTTAAATCAGATAAATTCTGCTCCCATTGTGGTAAAAAAATTGAGAAATAAAGGAAATTTAAATCCAATGAAATTGCGCTTCGCACTGCTTTTCCTGCTTATACCACTCCTTGTCTCGGGTTGTGGAATTTCCCTGGCTGAAGATATCACCCCACCACCGGATTACCAATCCCCAACACCCGGACCAACAAAATCTCCGCTTTACCCACTTACGCCGATGAATTTAGCCAACGGGCAATCCATTTATACCGAAAAATGTGCTCCTTGTCATGGTGATCAAGGTTTGGGAGATGGCTCGATGGCTTCCAGCTTGCAGGTTCCGCCAAAAGCGATTGGGGATCCATCGATAGCCTCAAGAGCTTCCCTGGTAAATTGGTACACCACAGTAACGGAAGGAAATATCAACTCCTTCATGCCTCCTTTTAATGGTTCCTTATCCGATGCTGAACGCTGGGATGTCGTCGCATATTCCCTGAGTTTGGGCGGTTTTAATCTGGACTCAATCGAGAGAGGCAAACAAGCTTATACCCAGTCATGTGAGGAGTGCCATGGCCCCGATGGAAAACTGGTCTCCACCGCTGACTTTTCAGATCAGATTATGATGTCCAAACTCTCACAAAATGACATCATTAACTTTATTGTTGTTGGTGTTGGGGAAATGAAAGGTTTTGGTGATTCAATTTCGACAGCCGACCTTGAAGCGATCGCGGCTTATCTCCGTTCAAAGACCTTGGACATGGAGAATCTCCCTGCGACTGAACAATCAAGCAGTACCGAAACGACCACTACTGAGTCTGACACTACGGATTCAACAACCGCCGAAGCGGTTGGCACTGAAACTGGCACCACAGATACAACTGCTGAAAGTAACCCAACGGAAACCGATCCAGTCACTGCCGAAACAGAGTCTGAGAATGCCTTCGGCGAAATCTTCGGTCTCGTCACCAATGGCTCCGCATCCGCACCTGCCTCTGGGGTTAAGGTTGTGCTGCATGGTTTCACCCATGATTTTGATACCCAGCAATTTACCGAACAACTCACGCTCGACACCCTGACCGACAGTTCGGGTAATTATAAATTTTCTAGTATTGATCTCTTAAAGTATCAGGCTTTTTATATTTCCATTGATCAGGGAGAGTTAGTATATGCCTCGGAACCGGCTTTTTCCACTGGAGCTGAAACCGAATTAACCATTCCACTCACGATTTATGATACAACCACCGATAAATCGGGAATCGTTGCTGACCAAACCCACATCATCCTTAACTATACTCAACCAGATACAGTTCAAGTGATAGAGTTCATCATCCTTTCCAACAACTCAAATGCGACTGTAATTGGAACAGACGAACAACCGGGTATTGTAAACATTCCACTGCCTGATGGATACCAAAACCTGCAATTTGAGGAAGGTGTGCTCGGGGAAAGATATCTTGAAACTGAAAACGGCTTCGCGGATACCCTTAGTATTTACCCTGGTGCTCAAAGCCAGCAAATTGTCTTCGCTTTCGATCTGCCATTGGAACAATCAAGCATCCCATTCTTTGGCAAGCCCAAAGTGGAACTCAACCAGACCTTCGAATTGAATACCAAAGCCGTATCCGTCCTGGTTCCAGAAGGAATAAAGGTTAACGCGCCAGGTATGGGAGTCCAACCGATTACGGACATGGGGAATGGCACAAAATATCAAACTTTTATTGCCTCTCCCAATGTATCCAACTATGAAGTAGCATTTACAGCCGAAGGAACCCTCAGCGGATCCGCCGTTTCGAGCACCAATTCTCAGACCGGCATGATCATCGGTATTGCCGCTCTGGGAGTAGTGCTGATTCTTGTGTCTGTCATCTTGTACATAAAAAACCGCAAGGCGGAAGACGAATTGCTGATGGAAATCGAGGATGAGGAAGAATCCGAAGGTGAACTTACCCAAGACGCGATCTTGGACGCGATCATCGCGCTTGATGACCAATATAAAGCTGGGAATATATCGGAAAAAGCATATCACTCCCGCCGTCAGGATTTGATTAACCTACTTTCGAACGCTCACGAATCAGAATGATTGAAGTAAAAGGATTGGTGAAAAAATTTGGAATCAAACCCGTTTTGCGCGGAGTTAACTTTTTTGCGCAACCGGGGGAATTCGTCGTCCTCCTTGGCCCCAACGGTGCTGGAAAAACGACTTTCCTGCGGATTCTATCTTCTTTATCGCGACCAACCACGGGGCTTGTGGCTATCGCCGGTCACAAGCTCCCCTCTGAATCCGCCGCGGTTCGCCAAAACCTTGGTGTTGTAAGCCACATGCCTTTACTATATGGTGACTTGACTGCCGAGGAAAATTTACGCTTCTATTCTCGTCTCTACAACATCACCGATGCAAACTCTCGAATTAATGAGGTTTTTGAACTGGTCGGTCTGAGCCACAGAAAACGGGACTTGGTAAGAACCTTTTCCCGCGGTATGCAACAAAGACTTGCGATCGGAAGGGCGATTCTACATGATCCTGATGTGGTTCTCTTTGACGAACCTTATACCGGTCTCGATCAAGACGCCTCCGAAATGCTAGATAAAGTGTTAAAAGATGTTGCCGCGGTTGGAAGAACTGTGGTGATGACCAGCCATGATCTCGCCCGGGCTGAGGAGCTTGGCACCAGGTTTGACGTTCTAAACCGCGGAATAATCGAAAATTCAATTCAACGATCAGAACTCGCTGGACGTAACCTTTTAACCTACTACAAACAGGCTATTGGCGGATGAATATGATGATTAAGAAAAACACCGCCTACAAACCAAGTTTTATAAAAAGTATTATTGCCATTACCCGTAAGGATATTTCTGCCGAAATGCGCTCGCGGGAATTGCTCTCCTCCATGCTTGTTTTTTCGATGCTGGTAGTCCTTATCTATTATTTCGCCTTGGAATTGGACATTAAAGCCCGCGAGGCAATTACTGCCGGCGCGCTTTGGGTGACCTTCTCATTCGCGGGAACTCTTGGGCTCAATCGTTCCATGGCAGTCGAAAAAGATCGTGGCTGCCTGGATGGGCTCCTTCTCGCGCCGGTCGATCGTTCTGCCATCTACTTTGGAAAAATGATCAGTAACCTCGTCTTCATGTTCATAGTGGAAGTGATTGTGATTCCGCTGTATGCCATTATGTACAATGTCGATCTACTCGTGCCCGGCTTTATCTGGATTACAGTGCTTGGTTCTATCGGTTATGTGGCGGTTGGGACACTGCTTTCAGCAATGACAGTTCAAACCCGCACGAGAGATGTGTTGCTGCCGATCCTTCTTTTTCCACTGGTTATTCCCGTACTGATTGCCGCGGTTAAAGCCAGCAGCGGCTTTATTCAAGGATCTCCAATGGAAGAGATCTTACCCTGGATGAATTTGTTGATCGTTTATGATATCGTTTTTACGGCAGTATCATACATGGTCTTCGATAACATTGTTGAAGAATAAATTTGAGGAGTAGATATGTCAAAAACGCCAAAATTGCTGATGTTTTTAAACGTACTTTCGCTCATTCTAGTTCTGGTTGGATATTATTTGTCTCTGTTCTATGCTCCAACTGAAAAAGTGATGGGTGATGTGCAAAGGGTCTTTTATTTTCACGTCGCAACCGCTTGGGTTGGAATGGTTGGTTTCATTCTGGCCGCGGTATTCGCTGTAATTTATCTAATCAAAAAAGATATGAAATGGGATATGCTTGGGGTTGTCTCAGTTGAGATCAGCCTGGTATTCTTTTTCATCACCATCGTACTCGGTTCAATTTGGGCTCGCCCGGCTTGGGGAACCTGGTGGACATGGGAGCCACGGCTCACAACCGCCGCGATCCTCGAAATGATCTACCTTGCCTATCTGCTCTTAAGACAGGGGATTGAGGATCCGGAGCAGCGAGCTCGTTTTGGAGCGGTTTACACATTGCTTGGGGGACTCAGCGTACCCATGACTTTGCTCTCAATTCGGCTTTTCCGCACTATTCATCCAGTAGTGATTGGCGGCGGTGGAAGCGAAACAATGGGTATGACCGATAGTATGCTCAATGTAATGTTCTACTCTATTATCGCGTTTACCATTCTTTTTATTACCTTATTCTGGCATCGAATCCGACTCGGAATTTACCAGGAAAAAGTAGAGAGAATGAAATCTGAAAGTTACAATTAGGAGGATATCATGGAAGAGACACCGAATACCCTTAATTACATGTACCTCGGTTTTACGGTTTTCACATTGGTGATGGGCATTTATGTTTACAGCTTTTATGCCCGCTGGAAAAACCTTCGTTTACAGGAAACTTCGCTCCAAGAACTAAATAAGTAATCAACAAAAATCCGCTATACTGAAATAGCGGATTTTTTTAAGATGCGGTGGCATCAGCTATTTTCACTCCTTTTTGCCTTCGTTCTGGGCGCACTCCTTCTAAATTTTGGAGTATATTCCGCGCGCGCGTTGCCTGCCCCTGGTCCTACTGGGCCAAACCGATTTACCTTAATCGAAGTTGAGTTTGCCCAGCATGAATGGTGGATGGCTCGCTGGGAGGATGATGCAATTGTTTGTGCGTTTTTGGTTAATCATGATGGCTTACCCTCTGAGAATGAAGTCAAAACTGCTTGTGATAAGGCTATTTTTATAGAATGGCAGAAAACAACTCAAGCTTGCGATAAGGACGATCCCGCCAAATGCCCTGGATTCTATTTTATTGACATTGGTTCAAAGAATAAGCAGGACACGATCACAGTTAAGTTACCCGCTCCAACCGTTAATATATCGCTGATTAACTGTGTAATGGCTGATGATGGATGGTGCAGGACTGAACCCACATTACTCCTGAAAGCAAATGAGCCACTCCCGAACGAAGAAATTATCAACATTCAGGGATTCGCGGGCGGTGATAAATTCAATTGCGCAGGCGATGAATGCCGGTTTATCTTGGATAACACCATCGATCAGGGCATATTTCTTGAATTTTGGGCAAATTCAACCTATGGCGATTCATCCGAAGTGTTTACCGCCAAGGTTCGCGTCGTAAAAGATGATGATTTCAACCGCCTTATTCCTCGGTGGAGGGTTGACGTGTTTTCTACCCAATGGGTCGGAACTAAATATCTGAGCTGTGCTGAAGGCTGGCAAACTTACAAACCAGAAAAGTTGCCCAATTGGCTTCGAACCCCTGATTCCTCCTCCGATCTTAACTCAAACATTCCTTATGCCTATCTAGCTGAGAACCTCATTAAACAGGGAATTGTGGATGTTTCCTCATGCCCAAACCACGGTTTGAATTCAGATGGATCAATAAACCATTGTGGGATCGAAGTTTCTGAACCCGCGGTCACAAAATGGCAGAATAGATTTGATGAATTGATCCATGATGTGGCAGTTAAGCGGGATGTACCCGGACAATTACTAAAAAATCTATTTAGTCGGGAGAGTCAGTTCTGGCCAGGCATTTTTCGAAATGGGTCTGATATTGGTTTGGGACAGATGACCGAGAATGGAGCGGATACCACCCTATTATGGAATCCAGTGTTTTACCGTCAGTTTTGTCCACTCGTACTCAATCAAATAACCTGCGAATCCTCAGGCTACGCGAATCTTGAGGAGGAAGACCAGAAAATATTGCGCAACTCTCTGGTCAACAGTGTCGACGCTCGTTGTGAAGATTGCCCGCTTGGAATTGACTTGAGCAGGGCTGATTTCAGTGTCGGGGTTTTCGCCCAAACCCTTTTAGCAAATTGTGAGCAAGCTGGTCGAGTAGTCGAAAATGTAATCGGAGAGAAACCTGGGAGCTATCTCGATTATGAGACGATGTGGAAACTCACCCTGGTTAATTACAACGCGGGCAGCGGATGTCTCTCTGACGCGCTCAATCTGACTTATGATTTGGATGGCGAATCTGAATTAAACTGGAGTTCTATATCGAAGAATATCAAAATAGTATGTCCAGGGTCTGTTGACTATGTCAATGATATAAGCGGGGATCTTTAACCGATTCCAGCCCTCTTAAAATTCCTGATTCCGGACATGGGTATCAGAGTAGGGTCAAGCTCCTCAGCGCTGATTGGCTCGTCAGCCACCGTATTCAATGGCAAAATACCTGCCCAGACCGGAAAATCGAGGTCTTCGCTCTTATCCTCCGGCAGGCCAATATTTACCTTGGCCGTTACGGATTCAATCTTGATTCCAATCACCTTGGTGGCATTCAACTCTTTTTGGTTTGGTTGCCGGCATTCTTCCCATCTGCCAGGCATTAATTGGTCGGAGATCGCCTTTAAGGCTTGGAGCTTCTCAGAATCTGTTTCGATCAGCCTTCCTCTTCCAAAAACCATTACCGACCGATAGTTTACAGAATGCATGAACATAGACCGAGCCAGAACCAACGAATCCAGCAAGGTAACCTCAACACAAACCAATTCACCTGACGCGATATGCTTCATCAACCGTCCGCCTAACGCCCCATGCATTACCAATTCGTCGCCTAACCGTCCAAAATTATGCGGGATTACGTATGGAACTCCACCTTCAACAATTCCAACATGGCAGACCAAAGCCTTATCAAGAATCGCGTAGATACTCTCAATATCCTCGACGGCTCGATTGGAAGTATGCATTCTTAAATTGATCGATTCCGGTTGATGTTCAGTCATTTTTTCTGTCTCCTGCCTGTTGGCGTGCGTTTTTGGTTTATATTTATAGATAGAACCTGAATAACATAGTTTATCTTAATAACCGGACAATACGATGATTAACCTATCAGAAATTAATGCCTTTGTTAAAACTGCTGAAGAACTGAGTTTCTCAAAAGCAGCCAAAAGACTCCACTTATCCCAATCTGCCGTAAGCCATAACATCCTATCTATCGAAAAAAGTTTCAGCGTCACCTTATTTCACCGCCAAGGTAGAACGATTCAACTAACCGAGGTCGGCAAGCAAATTCTCCCAGCCGCCAAAGAACTTCTACTCTCAGCAGAGTATCTCGAAGATAAACTTCGAAACGCGACTCAGAAAATTCAAGGAAACATCTTTATCGGATGCTCAACTACTACTGGAAATTACCTTGCTCCAATCATCCTCGCAAATTTCCAAATAGAAAATCCGAATGTAAAGACAAGCGTAACCATGGATCAAAATGTGAAGATCCTCAAAGGGTTATCGGACCATTCGCTCGATATTGCTTTCATGGGAAGAGAAGTTTCCAAAACGAACTTTGAGAGTATCAAGCTTTTCGATGATTCGCTCATCTTGGTTGTCCCTACTAACCATCCCTGGGCGGACAGGTTGTATGTAGATCGAGATGAATTGTATGACGCTCCATTCATTAAGAGAGAAAATTCAAGCGGTTCCTTTGAGGTTCTCAATCGGAACCTGCTTAATTCTGGTATTGACCCTGGCAAGCTGAATATCATTTCAGAACTCGGAGACGCGGAAGCAGTTCTGATGGCTGTTGAAAATGGGATTGGAATTACCTTTACCTCAGAACTTACCGCTTTCCGTAGCCTTGCGCTTGGCAAGGTGAAGAAAGTCGATGTGTTTGGAGTTTCGATCAAGCACCCTGTATTCGCGGTACGGAGCCATTATCGAAAGCAGATGGTAGCGGCAGAGAAATTATGGGAATTTATTCAAAAGAACCAGAATCGTCTCGCCCAGGAATTCGTCAGTAAATTAAAGAATATAAGCAGAAATTAGCGGAGGCTCAATGACATGGGAGAAGGTTTTTTTCATTCTCTTTAGTTTGATTTCCATCTACATGAGTTTTATTGGTTTCGTTCGAATTTACAAACAAATTTCAAGTGGCAAAGGCGATCTCAAACTAAGTTATTTCAAGGTGAATTGGAAAACGGCTTTAACCAATGTATTGCTCCTGTTAAAAACCTTCAAGATTCGCAAACCCATATCCATTCTCCATGCCTTCATTGCGTATGGTTTTTTGATGTTCCTTTTTGTGAATCTTGGTGACCTGATCTACTTTTTTACGGGGATTCATTCTTTCGGAATCCGGTCATGGATCGGTGATGTTTATAGAGCCAAAACAGAAATTTTTAACGTTTTAATTCTCGTCGGAATTCTTGGGATGATGATTCGAAGATTTATCATTCAGCCTCCCAACCTCTCACCCGCCGCGCAAAATTATCTTGCCGATATGGCTGCCATTGGCATAAAACGAGATTCCTTGATTGTTGGAAGTTTTATTTTTTTACATACTGGCGCGAGACTGGTCGGTGAGGCTTTTTATATTGCCCAAGCCAATGATGGGCTCGATCCCGCTCAACCGGTCGCCAGTTTTTTAGCCAACGCACTTCTTCAAATCCCTACCCAAAGCCTCAACCTTGGCGAGAAAATCAGTTTTTGGCTTTCATTAGGATCCATTTTGCTATTTTTACCGTATTTTCCATATTCAAAACATTTACACCTTGTGTTTGCCCCCATCAACTTTCTGTTCAAACCACAGAAAAGATCCATTGGTGAGCAACCTTACATTGATATTGAAGATTCTTCCCTTGAAACATTCGGGGCTGAAAAAGTCTCAGATCTACCCTTTGAGCAGATTCTGGATGGCTTTGCCTGCATCATGTGTTACCGATGCCAGGAGGTTTGCCCTCCCGCCCAAACAGGTAAGATTCTTTCTCCAGCAGTCCTTGAAATTAACAAACGTTACGCACTCAACCACCGACCCGCCGACCAGATTATGATAAGTGAATTACTAACCGCAGAAGCTGCCTGGGCTTGTACAACTTGCGGGGCGTGCGTTGATATCTGCCCCGTTGGGAATGAACCGATGAGGGATATACTCGAATTTCGCCGTTACCTGACACTGAATGAAGGCGAGTCTCCCCGTTCACTGGAGCCAGCCTTTCGGGGTATGGAGCGCAATGCCAACCCGTGGAACACTCCTGTCAGGGAGCGCGCCGCCTGGGCAAATGGAATGAATGTGCCCACACTCGAGGAAAATCCTAATCCTGACATACTCTGGTGGGTTGGGTGCGCTCCTTCCACAGATTTAAGAGCTCAAAAATCATCCCGCGCGTTCGCTGAAATTCTGGAAATGGCTGGAATTAACTTCGCCATCCTGGGTAATGCTGAAAAATGTACCGGTGATTCCGCCCGGAGAGCTGGACGGGAAGACATCTTCTTTGAATTGGCGACCGAAAATGTCGCGACGCTCAATGAAGCAAAATTTGATCGAATCGTAACCACCTGTCCGCATTGCTACCACACCATTAAAAATGAATATCCAGCATTTGGCGGGAATTATAAGATCCTGCATCATACGGAGTTGATCAATGAATTAATTGGAAACGGCTCACTGAAACTTAAAGACGATCTGAACTTGGGTGAAATAACCATTCATGATCCTTGCTATCTAAGCCGTCATAATCAGCAAACCCGCCAGATACGGGAAATAGTCGGATCAATTGACTTAGATATTATAGAAATGGAAAACAATTCGGAGAATTCTTTTTGTTGCGGCGCGGGAGGTGCCCAATTCTGGATGGAAGAGCAAGCGGGTGAAAAGCGGATCAATCACGCCAGGTTTGAGCAAGCCGAAAAAACCAATGCGGCAATCCTTGCAGTCGCTTGTCCATTTTGTATGACCATGCTCACCGACGCGAAAAAGGACGCAAAAAGTGAAATTGAAATTTTAGACATATCGGAGATTACCAGAAAAAATATTTCCTGAAGGGTCTTAATGTTGTAATATTGAAATACTAAACATTTTTATTGTGTGAAATTTCTTGGAGGAAGAATGTACCATAGCATAACAATCGTAGGAAACGTGGGTAGGGATCCAGAGATGAGATACTTACCGAATGGAACGGCGGTTACCTCTTTCAGTATTGCCTCAAATCACCAATACACATCAAATACCGGCGAAACGATTAAACAAGTAGTTTGGTTTCGGGTATCAGTATTTGGCAAACAAGGTGAGTCATGCAACCAGTATCTTTCAAAAGGCTCAAAAGTATTGGTTGAAGGCCGTTTAAATCCAGATCCACAAAGTGGCGGCCCAAGAGTTTGGATACCAAAGGATGGCTCGCCGCCACGGGCTTCGTTTGAGGTGACAGCCAATGTTGTCCGATTCCTTTCCACCAAGAGTGATTCTAATCAAGAGCAAGGAAGCCCTCGTTCAAGTGATTTTGATTCTGCCGGCTTTATTGGGCCAGATGATGAGGACGACAACCTGCCATTTTAGATTTTCAGCTTTCTCCTCCTCAGGAATCTGAGGAAAAGGGTAATTAAATATGGAAAAGAAAACCGTCGAAGTCGCTCCAGGCGTGGAACCAATTTACGCCAATGTGTTTCGAGTTGCACAGGCACCTGCTGATTTTGTTCTTGATTTTGGCCATATACTGCCTGTGGATACAAAAGGAACGATTAACGCCCGGATCATCATGTCCCCGATCAGCGCAAAATTGTTAATGCATTCCTTGGTCGAGAACGTTAAAAAATATGAAAGTATTAATGGCTTGATAAATATCCCAAAGCCAAATTTAGCCGATCAGTTATTCAAAGGAATCGCAAACACCAACAAACCCAGTGATGAAACTCCACCCACCGAGGATGACAAACCAGATGGATAAGCTTGAACACATTTCCGAACAGATTCGCGAGGAATTTGATATTCGGACCGCTGCCAGGGACAAAGCACTTGGCCATGCTCGCACGTTGATCCGATTCTGTTCTCAGGCTATCCGTGCTGTTCACCGGGATGACGAAGATACTATGTTCACGCAACTCGAAGAGGCTGAAAAATTAGCCAATGAGCTGCGCACCGCTACCCGACCGCACCCAGATCTTTACTATGCTGGTTACACTCAAGATGCTTTGAAAGAATTCGTTGAGGCCAAAGTAACCTGTGCCATCATTCGAAATGAATCAATTGCTACTCCGGCAGATCTTGATGTTGAGGCGTATACCTATCTCAATGGTCTGGCTGAGGTGATCGGTGAATTACGCCGACGCTGCCTGGATATCCTGCGTCATGGATATTCACCAGAAGCGGAAAGACTACTGACCGGGATGGATGATATCTATGCCATATTGGTTACCATGGATTACCCAGATGCGATTACCAATGGATTGCGCCGCCAAACTGATATCGCCCGGAGCATTATTGAAAAGACCCGTGGCGACATCACCTTCAGCATTCGGGGTGAGTCGTTGGAAAAAGCGATCGATAGAATGATGGCAAGTTTTGGGGAAGAAACCAAACCAAACTTGCCAGAATTAAGCCGTTTTCACGAGGTCAACCCCGATGATTGATGCGGTTTGAAAGTGACATTTGTCTAACGATAATGTGACAGGGATTGTTTGTGAAATTTTTCACTTGATGGTAAACTAAAGTCAATTAAACAACCTTTCATATTATCTCCTCCTTTGGCGAACGCCTGCACCGGTCCCACATCCGGTGCAGGCTTATTTTAACCTCGGAAATGCATCAAAAAATGGGCTCGGAAATTTCCGAGCCCATTTTTATCTTATTTGACTTCTTAGGCTGCCTAATCAATCGTAATCCCGCGGTCAGCTCAGGTTACATGTGAATCGCTTCACCAAGAGCGGCGTGGGCAGTCTCCATCAGCGCTTCCGATATGGTTGGGTGGGCATGTACATTCCTCCCAATCTCATCAATCGTTATCCCCAATTTTTCCGCGAGGGTTAACTCAGGGAGCAATTCAGTCACTTCAGGCCCAATCAAATGAGCACCAAGTAATTTATTTGAATCTGAATCGACAACAAATTTTACCCACCCGGCGTATTCTCCCAAACCAAGCGCCTTTCCATTTGCCTGAAACGGAAATTTGGCGGTTTTTACATTGAAGCCTTTATCCAGAGCCTGCTTTTCCGTCAAACCAAAGGACGCGACTTGAGGTTGGCAATATGTAGCCCTTGGCATCATGGAGTACACCAGGGGTCTGATCGAATGTCCCGCTATCTTTTCCGCGCAAAGGATTCCCATAGCCGAACCGACATGCGCCAACATCAGCTTGCCGGTTACATCACCAATCGCGTATATACCTGGGACGTTAGTCTCCATAGAATCATTAATTTCAATAAATCCTCGATCGCTGAGTTTGATTCCAGCTCCCTCCAGATTAATATTGCGGGTATTTGGACGGAATCCAATCGCGACCAAAGCCTGATCAGCGCTCAACTCCAGGGTTTCGCCGTTGGCGCTCACCTTGACTTTAACTCCCTCGCCCATTCGGGTTACGCTCTCAACTTTTGTGCTCGTCAGGACCTTGATTCCTCGTTTTTTCAACGATTTTTCCAATTCCTGACTTACTTCCTCGTCCTCCAGCGGAACCACATTCTGAAGCATTTCAACAATGGTGACTTCTGTACCGTATGCATTCCAGACGGTAGAGAACTCTACCCCAATTGCCCCGGATCCGATCACGATAACACTGGCTGGCAGCTTTTCCTGCAAGATCGCTTCCCGGTAAGTAACTACGGCTTCGCCATCAATCTGCCAACCCGGAGGAACCATTGGGGTAGCTCCAGTAGCGATAATAATATTTTTCGCTTCAATGATCTCAACTTCATTTTTATCTGTCAATACTTCGACTTTTTTCGCATCGAGGAATTTGGCGGATCCCATGAAAACCTCGACGTTGTTCTTTTTCATCAGGAAGCCAACGCCTTTTACTAATCGCCCTGAAACCTGACGGCTGCGTTTGACCGCGGTTGGGAAATCAAGAGTTAAATTCTCAAATGCAAAACCCAATTCCTTCCCTCTCTCCCGTAAAGTATGGGCGATATCCGCATTTTTTAATAGGGATTTGGAGGGAATACAGCCAACATTGAGGCACACTCCGCCTAACCATTCTTTGTCCACAATAGCGGTTTTTAAGCCCAATTGCGAGGCTCTTATCGCAGCTACATATCCCGCTGGTCCAGCCCCGATAACAAGAACATCAAATTCATTTAACATTGAATAATTCCTTTCAAGAGATTTGCGGACGGATTGCCCGCAGCAAAAAGATCGAATATTTCTTTGATTTGAACCACTTTCCGGGTCTTTTCATCACATACGCGGTTGAAAAATTAACATCCACAAAACCACTTTCGCTACACATTGCAGACAATTCAATCCGTTCAAAACCAGGATGCACTTTTTCCCAAGGCTTGTGAAATGAACCGTCTTCCTTGTCCAAATCAGCCGCAAAAAAAATGCCGCCGGGTGTCAACATTTCGTAAAGCTTAGTAAGGGCAAGCTTGACATCCGGAATGTGATGAAGAGTCATGACAGTGTAAATAATATCAAAACGCTCCCCCAACGGCTTTTGAAGTACATCCGCCAAAATTGGGTGGAAATGATTTAAATTTTCCCGGGCGATTTTTTCATTCAGAACATCCAGCATGCCATCCGAAGTATCTACCAAGGCGATTTCTTCGAATTGATTCTTCAGTTCAAAACTAACCAAACCGGTTCCGCAACCCAATTCCATGGCTTTTAGAGGCTTGCCTTGGGGCAGCATCGGAATAATCAACTGGGCAATCTTCTTGGAACGGTCTATTTTTATTGGTGTATCCCATTCCTTTGCCCGCTCGTCAAAGCTTTTTTTTGCGTCATTCATTCTCAAATTTTAACACCGATGAACCAATAATGATTAATTGTCTGACATAATGCCAGTCTGAAAGTGATGTCAATCATATTGACATCACTTTCTTTCTTTTGTATCCTATACTTGCACGTGAATTAAAGGACAATATATTTTATGAATATCGTGCTTTCAAACATCAAAAAAAGCGGGCTTCCGAACCGGTAGCCCGTTTATATTTAAAATTAAGGTATGAGGAGTAGAAATGTCCGGACAGATCAACGCGTTTGAAATGGCTCAAGAACAATTTGACCATGTTGCAGAACTATTGAATTTAGACCCTCAGATCAGCGAAGTCTTACGTTGGCCGATGCGCGAATTTAGTTTCCGCATTCCAGTTCGTATGGATGACGGCTCGATCAAGGTCTTCCAGGGTTACCGCGTACAACACAATGATTCCCGTGGTCCAAACAAGGGCGGCATTCGGTTTCACCCGAACGAGACCTTTGACACCGTTCGCGCGCTTGCGACTTGGATGACCTGGAAATGCGCGGTAGCGGATATTCCGTTAGGCGGCGGAAAGGGCGGCATTATTGTTGATCCTTCCGCACTTTCCACCTCGGAAAAAGAACGGCTATGCCGCGGCTGGGTTCAAAATATGTGGAAGAATATTGGTCCTCGCCAGGATGTTCCCGCCCCAGATGTTGGAACAACTCCTCAAATGATGGGCTGGATGATGGATGAGTATTCAAAATTGGTTGGCGAATACACCCCTGGTGTATTTACCGGAAAACCACTGGGTGGCGGCGGATCAGCTGGGCGTACCGAAGCAACAGGCTTTGGTGTAATCTATACAGTCCGCGAAGCCCTCAAACACCTGAATATGGATCCTAAAAAATGCGTAGCTGCCATCGAAGGCTTTGGTAATGTCGCTCAATACGCTGCCATTGGTTTCATCGACATGCTGGGTGGCAAGGTAGCTTGTGTATCCTGCTGGGATAGAAATGACAAGACCTCATATACCTACAGCCACAAGGATGGCGTTGATCCTCGATTCCTGCTAACCATCACTGACCAATATGGAACCGTTGACAAGGAAAAGGCTGCCAAGTCTGGTTATGTCCGTGAAGATGGCGAAAAGTGGATCGAAAAGGAATGTGATGTTCTTATTCCCGCCGCGATAGAAGGTCACGTCAATGGCGATACTGTCAAGCGAATCCACCCGCGTGTAAAGGTAATTGCTGAAGGCGCGAATGGTCCTTGCACTCCGGAAGCTGATGAATACTTCAAGAGTCATGGCATCTTCGATATCCCGGATTTCCTTTGCAACGCCGGCGGCGTAACAACATCCTATTTTGAATCAGTTCAGAATGACATGAATTTTTACTGGACCAAGGAAGAAGTTCTTGAAAAGCTCGATACTAAGATGACCTCCGCTTTCCACGCGGTTCTCAATATGAGCCAAAAAGAAGGCGTCTACATGCGTGACGCGGCTTATATGGTCGCTATCGACCGAGTTGTAAAAGCAATGCAGCTCCGCGGTCAGATTTAATTTATCTCAACATCAATTGAATGAGCCTGGCTAAATGCCAGGCTCATTTATGTTAATTTAAAAAATATCTCTAGCCGGATTGGGTTTCTAAAGCCTTGATTTTGTGATACGCCCACAAATTTGCTGGGGTGGGAATACTCAGGCGGCGTCCTTCGGCAATTACGGCTCCGCTAATACTTTCAATTTCTGTTAAGCCACCCCTCAAAATATCACTCAACATGGAGGAAGTGTTGGAAGCAGTCGCCCTGAGGATTTCGTCAACCCGGGCGAAGGTCTGATCAAGGCGTTCGGTGTACCCATTCTGCATCCCAATGGCATGGCACTCGGAGATTATTTCACCCATTCTTCGGCGCGCCTCATTTTGATTCAATAACGCCCCATTCTTGATTGAATAAATAGCGGTTATCGGATTGATCGCCGCGTTGATGACCAATTTTCGCCAAATCGCCTCGTCAATTTGATCGGTGAAATAAGTAATATTGTTAATCGGCGAATTGCGGTCAAAAATTTGTCTATTGATTTCACCTCCGGGGAGAATCGTTCCACCATCACCTGTCCACTCTACCATCCCGGGCTCAATCAAATGGGCTCCGAGGTTTGTAATTCCAGCGCTGACCGGGTTGATCACCTCGGCTTGAATCAGCTCTCGATTTCCCGCCCCATTTTGCAGGCTAAGGATCGGTGTGCGTGGGTTCAATCCATCCAAATTGTGCAGCAAGCTTACGGTTTGATACGTTTTAACTAAGATCAACACAAGATCAAACGCCACCTCATCCGGAAAGGTAGAAGATGCGGGGAGTGGATGACTCTGAAAAAGGGTCGCTCCGGAACGCGATATTCGCACACCTTGGTTTCCAATTGTTTTTAAAGCATCGTGCCAGGTTCCCAAAATCCAGACATCCACACCTGAAGCGCTTAACAGGCCAGAAAAAAGGCTACCCATTGCTCCAGTCCCACAAACCAACACCCGGGGAGCAGTCATTTATCGCTAATCACAATTCTTTGTTCAGGTTGTCCCATTCCTCAGCCGCCATACTTGTTTCATGCTCTTGGCTGGGGAAAGACCTGGTTTGCACTTCGTCAATATATTGTTCGATAGCGTTAGTCGCAATCTCAAATAAATTTGCGTATTGTTTCACAAATTTCGGCTGGAATCGGTCGAACAGACCAAGGACATCGTTGATTACCAATACCTGTCCGTCGCATGCCGATCCTGCCCCAATTCCAATCGTTGGAACGCTCAATTTTTCGGTAATCAGTTCAGCCAGTTGACGAGGAATGGACTCCATCAAGACCGCGAAACATCCGGCATCCTGCAAAGCCAAGGCATCTTCAATCAACTTCTTGGCGGCAGCGGCTGTTTTACCCTGCGTCTTATAACCACCCAGCATATTAACCGATTGAGGCGTAAGTCCAATATGGCCAACGACCGGAATCCCAGCTGATACAATCGCGCGTATGGTTTCCGCGCGTTCCTTGCCGCCTTCTAATTTAATTGCGTCCATACCGCCCTCAGCCAGAAAACGCCCGGCATTGAGTACGGCTTGTTCTATCGATGCCTGATATGACATAAATGGCATATCACCAACTAACAAGGGATTTTTCGCTCCCCTGGCGACAGCCTTACAATGATGAAGCATGTCATCCATAGTAACCGGCAAGGTGCTATCGTAACCAAGCACGACCATTCCAAGGGAATCGCCGACAAGAATCATATCAACACCCGCCCTATCCATAATGACTGCCATCGAATAATCATAGGCGGTCAGCATGCTAATCGGTATTTTGCTTGCTTTTTTGGCTTGAATAGCGGGGACAGTTATTTTTTTCCGCAGAACCGCGGCTTGTGTTACAGAATTTACAGACATGGTACCCTCCATTTGGTAGAGTCCGAATTGATTTAGGTTAATAATATCATGTCCAGGAGAATAATCTGCGATTTTTTGGTGAAAATTAACATTATTTATATGTTTTTCCCCTATACTATGAGTAAGGAGAAATTGGAGGAAAAGATGAAAAACGCCTTTGGATTTTTGATTGGTTTGTTTGTTGGCTGGCTCGTCGGAGCTACGGCCGCGTTACTGCTCGCGCCTGAATCTGGAGAAAGTCTCAGAACAAAGATTCGTGATCGCTCTGCCACCTTCTCAGATGAAGTTCGCAAGGCGGTAAATGATCGCAGGCATCAATTGGAAGAACAAGTTCGGGGATTTTCTTCAACCAACGTGGAATAAAATACTCAAAAATAAACCGGTCGACATATGTCGGCCGGTTTTTTAATCATAAAACTGGTATTTGCTCGGGTATTATGTCAGCGGAAAATACATCCGTGAGACGAAGCAGAAATTCGCGCGGGTCAGTCTGAGTGATGATTTCTGTGCGTTTTGAACGGGGAAACCGCTGAAGTTTTAGGTACTGCATCGCGTGTTTTCGGAAAAGGATCATCCCCTTACGATTTCCATAAAACTCTAAATGTCTCTCCAGATGTTCGGTAACAAGCTCAACAACCATTTGGTTGGACACTTCATTTCGGTTTAATTTGCTGAAGATCCAGGGATTGCCAATAGCCGCTCTGCCAATCATCACGGCTTCAACGCCTGTATATGCTTTCATTTTTTCAATGTCCGCCACCTCACGAACATCCCCATTCCCGATTACCGGGATTTTTACGGAGGAGCGAAGTTCAGCGATCGCGTCCCAATTCGCGTTCCCTCCATAACCTTGCTCCTTCGTTCGTCCGTGTATGGCAATTAAGGAGCCGCCATTTTCTTCCACAATCCGGGCGATTAATTTGTAAGATCGGCAATCCTCCCAGCCAAGGCGAACTTTGCCCGTGATTGGCACACTCAATTCCTTGCTTAATTTTCTAAAAATCCGGGCTACCTTGAGTGGCTGCAACATCAAACCAACACCCGCACCGCCATGTACCACCCGCCTCGCCGGACAACCCATATTAATATCAATAATATCCGGTTGTCTGTCTTGAACGATTTTTGCCGCCTCCACAATCTCATCAGGCTCATCACCATAAATCTGAAATACCATAGGTCTTTCATTTTCATCAAACCGTAGTCGAGGCCCCATTTGCCGATACGCCATTACAATATGCTGCGCTCGAACAAATTCGGTGTAACTCATGGCACTGCCAAGCCTGCTGCAAATCGAACGAAACGGCCAATCGGAAAATCCGTCCATCGGTGCCAGAATTGCATCACCGTATACGGGAATTTCACGTATATGGAATGAAGGTGATTTTTCGATTTCTTCCATTCTTACTTTCGTCATGCGTTTTTGATCTACTTGAAACATAAAACTGCCAATGGCAGTTTTATGAGTTGTTGGTTATAAAACCTCAGCCACTGGTTGAGGGCTCTCAACGGCTTTGAGGGTAATCTTTCCGTCCTGTTCAACATCAATGTTGATCGTATCACCATCCTTAAATTTCCCGGCGAGTAACCCATCAGACAAAGGATCTTCAACAAGATTCTGAATCGTCCTGCGTAACGGACGGGCGCCCATCTCAGCATCGTAACCTTGAATCGCCAGGGAATCCAAAGCCTCCATGGAAACGCTCAAGTGAATTCGGTGTTCAACAAGTCTCTCCGCGACCTTGCCAATCTCAAGGGAGACAATTTTTCCAATATCTTCCTTCGAAAGTGAGCGGAAAACAATGACAGAATCCAGCCGGTTGATAAATTCAGGCCGAAATGTACGTTTTAGGGTCTCAGTCAGTTTCTTGCGCATGTCCTCATAGGACAATCTTTCCTGGGTTTCCTCATCGTGTTTTAGCGCAAACCCCAATGCAGTCTGTTTCTTGATGACGTCAGCGCCAACGTTTGAAGTCATAACGATGATCGCGTTGCGGAAATTGACTTTTCTGCCTTTCGCGTCAGATAGATGTCCTTCTTCCATGATCTGAAGGAGCATATTATGGACCTCGTCGTGAGCCTTTTCAATTTCATCAAACACTACAATCGAATAAGGCTTCCTGCGAATTCCCTCGGTCAATTGTCCCGCGTCTTCATAGCCCACATATCCAGGAGGAGCCCCCACGAGGCGGGCCGCGTGATGCCGCTCCATAAATTCAGACATATCCAATTGAATCGCGGCGTCTTCGCTGCCAAACATAAATTTCGCTAATGCTTTGGTCAGTTCAGTTTTACCAACGCCAGTTGGGCCAAGAAAGATAAACGATCCAATCGGACGTTTAGGGTCTTTGAGGCCAGCTCTGGCACGCCGCACCGCCTTGGAAATAGATTCGATCGCTTGATCCTGCCCGATGATCACTTTCTGCAATTCTTCTTCCATCCGTAATAGGCGTTCAGATTCTTCCTGGGCGATTTGCATCAAAGGAACACCCGTCCACATGGATACCACTTCGGCGATATCTTCGGCGCTTACCACAGGGCTGGTCGCGCGATCCCAACCAGTGCGCATTTTTTCCAACTTTTCTTCGATCCCTTGTAAACGGCGCTGGATCGTAGCAACTTCTTCATTATTTCCATCTTCCATCGCCAAAACCCGATTCATCCTTAGCGTTTTAAGTTCGGTAAACAAACTTTTGGATTCTTTTGCGGCAGGCGATTTATACATCCTTACCCGGGACGAGGATTCGTCAATCAGGTCAATTGCTTTATCCGGAAGAAATCGTTCGGTTACATAGCGGGCGGATAATTTGGTCGCGGCTTCGATTGCCTCATCAGAAATAGTCAATTTATGATGCTCTTCATAAGCCGGCCGGATACCGCGAAGGATCGCTATCGTCTCTTCCTCAGTCGGTTCATCTACCTGAACAGGTTGGAAGCGTCGTTCGAGTGCCGCGTCAGATTCAATATGTTTTCGGTATTCCTCCAAGGTCGTTGCGCCAATAACCTGCAATTCCCCGCGGGAAAGAGCGGGTTTAAGAATATTGGCGGCATCGATGGCAGAGCCTGCAGCTCCAGCACCAACCAGCATATGAACCTCATCAATAAAGAGGATAGAGCCTGATTTTTTCAGCTCATCGATCACCCGTTTCAAACGTTCCTCAAATTGCCCCCGATACATGGTCCCAGCCACCAGAGATCCGACATCTAATTGAAGCACTCGTTTATTCATCAAAGGGGCTGGTACATCGCCTTCGATGATCCTCTGGGCTAAACCTTCGATAATCGCTGTCTTGCCGACACCAGGTTCGCCGATTAATGCCGGGTTATTCTTGGTGCGTCTGGCAAGAATCTGGATTACCCGTTCAATTTCCATTTCTCTACCAATGACTGGATCAAGCTTTCCATCCTCCGCCTTAGCGGTCAGGTCGGTCGCAAGCTGATCTACCATTGGAGTTTTGCCTTGTTTATCTTCCTTCTGTTCTGCAGTTCCAACAGGAGTATTCGAGACAGTTTTCGAGTTATTTATATCCGCCTCTTGAATAGAACGCCTGGTTTGACGTCTAATCTCCTCCGCGCTTACCCCAAAGCGATTAATCACTTCGAGCGCGACCGTTTCTTGTTTAATCACTGCAAGCAGTAAATGTTCGGTGCCAATATAATGATGTCCCAATTTCCGGGCTTCCTCAAACGCGGTTTCAATCACCTGTTGAGTTTCATTAGATAGCTCAATCTTTGCGCCTTCAGGGGCAAGGGTTACTTCCGTAATTCGAGAAATTATCTCTCGGACCCGATTTACTTCCATTCCTACCTGGGTTAATACCTTACTTGCGATTCCGCCATCCTCCAAAATCAAACCAACCAAGATATGCTCTGTGTTAATCATTGAATGGTGGTTAGTCTCAGCCTCTTGATAGGCAAGGCTAAGCACTTTGCGGGCTCTTTGTGTAAAGCGTTCCATTCCAGCCATAATAAATTTATCCTCCGCATCCGCTCAATTCGCGAATGCTAATTTGACCAATTACATCTTGATTCTACCAAAAAACAGGTCTGCCTACTTATTAGAACATTGTTAATTATTCGACTCTAAAAGTCTTCGTTCTAAAGGAGCTCGGATACGTGAAGCCAGTGGAACAGAGAGAAATTTCTGGATGGTTTGCCTGTCTGCGTTTTTACTATAATGATCCTCAAAGATCTCCGCGATAGATACCTGAGTGCCCTGGTAACGAATCACCTCAAATGATTCACCCTGTGAAATAGTTCCTTCTTCCAATACCCGGCAATATAAACCCGGCCTGCCAATCTCCTTGAATTTTTTCACAAATTGTGGATCGTTCATCCCAACTGAAAATGTACCGCATGGAAATCGCGGTCCAGTAACTTCCAATTTGACCTGATCAAATACCAATATATCGCCGATCAAAGCGTTATGGCTCTCAAGGATTGAGACGTCTAGATTCTCGCCAAACAACCCACAGGTGGTTTTTAGCCCTAACAATTGCTCAAAATGAATGTAATCGGGCTGAGTGAAAATGTAAACTGCCTGATCAGGACCACCGTGATGTTTTTCAGAGCCAATAAAATCGTCGGGTAAACCATCTTTTCCGATCCAGATAGATTCATGATGACTTTGTTTGAACAATCCGGTTTGCTGCACATTTTCACCAATTTTGATTGATTCCGCGGTGCCGGTATTAATTCGTATCACTCTCATGATTTTCTCGGTTCTCCCGGTAGGATACACATACTTTGATGAATTTGCCCAAGATGGTAGGCTGTATGAGCCAGGATCGCCAACACACCTTCGATCGCCCGCTCGCGAGACAAATCAATTTCACCAATAACTTTTCTTGTTCTGCCAAAAGCCGCCATCAATCGGTTTCGCTCATCATCCCAAGCCTCTTTGTCAAGGCTTGAGACTGTGTTCCATATAAGTCCCCAATCTACTTTTGGAATTGGTTTTTCCAGGGCATACAATTCCAGAACATCCAAATAATAAATGATATGTTCAACATGAGCCGCGATGGTTGCGCAGGAAGGTCCGATCGGAAAGGAAGCCTGTTCCGCATTAAGTTGTGCCAGCGTCAATTGAAAATTACCATCCTCATCCAGGTAGATGCCTTTGTGGGAATTTACCGTTTCATCCCAAAGATCCAAAATTGCCTGTTTCAAGATTTCGTTTTCCATGTTCATTTCTGCCTGCCTTTATAATCTGTCTATTATTGTAATCAAATATCCCATGATAAACTTTTCTTGTTAACATCAAAGAGGAAATATGCCAATCAACACCCCATTATTCCGTTCATCTGAAATACAATTCACCGCCATCGATTATGAAACAGATCCAGCAATTGAAACTGTTTGGACTAGCGATCCAGCCTTCGCCAGAATGATTTCAACTGAACCGATGAAGCCGATTTCAGCGGATCAGGTTAAGAAGAAATATGAGAAAATTGAAAAGCGTTTTGAAGATGACAAGGACTTGTATTATTTTCAGGTTCGTCTCAATCAAAACAAACGTTTAATCGGATTCGGATTAATTGAAAATATTTCTTGGACGAATCGAACCGCAAGTCTGCTCCTTGGAATCGGCGCCGCAGCCGATCGAAGAAAAGGATACGGAACAAAAATACTCGAGATGTTGGTTCAATTTGGTTTCCATGAACTAAACCTACGAAAACTCTCAGCAACTATTCCATCATATAATCCGACCGCTATTTCTTTAATTCAAAAGGCTGGGTTTATTCAAGAAGCGTGCCGGCGGGAAGCTCTTCAGAAAGATGGGTCTTACTGGGATGAGTTAATATTTGGGTTGGAAAAAGGCAGGTAGTTGGATGATATCAACCAATTTATTAAAAGGTGATCGGGTAGAATTGATTGCCCTTGAACCGGAACGGGACAGCAAGCTTTGGTCTGAATGGCGGCAAAACAGCGAATTCACCCGTCTGCTTGACGATGCGCCGGCGACTCTCTATTCACGGAAGGCGAATAAGGAATGGATGGAGAAACACCTCGATGACTTTCTTAATTATGAATTTATGATCCGCCCGCTTGATCAATCCGAACCAATTGGTTTTGTTGGATTGGAAGGAAATCTCCAATTTCATCAGGACGCATTTATCGGTATTGGGTTAGGAGATTCTGCCAATTGGGGCAAGGGCTATGGAACAGAATCCATGGCTTTGATTCTTAAGTACGCTTTTCTTGAGCTCAACCTTCATCGGGTATCCCTGAATGTCTTTGGTTACAATGAACGAGCGATCAGATCATACCAAAAAAATGGCTTCGTCATCGAAGGCAAAGCGATCAATGCGGTTGAACGTGATGGAAAATTATGGGATGTCTTTTACATGGGCATCCTTAGGCGTGAATGGTTGAAAACTTATCAATAAATTGAATGGAAAATACAATGAACAAATTAGAACAAGGTTATTTATTACGTCACCCAAAAATGGAGGACTTGCCGGAAGTTGTAGATTTAATCAATATCACTAGCGCTGCATTTGGGGATGCCGAGGTGGGCGCGAATATCGACGAAATGGCCAAATTTTGGGAATCCGACGAGACTGAAATGGAACGCGATCTATGGGTGGTTGAATCTCCCACTGGCCAAATTGTTGGATACGAGGAAATGGAAAATCGGTTCCAACATTGTGTACTGGCAGGCGACGGTTATGTTCATCCCAAACATCGAGGAAAAGGGGTCGGCACAGCCTTGCTGAAAGCGTTGATTGAAAGGGGTAAGGAGGAGATTTCTCTCGCTCCCGCCAACGCCAAGGTTTTTATCCGAAATGGTTTTGGAGCCAATGAGATAAACGCTATGGATATGTACAAAGACCTTGGTTTCTCAGTAAGCCGCTACCATTGGCGGATGCAAATCGATTTGCAAGCGTTACCGGAACTCGTACCACTCCCAGAAGGAATCCGTCTCGAACCATTTGATGTAGACATGCACGATCATTTGCTGTGGGAAGCACATCATGACGCTTTCAAGGACCATTGGGGACATGTTCTCCGCCCATACACCTATTGGTTAGACCACGTAAGGGGTTTTGCTGAATTCGACCCGGCGCTTTGGCTGGTTGCCTGGGACGGAGATGAAATTGCTGGTTATTCGCTCAATCGACGAAAATCTGGAATCGGCTGGGTTAGCACATTCGGGGTTCGGCGGCCATGGCGTCGAAGGGGTCTGGGATACGCTTTGTTAACAAGATCCTTTAGAGTAATGTACCAAGCCGGACTTAGCAGAATCGGTCTAACGGTTGATTCTCAAAATCCTACCGGTGCCACCCGGCTTTATGAAAGGGCTGGAATGTCCATCGCCAATCATTACATCGTGGTAGATAAAATTTTACGCGAAGGCGAGGATATGACCGATGTCTCGTGATAATAAATTTCAAGCGATTTTCTTCGACATGGGAGGCGTGATTCTGAGAACCGAAGATCACTCTCCGCGCAAACTGCTTGGTCAGAAATTTGGCATGACTTATGAGGAGATCGATTCCTTTGTGTTCAATTGTGAAGCGTCCAAATTGGCTTCCATTGGCAGAATTCGTGAGGACGATCTTTGGTTGGATGTCAGCAGAAGACTTTCAATACCTGTATCTGAGATCCCCGAGTTCCGTAATCAGTTTTTTGCCGGCGATATCATCGATCATAAGATCATCAATTTCCTCAGGAATGCTCGAAATCAATATCGGACTGGATTAATCAGTAATGCCTGGAGTGGCCTCCGTACCTGGGTCGAAGCGGAGAAGATGGATGATGCTTTCGATTCTTTGATATTTTCCGCTGAGAATGGCACGGTGAAACCAAAACCGGAAATTTATCATATTGCGATGAATGAATTAGGTGTTCTACCTCAGGCATCCATTTTTGTCGATGATATGCCGGATAATATTGATACAGCCAACCGGTTGGGCATGACTGGAATCTTATTCACCGACCAGGCAAGTCTCTTCACAAAGCTTGATGAGTTACTCAAAGTTTAATTCCAAGCAGGAATCAAGCTTCATCTGAAAGAAGATAAGCAATTACCCACTGAGTCGTAGCCCTGAGCGCCTCAATATGAGTACGTTCATAATTGTGAGAAGCGTCTACACCTGGACCAATCAATGCAACCTGCATGTCTGCTCCAGCTAGCCAGGCAGCCTCACCATCCGAACGGTAATACGTATAGATATCGGTCTTATATGGTATCCCATTATCTTCAGCGATTTTTCGAAGCCGTGAACTAAAACCATGATGATATGGGCCGCCGCTATCTTTCAAACAAATAGTCGCATTAAATTCGTCTGAATTCTGCCCATTTCCTACAGCCGCCATGTCAACGGTCAATAATTCACTGACCTCACTTGGCAGCCCTGCCGATGCTCCGTGTCCAACTTCCTCATAATTTGAAAAAAGAAAGTAGGTTGTCATCCTTGGTCGAAGCCCTGCGTCACTCAGGGTTTTAATCGCGCTTACCAAATTTGCCACACAGGCTTTATCATCCAAAAAACGTGATCGTACAAAACCATTTGAAATCACTACTCTTGGGTCAAATGCGACAAAATCGCCTACTTGAATTCCCAACGCTTCCACACCTTCCACGTCCCTGACCTTCTCATCCAATCTGATTTCCATATTGGTTTCAGAGCGCTGAGTTTCGTTGACTGCTGCTCCGTTCACATGTACGGAGGGACGATCAAACATGAAGGAACCTCGAAAACTGGAACCACTGGCTGTAAAAACCGTACAACCTTCGGTTTCAACACCATTAAGTACCAATCCACCGATCCGAGTGATCATCAAGCGCCCATTGGGTTTGATTTCTTTAACCATCCCACCGAGTGTGTCGGTATGGGCGGTAACCGCCCTTTGAATAGAATCGTGTTCACCCGGCCATTTGACCAACAGCGCCCCTTTTCGGGTTTTGCTGATCTCCAAACCGGAAAATTTGGACAATTCACGTGCGATGAAGTCGATCGCCTCGCCTGTTCTTCCAGTAGGCGAGGGTACATTCAAAAGATCACTCAAGAAACCGATCAAATAATCATCTTGCATCACTGGTAAGACCATCATCCACCTCATTTTTGATTTTATTATACCGCCATGGGTTGACATAAATTTTTAATCTTGTATAATTATTTTTAGGATAACCTAAATTATTAATTATGAAACCAGAAATTATTTCCCAATCAACAGGTGACTACCTCAAATTAATTCATAAATTAACTCTTGAGGGAAGTCCAGCCAATACCACAACCCTGGCAAATTTATTGAACGTTTCACCTGCTTCAGTATCTGAAATGATCAAAAAGTTATCGAAAATCGATCCCGCTCTCCTGGTATATAAAAAATACCAAGGGGTCAAACTCACCCCGGACGGAAAACGCGCGGCGATCAGTCTTATTCGTCGACACCGTTTACTTGAAACCTTCCTTTCAGAAATTCTCAACTATCCGCTCGAAAAAATTCACGATGAGGCATGTGTTCTCGAGCATTTCATTTCCGATGATTTTGAGGCCGCATTAGCCAAGTTATTGGGCGATCCTGACTTCACCCCTCACGGAGAACCGATCCCCAATCGGCAACTCGAATTTCCGGTCAGCGGAGTTAAAGCCCTTGACCGTTGCGAAGTTAATGAAGAACTTATCATTCAACAGGTCCCTGACACAGACCCAGAGCTGCTTCTTTTCTTGTCAAATCATAATTTAATCCCTGGCGTAACCGTAAAAGTGATTGATATCCGCTCATTTGACGGAAATATGACCATTAAATTAGCCGACGGATCGACCCTGGTGTTGGGACCTTCAATCACCTCAAAAATTTTTATTAAAGCATAAGGGACGCTTATGGACACCATCATAATTCTAACAATCACATTATTGGTAGCTTTGGTAATTTTCTTGCCGAAATTTGGCTTAATCGCCCTCATGGAAAATACCCGTGAAAAACGCCAGCGCGAGCTGGTAGAAGATGCTTTGAAATATCTCTTGGATAAGCAATATGAAGGTGAAACCTCTACTCGTGACAGTCTTGGAGGCGCCTTACGCCTCACTCAAACACAGTCTAATCAGCTCATCGGAACGATGGAATCTCAGGGGTTGATCGACTCAAAAGGATCCAAATTGGTCTTCACTTCTTCAGGTGAGCAATGGGCGGTTCAAATCCTGCGTGCCCATCGGTTGTGGGAAAAATATCTTGCCGTTGAAGCCAATATGCCTTTGGATCGGATTCATAAGGAAGCTCATCGCCGTGAGCACAAATCCTCACCGGCTCAGATCGACCAGATCGAAGCTGATCTTGGCTTCCCAAAATTTGATCCGCATGGGGATCCGATTCCAGACAGTCGGGGACAAATATTAGGCTCTGCAAAAACATCACTAACCGATTGGCCAATGGAGCAGATAGCCGAAGTGGTAGAAATTGAAGACGAACCTACGATTGCTTTTCAACAGATTATGGCGAGCGGAATAAAACTTGGCATGAATATCCGGCTCTTAAGCCGCGATCATCATCGGCTCGTTTTGAGTGATGGAACTCAGGAATATACTCTTGCTCCGGTAGTGGCTTCCAATATCATGGTCTCTACCCCAATCCATGAACCACTGGCGATTGAATTGGTTCCGCTTAATAAACTTAAAAATGGAGAAAAAGCTGAAGTGGTCCAATTTGATGAGACTGTTCAGGGTTTGACCCGCAGAAGGTTTTTAGATCTGGGCTTGACTCCTGGCGCGCTCATTTATCCAGAATTGGAGAATTTCTTTCGTGAACCTAGAGCTTACCGGGTTCGCGGAACGTTGATCGCGCTCAGAGATGATCAGGCGAGCAGAATTATCGTTAAGAACATCGCATGAAAGAAAAAATTATGAAATCAAAAAATTTATCCTTACCTACTGATAATTGTGAAACTTGTCCAGCATTTTCTCAACTCGAGCAAATGGGCATTAAAACTGGCAACTTTGACCGCGTGGTAGCCCTGGCCGGAAACCCAAATACAGGCAAATCCACTCTGTTTAATGCATTAACTGGTTTAAATCAACACACCGGCAACTGGCCTGGTAAAACTGTTTCTCGCGCGGAAGGCGGTTATCAATTCAATAACGTGAAATACAAGATTGTCGATTTGCCAGGTACTTACTCCCTGTTATCCTCATCCCAGGATGAGGAAGTCGCCCGGAACTTTCTCCTCTTTGGGAAACCGGACTGCACAATCGTAGTCGCGGACGCGACCGCGTTAGAGAGAAACCTGAACCTCACCATCCAGGTAATGGAGGTAACCAATAATGTCGTTTTAGCGGTGAACCTGATGGATGAAGCCCGCCGAAAAGGAATTGAAGTTGATACTCGTGCGCTTTCGCGTGATTTAGGCATTCCGGCCATTCCTATATCCGCCAGGACCAGTGAAGGAATCAGCACTCTGCTGCGAACGGTAGCCGAAGTAATTGAGAAGAAAATTTCAACAAAACCTTTAAAGATTCACGGAACACCCGAATTTCAAAAAGCAGTCGATGAATTAATCCCATTGATTGAAAGTTTTGCCCCGAGCATTCCTAATCCACGCTGGATCGCCTTGCGCTTACTTGACGGTGATTTGCAGGTACAAAAAGCATTAATCAACAATGAGCTTGGAGCCCTTGTCCGGCAACAAACCCGCCAAGTTGACCAATTCAGTTCAAAAATCTCCGTGGAGGGTAAACAATGAATGATACAGAACTTACTCCTGAGGAAATGGTCGCGCGGGTAACTGCTCTGCGTGATCAATTATCGGATGATTTCCGGGATGATATCGTTCGTTCGATCTATGAACAAGCTGAAACCATTGCCCACCGAGCGGTTAAGACAACCGAAACAAAGAAGTATGATTTCGATCAAAAAATTGACCGAATCGTCACCTCCCCAATAACCGGATTACCAATCATGCTTGTGTTGCTTGCTTTGCTCATTTGGCTTACTGTTTCTGGAGCAAATGTCGTCTCTGCCTGGTTGGCTGACATCCTTTTCGCCTTCGGTGATTGGGCTAAATCATTATTTATTGCTTGGAAAATTCCCAATCCCATTACCGGATTCCTTTGGGATGGTGTTTATCGTTCCCTGGCTTGGGTGGTTAGCGTAATGCTACCACCTATGGCTATTTTCTTTCCTGGGTTTACCCTTTTGGAAGATCTTGGCTACTTGCCCCGAGTCGCTTTTAACATGGATTGGCTTTTTAAAAAATCTGGCGCGCATGGAAAACAATCTCTCACTATGGCGATGGGTTTTGGTTGTAACGCCGCTGGCGTAATCGCGACCCGAATCATTGATTCTCCACGTGAACGTTTAATTGCCATCCTTACGAACAATTTTGTTCCCTGTAATGGACGTTTTCCAACCTTAATCATGCTCGCTACCGTGTTCGTCGCAGCCTCTTTCCCTGCCTGGCAAGCCTCAATAATTGCCTCAACGACCGTTGTAGCTGTGGTATTGATTGGGGTTGGTTTTACATTTCTCATGTCCTGGCTTTTATCGAGGACGATCCTGAAAGGCGAAGCGTCAGCTTTTACACTCGAGCTTCCACCTTACCGTAAACCCAATATTCTCCGTATTCTTTATACATCGATCATAGATCGCACAATTTTTGTACTCTGGAGAGCCATGCAAACCGCAGTTCCCGCCGGTGCCATTACTTGGTTGCTCGCGAACATCTTTATTGGTGATAACAGCGTAATTACTCTTGTAGCCAATTGGCTCGATCCTTTTGGATATCTATTCGGGCTCGATGGCGTAATCATTCTTGCTTACATCATCGCGATTCCCGCCAATGAGATTGTTGTCCCAACCATGATGATGATGTATACCGGAGCAGGAATGATGGTGGACCCTCCATCTTCTACCGAAGCGATTAGAACCTTGTTGGTTGACCAGAATGGTTGGACATTACTGACCGCGGTTAATTTAATGTTGTTTGCCCTGTTACACAATCCGTGCGCTACCACCATCGCGACAATTTACCATGAAACAAAATCATATAAATGGGCAACTTGGAGCGTTGTGATCACTTTGGGTACAGCATTCATCGTTACATTTATTACCGCCTCAATCGCCCGCCTTCTGGGCTGGGTATAATGCGGGCAACTTTCGTTTTATAATTCCAATATGGAAAAATCTCAAATATTGCGCAAATATGCGATTACCGGTCATCCCAACTTGCCCGAGGCAATTGCGGAGGCAGGTTTGGTAGCTGATTACCTGCGTGATCAAGGTTTTGAGGCAGACCAGGGCTCCTTAAATGATGAAGTGATTCGAAATAAGATTTTCGAAAAGGAATACGATGTCTTAATCGCCATCGGCGGAGATGGCACAATGTTGCGTGCCAGCAATATCTGCGCGCCGGTCGGTATCCCCGTTCTGGGTATTAACAAAGGGAGATTGGGATTTCTCTACCAAGTCTGGGAAGGCGGCTGGAAAACCCTCATCAATATGTTGGTTAAAGGAGATTACTGGATCGAAAATCGAATGATGCTTAACGCTGAACTGTTTCACGAACGTATTTCCCAAGGATCTTTGTCAGCCCTTAATGATGTCGTTGTGAGCCGAGGATACATTATTAGGCCGATCCATGTGGAAGCAAGGGTTGACGGTCAATATCTCACCCGTTATGTGTGTGATGGCTTGATTGCCTCCACCGCCACTGGTTCAACAGCCTATGCGCTCGCTTCAGGAGGACCAATCCTACCTCCCGAATTAAGAAACATTCTGCTCATTCCCATTGCCCCGCACCTGTCTGTTGATCGCGCGGTCGTATTATCAGAAGGGACCAAGGTTACGATCGAGGTTCTAAGTGAAAATTCGGTGATGAGTGTCGATGGGCAGCATCCGATCTTTCTCGATGTCGGCGACATCATTAATATTAATGCCGGTTTGTTTACCGCAAAATTCATTCGCTTTGGTGAAAAGGACTATTTCTACCGTAACCTGACCGCTCACATGAATCAAAATGCCATGACGGGGATACCGCGATGAATGATCCACAACCAACTATTTATTGTAAATATCATCCAAATGTAGAAACTTACCTGCGCTGTGCCCGCTGTGGAGACCCAATCTGCGCCAAGTGCGCGATTAAATCGCCAACAGGATATTTGTGTAAAGACTGTACTCGTAATATGCAAAAGAGTTTTGACACCGCAGAACCGTTGGATTATGTTATCGGCGCGATTACAAGTATCATCCTCTTTTATCTTGCCAGCTTACTCATGGTTTGGGTAAGTCGCTTAGGGTTTTTTGCCTGGATTATTCTCATCGCTGGATCACCAGCCATAGGTAATTTCGCGGCGGAGATCATTCGAAAGACAATTAGAAGGCACAGGTCGCGAGAGTTGTTTTTAACCATCGTAATCAGCGCCATCATTGGTTCCTTACCGCAAGTTCTGGGCGTTCTATTATCCTTCAGCCTCGGAAATATCATGCTCCTGGTATTTCAGGTGGTTTTTCTTTTCCTCGCCATTCCCGCAATGTACATGCGTTTGAGTGGGATACAATTATTCAAATGACCAGGTTAAAAGAAATTAACATTCAGAATTTTGCAATCATTGACAATCTCCATTTGGAATTTCATTCCGGTTTTGTTGTATTTACTGGAGAAACCGGCGCCGGAAAGTCTATAATTCTGGACGCGTTGGATGTGGTTTTGGGAGGAAAAGCGGCCCAGGAAATGATTCGTTCAGGTGCTGAAAAAGCTGTGATTGAATGTGTCTTTGAAGTAGATGGTAAGAGTATCGATTTAAATGAGTTATTGCTGTCTGAGGATCTTTTTGAGGAAGATAGGAGTTTGATTCTCAGTCGCGAAATTCGAATGGAAGGCAGAACAACAGCCCGGATTAATGGCAGAAGTGTAAGCACATCTTTCCTGAAGGAGGTTGGCCAACTGCTGGTTGATATTCATGGCCAAACAGAACATCTTTCTATCTTCAACCCGCGAACCCATATCGAACTGCTTGACCGCTATGCCAACTTTCCGGAGCTGGTGAGAGAATACACAAACGCGTATTCAAATTATTTAAAAGTAAATCGTGAATTAACCTCTCTTCGCTCTTCGGTTGCCTCTGCCGCGGAGAGAGCAGACCTGCTTAAATTCCAAGTGGAAGAGATCGAAAAAGCGAAATTGCGGCTCAATGAAGATTTAGAGTTAAAACAAGAGCGTGACCGGTTAGCCAATGCTGAAGCGCTTGCGCAATTTGCGAGACAATCCCTTCAAGTACTGGATGAGGGTAGTTACGAAAGCCCAGCAGTCACAGACCAATTTGGCATTCTGACCGGGTTTATTCACTCGCTCGCCAAATTGGATGCATCAAACCAGATAATTGCCGATAAGGCTGAAGGGATCGCGGAGGAAATTAATGATCTCATCATTGCTCTCCGCGATTACTCTGATTCGATTGAATTCAACCCTGCCCGCCTGGAAACTGTAGAGGATCGCATCGATCTGATCAACACCCTGAAACGAAAATATGGGGCTGAAATTGAGGATATCTTACAGAAAAAGGACAAATCGGTGCTGGAATTGGAATCACTTTCTACGAGTGACGCAACCATCCAACAGCTGGAGGAACTTCGCCAAGTTTTCATCCGTCAGATAACCGAAATTGGCAAAAAACTGTCCCAAAAGCGAAACAAAGCCGCTCAGAAATTATCCCAGTCGGTTGAAACGGAATTGGAACAATTAAAAATGTCCGCCGCCCGTTTTGAGATTAGGATCGAAAGTGCGGATTTTTCAACAACTGAGCATGGAAAAGAGCCATTCGGCAAAAATGGATTCGATTCAGTAGAATTCATGATCGCCCCAAACATCGGTGAAGGTTTTAAACCGTTAGTGAAAATCGCCTCCGGAGGAGAAACATCTCGGCTGATGTTGGCGCTTAAAAATTCTTTAGCCAAGGCAGACCAAATCCCAACACTGGTTTTTGATGAGATTGATCAAGGCATTGGTGGAAGAATTGGCAGTATTGTTGGTCAAAAACTTTACAATCTGAGCCTCGATCATCAAGTGTTCTGCGTCACTCATCTACCCCAATTAGCTGCGTATGGCACTCAACATTTCAAAGTTGATAAATTTACCAAAGATGATCGCACAACCACCTCAGTCAAACAGATTGAAGATGAGGAACGCGTTATTGAACTCTCCCAAATGTTTGGTGAGCTATCAGATGGAACACTCGCCAGCGCGCGAGAAATCATTAATAAAGCCCGTGCGCTGATGAAGGAATAATATGAAGAAATTTTTATTCGCAGTTTTTTCACTAACGGTTTTAATTTTATTATTCGCGGGCGTTACAAATATTTACGCCTCACCCAACCCACAAACTTTTACCACACCCACTCCCGGCTCGGATGGACGCATAATCTGGATTGTAAAGGAAGGCGAATCTTGTAATTTAATTTCATCGATTACAGGCGTTCCAATCACCCAGCTGCGGACTTTGAATCGGCTTGATGAAAACTGCACCCTCAGGATTGGACAGGAATTATTGATCGGGATTACCGATCCAAATGCTCAATTGACCGCGGTCGCTCCTCAAATTCAATTGACAAATACCCCAATTCCTACACCCACCCAGGAAATCGGGCAGGCTTCGATCTGTGTACTCTTGTTTGAAGACGTCAATGGCGACGCCTTCCGTCAGGAAACAGAATTACCCATTCAAGGGGGCGCAATCAGTATCACTGGCTCCTCCGGCCAATACTCTGAAACCGCGGATACGGATTCCGTTGAACCAGTTTGCTTCGAGAACATTCTCTCCGGGCCATACACGATTTCGATTGGTTTACCCGAAGGATACAACCCAACTACCCAACAAAATTATTCAATCAATATTATCTTTGGTGAACAGGTTTATGTCGATTTCGGTGCTCAGGTTTCTGGGATCACGGATGTTGTTTCTGAAAATGAGCCCGCTCCTGCCGCTGAAATGAATATCATCGGGATTATTGGGATATCCCTGATCGTGATCGCTGGCGGACTGGCGGTATTTGCGTTCTTTTTTATGCGTAAAAGAACAAAACTATAATTCATGGATTCAAAAACTGCCAATATCCTCAACCTATTAAACAGACGTTTTTATTCCGATTTAGGCGGCTCTTTTTCCGCAACCCGAAATAAAGCCCAACCTGGGGTGCAAAAGTTATCCGCCATGGTTCCTTCAAAGGCGGCAGTATTGGATATTGGTTGCGGGAATGGAACTTTTGCCGCCCAACTCGCTTTAACTGGATTTCACGGTGAGTACGTGGGGATTGATTTCAGTATTCCTATGCTTGGCGACGCAATGCTACGCGATTTACCCTTTAAGACAAATTTTATTGAATTCGATATTTATGAATCCGACCTCACTCAAATAATTAATCAGTCTTTCGATCTTATTTCGCTTTTTGCAGTCTTACATCATCTGCCAGGCGAGCACGCCCGGCGAAAGATTTTTCAATTCGTTCACAGCCATCTCCAACCTGACGGCAGTTTCTTAATTTCCAATTGGCAATTCTTAAATAGCGAAAAGCTCCGATCCCGAATTCTCCCCTGGGATATTGCTGGTATCGATCAAGATACCGTCGATGAAAACGATTATCTTCTGGATTGGAAGAGCGGCGGTTCGGGGATCCGATATGCTCATTCTTTTACACAAGCCGAACTCAATCGAATCGCCTTGGAAGAAGGGTTCCAAGTCATTTCCAATTTCCTCTCAGATGGAAAAAGCGGCGACTTAGGCCTATACAATGTTTGGCAGTTAGCCTGAACTAGCGGAATCATTTTAAAAAAACCTTTACAACTAGCCAGTTTGATGTATCATTCATCTCATTGTTTGCGTTTTCCTTGGTTTTTTCTAAACTGGGGGGGGCGCTTTAATATTTAAAGACAAAGGAAATTTTATGAATGTACAATCAACCGAGCTCGTACCTATCGTCTAAAGCCGAAGCCAGACCAAAGGCTGAGAAGTCTGGCAAAGGCATTTTTGCCCTTCAGCAAATTAAAAAGGGTGATTTAATCGCAATGTTTGGGGGAATCGTTTACGAATGGGAAACTTTCCGTTCCCTCCCTGAAATTGAGCGTAGTTTATGCCTTCAAGTTGATGATAATTTGTTCTTAGTTCCCCGCCCGATAGGTGAGGGCGATTTCGTCAACCATAGTTGCGATCCAAACGCTGGCCTTTCCGGCCAAATCGGCTTGGTCGCGATGCGAGACATCACAGTCGGTGAAGAAATTTGCTTTGACTATGCGATGTGCGACACGGTTCCCTATGATGAATTTGTATGTTCATGCGGATCCAAAAATTGTCGAAAAAGTGTTACAGGCAGCGATTGGCAATTACCAGACCTGCAATACCGCTATGCCGGTTTCTTCGCTCCTCATGTCCAAAGAAAAATTGACCATCTGGTGAATCAAGAACACGCCAGAAGGCCAATCCGCCAATTACAATATCAAACTTCCGCGAAAGTTTTGTTTGATTAAAAAGGCACCTCGATATGGAGCCGCCCTGCACGGGCGGCTTTTTTTATCTAATCAAATAACTCTGCTGTATAAACCTGATCTCGCACTAAAATAAAAACGCGGTTGCTCTCATTCAAGGCAAATGCCCTGAATTCATTCTCAATTAAAGTCTCATCAAGTGAATTAATGTTCGCTAAATACTTACTTTGTAATTCCATGGTAAGAGCATTGAATCGAAAGATTGCTTTTTGACTTTGATCCAGGAACAATACCGAATCGATTGGTAGCCGATTCGCGAGCAGCCTGTTAAAATGCCCATCCAACAACACTGATCCTGATTGCATTCCTTCTCGCGGATCCGTAAAAATGAATGGGGATTCACAGGTTACAATGCCAGCTTGATTATTCGAACAGCGAGTTAATTCTCCGCGGGAATTAATAAGATAAAGATTACCACCGTTATAAGCCATATCAACAATTTCACTTAAAGCGAATTGGATATCTCCTGAAAAATAAAATTCCGGAATTTGGGTAAACATGGAATTTTCATCCGCCTGATAAACCCAAACCGCCCTGCCAGCGGCATCCAACAAGAGCATCGTCCCGCCTTGGATGGCTGCTTTTGTTACACTCTTGATTCCTCTCGAAGGCAATAAGAGCGGTTCAACCTGCTGAGATCTTCCTGGACCGCAATAAATCATCCTTGCGTTTTGGTCAATTGCCACGATTGTATTGGACTGATTCAATCCGCGAGTGAGCGGCATAACAGCCAGAATCTTGCCTGGTGATTCGTCAGTGGTAATTGCGCTGCTGCCACAAACAAATCCCTTATCTTGGTCATATCGAGTCCCATTAAAAACATACCTGTTGACCTTGTTTTCGGTTTCATCCAGGAGATAAATTTCCGAATCCGTTACCGCGATCTGTTGAATTGTATGATCAGAGGGGAGGCGCTGGCTGAGAGCGGGTGTGTATTCCAATCTTGAGATCATTTCAAGTTCATCCAATGGAAGCTGCACAGCCGATAGGATTTGGGCTCCCCGTTCGTCCAGTTTGGAAACACTCGCCTTAGCCAAGGCGATTTCATCCAAGGCTTGGTAAAAACTTTGCTTTTTCCCGGCCGGATCATCGACTCCTGTTCCAATCGCCAGCAGTTTTTCAGCATTATCCAAATGGGAATTGTAACGAGCCACATAGCCGTAAGTGCCATAATAAAAGTTGGCATAGAGTAAAAGAAAAATTGGCAGCAATATTGCCGCCCCTATGGAAAGGTTTCGATTTCCTTTATTTGCTTGAGTCAAATCAGGATTCGGGGAAAGATGGTCTACAACAACTGGGCTCAGCCTCCGCAGAGCCTGAATCCCGTGTTTGATTTTCAGCAGCCCACCAAGCAAGAAAGCCGCCGGGTTGGAGATATTCTCCGGACGCGGATGTCTTGGTTTCCGAGCGTCAAACGTTCGATTCTCTACAACCTCGGATGACCCGGGGATGATGTCCTGTCCGCCTAACAAAAGATCCGGAACTTCATGTTTGTCAGCGACAATTTCAGGAGTTTGATATTCTTCAGATTTCTGAAGCTCTGGTCCGATCACTGGAACAAACTCCGGATTGAGCGCGTTTTGAAAATGGAGGATTGCCCCATGAATAGGTGTCTGAGAAATCATGGTCAATCGATGTTGAATAACATCGAATGATGAAATCTGTCGCAGGCTTTCAATCCCTTTTTCAACTTTTTCATCTGGATTGAACGCGATAATAAACTTGTCATTATCATCAACCTGGGCTTGGGCAAAATACATTCGAGCTTGGGAAGAAAGACCGGCACCTTTACCCGCCAAGGCGGGCTCATTAAAAGTTCGATTGAGTTGGGTAATGTGAAATACCTTGGATAATCCACTTTGAACGATATATAGGACGCTCTCTCGAAGTGCTAAAACAACTATATGCCCATTTTGGAAAACACCTTTTGAAGTGGTGGACATATTGGCGTCAAACAATTCCGCATTAAATTGGTCAATGATTCCCTTCAACGCGGATGTTACCGGGCCGTTGGATTGGTAAAACTTACCAGCCAAACTGTTACCTAAATTAATCAATTTTGTCTGATCAATCTGTTTGTTACCTTTAAGCAGGATGGCAATCATCAATCTGATCTTTTCCTTACCTCTCTCCGTTTTGTTGGGAGGTTCGAAGGTAAAGATTTTTAGAGCGGTCGAATGATCAAGTTCGTCGCTTGGTGAGATTGTGTCGTAACGAATCAAAAAATCGCTCATGGCGAAGGAAATCCCTTGCTGGTAAAATTCTTAAACTATGGAATTAATCATACACGAAAATGAATCCGGATTCGATCAGCTTGAATTAAATTGGAACGCCCTGCTTATCAACGCGGTAACTCATTCCCCGTTCCTTCGGTTTGAATATTTGCGTAATTGGTGGAAAACCAAAGGCGGCGGAGAATGGCATGAACCTTCTCGATTATTGATCATTTCATCCTGGCATAACGGCCAACTAGTCGGAATCGCGCCTTTCTTCAGTACCATTAATCGGGATGGAATAGAAGTTCTGGCGCTCCTCGGCAGTATTGAAATTTCAGATTCGCTTGACCTGATCGTCTCTCCGGAGAACCATGAGTTGTTTTGTTCCGAGGTTTGGAAGATTATTTTATTGGATGATCGTTTCCCCAAGAATCTTGAATGGTACAACCTACCGATCGTATCCCCAACCATCTCAACCTTTGAAAGATTGGCCAGACAGAGCGGTGTTACTGTGATTCAAGAAGTTTACCAGCCGAGTCCAACCATTCTTTTGCCAGCTTCTTTTGATGGTTATCTTGCCAGCATCGACAAAAAACAACGTCATGAAATTCGCCGAAAAATCCGGAGGGCTGAGGAAAGCGGAAGAAATGTACGCTGGTATATCACCACTCAACTCAATGAGCTAAACGATCATATTAATGAGCTCTTCCGTTTAATGGCTCTTGACCCCAAAAAGGCGGTTTTTCTTACTCCGCTAATGCGCCAGCAGTTGGAGCGATGTATACGCACCTCTTTTGATAATGGCTATCTCCAATTAGCTTTTTTGGAAGCGGATGGGAAAAAGGTTTGCGTTTATCTTAATTTTGATCTGGATGACAAGATTTGGGTGTACAACTCCGGTTATGACCGGGAATACAACGATCTCTCAGTTGGCTGGGTATTGCTCGGTTATCTTATTGAGTATGCGATTCAGCTCGGTAGAAAAGAATTCGATTTTATGCGAGGAGATGAGGATTACAAATACAAATTTGGTGCCATTAATCGCCCCGTAATGCGGCTATCTATCACTAAGTAACTTGCCAAATTACGGTATTATTAATTTACTTATCCATTTTTCGGTCTAATTTAATTAGCCATTGGAGGCATCATGCAAGTCGATATCACCGATAAGATCATTGAATTGATCAGATTTACATCCACAAATCTGCCGCCAGATGTGGAAGCGCAGATAAAAATTGCCAGAGAAAAAGAAGCAGAAGGCTCCGCTGCCCGAGGCGCCCTGGATACCATTCTGGAAAATGTTGCCCTGAGCCGATCCCAATCCACCCCAATTTGTCAGGATACTGGAACACCCATCTTCTATGTTTATTATCCGGAAGGATGGAGCACAATCAAGATGAAAGCCCAGATTCGAAACGCGCTGGCGGAAGCTACTAAAAAAAATTACATGCGGCCTAACGCGGTAGATTCCGTTTACGACAAAAACAGCGGAAATAATCTCGGGGGAGAAGAATTTCCAACCGTTCATTTTGAGGAAGTGGAAGGCGACACTTTAACCGTCGAATTGATGTTAAAAGGCGGCGGTTGCGAAAACGTTGGCATACAATATTCGTTACCCGATAATCGACTCGGTGCTGGTCGAGACCTTGCCGGAGTGCGTAAAGTTGTCCTCGACGCGGTTAATCGAGCCCAAGGACAAGGTTGCGCGCCGGGCATTTTAGGCGTCGCGGTCGGCGGAGATCGCGGTACTTCTTACATGAAGTCAAAGGAAGTTCTCTTCGACCCGATTGGCACTCGAAACCAAGATCCCAAATTAGCCGAATTGGAAGAACGTTTGACTCGGGAAGCCAATCAATTGGGCATTGGGCCAATGGGATTTGGCGGCAAAACAACCGTCATCGATACAAAGATAACTGGGCTTCACCGGTTACCAGCATCCTTCTTTGTGACTGTTTCCTATATGTGCTGGGCATACCGCCGCCGAAAGATGGTTTTTGACGGTAAGGAAACCAAATATTCATAGAAGAATCACGGGAGAACATGATGAGAAAAATTCAATTACCTGTCGACGATGAGACCATCCGATCGTTAAAAGTAGGTGAACCAGTCGCGCTGAGCGGCATCATGGTCACCGGACGAGATGCTGCCCATAAATGGATGATCGATTACTTTATCAAAAAAACCAAAACACCCAGTCCGGAAGATGAATTAGTTTATGCAAAACTTAAGCAATTGCTCAATGGATCGGTAATTTATCATTGCGGCCCGGTTGTAAGTGGTGTGGAAACAAAAAACTATAAATTTGTGGCGGCGGGTCCGACTACCTCAATCCGTGAGGAACCTTACCAAGCCGATGTCATGCTGCATTTCAATGTAAAAGGTGTCATTGGCAAAGGCGGGATGGGACCAAAAACACTTCAGGGTTGTATTGATACTCCCGGAGTTTATTTTCATGCGATTGGTGGAGCCGCGTCATACATCGCCAAATCAGTGGTGAAGGTTGTGGATGTTTTCAAATTGGACTTTGGCGTACCTGAAGCCTTCTGGGTGATTGAGGTCAAGGACTTTCCGGTCGTTGTCACCATGGATTCCCATGGCGACTCCCAACACGCGGTAATCGCGTCCAAGTCAGATGAGATTCTCAAGCAACTTTTAGAACAACCATATTAATCGGATCTCTTGCCTGAATAATTAACCGCAGGTCAACTTTTTGTTTTTCCTTGCAGGGCGGCCTTTCTACCGCTCTGTTAGCTGTTAAAGTACGGGTGCCTGGTTAAATGATAGAATAAGTACCAACCTCACCCAATGGAGATAATGGTTCGAATATGCAAAGAAAATACACAAATCGAAAATATCTGGACCGAATGAGCCAAAAAGTCATGATCTTTGATGGCGCGATGGGTACCAGTTTACAAACCCAGAATCTTACCGCCGAACACTTTGGCGGTGAAAAACTAAATGGATGTAATGATTATTTAGTTATTTCCTTCCCAAGCGCGGTGGAAAAAGTTCACCGATCCTTTCTTGAGGTCGGCGTAGATGTAATTGAAACCGACACTTTTCGTTCAAACCGATTAACCCTGCAAGAGTATGGCCTTCAAGATCGGGTAATCGAGATCAATTCAGCGGCCGCGAAATTAGCCAAAAAACTTGCCACTGAATATGAGCAAAAGACCGGGCAGCCTCGATTTGTAGCTGGCTCAATTGGTCCATCAGGAAAACTGATTTCAGCCGACGATCCCGAATTATCCAATATCACTTACGATGAGTTGGTTGACGCGTTCAAGGAGCAAGCCATCGGGCTCATTCAAGGAGGGGTTGATCTGATCATCATCGAGACTTCCCAGGATATTTTGGAAGTCAAGGCCACCATCTCCGGCTGCCAAAAAGCGTTTGAAGAAACAGGAGTTTTTCTCCCGATTCAGGCCCAGGTAACACTGGATACTACTGGAAGAATGCTGCTTGGAACCGATATCAATTCCGCTCTTACCATTCTTGAGGGTTTGCCAATCGACGTGATGGGGATGAACTGCTCAACCGGACCGGAACACATGCGCCAGTCCATCCAATTCCTGGGTGAAAATTCAAGTTTGCCGATTTCCTGCATTCCAAATGCCGGGTTACCACTTAATGTCGATGGGCAGGCGGTTTATCCCCTTCAACCGGAGCCATTCGCCGATGCGCTTTTCGAGTTTGTTGACAAATACAAAATATCTGTGGTCGGTGGTTGCTGTGGATCAACACCTGAACATCTTCGACAGCTAGTTACAAAAGTTAATACCCTCGAGAAAAAGCCAACCAATGTCGCCCGATCCTTCAAATTAAGTTCCGCCATCTCCGCGATTCCAATGCGTCAGGAGCCAGCCCCCTTGCTTATCGGGGAACGTTGTAACGCGCAAGGGTCAAAGAAATTTAAGCGCCATTTGCTTGAGGAAGATTACGACTCGATCCTTGAAGTTGCCCGAGACCAGGTTAATTTTGGCGCGCATGCTTTGGATATCTCAACCGCCGTTACAGAACGCCCGGATGAGATTGAATTAATGCGAAAAGTGGTCAAGAAACTCTCCATGGGGGTTGAAGTACCTTTGGTAATCGATTCAACCGAATACAATGTTGTGGAAATGGCGCTCAAAACTGCCCCCGGACGTTGCTTGATTAATTCAACTCACCTTGAATCAGGCAGAGAAAAAGCGGACAAGATTTTCAAATTGGCCAAACAGCATAACGCGGCCGTGATCGTTCTGACAATTGATGAAGCGGGAATGGCCAAAACCGCCAGCGAAAAGTTACGCATCGCAAAAAGAATCTACGATATCGCAATAAATGAGCATGGTCTCAATCCAGGCGACCTCGTTTTTGATGACCTTACCTTTACTTTGGCAACTGGCGATCCGGAATATGCCGATTCCGCCATCGAAACTATCGAAGGCATTCGCCAGATTAAACACGAACTTCCCGGGGTATTTACCTCACTGGGTGTATCCAACCTCTCTTTTGGCTTGGCGGCACAAGCCAGACCTCCACTAAACTCCGTCATGCTCTACCATTGTGTTCAAGCTGGTTTGGATATGGCCATTATCAATCCTGCCCATGTGACTCCATACGCAGACATCCCAGAGAACGAGCGAAAATTATGTGAAGATCTCATTTTCAATCGAGATCCTGACGCACTGGGAAGGTTTATCGAATACTTTGAAAAACAATCCCCAATTAATCTCCACGATGCCAGAACCGACCCTACCGAAGGCATGAACGCCGCTCAACGTGTTCATTGGCGAATCGTCCATCGGCATAAGGACGGGGTTGAAGCAGATATTGATGAGATTATTCTCTCCAAGTCCGTTTCCAAAGCAAAAGCTGATACTCACGTGCCCGCGGTGGAGGCATTAAACAATGTACTTTTGCCCGCGATGAAGGAGGTTGGTGACAAATTTGGCGCCGGAGAATTGATCTTACCTTTTGTTCTTCAGTCCGCTGAGGTTATGAAAAAAGCGGTTGCCCATCTTGAAACTTACCTGGACAAAGTCGAAGGTGTAACCAAGGGGACGGTTGTGCTTGCCACAGTGTATGGCGACGTTCACGATATCGGCAAGAATTTAGTCAAGACCATCCTTGTTAATAATGGCTATACCGTCATCGATCTCGGCAAACAAGTTCCCGCTGATACGATTATCACCAAAGCCAGGGAAATCAACGCGACCGCGATAGGACTCTCAGCCTTACTCGTCAGCACCTCAAAACAAATGCCTTTAATCGTCAATGAGCTCCATCGTCAAAGCGCGGCTATTCCGGTGATGATCGGAGGCGCGGCAATCAATCGACGTTTCGGGCGAAGAATTCTCAAAACAGAAGAAGGTGAGGAATATCAGCCCGGAGTATTCTACTGCAAGGATGCTTTTGAAGGCTTGGATACGATGGATCAACTCATCGATCCCGCCAAAAAAGGCATTCTCCTGGAGAAGATCAGGCGAGAATCAGAAATGGAAGCAGAACGGTCAACCTCGCCAGAGGTAAGCCCCTCTGAAACCAAACGCTCGACCATCATACCATCACCGATCACCATCCCGGATTACGGGGTAAAGGTGGTACGTAAGATGGAATTACAAGCTGTTTTTGAACATTTGAACATCAATGAGCTTTATCGCCTTTCCTGGGGCGCAAAAAACGCTCATGGAGAAGAGTGGAATAAACTTAAGCGGGAATTTGACACACGCCTTGAGAAAATGAAAGCTGAGGTGTTGAGGGATAAGTGGCTGGAACCCAAAGCGGTATACGGACTTTTCCCCTGCCAATCGGATGGTCAAGATCTGATTATTTATGATCCAGCCAAATATCCTTCAGAACTTATAGAGCTCGAAAGATTAAATTTTCCCCGTCAGAGAATGGATCCTTACTTATGTTTGGCGGACTACTTCTCACCAATTGGCGAAAAAGCGGTTGATACTGTTGCGTTCCAAGTGGTAACTGTCGGCCAAAAAGCCACAAATCGGTTTGACCAATTTCAAGCCGAGGGCAATTATATGGATGGCTATTTTACCCATGGCCTGGCGGTTCAAACCGCCGAGGCGACTGCCGATTACCTTCATCAACATATCAGGACCCAGTTGGGCATAGCCAATGAACAGGGAAAACGTTATTCATGGGGATACCCGGCCATTCCGGATCTTGAGGACCACCAAAAGATTTTCCGCCTCCTGCCGGCGGAAAAAGAATTAGGTATGAATCTTTCACCAGCCTTCCAACTGATACCTGAACAATCAACCGCGGCGATCATTGTTCACCACTCGGAGGCGAAGTATTACTCCATCGGTGAAAGTCGCGTAGATCAACTTACCAACGCTTAAGGTCTTCCGGAGGCAAAATGTTACTTGCGATTGACATTGGAAATACCAATTTGACTATCGGTTTTTTTATGCAAAGCCAGCTTAAATGGCATTGGCGTTTAGCCACTGATCATAAAAAAATGCCAGATGAGTATGGATTGCAATTGATGGGGCTCTTAGAACATGCTAAGATCGATCCACGTGAGCTGGATGGAGTCGCAATCTCCTCAGTGGTTCCCAACCTCACCGCCAAGGTTCTTGAAGCTTGTGAACAATATCTTGGATCATCCCCAATGGTTGTGGAATCCGGCATAAAAACTGGAATTAGAATTTTATACGAGGACCCAAAAGCAGTTGGGGCAGACCGGATTTGCGACGCGGTGGCGGTTAAACGCCTTTATGGCGGACCGGCTTGTGTGATCGATTTCGGGACAGCCACCACCTTCAACGCCATCAGTGCCCAAGGTGATTATCTCGGTGGAGCGATCACCGCCGGTATCAATCTATCCGCGGAAGCGCTTTTTACTCACGCTGCCAAGCTTCCAAAGATCGATCTCAAACGTCCTGACCACCTTATCGGTAAAAACACAACTGAAGCCATGCGTTCAGGTCTCCTGTTCGGTTATGTCAGTATGATTGAAGGAATGGTTAAACGATTTAAGAATGAACTGGGCAAAGAAACTGTGGTCATCGCGACCGGTGGATTGGCGGAATTAATTGCCCGCGAAACGGATGTTATTAATCACACTTCCCCTTGGTTAACCTTGGAAGGCTTAAGAATGATTTGGGAATTAAACAATTTGTCATAGGAACCTGGGGATGAATAAAACCATATTAATGCTCGTTACAATTGCCATCTTGAACCTCTTCCTTGTCTCCTGCGTGACGCAAACAACGCCAACGGAAACCAGCCAGCCAACCCAGGAAGCAACCCAAACAATCGCGCCAACCCCAACCGAAGAAATTTTCGCCCTTTCGGTCAATGGGGCAAAGATTTCGCCGGAAGAATTAGACAATGAAATCTCCCGCCTCCAAAAAGCCGAAGAAAGCGCCGGGATTACCCGTACGATCGAAGAACGAAAAAATTTCGTACTCGATGAATTAATCGGTACACTCCTCCTGGCTCAGGACGCGAAACAAAATGGATTTCAATTCACTGAGGCAGATTTTCAAAAGAAAAAAGCTGAGCTTGAATCCGGACTTGGCTCAGCCCAGGCCTTGGAAGATTGGATTCAACAAACCGGCTATACGCAAGAAACCTTTCGAGAATCGTTTGAACGTTCACTCGCGGCGGCTTTTACGCGTGACCGCTTGATGGCTGAAGTACCGAAAAGCACCCAACAATTCCATCTCCAGATCATTCTTCTCTATGACCTGCCAACAGCCGAGTTGTATTACAACCAAATTCTCGGTGGTGCGGATTTTAACACTTTGGCTTCAATCATCGATCCTGTTACCCGTGGAGACATCGGTTGGTTTCCGATAGGCTATTTGACTGATCCGGCAATCGAGCAGGCAGTATTACAAATGAAAGTTGACGAAGTCAAGGGGATTGTTGAAGGAAAAGTTGGGTTTTATATCCTCAAACTTTTGAAGATTGAGTCTGATCGGCCCCTCTCTCCAGACGCGCTATTACAAACTCAAAAAAACGCGATTGAGGATTGGCTAACCCGGCAAAAAGCCGAAAGCGAAATCATCATTATGGAATAAAAGAGAAACGGGCTTTCGCCCGTTTCTCTTTTATTCAACCGCTACATTCCAGTGTTTATAGCCAGCCAATTGGCCGTGAACAACCTTGGCCATAAGTTCTTTCAATTTCATGGTTATTTCGCCTGGTTGACCATCGCCTACCTGTCGATGGTCAACTTTCGTGACAACTTCCACCTGAGCGGCGGTGCCAGTCAAAAACAACTCATCGCAAATAAAAACTTCTGTCCGGTCAATGGAGCGTTCAACCACATTCAAACCAAGTTCATTCCTCGCCAAGTCGATTACGCTCCTGCGTGTTATCCCTTCGAGAATATTGTCGTTGACTGGCGGGGTAATCAATTCTCCATCCCTCACCATGAACACATTCATGGCGGTTCCTTCAGAAACATGGCCGTTCTGATCAAGGACCAATGCCTCGTCAAAACCAGAACGAATCGCGTCAGTTTTAATCAATGCCGAGTTCGCGTATGCCCCACTGATTTTTCCTCGGGGCGGAATAACATTATCATCAACCCGCCGCCAGGAAGAAACAGTTACATGCGCTGAGTCCTCATTTTTTCCATAGTGCCCAAATGGAATCGCGAAAATGGAAATCTCATCACGCAAATCATGCAAACGGACACCAATTCCAGGATCGGCTTTGTAACACAAAGGCCGCACGTAAACGTCTGATTTAAAACCTTCTTTTAGTAACAATTCGATCGTAATCGCGGTTAAACTCTGTGGAGTGTGTTTAAAATCCATCGCCAGAATTTTTGCGGCCGATAAAAACCTCTTGTAGTGATCATTCGGACGAAAAAGAAAAAGTTTTCCCTCTTCTTCATTCCAATATCCTCTAATTCCTGCGAATGCCGCAGTTCCATAATTGAGGGCGTGAGTGGCGATACTGATCTTGGCATCGCCGAATGGTATGATCTTTCCCTCAAAATACGCGTATTTACTCTCTGCCATCTCTACTCCTGGGTGTTTATTTTTGGGCGATCTCGGCTCTTGATGATATCTTTACACCAGAATCTTTCGATAACATTCCAGTTAAAGGCGCTGTATCCAAAGCCATGATCGCTGAATTCACAAAGAAATCAAAATTAAAATCGGTCATCTCACCAGCTTTTTTCCCTGGGACTGGCAGCAAACGAGCGGTGAGAGGTTTATTAAGTCTCAACGAAAGCGCGCCGACATCCATCAACAAACCGGTTAATTGGTCCTGGGTAACCTCTCCGGGCAACGGTACGGTGTCTAATCCAGTGCCGCAAACGGTTGAGAATAAGAGCAAATCTTTGATGGTTAATTTCCGATTATTAACCGCTTGAGCAATCCTGGAATCTTCTAAAACCGGGAACATCAAACCATTGAATCCAGTTCTCGGAATGGCTGCCCGATCAATCGCATCCGTGAGAATTGAGGCCAAATAAACACTTCCATGGTCTCCCAGGCTTTGCACGCCTAAATTTTCAAAGGCAGCCCCAATCGAGATTGCCTCATCTGGATTTGGAGCGAGTGAAAAATCGATTCCACCAAATTTGATGGCGAATTGATATTTCAAGCGTTTGGCGACCTGAGTCATCTTGTCAACGTTCTCATTGATATCAGAAGTTAGCGCTTCTTTGCCTTCCTGAATACTTCCTTTGTTGGTGAATGCCTTGGTTACCAGGTCCGCGCCCTCGATCGCGAGCGCGAAAGAAGCCAACTCGGAATCATGGTAAGCCGCGGGAAAGTAAGGATTGCCCGGATCAACATTTGCCAGGGCGGTGAACCGCAAATTTGCGAAACCCTCCGCGGTTAGAAGTGAGGCTTTTAAGATTTCCCGCGCGACCGCGCGGGCGGCAGAAACATCAACCCCCCGATTTTTATCTGCGATGACGGCGGATAAAAATATTTTTTCCGATGTTCCCAAAGCGTCCGCTATGTAATCATAACTGGCGGGTACATTCAATTCCGCCGGACCAAGGCTGGCGTAATCAATGTCATGAACCGATAACATTTGATCTAATTTTTTTGCGAAATGAGGTAATAGAACCACCATATCCGGACCAAGGTTGGAGCTGAAAGGTGTGCTGGCTATTCGAGTTGTTTGAACTTCAATTCCAGCATCCTCAAACGCCCTGCGGGCAGTGTGTAAAAATAAGCCTGCCTTATGCAACCGTTCTTCATCGATCGGCCAACCGACCTGATAGAAGTAAGTAATTGACCTAATTTTCATTTCACACTGCTCCTCTGGCGTAAGGCTTCATACAGAATGATTGAACCAGCAATCCCGGCATTCAATGATTCAATTTTACCTTTCATTGGGATCTTTACCCTTAAACTTGCAAGTTCTTCAGCAGGTTTGGAGGCCCCTTCAGCCTCACCGCCAATGATCACTATCGTTCTTGGGCGTAAATCAACATCCCAGATAGTTTGCTCACCTTCCGAAGTGGCGATTAAAACCTGATGGTCATTTGCCAAGGTTTTAATCTCATTCCAATCTTCACTGATGATTGGAATGACGAAATGAGCGCCCATTCCACTTCGGAGCGCTTTGGGCGAAAAAGGGTCTGTTGTTTCTGGTGGAATTAAAACCAAGCCAGCGCCTGCGGCAACCGCGCTCCGAATCAAGGTCCCGAGGTTTCCGGGATTTCTGATCTGATCCGGTATGAGAATCAAATCAGGCATCTTCTGAACTTCCGGCTCTGGTAACCGCGCGATGGCAAGAATTCCCTGACTGTTTTCAGTAGAGCTAATCTGTTCAAAGATGCGGGATTCCACCTCTTCCAATGAATAATTTTCTGGGTCAATTCCATTGGTCAATTGGCGGGTTTTATTGGAGGGATTGCTGCTGACCAAAATTTTTTCAATCACAAAATTTGAAGCCAACAGATCCTTCACTAATCGAAAGCCTTCCACAATAAATAACCCTTCTTCCCGGCGCTCTTTCGCGTCTCTTGCCAGGGCACGAACTAATTTCAAAGTTGAATTGTGGGAAGAAGTGATCAAATTAAGCATTCCATGTTATTTAAAATTTGCGAGGGTTTCCTTCAGGTTTAACAATGGCTCAATCAAAGTTGGATCAGTTTTATAAGCCGCCGCCAGATAATAGGAGGCGTAATCACCAAATAAAATGGCTGTCCACATTTGAGCGAGGTTACTTTTTCCCCGACTCATGTACAAATCCGTGCTCAATCCTTCCAGCATGAAAGTTTGGCGGGTGATTTCCTGGCGAAGTCGATTCCGGGGATGGTCTGAAGGGCAGGCAAGGAACATGGAGTAAGTTTTGTTTCCTAAAATTTCAATCGCCGGATTTTGTATACCAGCCAGGGTATTATGGTCAGCTTCCGGAAGGATCTCATAATTTGCCGGCGCGTTCGCATTTTCGTTTATTTGGCCTTTCCAGCGCGCGGCAACCGGAGCCAAAATCCCTGAGCCAAACACCGTGACCCAACGACCAACCATCTGTCCCGCGTAACGCTTGGCGGCATTTTTCATCGATGGTACGCTGGGAGAAATTTCTGCCGCCAAATTTTCCATTTCTCGGGCAGCTTCAGCGACAAATTCCACTTGGTCGGAAACAAGTCCCAATCGGTAAAACAAGGCTAATAAGAGCCCAAAGGAATAGCCCACGGCGGATCGCGGCTGATGATTGTGCTCGAAAAGCCAAATTGGAAAACCTGCTTCTCGCCCAAGGGCGTTTAGCATTCCGCCAGTGGTAATTGCGAACACCTGGCAATTGCGGGCTATTGCTTCCCTAACAGCATCGAGTGTTTCTTCAGTATTTCCAGAGTGAGAAGAAGCGATAACAAGCGTTTTTCTGCCTTTTGCAAATCCGGGTAAACCATAATCTCGATGAACATAGATCGGAATTGGAGATTCATTTAATGCATAAGCCCTTAATAGTTCTCCACCGATCGCGGAACCGCCCATTCCAGTAATCAACACTTGATTAAAGCCTTCCAAATTTGGCACGGGCAGGCTTAATCCGCTTTTCCAGGCGGACGAGAGTTGTTCAGGCAAATTTTGGATTTGTCCAAGCATATTTTGTGTGTCTATTTCACGCATCAATTCGAGATTATCCAGGTCCATACTATTTCTTCTTTCGTTCCTTTAATTCCAACGCGCGTTGGTAGATTTTCTTTTTTTCCAAACCGGTCTCCGCCGCCAATTTTGAGGAAAGTTCCTTAAGCGGTGAATTATTCTCTAACGCTTTAATGACCATGGCGTCAAGATCAATGCCTCGCTGTTCTGGTCCATCCTTATCATCCGCGCCTTCGATCAGTAAGACGATTTCCCCTTTTGGTGCTTCTTTAAACTTTTCTAAAAGCTCAGCGGCTTTTCCGCGTGAAAATTCTTCAAATTTTTTGGTTAACTCACGCGCGACAGTTAATTGACGGTTTGGCATCTCGGCGGAAATCACCTGGAGTGATTGAATCAACCGATTTGGGCTTTCCAAAAAAACTAATGTATAAGGTACGGATTGGAATTTGCCAAGCAGCTTTTTACGCTCATTATTCTTTCGAGGCATGTATCCCAGGTAAACAAATCCATGGGTAGGCAAACCCGAGGCACTAAGCGCGGCTATAGGGGAGGAAGGTCCCGGTACAGGAGATACTTGATAGCCTGAATCCAGAGTTGCTTTTACAAGTTCAAATCCAGGATCATTGATCGTAGGGGTTCCGGCATCTGAAACCAGCGCGACATCACCACTCTCCAAAGTGCTCAAAATCAATTCAAGCTTTTGGAGCTTATTGTGTTCAAAATAGCTGGTCATGGGTGTGCTGATTTTAAAATGACTCAAAAGGCCCTTGGTATGTCTCGTGTCTTCCGCGGCAATCAGCTTTACTTCGCCCAAGATTCTTAATGCCCTTAAAGTTATATCCTCCAAATTACCAATTGGAGTCGCGACAAGAAAGAGGGTTCCCATACTATTCCATTCTAACCCTGAATGGATCGGAATTGGGTTTCATAAAGATGACGGTATAAACCATCCTTTTGAATTAATTGTTCATGGGTTCCGCGCTCAGTGATTTGGCCTCTGTCCATTACCAGAATCTCATCCGCGGAGAGGATCGTGCTGAGCCTATGCGCGATTACAATCGAGGTTCTTCCTCGCATCATAATTTTGAGAGCCTCTTGAATTGAAGCCTCTGATTCAGAATCCAAACTGCTTGTTGCTTCATCTAAAACAAGTATCTTGGGATCTTTTAGAATCACCCTGGCAAGCGCGATTCTTTGTTTTTCACCACCACTTAGTCGATAGCCTCGTTCTCCAACCAAAGTCTCGTACTTATCTGGTAACCCCATGATGAAATCGTGGATGTTGGCAATTTTCGCGGCATTCTGGATCGATTCAAAACTGGAAGAAGGATCGGCGTAATTAATATTATTGCGGATCGAGTCATGAAATAGATAGTTCTCCTGGGTAACCATGCCAATCAATTTCGCGAGGGAGGATAATTTCAAATCGCGAATATCCACCCCATCAATCAGAATTCTGCCCTCTTTGGGATCGTACAAACGAGGTATGAGATAAGTTGTAGTGGTCTTTCCCGCGCCAGATGGACCAACCAAAGCCACCAATTTTCCTGGCGACGCGGAAAAACTTAAATCAAGGATAGCCTCTGTTCGGGCTTGCGAATGAGTCGTCTCAACATTGATTTCGAGATCCGTATCTTCATCCGGGGAACTCTCAGCGAACAAATTGGTTACGTTCTCTATGGATCCACGTCTTTTTACCTCAGAAAGTGGTGAGTTCACTCTGCGTTCATACTCAAAAGAAACTCGTTCAAAGCTTAGTTCCCCCTTAGCGTCAGGTAAGTCCACCGCATTCGGCGCTTCCTCTACATCATTTTTTAGATCGAGGATTTCGAAAACACGCTCAAAACTTACCATGCTGGTCATCAGGTCTACTGGTGCGGTAGAAAGTCCCTGCAACGCGCCATACAGCTGCTCGAGGTAAGAACCAAAAGCTACAATCGTTCCAATCGTGAAAACTTCCACGATAACAAGGTATCCGCCTAACCCGTAAACCAGGGCTGTACCAACCGATCCGATCAGTCCGATCAACATCATAAAAGCGCTGCCGTACATTGCCCGGGTAATGCCGATATCCCGTACTTGCTCGGCATGCTTTGCGAATCGGTTAATTTCATCGTCCTGCCTGCCAAATAATTTAACCAAAAGTGAACCGCCGATATTCAGCGTTTCATTCATGTGGGCGTTCATCACCGCGTTCGATTCCATCGAGCGTTGAGCGATTTCCCTCAGTTTAATTCCCACGGTTTTTGAAATCAGAACAAATAAAGGCATGATCAACAAACCAAAGAGGGTAAGCTGCCACTGGAGAGTGAACATTACAGTTAGGATGCCGACCGCGGTAATTAAATTGGTTATGAATTGAACAATCGTACTACTGATGGCGTTATGCGCACCGACCACGTCGTTGTTCAGTCTGCTCATCAACTCACCAACTTTGGTATGGGTATAAAACCGAATTCCCATGCGTTGAAGTTTTTCAAAAAGATTCTTTCGTAACTCGAAAATCACTCCTTCGCCAACCCGCGCGTTTTCTCGGCGTTGGAGAATCATCACTCCACCTTTGAGTACCGGGATGAGGAATAATGCTCCAGCCAAAAGGAACAATTGATTTAAATCTTTGGCTGGCAGAACGTCATCGATCATTTTACGAAAGACAAGCGGAGTAACCAGCGACAACCCGGTATTGATCAAGATCAATAACAAAATGAAGCCGAGATTCTTCCAGTATGGTTTGGCATAGGAAAGGACGCGTAACCATTCTTTCCAATCCAGTTTTTTCGGTTTTTCGTCGCTTGAACGCATCAACGCGGACATATTACCATGTCTCATGATTCACCTTTTCTCAACACTCCACCAATTATAACAATCCTGACTAAACGATTTGGATGGCTTTTCCCTTTATAATAGAAATGGTCTTGAACAGCCAATTTATACACTCAGGAGCCGAAAAATGTTATTACAAGGTGTATTTGCCCCTCTGGTTACCCCCTTTGATGAAAATGAGAAAATTAATTTTACCGTTCTTGAAAAATTGATCGAGTTCTTACTCGCCAATGGCATCACCGGTTTCGTTCCCGGTGGAACAACCGGCGAAGTTTATGCTTTACACGATGACGAAAGATTGGAAATTTTTCGCTTTGTCAAACAAATAGTCAATGGACGGGCTCATCTCATGGCTGGAACTAACTCAGGCGCCACCAGAGATGTGGTTCAACTATCAAAAGAAGCAGAAAAAATTGGCTACGACTCGCTGATGTTGGCCGTACCTCCGTATTCGAGACCCAATCAAAAGGAATTGATTTCGCATTACATTGATGTAATCCAATCCGTAAAGCTTCCGGTCATTCTTTATAACTTCCCCTGGCGGGCGGGAACTGAGGTAGGATTCGAAGTACTGGATGAACTAACAAAATACGATCAGGTTCTCGGTTTGAAAGAAGCCAGTGGAGATATGACCCGGGCTCTTGCCATGCGGACACGATACAAGGATCGATATCAAATCGTTTGCGGTTCTGACGATCAGGCTTTTGATTATCTCGCTTGGGGAACCCGATGCTGGATCGGTGGTGCCGCTTCGAGTACCCCAAAGCAGCATGTTCAAGTTGTGAATGCCGCTTTGAACAATGACCTTAATCTATCTCGTGATTTGATGAGAACTTTCTTGCCAGTACTTCAGAACATGGAGAGTGGTAGTTACACACAGAAGGTAAAACTCGGTTGCGAGTTGCAAGGAATACCGGTTGGAAAAACCAGAAGACCTTTATTACCTCTTGAAGGTCATGACAAAAAAGAATTCTCTGAACTTTTTAAATCAATCATCCTTGCATAAAGCCATGAAAAAAATCCCCTATCTTGATTCCCACACCGGCGGTGAGCCTACCCGACTGATCGAGGAGGGCTTCCCCGATCTGGGTGGCGGCTCGGTGGCTGAACAACGTAATGTTTTCCGAACTCGGTATGATACCTTTCGCTCCGCCGTGTTAAATGAGCCGCGCGGTTCAGATGTTATGGTTGGCGCGTTGCTGGTAAAACCTTCGGACCCTACCTGCCAGCTCGGAGTAATTTTTTTTAACAATGTAGGCATGTTGGGCATGTGCGGACATGGCACCATCGGCCTTATCAGTAGCCTTTCGTATCTTAATCGGATTACACCAGGAATTTTTCGAATAGAAACCCCCGTCGGTATTGTTGAGGCGGAATTAAAACCAGAAACCTGCGGCGATTATCCCAATCTTGTGTCGGTGGTTAATATTCCATCCTATCGGGCTTTTCAAAATATTTCCGTTGAAGTAGACGGAAAACAATTGCACGGCGATGTTGCCTGGGGTGGAAATTGGTTCTTTCTGAGTAAAGATCATGGGCAGAAAGTTGATACAAACCATCTTGAACAGCTCACCGAATTTAGTTGGAAAATCCGTGAGCAATTAAACGCCAACGGAATCACTGGCGATCATGGCGAAGAGATTGACCACATCGAATTATTTGATGCTTCACAAGATGCCGATAGCAGGAGCTTTGTGCTCTGTCCCGGAAAAGCCTATGACCGATCCCCGTGTGGAACTGGAACAAGCGCCAAATTAGCCTGTCTGGTCGCCGATGGTCATCTGGAACCTGGAAAAATTTGGAAACAACAGAGTGTGATTGGCAGTGTTTTCGAAGGCAGCGTTCAGCTCGCTGGAGATAAGATCATCCCCACTATCACAGGAAGAGCATGGGTGATGGCACAGGGAGAATTACTCATCGACGACCGCGACCCTTTCAAAGACGGAATTCGACTTTAGGAGCTTTATGACCAATAAGGTGGATGTACTCATTATCGGCGGAGGCTCCATAGGCCTTAATTCAGCCTATTTTCTTCAAAAGATGGGTCGGGAAATAACTTTGATCGATCGTGGACAGATTGGTGTAGGAAGCTCGGCTGGAAATGCTGGGCATATTGTCCCCAGTCACATCATCCCGCTTGCGGCGGCAGGCATGGTACCCCAGGCACTCCTTTGGATGCTTGATCCAAAAAACAGCCCATTTAGTATGCGCTTCAGCTTGGACCCCAACTATATATGGTGGCTTCTCCGTTTCGCCACATTTTGCACACAAGCAAATACAGAAAATAACAAACGCCCGCTGGACAATATTGGCAAGCTCAGTTATCAGAATTTTGCTAAGATAATCGCGGAAGAGAATATTTCCTGTTCCTATCTCCAAAATGGCTTGCTTTTTCTCTATACTCAGGAAAAGGATTTCAACGCCGGCATCAGGGAAGGTCATTATCTGAACGAGAATGGAATTGCTGTCAAGATTTATCAGAGCGACAGGATTAAAGAAGTTGAACCGCTCTCCAATGATCAAGTGATTGGAGGCATCCATTATACCGGTGACGCGAGTCTTCACCCAGCGGTTTATCTAAAAGAAATGAAGGCGCTGATCGCCAACCGCTCCGCAGAACTTAGAGAGCAGGAAGCCGTTATTAAATTTGTGGTTAACTCTTGCCGGGTAACCCGAGTAATCACCAGCCAGGCAGAATACGAACCGGAGACAATTGTCCTTTCGGCGGGTGCCTGGTCACCAATGATTCAAAAATCCCTCGGAATCCGAATTCCGATCCAACCCGCCAAAGGATACAGCCTGACCCTCAAGGCGCCTTCGCAATTACCCAGCCAAGCCTTACTCCTTGGTGAAAAACGAGTCGCGGTCACACCACTTGGAGACCAAATCCGTTTTACAGGCAGGCTTGAGATTAGCGAGCTTGATCAGCAAGTTAATTCGGAGAAGATTGAAGAGATCAAGACTTCGGTATATCAATACCTTAAAATTGAACAAACACCGACCCTGGAAACCTGGGCAGGGTTGAGACCAACCACTCCGGATGGATTGCCAATCATCGCCAAGCCAAATAATATTGAGAATTTAATTATTGCGGCTGGCCATGCCATGCTTGGTTTGTCGCTTGGTCCAGGTACCGGGCAGGTCGTCGCTGAATTGGCGCAGGGTATACCCACCGCGTTTGACTTGAACCCATTCCGACTTGAAAGGTTTTAGACGGTTGCCAATTCAAAGCTGGAAGACTGTTAGGTCGGACAGACCGTACAACTATTTACGGGTAGATGAATGTCTTCTACCAAATGGCCAGGCTATTCAAAAATTGATCCATGAATATGATCCATGGGCAATTGTTGTGGCGATAACCACTACCAGCGAACTGGTGATGATCAGACAATATCGACATGCCATAGCGGAGGTAATTTGGGAAATTCCGGCCGGCGTGATCGAACCAGGCGAAGATCCTTACACCGCTGCCGCGCGGGAATTATTGGAGGAAACAGGTTATAAAGGCGGTGATTGGACCAAGATCGGCGAAGTTTCACCCAATCCGGATAACCATACTAACCGTCTGCATGTTTTTCTGGCTTTCGGAGTACAGTTTTCAGGTAGCGCGAATCCGGAACCCGGTGAAGAGCTTGAGGTTCATCTCATCCCAATTGAACAAGCCTACCGTATGGCACAGAACGGCGAATTGCTTCAATCCATGCAAGTTGCCGCTCTCTTCTTTGCCATGCCGCACCTTCAAGCCCTGGGATGTTTACAATGAATCTACGCGATTCAATCACCGCAGCCTCACAATTAGGATGGGATCAGGTATTTTTCAATCTTTCTTATCGGCTCGGACTCAGAATTGGATGGTACAAAAAGAGCAGCAACGCAAAACTGCCGGAAGGTGTAATTCCGGATCTCAATCTTTTCAATCCAAATGATCCTCATCAATTACGTTCGATCATCAAAGAAACTGGGTTTAAACAATTAATTTCCAAGGCTGACTTGATAACCCATGGCCAATTCGAACAATTTGGTGATGGTCCTTGCCCAATCAACCTTGAGCCACCCTCCACCGATATTCATTGGTGCTCACTCGAACAGAATCTTTTGGATTTGCCAGCTGACCTCGATATTAAGGTAATTTGGGAACCAGCCCGTTTTGGCTGGGCATTAATCCTCGCCAGGGCTTACCATTTGACCAGGGATGAAAGATACCTTGATTCGTTCCT